>JAIRVH010000134.1 GCA_031253985.1 Sphingobacterium sp.
CTTACCTTACCTTACCTTACCTTACCTTACCTTACCTTACCTTACCTTACCTTACCTTACCTTACCTTACCTTACCTTACCTTACCTTACCTTACCTTACCTTACCTTACCTTACCTCAAAAAAAACTCGCGTTACGGAGAATAACGCGAGGCATAATCTAGGGTATTTGAAAGGGAAAATCTTTATCTATCTATACTTTATTAAAAAAACGTCTAAATCTTTATTTCATCAAAAAAAACAAGACTAAAAACAGATTTCTTAAAACAAATAATCGCTTGAAATCATTTTCAATACTCAAAGAAAGTAAAAAATATTCATTTTCACAAATAAAATACAGATTTTATCAAAAAAAATATATATAAATAAAAAAACACAAAAAAAATAAACCAAAACAATATCAATATCTAAAAAAAACTCAAAAAACACACTAAATTAACAATTAAACATACAGTAAACACAAGAAAAACAAAGAAAAACAAGGTAAAATTTAAATAAAAATGCCTGAAAAAATTATTTTCTAAAAAAAATACGCAAATACACAATAAATAAAACAGAAAAAGCCTCGAAATTAATATTTCGAGGCTTTTTCTGTTTTATTTATCAGCTAACTTATGCCAATTGTTTTTCCAATTTCTCATTCAAAACCGATTTTGGAACTGCTCCAATTTGTTTATCAACAATTTCGCCATTTTTGAAGAATAATAAAGCCGGAATGTTACGAATTCCATAACGAACAGAAATTTCTGGATTCTCATCCACGTTTACTTTTCCTATTACAGCCTTACCTTCATAATCCTTAGCTAATTCTTCAACCACAGGACCTACCATACGACATGGACCACACCACTCTGCCCAAAAATCAATTAATACGGGTTTGTCTGCTTTTAAAACAACTTCTTCAAAGTTGCTATCTGTAATTTCTAATGCCATAACCTTTTAATTTTATAAACCGAAGTTATATCTATAATACTATTTAATTGCTAAAATCAATAAACAAAGATAGCAACAACTACCAATGTATTTGTAATCTTAATTACACAAATTCCAAACCAAACTAATTCAATCGATAATTTATCCCTTCAAACTTGTCTATACAGTCCAAAAACTCATTTGTAAGGTTTATTTTCAGGCTCTTAGCTGGCATTTCGACAGATATTTCATCTTGAGGGTCCCATATCTTAAATTTCAATTGACAATTTGGCACTACTCCCTCAATTTCATTTTGCGCCAGTATATCTTTGATTCCATCGAGAAATGCTTCGTTTAACTTAGGTAAAGGAATATTAATGGTAAAACTCTTAGCCATCTTTTCACGAAGATCAGAAAGCAATTGTACGCTCCGCAGCTCAAAACCCCAATTCCCCACTTGCCTAAAACGCTCCTGTACCAAGCCCCGTAATTGCACAAAATACCCTTCTTGCAAATACCCTTTCAACTTCACATACTCTTCCCCAAATACAGCCATATCATAGGAATCACTATAGTCTTCGATAATAAATGACGCAAAAGGCTTACCGTTCTTGGTCAATCGATGATTAGCTGAAGCTATAATACCGCCAATGACGAGTTCCTTATTCTTAATCCGGTTAAACTCAAGCAAAGTCTCTTCATCGACCTCCGCAGCCTTAACCTTATTGATCAATGCTAAATCCGAAACCGAATTTTGACAAAAATGTTCAATCTCAAACCTGTATGTATCCAACGGGTGACTAGTCAAATAGATACCGATAACATCTTTTTCATATTTAAGCTTTTCAATTAATCCCCACGGCGGACATGGTGCCAAAACTGGTTCTGGCAATTCTGCAGCACCACCGACTCCAAATAGGCTCGCCTGAGCCGAACTTTCATTCTCTTTATAACGCTGACCGAACCGTATTGCCTTTTCCATTCCTGTTGAATTTTCATCCGAATGAAAATACTGTGCACGATGCGTATTCTCAAAACTATCAAAACCGCCGGCATAAGCCAAACTTTCAAAAGCTTTCTTATTGACCGCACGAAGATCAATTCGTTTGGCCATATCAAAAACAGATTTATACAATCCCGACTGCCGAGTTTGTACGATAGCATCTACTGCTCCTGCTCCAACACCTTTAACGGCACCTATCCCAAAGCGGATTGCTCCAGTTTCATTTACCGTGAATTTATAGTAGGATTCATTCACATCAGGCCCAAGCACTTCCAACCCCATACGTTTACATTCCTCCATAAAGAATGTGACCTGCTTAATATCATTCATATTGTTAGAAAGCACCGCAGCCATATACTCAGCAGGGAAATGCGCTTTCAAATAAGCTGTTTGATAGGCAACCCAAGCATAACAGGTAGAGTGGGATTTATTAAATGCATAACTCGCAAAAGCTTCCCAGTCAGTCCAGATTTTTTCCAGCACTTTCGCACTATGTCCTTTCTCCTCTGCCTGAGAAATAAACTTGGGCTTCATTTTATCCAATACAGCCTTTTGTTTCTTACCCATAGCCTTACGCAAGACGTCGGCGTCACCTTTAGAGAATCCTGCCAGCTTTTGGGACAAAAGCATTACCTGCTCTTGATATACCGTAATTCCGTAGGTTTCCTTGAGATATTCCTCACAGGCATCCAAATCGTAAACAATAGGATCTATACCATGCTTACGCTTAATAAAACTTGGGATATACTCAATTGGTCCTGGACGATAGAGCGCATTCATCGCAATTAAATCGGCAAATACCGTCGGCTTAAGGTCACGCATGTATTTCTGCATCCCCGGAGACTCATACTGGAACACACCGATCGTTTCTCCGCGCTGGAATAGCTCATAAGTTAATTCATCATCAATCGGAAATTGATCCGGATCCAGCACAATACCATGACTTAATTTGACATTTTCAACGGTATCTTTAATCAGGGTCAATGTCTTTAAACCCAAAAAGTCCATTTTCAGCAACCCCGCACTTTCAACAACATGGTTATCAAATTGCGTTACATAAAGATCGGAGTCTTTTGCTAAAGAAACAGGGACAAAATTCGTAATATCGTCGGGCGTAATAATCACACCACAGGCGTGGATACCTGTATTTCGTACAGAACCCTCCAATACCCGGGCCTGTCGAATTGTTTCCGCTTCCAACCCAGCACCATCTGCAATGGATTTCAGCCTATTAACAGCTTCAATCTCCTCAGTTCTTAGCTTTTCCTTTAAACCAGCATCATCTAATGTAAAAATCTTGGATAACTTAAGGTTCGGAATCAGCTTGGCAATTTCGTTGGCGTCGCCTAAAGGCAAATCTAATACACGCGCAGTATCTTTGATGGATGACTTCGCAGCCATTGTACCATAGGTAATAATTTGTGCAACCTGACTCGCCCCATATTTATTGATTACATATTGCATGACGCGTCCACGTCCCTCGTCATCAAAATCGATATCGATATCGGGCATAGATACACGGTCGGGATTTAAGAAACGCTCAAAAAGTAGATCATATTTAATCGGATCAATATTGGTGATCCCAAGGCAATAGGCTACCGCCGAACCAGCAGCAGAACCACGTCCAGGGCCCACAGAAACACCCATATCCCGCGCTGCCGCAATAAAATCCTGAACAATCAAAAAGTACCCCGGATACCCTGTCTTCTCAATTGTAGCCAATTCAAAGTCCAGTCGTTCCCGAATATCATCCGTAATTTCCTCATAACGTTTTTCGGCACCTACATAACAGAGGTGCGCCAAGTATTTATTTTCACCGCGTTTTCCACCATCTTCAAGATCAGCTTCAACCTGGAATTCCTCAGGAATATCAAATTTTGGCAAAAGGACGTCGCGATTCAATTTGAATATCTCCACCTTATCGACAATCTCCTGAATATTTAGAATAGCCTCAGGCAGATCCTTAAACAAAGCCTTCATTTCATCCGAAGACTTGAAATAATACTCTTGATTAGGTAAGCCAAAGCGAAATCCCCTTCCCCTACCTTTTGGAGTGGAAAGCTTTTCACCATCTTTCACACATAGCAAAATATCGTGCGCATGGGCATCGCCTTTTTTCTCGTAATAGGTATTATTGGTCGCAACGACCTTAACCTGATATTTTCGGGAGAACTTAAGTAACGTCTGGTTCACACGTTCCTCATCTTCCTGACCATGGCGCATCAACTCCAGATAAAAATCATCTCCAAATTGCTCTTTCCACCACACTAATGCCTCTTCTGCTTGGCTCTCACCCATATTCAGAATTTTATTAGGCACCTCACCTTGTAAGTTTCCAGATAAAGCAATCACATCCCCTTTGAATTGAAGGATAAGGTCCTTATCAATCCTTGGCACATAATAGAACCCGGCGGTATAAGCAAAAGAAGCAAGTTTAGCTAGATTGTGATACCCTCGTTTATTTTTCGCCAATAATACAATCTGATAACCATTATCCTTTCTGGACTTATCTTTGTGGTTTTCACAGACAAAAAACTCACAGCCAACAATTGGTTTCAAGAGTTGACCAGTAGGCTCCTGCCCATTCTCGATAGCTTCAGCATTTTGGGCCTCGACTTCTTTATTATGCCCTATAACCCGAGACACAAACTCAAAAGCCCCCATCATATTTCCATGATCCGTTAGCGCAACAGCAGGCATATTATCTCTGATCGCCGCAGAAACCAACTTATCATACGACATGGTCGACTGAAGGATGGAAAACTGAGAGTGATTATGTAAATGGGCAAATTTAGCATTCTTTAGTGCAGCCAGTGCTTCAGCATCAACAACAACCTTAACTTCATCTGGCTCTGATCGTTTTCTAATCTCATCAGAGGCCGCTTTTAAGTTGATATGCTTAAGTCCGACAGTAGGTATAGGACCTGGATTGTTAGTCTTAAAATCTACGAAGTACCCCGTATCTACCTGAAGTTCTTCAGCAGTAAATACCTCCCTTCTAACCAGCTCCAGAAAACAACGCGTCGTAGCCTCAACGTCGGCTGTCGCATTGTGAGCCTCAGCAAAAGGTACCCCAAATAAATAAGAATGCAGTTCGGTCAGGTTTGGCAATTTAAATCGTCCGCCACGTCCTCCAGGAATTTTGAGAAGTTCAGCTGTAACTTCCGTACAGGTATCCAGCACAGGCATACTGGCCATATTTGAATTTACACCATAACGGTAAAATTCACAGCCCATGATATTCAAATCAAAACCTATATTTTGCCCAACAACAAACTTGGCTTTATCTAATGCTAAATTGAATTTCTCCAGTACTTCCTGAAGCGGCACCCCTTGTTCCTCAGCCAAAGCTGTGGATATACCATGTATTTTTTCAGAGTCATAGGGTATATCAAATCCATCAGGTTTAATTAAATAATCGTGATGTTCGACCAATTTCCCCATCTCATCGTGAATCTGCCAAGCCAGTTGAATACAGCGAGGCCAATTGTCCGTGTCGGTAATTGGTGCGTCCCAACGCTTAGGCAAACCCGTCGTCTCCGTATCGAAAATAATATACATAAAATTCTAACCCTCTTTAGTACAACACATTAAATGCAATACAATTTACATTTATTTGAACTTGAAATTTACGAAATTATTAGAGAAGATTGTGTCAGATTTTTGCGAAAATCCACTAAAGAAAATCTCCCGCTACATAGCAGTCTCTATTAACTCTTCATGATAAGAAACAGTATCATGCTCAACGCTAAAATCTACCTTTTTATCTATGCTTAGTTCATGCTTCACATCTTAATTCGATTAAAGTCCAGACAACCTTACATGGCGCATAATTAAATCAAATTTAATATTGTAATACGTACACTATCCCAAGTATTTAGTATATTTGGTTTTGACCCAAAACGTCCATGATTAAAGCTATCTTTTTTGACATCGATGGAACTTTGCTAAGTTTCAAAACACATCAAGTTCCCGAATCCACTCAGCAGGCATTTCAATTATTAAAAGAAAAAAACATCAAGGTATTCGTTTCAACTGGAAGATCCTACAACCAGCTAGGACATATCCGCTATCTTGATTTTGACGGATATATTACCTTTAACGGCGGCTATTGTGTAACCAAGGAGCAGGAAGTTATCTATAAAAACAACATTCCTCAGAAAGATATCCGTTCACTGTTAGATTACACTAAAAAGCGTAGTGACTTGACATTTTCGTTTATGTCTGAAAAAGAAATTTCCCTGAATCAGATTACACCGGAAGTTTTAAAAATGTACCAACAAGTCAATGTACCTACACCGCCTATTCGGGATTACGAGCGTGATTTTGACCTCGATTCAGTTATGCAGATCAATGTTTTTATCAATCCTGAAGAAGAAGCTGAATTTATGGAGAATGTGATGCCCAACTCAGTAGCATCGAGATGGACACCCATTTTTGCAGATGTTAATCCAATGGGACAAAGCAAAAAAATAGGAATAGATGTTTTTCTGGACCATTTCAACATCGCGCTGGAAGAAACAATGTCATTTGGCGATGGTGGAAACGATATTACGATGCTCGCACACACCCATATTGGAATTGCTATGGGTAACGCAAACCCCGAAGTAAAGGAAATTGCAGACTATATAACAGATAGTGTAGATGAAAATGGTATCTGGAATGCATTAAAACACTTTAACATCATCTAGAGCTGTATTGTTAATGTAATTCGAGAAGTATTACTATTACTATTCAGCAGTAAATTATGCTTGTCTGGAAAAAGATAATCCAACCGACGTCGAAAATCATGAATCAATACACTGTTAAACTGACTTTCCAGATAATGGTTCACGCGATAGCTTACCTCTAACATAATCAGCTTGGAAGAGCCGGACAGGCGGATCCGAACAGGATGAGAAGACATCGTATTATAACCATTTTCGACAGCATGCTGTATCACAGGAAAAAGAATGAGTGGTGGCAGCGTGATTTTATCATGTGACTGAAGCTTATTTTCAAATTTCACTAAAAACCCGTCCGGAACAAAGTGCTCAACCACCTGCAAATACTGATACAGCAAGTTAAGCTCGACTTCTATAGCCTCCAGTCGGTCAAGCTGAAGCTTAAGCAACTGCTCTTGAAAAATAAAATATTGCTCTGCATTTCTTTTATCGCTTTTTATAAAATGATCAAACAAGAAACTATCCAGTTGACTGTTCCGAAAAGACAACCTATTCGCCAGTGCTAAAAGCTCTTCATTTCTTACACTCTTTTTACCCAGAAAACGATTGATTATACCTGACATTTCTTAAATTGCTATAGATTAGAAACACAAAAATAAGGAAACATTATGTCAAATATTGCAATAGTTATTGAAGAAAGGGCCGCCGACATAGGCAATTTCTTAGTTGGTCGACTCCTCCCTTTCAGGCAAAAACGTATGGTCGGTCCATTTATCTTTATCGACCATATGGGACCTGATACCATTGCCGAACCGCACTTTATGGACATTGCACCGCATCCACATATCGGCTTATCAACATTGACTTACCTATTCGAAGGAAGCATTATGCATCGCGACAGCCTGGGGAATGCTGTAGAAATCAAACCAGGTGCCGTCAACTGGATGACCGCAGGTAAAGGTGTCACACACTCCGAAAGAACTCCCGAACAGCTGAGATCTTCCCCGCATGACCTACATGGACTACAGATCTGGGTAGCCCTCCCGAAAGAATTGGAAAAAATGGATCCCAATTTCGTTCACATTGAAGAACCTCAGCTTCCTCATTGGACCGAAGATGGTGTATCCTATCGCTTAATTGCTGGAGAAATTAAAGATCACCGTTCCGAGGTCCCCGTATATAGCCCATTATACCTTATTGAAATCAAAGCAGAAAAAGATGCAACTATTAAACTAGGTGATCATCTATACGGTGAGAGTGGATTGTATATTCTTCATGGAAATGTTCATGCGGAAGGCCAGGAATTTGGTCCAAAACAGATTTTAGTTGCCAAAGATGCTAAACTTTGTGAATTCAGAATGGAGGCTGGCACCTCAGTGTACATTTTTGGTGGCGAGCCCTTCCCCGAACAACGATATATCGACTGGAACTTTGTCGCTTCAGACATTGAAACGTTAAAAATAGCACGTGAAAAATGGGTAAACCACGAATTTCCGAAGGTGCCTGGAGATGATGGCTATATTCCAATTCCACCGGTAAATCCAACTTTAGGGCAGAAAAAAAATTAATCTATCTAATGGGGACAATTCTAAGGACAAAACAGACATAACAAAAAGGCTGGAAATCGCCGTACGATTTTCAGCCTTTTTGCAAAATATATCTTAAAATCAACCGCTGCAAAAAACACTAATGTGCTATTCCACTCACACCGCCGGATACAACCAGTTTCATCGCATCTGTAGGAGACATTTCTAATTTTTTCACCTTCTCTGCACTGATAATCACGACCTGTCCAGCGAAAGAATATGAATAGGGAAAATACACCATCACATCCTCTTCAAGCCCAATGCTTTTTAAATCATGCTGTGTTAAGAAACCTATTTTTTTCAGCCCAAATTCATTTACCGTCACCAGAACAGGCTCATTAAATTTCTTTGCATCACCAACAAAGGCTTCGGTAAAATCCTTAATCGAGGAATATAGAGTATTTAAAAGGGGAATCCGCTGAATCTGATGATTAATCCATACCTTAATTGGATCGGTGACAAAATTGGTAAAGATCAGCCCCGCCAAAACCAATACCAAAATCACCGTTAGAATGCCTATTCCCGGAATATATAAAGGGTGTCCCTTTTCATCCTCCAAAAAATGCTCAGTTAGATTCAGTGCCGAATCAACTGATGCAACAATCCAAACAATTAAAAAAATTGCACCAGCTAGTGGAACAACCACGAGGATACCTCGTATCAAATAATTAATGAACCCTCTGATTAATTTGCTAAACATGAATTGAAAATCAAATATTATTCAAAAATGCAGAATATCCTTTATTATTCATAAAAATAAACTCTTTTTACCCTTTGTGAAATACTCGTCAGCAGTTCATAAGGGATCGTCCCTATAGCCTTCGCTGCTGACTTTATATCAGGATATATAATAACTTCATCTTCCTCTCCTACTTCCACATCCGTCACATCTAGCATACACATATCCATACAGATATCACCAATCGTAGGTACTAAAAAGCCGTTCACCAGCATTTTGCCGACACCATTGCCAAAACGTCTGTCGTAACCGTCTGCATATCCGATTTTAATTGTCGCAATCTTGCTGTCTCTATGCAGAACACCGTGCCTATTATAACCCACCGTTTCGCTAGCTGGAAGCCATTTGATTTGCGTCACATTGGTTTTTAGCGTACTCGCCTCCCTAATGGGCAAATCATGGCGCTCAATATCGATACCATAGAGGCCAATTCCCAGCCTAACCATGTCAAAATAAGCATTTGGCCACAACTCAATACCTGATGTTGCCGCGATATGACGGAGAAAAGAATAACCCAGGCCACTTTCTAGACGCTTTGTAAATTCATCCAGCAAATCAATCTGCCCCTGCGTAAATTCACGATCCTTTTCATTGCCGGCGGAAGCCAAATGGGAGAATGCAGATTTCACCACTAAAATCTCTTCGGTTTGGAGCAAAGCGACCAACCTCTCTACCTCATCAGGCATAAAACCCAGACGATGCATTCCTGTATCTATCTTAATATGAATCGGAAAAGAAGCGATCTGTTTCGCCTTCAGAAAATTCAAAAAGGAAAACAATATTCTAAAGCTGTAAATTTCCGGTTCAAGGTTATACTGAACGATAGATTCAAAAGAACTTTCGTCAGGACTCATGACCACGATAGGCAGTGTGATGCCTGCACCACGCAAATCAACTCCTTCATCAGCAAAAGCGACCGTCAGATAATCCACACGATTGAACTGCAGAAGATTAGCAATCTCAAAACTTCCACTACCATAAGAGAAAGCTTTGACCATCGTCATCAATTTTACATGTTTCGGCAGAAGCTGTCGATATACATTCAAATTATTCTCCAATGCATTCAAATTAATCTCGAGCACAGTATCATGTGATTTTGCAACCAGAAGCTGACTGATACGCTCAAAATGGAATTCCCTTCCGCCCTTTAATAAAACCGTTGCATTTTCAAAGGAAAGCGACCTAATATCAGCTAAGAACGCGGCAGTATCGGCATATGAAATAGAAGGCACGTCAAATTGCCCAGCCACTTTCGGCAAAACTTCCCCGATCAATATCAGTTTATCCAAACGATACTCGCTAAGCAAACGTTTCAGCTTAGACAAACTTTTTTCATCATCAATACTGACACCTGGGATATCCGATAAAATCAACATCTTGAATGGATGCTGTCCCTGCTGGTTCAAAAACTCAAGGGCTATTTGGAGCGCATCAAGATCATTACTATACGAGTCGTCGATAATTGAGCTATTCCTTTTTCCTTTCTTTAGCTCAAGCCGCATTGCTACGGGCTGCAATTCCTTAATCCTGGATGCGATCACTTCGCTTTCATACCCAAAACGTAGCATCACCGCCACACAGTTTATCGCATTCTCAACATTTCCTTTATCCACAAACGGTACTTCGACAGCAAAGGTCCGCCCTGCATAATAAAAGGTGACCATGGTAAATCGGTCGTTCACTTGTTTGATGGAATATACTTCCAAAGAAAGCCCTTCATCAAGTCCCCAGGAAAATTTGCGTGGTCGATAGGGCAATTGAACACTTTCGAGGTAGCTATTTGGAAAGATCATGGTTTCCACATGCTTAAAGAGCTCGATTTTTTCATAAATCTTTTCCTCCTTTGATTCAAAACCAGCTTTATGAGCAACACCGATGTTGGTCAATAAACCTATGGTTGGTTTTATCATCTGCTCGAGACGCGGCATTTCCCCTTTTTCTGAAATACCCGCCTCGATAATAGCAAGATTATATTGATCAGACAGACCCCATAGCGAAAGTGCCACACCGAGCTGAGAGTTGTAGCTCTTAGGACTTCGATAGATTTTATATTCAGGAGACATCAGCTGAAAAAGCCATTCCTTTACTATTGTTTTACCGTTGCTCCCGGTAATTCCAATCACAGGATAATCAAATTTCTGACGATGAAAGGCGGCTAATGCTTGCATGGCAGCCAAACTGTCTTCTACCCAAAGAATATTAGCATCCGAAAACTCCATTTCCTGCCCCAAATCAACCTGCAGTACAAAATTTCGAACACCCTTATCATAAGCTTCTCTTATATAACGATGGCCATCTCTGTTCTTTTGAAGTGCAAAGAAAATCCCATTGTCCGCTTGGACGATTTTGCGGCTATCATAAAACAAATGTTGGATAAAAGAACTGGGATCCGTGATAAATGAGCGATTAGGATGTAAAATCTGGACGATTTCCGATATTTTGTACATTCTCCTGATATTTTTGATTGTGTCAAAACTGAACATTTTTTTAGTTATTTCATATTATTTTTGAAATTTTGACAATATGTTTGACGAAGAAAAAAGAAATAAGAAGGTATTCACACAGCATCAGGCACAACTGAAAGCAGAAAGCTATTGCGCCTATCAGGAACGTGCGCAACAGGAAGTACGTGACAAGCTCTACAGCTGGGGACTGAACGAAGAAGAAGTCGAAAATGTGCTAGCAAATCTAATCTCAGAAAATTTCCTTAATGAAGAACGTTTTGCAATTGCCTACTGTAACGGAAAGCTCCGTATGAAGGGTTGGGGTAAAATAAAAATCAAACAGGCATTGAAAGCAAAAAGAGTATCCGACCAACTGATAAAAATTGCCTTTAAGCAGATAGATCTGGACGAATATAATCAGATATTAAATCATATTATAGACAAAAAACTTCGTGAAATCACAAGCAAAGACCGCTACACCATCAAAAATAAGGTTTATCAGTTTGCACTATCGCGTGGATTCGAAAGTGATTTAATTTTTTCTATACTGAATTCAAAGGAGTTATAAAAAACATAAAAAGAAAGTAAATAAATATTTTGCAATATTGAATTTTCGCTCTATATTTGCATCACCAAAAAGGAACGCAAGGTTCCTCTAATAGTTGAAATAAAATTCCAATGCGAAAATAGCTCAGTTGGTAGAGCACAACCTTGCCAAGGTTGGGGTCGCGAGTTCGAATCTCGTTTTTCGCTCACCTGCCTAGGTGGTGGAACTGGTAGACACGCAGGACTTAAAA
>JAIRVH010000138.1 GCA_031253985.1 Sphingobacterium sp.
AATAAAAGGCTGGCTAGTATTCTGATTGTTTTCATTCCTAATTTATTTGTCCTAATTTTATATCTACTTTTTATTTATACCATTAAAAAACAGCTTGGTAGCCAGCTTTTGTTTCTGCAATACTTCATCAAAACGATCCTGATTTGGAATCCCCGAAATGATATCAGAGATATTACACATCAACGATAGACTTTTCATCAGTTCCACATATATCTCCGCGGTTTCATAAAGATGCTCTTCATTCAGTTCTCCCTTTTGCGCACCGACCTGCAGAATTTCATAAAGCGCCTGCACATCACGATTGTGTAGGCATTGAAAGAAATCCTGCATGGAAAGTCCCTTGATCCATTCCAGATTTTCGTTCATGTGCAACATATAGTATTTCCGGACAAATGCATCGCGCAGTTCCAGAATTCTCATGATCAACTCGTAGGTTGTGCCCACATGCGCAGCAACCATCTTCTCCTCCTCTTCTCTATATTCATCCGTCAAACGCACAATCACATCCCGTATAAGTGCATTCTTTTCCGAATAATAGTAATACAGATTCGCTTTGGTAATTTTTATATCCTCCGCAATTTCATTCATCGTAGTCTTACTAAAACCGTAATGCATAAAGCGTCTTATCGCCGCATGAATGATTTGATCTTTTCTATCTTCCATTCTTCAAAAAACTCCTTTCTACTTTCTGACTTTTATCAAAAATTGTTCAAAAATATAAAAAGTAACATGTCGGACAAAATAAATTTTGAAATTGTAATAATTTTGATATTAGACTGACAACAAAAAAAGGCAAACTCAAAAGTTTGCCTTTTATTATACGAACAGATCTATTAGAATGCGACCGTGTTCTGAAAATGTTTTAGAAATTTTCGTTTATCCAGTTTATAGAGACGTGCTGCACGATACGCAACGCCAGTCTGTACTTCGTCAAGTTCTTTTAGAAAGCCATAATTCTGCATTTTCTTTCTAAAATTGCGTTTATCAAGTGGTTTATTTAAGATTCCCTCATACACCAGCTGTAGTTGGGTGAGGGTAAATTTCTCAGGCAATAGTTCAAAAGCAATCGGCTTATACGCAAGACGCCGTTGCAATCTTTCCAGACAGAGGTCCAAAATCTGCTTATGGTCAAATGCCAATTCGGGTACATTCCGAACAGGAAACCATTTGGCCTGTTTCATATAATTTGTAACAGGTTTGGTTTTAAGCTTGGTATTGTCCAGCTGCACGAGCGCATAATAAGCCACTGTCAGAATCCTTCCCTTAGGGTGCCGTTTTAATCCGGCAAAGGAATGGAGCTGATCCATAAATACATCTTTCAAACCTGTATTCTCATACAAAATTCGTTTTACGGCATCTTCCATTTCTTCGTCATTATCCACGAAAAAACCTGGCAATGCCCACCAATCCTTAAAAGGATATTCATTTCTTTCGGCCAAAAGAACTTTTAATTCTCCTTCGTGAAAGCCTAATATGACACAGTCTACGGTAAAATTACTATACAAAACTTCTAAATTTATTTATGTGCAATATACTGAGCTAAATTTAGCGGTTACTAATCATCGGGTTATCTGTAACAATTATACGCTTCCTAAACGTGATGCGCAAAAAAATATTGAAAAATTTATTCAAAGTGTAGAATATACACTATAAAAATCTTATATTCGTAAAACCTAAAATATAGAGTGTGATAAAAGAAATTAAAAAAATAGGTGTATTGACATCGGGAGGTGATGCTCCTGGTATGAACGCCTGTATTCGTGCTGTAGTTCGAACAGCATTACATAAGGGATTGGAAGTAACGGGTATTTATCAAGGTTACCAAGGTCTGATCGATGCAAATTTCAAAGAAATGGATACGCGTTCAGTCAGCAATATTATACAACGAGGTGGTACGATATTAAAGACAGCGCGTTGCATGGAGTTCAAGACAACAGAAGGCCGTAAAAAAGGATACGACAATTTGAAAGCTGCCGGTGTGGATGCATTGGTTGTGATCGGTGGCGATGGAACTTTTACTGGTGCTAATTTCTTCTCCAAAGAATTTGAAATCCCCATTGTAGGTATACCGGGAACCATTGACAATGATCTCTATGGATCTGATTATACAATCGGCTATGATACTGCCAACAATACCGTAATTGAAGCGATTGATAAAATCAGGGATACCGCGGCCTCACATGAGCGTCTTTTCTTTGTTGAGGTGATGGGTCGTGATTCGGGTTGTATTGCCTTAAATGCAGGTATTGCAGGTGGTGCTGAAGCCATTTTACTTCCCGAGAAAGAAACTGCTATTGACGATTTAATCCGTCATTTAGAAGATGGCGCAATCAAGAAGAAATCATCTTCTATTGTTATTGTTGCGGAAGGCGATCAAAATGGCGGCGCTTATTATGTAGCAAAAAAAGTAAAAGAAAAGTTTGATCATTACGACACGAAAGTTAGTATATTAGGGCATTTGCAACGAGGTGGTGCTCCAACGAGTTTCGACCGCGTGCTTGCTAGTAGATTGGGCTTTGCTGCTGTCAATGAATTATTGGCAGGAAATACAAGAGTCACTGTTGGACTCCGTGGTAATGAAATCAAGACAACTCCAATTGAAGAAGCGATCAGCAATAAGGAAATTAAACTTAGCCCTGATTTATTGGAAATGGCTGAGATTTTATAATCATAAATTGAACAGACATGATAGCAGTAGTATATAGTGGGTCCCGATTTTCAGACTGGCGATTGGCTGATAAGGGGCGGATAACGACCGGATTCCGTATGAACGGTATCAATCCTTATCTTCAAGATGAACGCTCGATACTACAGCATTTGCATAAGAACACCAATCTGATCAATAACGCAGAGAAAATAAAACGAATTTATTTTTTTGGTGCAGGATCATCGTCGAAAGAACGTAAGGATAAAATAAAAAACGTTCTGGAGCGCTTTTTCGTCAACGCACGTGTACGAGTTGATCATGATGTCATTGCTTCCGCTATTTCGACTTTTGGCGATGAGCGGGGCATTATTGGTATCATAGGGAGTGGATCAAATGCAGCTTATTATACAGGGAAAAAAATCATTGATAATAATTATGGTCTAGGTTATATTCTGGCTGATGAAGGGGCAACAAACTGGAATAGCCAGCAACTGCTCAAACATTACATGACAGATACCTTACCGATCGATCTACGCGACAAGTTAGAAAGAGAATTCAACATTGACAAGAAAACTATTTTAGAAAGGGTGTATATTGCTCCCCAACCGACAAATTTTCTGAATTCCTTTACCGATTTCGTCCTGGAAAATAAAGATCATTTGTTCATCAATCAATTGGTTAAAAATGGGCTTCGTACGTTTATTAAAACATACATCAAGCCTCTAATGAAAGAATACCCAGACAGCGATGTGAACTTTACCGGTTCAGTAGCGTTCAATTATGAGAACATACTGCGGGAAGTTGCCACAGACGAGTTTAATATCAGTATTGGGACTGTTGTCAAAGAACCAATACACAATTTAATTAAATATTATATCAATAAAAATTAAGAATATGAAAATTGGAATTAACGGATTTGGCCGTATTGGTCGTTTAGCATTCAGAGCGGCTATCAATCGTCCAGAAATTGAAATTGTTGGTATCAATGACTTAGTTGAACCAGATTATATGGCTTATATGTTGAAATACGATTCAACACATGGCAAATTTGACGGTTCTGTAGAAGTAAAAGACGGAAATTTAGTTGTTAACGGAAAAACGATCCGTGTGACTGCTGAGAAAGATCCTGCAAACTTGAAATGGAATGAAGTAGGTGCTGAAGTAATCATCGAATCTACAGGTTTCTTCTTAACGCAAGAGTTGGCTCAAAAACACATCGATGCAGGTGCAAAGAAAGTTGTTATGTCTGCTCCAGCAAAAGACGACACCCCTACTTTCGTAATGGGTGTAAACCACAAAGAATTGAAAGCTGATCAAAACATCGTTTCAAATGCTTCATGTACGACAAACTGTTTAGCTCCTATCGCTAAAGTATTAAACGATAAATTTGGTATCGTTGAAGGTTTGATGACAACAGTTCATGCGGTTACTGCAACTCAAAAAACAGTAGACGGACCTTCAGTAAAAGACTGGAGAGGTGGTCGTGGTGCTTACCAAAACATCATCCCTTCATCTACTGGTGCCGCTAAAGCAGTAGGTTTGGTTCTTCCTGAATTGAAAGGTAAATTGACTGGTATGTCATTGCGCGTTCCTACAGCAGACGTTTCAGTTGTTGACTTGACAGTACGTTTAAACAAAGGTGCTTCATACGAAGAAATCAAAGCTGCGATGAAAGAAGCTTCTGAAGGTGAATTGAAAGGTATCTTAGGTTATACTGAAGACGAAGTTGTTTCTTCAGATTTCTTAGGTGATGCACGTACATCAATCTTCGATGCAAAAGCAGGAATTTCATTGAATGATAACTTCGTTAAAGTGGTATCTTGGTATGACAACGAGTGGGGTTATTCAAACAAAATTGTTGACTTGGTATTAGAAGTTGGTAAATTATCTTAATCAACTCCACCAATATCCTATAAAGGGGCTATTCGATACGAATATCCCCTTATTTTTTTCACTTAAAAATCAGCAGGTTGGCGTTTAAACGCAAAAAAAAGCGCTTTTGGCTTTTGTAATTCAAATAATCCGTCTATATTTGCATCATCAATAAGGCAAACAGCTAACGTTGAAAAGGTGCCATAGCTCAGTTGGTAGAGCAAAGGACTGAAAATCCTTGTGTCGCTGGTTCGAATCCAGCTGGCACCACCAAAAAGGAAGAACGCAAGGTTCTGACAGATTGAAAGAATAATAATTCCCATGCGAAAATAGCTCAGTTGGTAGAGCACAACCTTGCCAAGGTTGGGGTCGCGAGTTCGAATCTCGTTTTTCGCTCACCTGCCTAGGTGGTGGAACTGGTAGACACGCAGGACTTAAAA
>JAIRVH010000039.1 GCA_031253985.1 Sphingobacterium sp.
TTTTAATACTTTAAAGGCCCTATCTAACTTATCTTGAAGATTTGAAAACATAAAATCTGAATCTTATTCTATATAAACAGCAAAGTTAAAAAAATTGTCTATAGTAACCTCATTAACACGCCATAAAAAATGCGACTATAAAAAATAATCGCATTTTTGCAGTTGAAAGCTACAATAGCTGTATTTAATCACTTCTACGGCCGCCAAATAAAATGGATGCATAATATAAAAGTGTTACCAGCGCACTCAGTGCCGCGACGACATAGGTCATCGCCGCCCATTTTAAGGCATCTTTCGCCCCCTCATGTTCTTCGCCGTTATAGGTTACACCAGCATGGTTCAACCATTCCAATGCACGATTTGACGCATCAAACTCGACCGGTAAAGTGATAAAAGAAAACAGCGTTGTGATAGCCAAAGCTCCGACGCCAACAGCTAGAAGCCAAGGATTACCTCCTTTTGAAAAAGCAAATAACATTACCCCAAGCATCAATACCCATGAGGTCAACTTGGAAGCTGCATTCACCATCGGTACCATCGCTGAACGGAAACCTAGCCATTTATAAGCTTTAGCGTGCTGTACAGCGTGACCGCATTCGTGCGCTGCCACTGCTGCTGCTGCAACACTTCGTCCGCTGTAAACCTCAGGACTTAAATTAACTGTTTTATCCGAAGGATTATAGTGATCTCCCAAACGATCTGGGATAGACAATACCTTTACATCATATATACCATTGTCATTTAACATTTTTTGTGCAATCTCAGCTCCAGACATACCATTACCCAACGGCATCTCGGAGTATTTTTTAAATTTGTTTTTGAATCTTGTTTGGACAATTAGGCTCACCACCATTATTCCAATAAATAAAATCAAGTACATAGCTGTTCAATCGTTTTATAGTTACAATATGACTATCAAACCTTATTCCAATCCCTGAAAAAAGGCGTGTGCATGAATTTCTAAGATAAAAAAAGTCTTTGACCTGACAAAAAGAACAGGTTCTTCTGATCTCCGCATGACATAATTACCTCGTCGATCGCGAAAACAATTTTTCGCCCAGCTTTAATGAAGCAAAATTTCCTTATTATCATAGGAACTTGGCGGAAGCCATCTTTATGAGGATTTTGGGAGAGAATAAAACCCACAAACGATTTCTAATCGCAACAAGATGCTGTAAAATTAAGAAGGGACGTTTAAAAACGTCCCTCTTGATTATCTATTATAAATAGCCCATTTGCAGGGTCAGATCGGTACCTTCGATCATTTTGCGTAAGTTACTCAATGCATAACGCATTCGCCCTAAAGCGGTGTTGATACTTACTTCTGTTATTTCCGCAATATCTTTAAAACTCATGTCGCAAAAGTGACGCATGATGAGCACTTCTTTCTGATCGTCCGGAAGTTTTTGAATCATTTTCTTGAGATCAACATCAACCTGTTGTTTGAGCATCTTGGACTCTGCACTTTCATCGCTAAATTCAAGTACCTCAAAAATATCAAAACCATCAGCATTTACAATATTTGGGGCCCGTTTTGCCTTTCTAAAAAAGTCAACAATCATATTGTGTGCTATACGAATAGCCCAAGGCAAAAATTTACCTTCTTCATTATATTTACCCGATTTTAAGGTGTTGATGATTTTAATGAAAGTCTCCTGGAAAATATCTTCAGCAAGATATTCATCTTTTACTTTCATATATATGGAGGTATAAATTTTCGATTTATATCGATTCAACAATGCCTCTAGGCCGGACTCTTGGCCACCGACATACATTTGGATCAACTCTTGATCGCTTTTACTTTTTAAAAGTCTCATACGTCACTTACTTTTTTAGCAGTTCGCAAATAAATTATCAGTTCTGTGTTAAAATGTAAATGTTTGTCGTATAAACTATCCTTTCTTATTGTAAAACAATTAATTAATCTCAAACCAAATTACCGCAAAATAAATGAGTAATCAAATTATTACAATTTATTTTAAGATTTTTTAACATTTAAAAATAAGTTTCCTTCTCCACATTTCCAAAACGACCCTCAAGGCAATTCCTCCAATACCAACAAACAGGCTAGAAACAACAGTGATACACGAGAAGGACAACAAGGTAATGGGATATTATGTAATCCGGACTTTATAGGGAGCTAATTGGCACCTCATCCAGAGCTCATTCGGATGAATCCCCATAAGAACTGTTTAGGTACGATTCAGGTAATTATAAAATTCCTATGATAAGTGAAGTTGGCAGGTACTTATACCGTAAACGTTCCGTTGAAAATAGCTTTAAGAAAAAAAAGCGGAATCACCTTGTCGGTAATTCCGCTTTATATTCCTACGGGGAATGTCTTATTTATACAATGGGAACTCAGCCATCATTGCTCTTACTTTACCATGGATCAAATCCAATTGCGCATCATTAGACGCATTTTTCAATGCCTCATCGATCAATTCGCCGATTTGTACAATTTCATTTTCTTTAATACCACGTGTGGTAATAGCAGCTGTACCGAAACGCACACCTGAAGTGACAAAAGGAGAACGTGTATCAAATGGAACCATGGTTTTATGTGTTGTGATACCCGCTTTGCCCAGTCCAGCTTCCGCTTCTTTACCGGAAATATCTTTGTTGCGACGATCCACCAACATCAAGTGATTGTCTGTACCGCCAGAGATGATCTTGTAATCTCTTTCTACAAAGAACTGTGCCAATGCCGCTGCATTTTTCTTCACCTGAACGATATATTCCATATAATCATCAGATAAAGCCTCACCATACGCGATCGCTTTCGCAGCAATGGTATGCTCCAAAGGACCACCTTGTGTACCTGGGAATACAGCCAAATCCAATAATTGCGTAATTGTACGAATTTCACCTTTAGGTGTTTTGATACCCCAAGGATTTTCAAAATCTTTACCGACCATGATCATACCGCCACGTGGACCACGAAGCGTTTTGTGCGTCGTTGTCGTAACGATATGGCAATGTGGAAGTGGATCATTCAATAAACCACGAGCGATTAAACCCGCAGGGTGAGAAATATCAGCCATCACGATAGCGCCAATTTCGTCTGCAACTTTACGAATACGCGCATAATCCCAATCACGAGAATAAGCAGAAGCACCACAGATGATCATCTTTGGCTTTTCACGAAGCGCTGTTTCTTCCAGTTGCTCGTAGTCAATTAGACCAGTATCTTCTTTTACACCATAAAATAATGGCTGATAGATCTTACCAGATAAGTTAGCTGGTGACCCGTGTGTCAAGTGACCACCGTGAGATAAATCAAGACCTAAAATTTTGTCTCCAGGTTTGATTGTCGCCAAAAAAACAGCTGCATTTGCTTGTGCACCAGAGTGAGGTTGAACGTTTACCCATTCTGCGCCAAATAATTGTTTTGCACGATCAATTGCGATGGTTTCAATCTCATCCACAACTTCACAACCTCCATAGTAACGTTTTCCTGGGAGGCCTTCTGCATATTTATTTGTCAACACTGAACCAGCAGCTTCCATCACTTGTTTTGAAACAAAGTTTTCTGAAGCAATTAATTCAATACCTTCTTCTTGGCGTTTAAGCTCATCAGCTATTAAATTAAAAATGGCTTGATCTCTTTCCATTGTTTTTAAATGTTGTAAAGTAAATTTTGTAGTTTATTTTAATGCCTCAAAGATAGCATATTCCATAAAGAATATCGACAAAAAGCCATATTTTATTAAATGTTCTTAG
>JAIRVH010000084.1 GCA_031253985.1 Sphingobacterium sp.
AAAATTTATAAACAAAAACAGGTAAATGCCTACTATTCAACAATTAGTTAGAAAAGGTAGAGTAGCTCTGGTTGATAAGAGTAAGTCACCAGCGTTGGACTCATGTCCACAGCGAAGAGGTGTATGTACACGTGTATATACTACTACCCCTAAAAAACCAAACTCAGCAATGCGTAAAGTAGCTCGTGTACGTTTAACAAACGGTAAAGAGGTCAACGCTTACATCCCTGGAGAAGGTCACAACTTACAAGAGCACTCGATTGTATTGATCCGTGGTGGTCGTGTAAAAGATTTACCAGGTGTACGTTACCACATTATCCGTGGTGCATTAGATACTTCAGGTGTAGCAGGTCGTAACCAACGTCGTTCTAAATATGGAACTAAGCGTCCTAAACCAGGACAAGCAGCTGCAGCTCCAGCAAAAGGTAAAAAGAAATAATTAAACGGAGGAAAGAAAAATGAGAAAGTCAAAACCGAAAAAGAGAATCATTTTACCTGATCCAAAGTTTAATGACGTTCAGGTAACACGTTTCGTAAATAACATGATGGTAGATGGTAAAAAATCTATCGCTTATGATATTTTTTACGATGCAGTAGAATTAGTAGAACAAAAAACACAAGAAAGCGGACTTGAAGCTTGGAAAAAAGCTTTGAACAACGTTATGCCTGCTGTTGAAGTTAAATCACGCCGTGTGGGTGGTGCTAACTTCCAAGTTCCTATGGAAGTTCGTCCAGAGCGTAAAATTGCTTTAGGTATGAAATGGTTAATTTCATACGCTCGTAAACGTGGTGAAAAAACAATGTTCGAAAAATTAGCAGGAGAAATCATTTCAGCTTCTAAAGGTGAAGGTGCTGCTGTTAAGAAGAAAGAAGATACGCATAAAATGGCGGAAGCTAACAAAGCGTTCTCACACTTCAGATTCTAATTTTGAAGACATTCAAAAAAATATGATTACACCGACCTCCGATAAAAGAATACTCCTTTATCAAGGTCGGTGTACTTATTTAACATTACATTTAAACACATAAGGCCATTGGTGGCCAGTTGCTTAAAAATATTATGGCAAGAGATTTAAAATTCACTAGAAATATCGGTATCGCTGCTCACATCGATGCTGGTAAAACTACAACAACTGAGCGTATCCTTTATTACTCAGGTGTAAACCACAAAATTGGTGAGGTTCACGAAGGTGCTTCCACAATGGACTGGATGGAGCAAGAGGCTGAGCGTGGTATCACAATTACTTCTGCTGCTACAACTGTTTTCTGGAACTACCGTGGTAGCAAATACCAAGTAAACGTAATCGATACTCCTGGACACGTAGATTTCACGGTTGAAGTAAACCGTTCATTACGTGTATTAGACGGATTGGTGTTCTTGTTCTCAGCGGTTGATGGTGTTGAACCTCAATCTGAAACAAACTGGCGTTTAGCTGACGGTTACAAAGTACCTCGTATTGGTTTCGTAAACAAAATGGACCGTTCAGGAGCTGACTTCTTGAAAGTTGTAAAACAAGTAAAAGATATGTTAGGTTCTGACGCTGTGGCTTTACAATTGCCTATCGGCGCAGAAGATACATTCAAAGGTGTCGTTGACTTAATCAACAACCGTGGTATCGTTTGGAACGAACATGATAAAGGAATGACTTTTACAGAAGTTCCAATTCCTGATGATATGGTGGAAGAAGTTGCTGAATATCGTGAGAAATTATTGGAAGCAGTAGCGGGTTATGATGAGTCTTTGATGGAAAAATTCTTCGAAGATCCAGATTCATTGACTGAGCGCGAAATCTTAAATGCATTACGTGCAGCTGTTTTAGATAACTCGATCGTTCCTATGGTTTGTGGTTCATCTTTTAAAAATAAAGGTGTTCAAACCATGTTGGATCTAGTAATGGAATTATTGCCTTCACCTCTAGATGTAGAGGCAGTAAAAGGTACAAACCCTGATACAGGTGAAGAAATCGAGCGTAAACCATCTGTAAGCGAACCTTTCGCAGCTTTAGGTTTTAAAATTGCGACTGACCCATTCGTAGGTCGTTTATGTTTTATACGTGCTTACTCTGGTAAGTTAGATGCTGGTTCTTATGTATTGAACACACGTTCAGGAAACAAAGAACGTATCTCTCGTATCTTCCAAATGCACGCGAACAAACAAAACCCTATCCCTTTCATCGAGGCTGGTGATATCGGTGCTGTTGTAGGTTTCAAAGACATCAAAACTGGTGACACACTTTGTGACGAAAAAGCGCCTATCGTTCTTGAGTCTATGACTTTCCCTGAACCAGTAATTGGTTTGGCAATCGAGCCTAAAACTCAGGCTGACGTGGATAGATTAGGTATTGGTCTTGGTAAATTGGCGGAAGAGGATCCTACATTCGTTGTTAAATCTGACGAAGAAACTGGTCAAACTGTTATCTCTGGTATGGGTGAGCTTCACCTTGAAATTTTGATTGACCGTTTGAAACGTGAATTCAAAGTTGAGGTTAACCAAGGTGCGCCACAAGTAGCATATAAAGAGTCTATTAACGGTTCTACTGAGCACCGTGAGGTATACAAAAAACAATCAGGTGGTCGCGGTAAATTCGCAGATATCAAAGTTGTTATTTCTCCTATCGATGCTGATTACGATACAACAAAATCTGCTCTTCAATTCGTAAATGAAATTGTAGGTGGTGCTATTCCAAAAGAATACATTCCTTCAGTTCAAAAAGGATTTGAATCATCATTAAGCAATGGTGTATTGGCTGGTTACCCACTTTCAGGAATGAAAGTTCGTTTGATTGACGGTTCATTCCACGCAGTCGATTCAGACTCATTGTCATTCGAATTGGCAGCTAAAATGGCTTACCGTGAAGCGTTACCTAAATGTTCTCCAGTATTGATGGAGCCAATCATGAAAGTTGAAGTCTTGACTCCAGAAGAAAACATGGGTGATGTTATGGGTGACTTAAACCGTCGTCGTGGTCAAATGCAAGGTTTGGATTCACGTAACGGTGCACAAGTAATCAAAGCGTTGGTTCCACTTTCTGAAATGTTCGGTTACGTAACTCAATTACGTACAATTACTTCAGGTCGTGCAACATCTACAATGGAATTTGATCACTATGCTGAAGCTCCACGTAACGTTGCTGATGAGGTAATTGCAAAATCAAAAGGTAAAATCAAAGGTTCTGTAGAATAATATAGAATAAAGATAAAGGAACAAAGAAGAAGGATCTCTCGTCTTTTCTCTTTGTTCTTTAATCAAAAAAGTAAACACCGATTGCTAGTTGTGAATAGCTCTAATTAGCAATCATTTTAAATAAATAAAAATGAGCCAAAGAATCAGAATTAAATTGAAATCTTACGATTACAATTTGGTTGACAAATCAGCTGAAAAAATCGTAAAAACAGTAAAACCTACAGGTGCAGTTGTTAGTGGTCCTATTCCATTGCCTACTGAGAAAAAAATCTATACGGTATTACGTTCACCACACGTTAACAAAAAAGCACGTGAGCAATTCCAATTGTGTGCTTACAAAAGATTGTTGGATATCTATTCATCAAACGCTAAAACTGTTGACGCATTGATGAAACTTGAATTGCCTTCAGGTGTTGAAGTAGAAATCAAAGTGTGATAGATTTCAGTCACTGAAAAAAGAAAGGGCCTTTCGTAAGAAAAGCCCTTTTTTTATTTGTTGTACTATACTTTCAGATTAGAATTGGTAACCAATACCTACTGAGAATAAGCGGTTTTTAATTGAAGATTCTCCAGAATCTTTAGCGATGTTTGTTAATCCAAGACCATATCCGCCATTGATTAAAAATCCATTTGACAGTCTAAATCCTGCTAAAATATTTAAACCTGCGCCAAAAGTTTTAACACCGAAATCGCCGAAACTCCCACTTTTACTGAAGTTACCACTTTTAGCCTTAGCGTGAATACCAAATCCCGCATAAGGGCTAGCCCCTGAGAAAACTCAACTGCGGACGCTTTCCATCCTTGAGAGCTTTATTCGTTTGGTTCGCTTTCTTCTATAATTTTCTTCTCAACAAGGTTTAACGTATCAAATAAATCCTTATACACCTCATCTTTGCTATCTTCCTCCCCTAATAGAAATCCCCAAGGTTTAAGCTCTTTGATCCGGTCCATCACAATCTTAACGATAGCTAAGATTGGTATAGCCAAAAACATACCCGAAATTCCCCATACCATCTCACCAATGATAATGGAGAGCATAGCAAACAGGGAATTCACTTTCACCTTAGAACCAACAATCTTCGGCACGATGAAATTACTGTCTATCATATGCACAATAATAAGGGCTATGATCACCAAGACAACATGGGTAAAAGAGGATGTAGCAAAAGTCAGAATGGCAATAATCAGCATCGAGGAGAAAATACCTACATAAGGCAATACATTAAACACCCCTGTAATCAAAGCCAACAGCAGGCTATATTTTACCCCAATCAGCGATAGGACAATAAAGACTAATAGGGAAACTAAACTCATCTGGATCAGTAAGCCGATAAGATACTTCTTGACGACATACTGAACCTGCTTTATTACATCGACAACAATTGGCCTGTCCTCAACACGGTTGACAAATAAGAGGAATTTAACCACATGCCCTCTATAGATAAGCAAGAAAAATGTATATAGAAAAGTAAAAACAAACAGAATGAACATCGATGAAAGAGAGACCAATGCAGTTCCAAGGAATAAAGTCCCTGAATCCACAGACTTTGATGCTGTTTTATTAATAAAGTCAATCTGATCTTTATGCTGGATTCCAAATTGGTGGCTCACCCAAGTCTGCAAATTGCTCACACCATCCATGATCTGTTGTTTAAAAGCCGGAAAATCTTCTTTAAGAAGCGTGAGTTGAGAGGCTAACAGAAAAAGCCCGTAACCAAGAACGCCGAAAAACAAAATAACGCTTAATATGCCGGCCAATGTTCTCGGGAAACGAAGTCTCCGCTCTAAAAAATTGCTTAGTGGAATCAATAATAGGGAGAATAACAAACCCAAGATCATTGGAATAAGTATGGTATCCCCTATTTTTGCCAGATATCCCAGTAGAAGGATACTGATGAGCACGCAGGCCAACTTTACATAAAAGGGCAAAGGAAGAAATCTTTTCATACAGCAATCTTTTGATAAAAATAACAATTTCGGATGATTTAAGTTTAATGCAATAAAAAAGTCCCCACAAACGCAGGGACTCTTTCCTCATAATAAGTTTAAGTACTTATATTTCTTATAGTCCGAAGCCAATACCTATAGACCAAACACGGTTTTTAGCTGTACTGTTTGGTTTAGGATCTAAATTAGTCAAACCTAAACCATAACCAGCATTGATCTGAAAACCATTCGTCAATTGATAGCCGGCCAAGAAATTGATACCAAAATCTGTACGTTTTAAATCGTCACTAGCATCGCTACCAAAATTTATATCTCTGTCGCCCTTAACAGCACCATCAAGAACTTCTCCTTTACGCTTTCCGCTCAAACCAAATCCTACATAAGGTCCTGCACCGATAAAAAAGTTGCCAGATCCGCCGGTAGGCAATTTAGCTACTAAATTTACTGGAATATCTAAAGACATCACGCTCTCTTTTGTTTCACTTGATGAAGTTGGCTTCCATTTCCCACCTTTATTTTGCAAAGACAATCCCGGCTGTATCGAGAAATATGGAGATACAGGCGCATCAAGATAACCCGTAACAAAGAATCCTGTATTAGATTCTGTACTTCCATTATCTAAAGAGTATTTAGGAATATTTACACCCGCACGTAGTCCGTATCCCAATCCACCTTGTGCAAAGGCTCCCAATGAACCAAATAAAATTGCTGCAGATAATAATAATTTTTTCATGTTTCCTAATTTAATTACTTTCTTTTTCATCATTTAATCCCATAATTTCCTGTATGAGATTTATTACAGTCCCTTTTGCAATATCTATTCCAAAATCCATAAGCCTTTAATTTCCACAGCAAAACATCAGAAAAAAGTCCCAAAACAGGATTTTCCATTGTCCTTTAAAAGATACAGTCAGCCGAATACTTTTCAACTTTTGCAGGCTTACGAATACGATTCGATGCGGCCTGATCTGCCTATTGCTCATCGCGGTTAGACATCACAAATCCGCAGGCAATCTTTCGCGGAGAACAGTAGAAATATGTTAGATGACAATTAGCTAAGTACCCCGTAATGAAAATACTTCCTTGGTTTTCAGATTAATGCCCAAAAACATAAAAGTTTTATCATAAAGATTTTTTAATTCCAATTATAAGTTTTATTTTTGCAGACCTTCAAAAGGAAAAAAATAGGGTCGGATGGCCGAGTGGCTAGGCTGAGGTCTGCA
>JAIRVH010000210.1 GCA_031253985.1 Sphingobacterium sp.
ACTTTTGGGTCTAAGAACTATAGAAATATAAATGTAACTTAGCATCTAGTTAGTAATCAAAAGAAGAGGAAAAAGAGTATGTACAATCCAGTAATAGCATTTCTAAACATCGGAACACAGGAGATGATCCTAATTGTGTTTGCTATCTTGTTACTTTTTGGAGGCAAAAAACTTCCTGAATTGGCGAGAGGTTTGGGAAGAGGAATACGTGAGTTTAAAGATGCGTCAGAAGGTATAAAACGTGAAATTTCAGATCAAATCAATAATTTCGAGAAAGACGTAGACGTTAAAACAGAAGTAAAAGAAGAAGCTGTTCCTAGCGATGTACGTGTAGCTGAAGAGAAAGCTCAAGCAGCACACGAAGAGGAAACAAAACCACAGGAGACAGCGGAAGGTTCTGAAACAGAACAACCAAAGAAAAAATATGAGTTCTCCACACCAGCAGGTGTCGTTGAACATAATCCACACAAACAATTGGATTACGGAGAAGAGCCATCTCACATCTCCTACGGGTATAACGATCATTTTGCCGAAACTAAAAACAACGAAGTAGAAGAAAAAAAAGTTCCTGAGCAGGACAACACCAATAAACCTGCTTAATTTTACTACATTAGTTTATAATTAGATATACTTAGAGCTGTTGAATGGCGATTCAACAGCTCTACTTTTTAAGATTAAACCAACAATGAGCTTATCAACACACGAAATTATTATTGCTAATGAACTTTCTATTAGCGAAAAACAGGTTCGCACGACTATAGCATTATTAGACGAAGGCGCAACGGTTCCATTTATCTCACGTTACCGTAAGGAAATGACCGGAAGTCTGGACGAAGTTCAAATCACCAATATTAGAGATCGCTTCCAGCAGCTGCGGGATTTAGATAAACGTAAGGAAGCTGTTCTGAAATCCATCAATGATCAAGGAAAATTAACACCAGAGCTCGAGCAGCGGATACAGGGGGCCGAAACCATGGCCAGCCTGGAAGATATCTACCTGCCATACAAACCGAAGCGTAAAACCCGTGCCAGTGTCGCACGTGAAAAGGGTCTACAACCCCTTGCTGATCTGATTTTGGCACAGGAATCAGGAGATTTCCTTGCCCTTGCCGACAGTTTGGTTGATGAAGAAAAAGGTGTAAAAAATACAGAGGAAGCACTAGCAGGTGCCCGGGATATAATTGCCGAAGTCATCGCAGAAGATGCAGCTGTAAGAGCCAAGTCGAGAGCAATATTCCTGGAAAAAGGCTCCTTTGTTTCAAGGGTAGTTCCTGGAAAAGAAGAAGCTGCAATAAAGTATAAAGATTATTACGAATGGTCGGAATCATTGAAAGATGCACCTTCCCACCGAGTGCTAGCAATGCGCCGCGGAGAAAAAGAAGAGTTACTCTATTTAGATATAGATATCAATGAGGAAGAAATTCTACCCCGTATTGAATCCATTTATATTAAGGGCGCCAATGCTGCCGCTGCTCAGGTAAAACTCGCTTTGACAGATAGCTACAAACGTCTGTTAAAACCTTCCATGGAGACAGAAATTCGTGTCCTGACACGTCAAAGGGCAGATGAAGAAGCCATCAAAGTTTTTGCCGACAATGTTCGCCAGTTGCTTTTAGCAGCCCCTCTAGGACAAAAAAGGCTGCTCGCAATCGATCCTGGATTTCGTACGGGCTGTAAAACAGTTGTATTGGATGAACAAGGACAGCTCAAAGAAAATACCGCCATCTTTCCGCATAATGGTGCCAATGGATTAGCGGAAGCACAGAAAACGGTCCAGTATCTCGTATCAAAATACGATATTCAGGCCATAGCCATTGGAAATGGGACTGCCGGACGGGAAACCGAAGAATTTGTTAGAAAATTGGGCTTAAACAATGTTACCATCGTCATGGTCAATGAAAGTGGAGCCTCTATTTATTCCGCTTCAGAAACGGCGCGGGAAGAATTTCCGGACTATGATATTACAGTTCGTGGAGCTGTTTCCATTGGTAGAAGATTAATGGACCCGTTAGCTGAACTTGTTAAAATTGATCCAAAATCGATCGGTGTCGGACAATATCAACATGATGTTGACCAAAACAAACTCCAGACCTCATTGGATGATACCGTTATCAGCTGTGTAAATGCTGTCGGTGTTGAACTGAATACAGCCTCCAAGCAAATTTTAGCCTATGTATCTGGATTAGGTCCGTCTCTGGCACAACAGATTATAAAGTATAGAAATGAGAATGGTCCATTCGCTTCCAGACGTGAACTAAAAAAAGTCCCCCGTCTTGGCGACAAGGCATTTGAACAGGCTGCGGGCTTTCTCCGTATCCGACATGCGGCCAATCCACTTGATTCATCTGCTGTACATCCTGAGCGATATGCCTTAGTTGAACAAATGGCTAAAGATCTCGGTAAAAAAGTCGAAGACCTACTGACTGACGCGGACCTGAGAAAATCTATCCCCTTGAAAAATTATATTTCAGAGGAAGTTGGACTCCCCACGCTAAACGATATTTTGAATGAATTGGCAAAACCGGGATTAGATCCAAGAGAAAAATTTGAAGCTTTCTCCTTCACGGAGGGTGTCAATAGTATTGGCGACTTACGGGTGGGCATGAAGTTACCGGGTATAGTGACCAACATTACTAATTTTGGAGCCTTTGTTGATATCGGTGTACATCAAGATGGTTTGGTACATTTAAGTCAGTTATCGAATCGCTACGTTTCAGATCCCCATGAAATCGTCAAAGTTCAGCAACACGTGATGGTGACAGTAACAGAAGTTGATGAAAAGCGTAGTCGCATTGCCCTGTCAATGAAAACAGATGAAAAATCTGCCGTGCCCAAAAGCAGGAAAAATGATCCTAGAAGACAGGTGGAACCTGAAACTGATATGGCTAGCAAGCTTGCAGCATTAGCCAGTAAGTTCAAATAGTTTCTGGCTACTTCACGATAAAACCTTCCTGATTTCAAAGCTATTGTTGCTGATGAAATCAGGAAGGTTTTTTTTGACTAATAAACCGAATTTAGTGAGCTGATTGATAACTTATTTATTTTGTATCTTTAGGGGAGAACAAGTTTTAATTTATCATGAGAAATTATATCTTCATCATTTTCCTCTTTTTCGGAACGATTTTTTCCAAAGTCTATGCACAGCTTCCTGATGGCGCATATATGTATCATGATGGTTTATGTAAAAATTTGATTCTGATCAAAGATCAATATATCTCGTTTATATGCTTTGATAATAGCAATAAACGTTTTCACTACACCTGGGGCGGACCCATTGAAGGGCAAAATCAGAACGTCAATGTCTTGGTAGAATACAATTCACAGGATTCGACCGCTATTGGCAAAAACGTTCTTTTACCCTATCGGATCCAAAAAGACTCCCTTCGGTTAAAAACAGCAGATACTTATCATTTATATGTCAAACAAAAAAGCCGCCCTCAAGCATTAGATGCGTTGTGGAGAATAACAAGTCGTCAACAGGAGGGTAAAATGCATGATATACCCAAAACTGATCGCAAAACAATTAAAATACTAGTGGATGAATATTTTCAATGGATAGCGATCAATCCTGCACAAAAAGGATTCTACGGTACAGGTGGTGGAGATTATCAATACGATCACAATCGGTATGTGGAAAAGATACAGTTTTTTTCGAGAGACAATAATCGCGCGGGACAAGTACTCAATTTTGAGGGTGCAATTGTAAATGGCGCGTGGCACCATAAAGGAAAAAGTTCCAAAGGAGACGATATTTATGAAATCTGGAGTAAAGAAATAACAAAATAATATATGACAATCGAAGAATTTCAATCCATTGAAAGTCCAAATCAGCACTGGACAGCAGTACAGAAGTCACTCTGGTATGATCTAAAAGGAAATTGGAAAAAGGCACACGACCTAATTGATCAGCTGGAAGGAACTACGGCAGCACATGTGCATGCTTATTTACACCGTAAAGAAGGAGATCAATGGAATGCTGAATACTGGTATCGCCGTGCCCGACAGGATGTATACAAAGGTGATTTGGATGAAGAGTGGAAAGATTTATTCAAACGTTATGCTGAATAAAGTAGATAGTCCTGTTTTGTGATAAGAACTGTTTGTTTTTTCATACAGGCAAAGCAGTGCTGTGACAGATCTCGTTTAGGAGCTATATAAAATTAACTGAATACCGCCAAAAAGCCTGTCATATTTATAAAATATTGAATTAGGAGAGAAAACCACAAGAAAACGACCTATTTTACGTAACAAACATATCACAGAGAAAAATATTATAAAACCAACAAATAGAATGGCACAGATATTGATTATAGTATACTATACTTGAGAAAGTATACTTTTCATAAATTTAGGTTAATAATTGGTTAGGTTAAACACTTGAAGTTCCCCGCTTCAAGTGTTTTTTTGTTAATATCACTTGCAACCTGGCGAAGGGAGCAATAAGCACTACTTCTTAATATTCTTCCCAACAATGCGAATATCAAAAGGAAAGAAATTTAAAAATAAAATACATTGTATTACTATGTATTTTGTTATATATTTACCTATATGAATGGAGAATTTATTGACAAATGGGTCTCACAGTTAAAAAAAGGAAGTCTTTCTTTTGTTGTGCTAGGTATTCTGATCTCTGAACAGGAATACTACGGCTACGACCTTATCCAAGAAGTCAAGAGAAAAACAGCAATCGATATTGCTGAAGGCACTTTGTATCCGCTGTTGGTCCGCCTGAAAAATGAGGGGTTAGTAGAATCAAACTGGGTACCACAGGCTACAGGAATTCCACGAAAATATTACAAAATAACGGCTGAAGGCCAAAGTACTTTCCTAGAAATGAAAAATTATTGGACCAGCCTAAATCAGCACTTAACTATCCTTACTCATGCATTATAACCGAATAAACTTTACAAATAAATATGCGGATCAACTTTATCAGAGTTATATGTCCGCTGCAACAGCTCTTGTCAAAAATTTACCGTTAGAACAACAGCAAGATATTTTATGTGAAATTAACAGCCATATATTTGAAGCATTGCAATATCAGATTCCGGCTCAGTCAATACATGATATTAAGCCAAATCAGCTCGAAGATATCTTAGATAAGCTCGGGTTACCGGAAACTTTTATCCAGGAAATGATTCATTCAACATCCATAGCTTTGCCAATAAAATCTTCACCTAATTTCACAAACTTATTGCGCATACCCATCATATTCACACAGAGCATGATGAACCTGATTTACTACGCAATCTATACGCTCATGCTTATCGCGATATTTCTAGTAGTTGCCAAATTTGTTGATCCTCAAGGAGTCGGTTTTTTCTATTCGCCCAACAAGTTTTTCATATTCGGAAAACTTCTACTACAGCACGAAGATCCTAATCGTTATGAACAATTGGGCCATTATTTTATTCCTGCTTTTCTATTGATCATCACGCTACTATATTATTCGTCAACTTTGGTTTTAAAACTCAAAAAATCTATTCAACATAAATTATGAAAAGAACCGCAACCGTATTATTCCTATTAGGAACATTATCCAGCCCCATCCTAAAAGCACAAGAATTTAACCCTAACCGTATAGATAGCCTTCTTTCTGACATGGATAAAAATCATGTTTGGATGGGGAGTATTGCAATTGCCAAAGGAGATCACTTACTTTATCAAAAAGCGATCGGATATACAGATCTTGCTCAAAAAAAGAAAGCGACCATAAATACTCGTTATGGGATAGGCTCCATCTCCAAAACTTTCACCGCAGCGCTTGTGCTAAAATCAATCGAGCTCAGAAAACTGAAGCTAGATGAGCCGATATCCACATTTTTTAAAGATATTCCAAACGCTGGGAAAATCACTGTCCAGCAATTGCTTAACCATAGCAGTGGAGTCCACAGCATTACTAACGACAAGGATTATTTGAACTGGAATACTAAACCACAGACTGAGAAAGAACTTGTTGATCGCATTATAAAAGGTGGTACTGAATTTACACCTGGCAGTAAACATGAATATAGTAATTCAAACTATATCCTGCTTACCTATATCTTAGAAAAAGTTTGGAAAAAGGACTATGCTTTTTTATTGAAAGAGTATATCTGTAAACCATTAAATTTAGAAGAGACAACCTTTGGCCGTCCTAAAAATAATAGTCAAGAGATCAGCGAATCGTATAAGTTCACCCAAGAATGGACGTTAGAACCACACACAGATAATTCTGTTCCGCTTGGAGCAGGCGCCCTTTGGTCAACTCCAACAGATCTGGTCAAATTTTTTAATGGTTTATTTAGCCTCAAAATAATCAATTCCGCGAGTTTGGAAGAGATGAAAAAAATAGATCAAGGTTATGGAAAAGGCCTGTTTCAATTGCCATTCTATGAACATCTAGGATTTGGTCATACGGGCGGTATAGATGGCTTCTCTTCCGTTGCTGGTCATTTTGATGACAGCAATTATAACGTCGCACTAATTAGTAATGCCAACAATTATAATAATAATGAAATATTAAAGTTCAGCCTTGGCGAGCTTTATAAAAAGCCTTTTCCACTTCCTGATCTTACGGAGATACAATTGACAGAGGAAGAAATTTCAAGTATCGTTGGCGAATATAAAAGTGAACAGCCTCCCATTCAGATCAATATTAGCAGAGAAGGTAGCAAGGTATTGGGGCAAGTTGTCGGGCAGCCCGCATTTCAACTGAAAGCGAAAGATAAAAACACGCTAGTCCAGCCACAATTTGGTGTAAAAATTGTTTTCGAGCGTGACGAAAACAAAATGACACTCTATCAGAATGGACACACCCTCATCTTGAAAAAATAAAGCGAAACGATCGGTAGATAGAGCCATAGCGACGTTCTCTATCAGGGTCGATATCGCTTGTCATCACGCATTATCGTTAAAAGAGCAGGAATCGAAATCCAATCCTGCTCTTTTCAAGAACTGTGTTTTACAGTTTTTCTAAATAGAAATCATCGCCATATACCGTTCCATTCAAAGGTTTGTAAAAATAGACGGTAGCCGTCGTGTTATTTGCGCCGGTTGTAAAAGTAACCGACCCATTGGAATATGCTGTAGTACCTATCGCAGTGTTGACTGCAGTTCCGCCATAATTTTTGACGCCAATACTGACCGATTGGCCAGTTACAGAAACTTTGGCATACCCGCCAAATCGATAAGTTGTATTCGGCGATAGGCCTGTTAAATATTGTTCTACAGAGGTCTCTCCTCCGGTTTCGCGAACGCATTTCGTTCCCGAACGTGCATCGGTTGAGACAACAGACGATCCCCCACCCCAAGTCGTCCAGGGATAAAGACTACCACTTTCAAAATCGCCATTACTAAACAGGGGCAATTTATAGACGCGCACATAATCCACCTGCATACTGAATGGCAAATCTGCATTTGTAATTGCACCTGGCCATCCGGCCCCGCCTGCTTGATTTAAAATTAAATAAAATGGGACATCAAATGGCCATTGTTGCGTTCCCCCGCCAGCCATTCTTGTATAGGTATACTGCAATACATTGTTGACATAAAATCGAATATCATTGGGACTCCAGATCATTGTATACAGATTATAATCCGTTGTGTTATAAGTTGCGGATTTTGAAGCTGTACTCCCGCCATTTGCATTGGTAACCGAGCTATTATGGATCGTATGGTACATCACACTTTCATTATTAACATGCTCCATAATATCTATTTCTCCACAAGCTGGCCAGCCCCCATAAGCTGTAGCCGGTTCGGGCATCATCCAGATCGCCGGCCAAGAACCTCTTCCCTGTGTAAATTTAGCACGTACTTCTACCTTTCCGTAAGTTAGGCTAAACTTTCCCATCGACTTAACACCTCCGGCGTGGTAGGCAACAGGATCTCCTGAAACAGTGGCATTATCCATCCTTAAGACGAGATTGCTTCCATCCTGTGATGCATAAGCGGGTAGGGAGGTCATATACTTATTCCATGCAACTGTTCCCCTTTCGGCATAAGACCACTTGGTCGAATCGAAATTCCCGCTGCTATTAAACTCATCCGACCAGATGAGCTCATAATCGGTGGTAGCTACCGAAGTCAATGCTGACAAATTAGACAGGGCTTTTTTATCACCAATTTGCGATACAGGTGCTGTTGAAGTAGTGTCTTTTTTGCAAGCAAAAATAGACAAGCTTGTTGCGATTAGGCTCAACACTAGCCAAAATTTAGTTTTTCTCATGTAGTTTTTAATTATTGGTTTATTTAAGTTTAAAGCGTTATTTGACAGCTTGTGGAGCAAGCTGCTTAAGAAACGGTACTTGAGCATTCTTTCACTCATTCCTTTCAATTAAAACGGAAAGGAATGAATGAAAGAATGCGTATTGTAGCGGCAAGGCCGTGTGCCTGATTATTTAAAATTCACTGGCAAAAAGACAATTTTGCTATAATTTTCTTTTTCAAATAAAACGCCAAGTTTATTTTTATTCAAAAGCACTAAATCGGAATAGGCGGCATAATCCCCTTTTACTCCCTCCGGTGCTTTTGCAATGACCTGACTGAAATACCATGTTTTACCCCGATCTTTACTTAACCGAACAGTTAGATTGTCTCTTCCATCGGTCGATGCAGCATTACAGACAGCTAATACGTATCTCCCCTTCTTTTGCCAGGAAAGCACGGCACCCTGATTGACCGGGTCGGGCAAGTTTTTATCATAATAGGTTGTATCCCACGTAACACCACCGTCATTCGAATAAGACACAATCCTTGATTTTACGTTACCTTGCTGATTGCGGGAATTCATATACAATCCAGTCCCAGATATTTGCGCGGCCATTGTTTCATTTGATCCTTCAAATTTTACACTCGCACCGATTTTGAATGTTTTTCCATGGTCGTCCGAATAATAAGAATGCGCAAAATAATCTCTGCCATTTGACTTTGGATTTCCTTCGGAATGATTAGCAGGAATGTATATGCGCCCTTTATATTTACCAGAATCAAATTGTAATGCATGTCCTGGTGTATTCGCATAAGTTCGCCAGTCTTCCTTAAAGTTATACTGCGCATTTACCGAAGGCTGATTGGGGCGATGCGTCTCAAGCGTAATATTCTGTGGATTGGACCAGGTTTTACCGCCGTCGGCCGAGCTAATTGACCAGCATTCTCTCATTCCATTGCCTTTGCGTACTTCGCCTTCGTGATTATTGCCCGTATTATAAAAAAGTAACAGGCGTCCTTTGGGATATGCTGGGTCTAGCAGATCAACTACGGGTGCTGGGTTGCCGACTTGCAAATTATCGTTGTCAACGGCAACATGCAGCGGACCCCATGTTTTCCCATTATCCTGACTGATTTTATAAACAATATCCACATTACCAAAATCGCCTGCATGATCTACCCTGCCTTCTGCAAAGGCGATTAGCTGTCCTGTTTTATCCTTTACAATAGCGGGGATACGGTAGCTTTTATAACCTGCTTCTCCTGAAACAAATACATTAACTTCCTGTGCCTGACAAATCCCTGCTAACAGCGCAAATACCCCCATTATACATAGTCTCTTCATATCTATTTATGTTTATTGTTACTTATTTTAAAATTCATCTGCTCCATTGATGAAATGAAACACGCTTCTTTTACTCCTTATCAATAGGCAGGCAGGTAAACATCCATTTTAATGGATTCTGCCAGTCTTTCCCTTTGAACTTCCCGACAGGCAATTTGACCACAATTGTATTCCACCCTTTACGCAATTGAACGATGGCAGGACTTCGATAACTATACCCCTCATCGATCAGTGGAATTTCCAGATCTCCCTTTTGACCCGCGTGCTGCCAATCCGGGGGAAGTACCTCATGTGCATTGACCCAAAGTCTACTCATCCGGTCGTCCCATGTCCCCAAATCTGGTGAATCACTGGCGTACGAGCGGGAAAGATCATTAAAGCCGATCCAGAACTCCTTATTGCTGTCCGAGTCACTCCAGATCCGGCTCACAGCATACAATGTACTATTTTCAGCAGGATCATCTATGGCCCCTTTTACGACGTCAGACCACCAATGGCGCAATACGATTGTGCCACCATAAAACTCACCGATCTTTTTTAAAGAAGTAAAATTTCCTTTCGCTTCCTCCTTTAAGCTCATACTTAGGTTGCCTTTATTTTGCAGAGGTCCATACAATACCCATTTCTGTTTACTTTGCTGGTAGTAAGGAAAAATAAGATCTCTAAAATACAAATGCTTATGCTGGATCAGACGTTCCTCAAATGCTTCAAATTCAGCTAGCCCTTCCCGATCCGTTTTGATATTGCTGCGCCATTCAAAATCTCCTCCACCGCACCAACTACGTTCTGCGAAAGTCAGCAGAGCAGGGTAAACTGCATTCTGACGAAATATATCCTGTTCATGATTGACCGCACGATCCGGCCATGAACAGAGTGTTGCCCCCTTTAATTTTTCATTTTCCGATGTCTGGCCTCCCAATTGCCTGTAAAATAACGTCGTCACAGCTTCCAAGGGATCCATATGGTTTATATACAAGTGCTTTGAATCAATGACCTCGAAAGGAGAATCTTTCGTAATCGCTTGTGGTCCCCCCATCCAAAGCTGACGAATCGTCTGTGGTTGCAGATTGCCGCCGGGTTCCCAACCAATGGTCTTCATCCCCAAGCTTTCGGTCCATTTTGTCATAAGCGGTAAAAATTGCTGATTGTAAATTTTCACCTCGTCTCCTCCGATATGCAGATAAGGTAATTCCGGATAAGTGACGGCAAATTCCTTCACTAATTCCTGGAGAAAGGCTAGCCCACTATCGCTCTGCATATCAGTTTTAAAATAACGTCGAAAGGCAGCCGAGTGCCCGGGCATATCAATTTCGGGTACGAGCTGAATATGCCTGTCATGACAATATCGGATCAGCTCCTGCATTTCGTCAATTGTATAATACTTTCCGCGCCACCGATCCATGTTGGAAGAATCCGTCAGCCCCGGATAGTTCTTGCTGGCAAGACGCCAGGCGATATCCTCCGTGAAATGGAAATGGAAAACATTCAGTTTATACCGTGCCATGATGTCGACTTGCTCCTTAAGTACATCCATAGACTGAAAATTTCGTCCTACATCAACCAGATACCCGCGCCAGCGAAAAGACGGATAATCTGTCATGGAGCAATAAGGCAACTGCCCATTCTGACCACCCAGTTGCCGCAACGTTTGCAAGGCATAGAAAATACCGGCACCCGTTCTGGCCTCAATCCGTATTCCCTGTTGATCCACAGCGATACGGTAAGCTTCTAAAGATGTGGAGGGCAGATCCAATTGCTTATCACAAAAGATCGCGATATCACTATTCTTGAAGCCATCAAAGTCGATCTGAGTTACATTCCAATCTTTTAGCAGGACGCTTAGTGTCTGTCGATCAAAATCTGACACCTCTCCTTTGATATGAACACGGACAAGATGCTGAATGGAATAGTTTCCTGTTTTCCATTTAACAGAACGCGGCATAGGAAGCAATGGCCTAATTGAATCAGAAAGACCACGTAAAGGACTGATAAAAAAAAGAATGATAATCAGCGTGGATAGGAAGATATTTCGCGCAGCTTCTTGTCGTCTCATGATCTCCTACTTAATCGAATTAAATTCCTTCAATATTTGCATACAATACCATTCTTGGCGGGGGAGGTGAAAAGGACCTTTAAATAAATTTCCCTTAGCCGTTTGCGCAATTTTTCCGTCGCGATGGAGATAACCATACCATTCACCATTGATTGTATCGTGAAAATGATCATAGGCATATTGATTGATCTGTTGATGCCAACTTTTATATTTTTCATTGCCGGTCACCACATAAGCGAGCAATGTTGCAATAATTGTTTCATTCTGCGGCCACCAGAATTTCATATCTTGCCAGTATTCTTGTACAGGTTTTCCGTATACATCTCTAAAGTATAGAATACCACCATATTCTTTGTCCCAGCCACGTTCCCACATATAATCCAGCATTCGGCAGCCTAGGTCAATCAGATGCGGATCAGAGTCTCGGTATCTAGCTTCATGGAGGATAAACCAAGCCCCTTCGATGGCATGCCCGGGATTGAGTGTACGACCGTCAATATGATCCACGATTTCACCATTTGGTCCTACTTGTTCCATCACACAACGGATATCATCTTTAACAAAGTCACGTTCAATCTGTGCAATACAATCGCTGATAACGATATCACAGCGCGGATCGCCAATCGTTTCGCGAATTTGTTGCGCAGTGTTGATCATGATCATCGGTACACCGATTCCCTTCATGGGTCTCGTCGCTTCGTACTTTGGTTCAATCAGCTTTTCTCCATTTGCATATGCGAGGCAAATTCCAAAAAGATGACGTGCTTCCTCCGCAATATTTTCGTCTCCAATTGCTTTAGCGTAAGCTGCAAAAGCGATGGCGGCAAATGTTTCCGAAAAGAAATAGCGGCGCATGCGAATAGGATTCCCTAGCCGATCGACGTGAAAATACATTTTTCCATTTTCGTCAAAGCAATGTTTTTTCAAAAATTCATAACCTATCCGGGCACCTTCTAACCATTCTTCTTTCTGTTCCACAGTCGTGTAAAGGGTCGACAGCAGCCAGCAAGCACGTCCTTGAATCCATACGGCTTTATCTGTATCAATTAAAGTACCATCGTGGTCACGCATGAAAAGGTACCCGCCACATTCATGGTCAATCGATCTTGGAAACCAAAATGGTACAGTATCTTTTAAAAGCTGCTCGCGATAAAAAACTTCCATCTCCTTCAAGTAATCAGCGTCTATTATTTTTGCAGTATCTTTTATGCTTGTCTGTTTCATCTTTTCTAATTTTTATATCATTTCATTTTGTGTTTATTCAATCGTCAAATCGAAAGTGGACACCGGTGTTCCGATTTCATTTTGAAGATTTGCCCTGCTGAAAGGTTCATATCCATACAGAATTCTCGTTACTTCGCCATTTGGCTTATTGATTTCGACAGTATTGTCAGACAGGATATTTGCCTGCACATTAAAAATCCTTCCCTTATTGTCCACCAGCTGAAAACCTTTCACAGCTGTATTTTCCCCGGTTTTTAATTTTGTACACTGATCAAATGTCAATAGCAGCCGATCACCATAAATCCGATATTGAACAGGGTTTGGATGATCTGCATTTAATACCGCCCCATACAGATGCTGGCTTGCTAGATTTGCCAAACGCTGCCCTACCAAGATCTTTTCTCGGGGATGCACCTCCAAAGAATCGCCCACATCGAGTGTCACGGCCATGTAGGTACCTGAGATCTGTTTCTCCAGTAACCGTTGGGAGTTTCTAAAGTCCCCCCAGGATGGTCTGTCTAGACTGGTTAACTGAACAAAGAAGAAGGGCAGATCCTGATGAAAACTTTTTCGCCACGAAGAAACCAATGTTTTGAAAAGGCGCTCATGAAGTTCAATATTATGCGCATTGCTTTCACCTTGATACCAGAGTATGCCTTTCAATCCTGTGCTCAACCACTTACTGACGCCCGCTTCAAAATTATAGGCAGGTTGATAAGGATGGCGTTGATTTTTCACGTTTGAATGGACCAAATTCTGATTGGCACGTTCCCGGCAGAACTCCTGCAGGAAATCTGATTTTTGCCAGCTATGGATATACGAGGCCAGCAAATCATCGCTTTCCAAAGATTTCCGGTCGATCCACGATTCCGTATTGGATCCGCCGACGGACAGATCAATAATACCAATCGGAATATGTTGTTCCTTGGCGAGTTGTTCAGCAAACGAATAGGCTACCGCCGAGAACTGAGCTGCTTCATCAGCAGTCGCCTGACTCCAGCTGCCCTGGAAATACGCTAGATCATTCACCTTTCTCAGTGTGGCAGAATCCCAAGCCATGGCATTGGTTTCTACTAGATTTTCACATTTAAAAAGCCGTAAATTCTTTTGCGAAGATGCATTTTTGAGCAGTGATTCACTTTTTAAGGCACGACGAAGTGGAAAAGCCATATTCGATTGGCCGGATGCCAGGTACACATCGCCAAAAAGAATATTTTTCAATTCGATGTTCTTTCCACCCGAGCTCACCTTTATTTCATAAGGTCCTCCTGCCCCCATTTTAGGAAGCTTTATCTCCCAAAAACCATTCTGATTTACATGGGTTATATAGCTCTTCCGATTAAATATAACTTTGATCTCGGCAGCTGCAGTACCCTTACCATAGATACAATTTTCCCAATTTCGCTGAAGCACCATATTTGAACCAATCGTTTCGGCCAGCTGCAAATCTTGCGTAATCGGGGTCAATACATGCGCTACTTGTGCGGCAATCAATGCTGCTCCCTGCTTATTTGGATGCAAATAGTCATCAAAAAGATCAATTCGAGCTGCAAGCGGGCTATGGAGATCAATCAGTCCAACCTGATTATTCTTTGCAATCTGAGGAATTAGCACCTGAATCTGCTCATACCAGTCTCGCGTTCCAGAAAGAAAACGAGGATGACCACTAAAAATCGGACTTAATCGGCAAATGTAGATTTGCATTTTGGGATTAGCGGATCGTATGGAATCAATCAGCGTCGCGTAATCTGATGCAAAGGAGTTTTTATAATTTGGCCAATTTCTCGGATCAGTATCATTGAGACCCAGGTGAATAATTGCTATATCGGGTCTAAAATCCAGCACTTTCCGATATTCTTCCGTTTTATAATAAGGCCTATGCCCCTCATGTAAAAGCGTAGCTCCTGAATGGCCAAAATTCCTCACTTCAAACCGCTGCCCAAGCAATGCTTGAAGCTGGCTCGGATAAGAATCCTCCGCAGGATTGCCGAGACCATAACCAAAGGTTACCGAGTTACCTATGCAAGCTATTTTAATTCGCTCCTGCCCCAGGGAGACAGAGATCGAAATAATCAAACATAAAAGCAAAGCTCCTTTTTTTGAAATAGAGGTTACCATCCTTCTGACTGGAGATTCCATTTTCATAATCTATTATTTATTTTGGGATATAAGCCATTACTTCTCATTTGCTTTCGGTTTAAGAAATAGGAGTTGCAACAAGAGGGCTAGCAGTACCGCTGCCCCCAATAAGGCAAAACCTAACCCAAAATGGCCTTCATCCTTAAATTTCCCCAACCATTGTGTGATCACAGCTCCAGCAAACACCCCCACCATATTCATAAAACCATAAGCGGTTGCCCGCAAATTTTTGGGAACAACCTGACAAAGAATAGGCATATTGTTGGCATCGAATATCCCAAAACCAATTCCAAAACAGACTGCCGCTCCCACAACTGCAGGTAAGGTCTGGCCTAATCCCAAAAACAATAAAGCAGGTATGGTCAGTCCAAGGCCAATTGCGCTGGTATAAATACGTCCACGGATATGCTTCTGTGCCCAACGGTCACTCAGTATTCCGCCGGCTATAACCCCAATAAAAGATGAGATAGCGATTGTAATCGTAGACAATGGACCTGCCTTGGCCATTGGGATATTCAGGCTGTCAGCGAACAAGGTTGGAAGCCAATTTTTGATGGCCCAGCCCGGTAAGCTTGGGGCTGCGAAATAAAACAATAGAATCCAGAATGCGACATTGGAAAATAACAGCAATAGACTTTTGGAAAGAGGCAATTGGCTTTCCGAAATAATCTCTTCATCTGATGGCTCATGTTTTTTCTCCATCAACAAGACGGCGAGCAGAAATGCATAACATATTCCGACAATTCCAAACCAGTGAAAAGCAGTATGCCATCCTTTTGCAGCCGCCAATGTTGCACCAAAACCACCCAAGGCTTGTCCAGTATAAAGCCCCGTCATATGTAGGCCAATGGCCAGCGATCGATTTTTTCCCGTATGGTAATCGGCGATCAAGGAAAGCGCGGTTGGGATATACAGCGCTTCACTAAACCCCATAATTGCCCTTAAGACCAAAAGTGTTGAATAATCATGCGCCATCCCCATGCCATAAGTAACCGCCGACCACACAAATAGACTGCCTACGATCAACCACTTTCTATTGCTACGATCGGCAACGATACCTGCAATAGGGCTCATAACGCCATAGATGTAAAGAAAAACAGCCATCAATACACCAAAAGTTTCGGCACTTTGTAATTGAGGAATATCGACCTGCATAGCATCCCGCATGGTCGACAGCATCTGCCGATCCATATAATTCAGCAGGGCTACCCCCCAAAGGAGCGCTACAACCAGCCACGGGTAAAAAGATTTATATCGTAAAGAAGAGATCATTTCAAGCTTATCAGGTTTATATGAGTTTCTATATCTTATTTTTTCAATCCTATTTCTTAGAAAATGTGGCTACTAAAATCTCAGGAGTACGAACGCCCGCCTTAATTTCACCACTGGGCAGAATGATCATGTCCTCCCAGACCACAGCTGTCGTAGTAACTGGTCCATTCGATGGCAGATCTCCCATCCGATTCCATTTATTCGAATGTAGATCGTAACGCCATACTTCTCTACCGAAGCCGGGATGATTGATCTGCAATCGATTCTTAGTTTCAATGATCTTCTGTCTCTTCGCTGGGTCCGTTTCACTTTTAGCATCAAAGATCAGCGCTTCCACCTGATGGAAGGTATTGCCCCGATCAGCGCTGAATAGCCATATACCTTGGTCTGGCAACAGACATGCTGTCCCTGCCGTGGCAGGAAAAGGAATGTCGGCCCGTTTGGACCAAGTACTTCCATAGTCCGTTGAGCACCATAGTTCATGATACAAGGTTGATGGGCGCTCGGAATGAGCCTCTCTTCCACCAAGCAGATAAAGATCATTTTGGCTATCAAACATCAATTGAAAGTGTGAGACTGCATAGGGTAATTTTCCTACACAGACCCATCCTTTTTCAGGAGTTTCTAGGTCTAGTTGTAGGACCTGGTCTGACACACCATCCTGCAGTTCACCACCGGCAACAAAAACTTTGTTGCCATGAATTACTGCTCCCATGTTGGCCAACGGAAATGGTAGCTTGGGAAAGCTTGAGATCGTAATTTTCTTGCTATGCCCATCATATTTAATCAGTCTACAAGCAGCTGTTTTTCCTTCAGGAGTTTCTCCACCAATAACCAGCAATCCATCGGGCAGGCTCAGGCTGGCGGCATAAGCAACAGCCCATGGAAGAAGATCTTGCGCTGTTAAACTCAGCTTTCCATTCTCTTTTTTATAAACAAGGACATCTTTTTGGATCTTTTTTACTCCACCTTCCCAGGGAGGCAAATCCGGAAAATTAGCTCCGCCTCCAATGAACAGATAATCCCCCGCAAGGCCCGTGATAGGACCAGCAAGACCAATATGAGCTTTCCCTTGCTGCATATACGGTAATTCAATGGATTGATGCCATTCCAATCGGCCAACCTGTGCATTAACAGCACTGGTACACATTATTCCTACGATAATTCCCATCCAATGTTGTTTTGTCATATCTATTTATTCTTGAACATACGATCTCTCTGTCATCTCCATCTCGCTAGAAGGACACATGGTGCACAACAGGAGATGGAGATTTAAATTACTGTATTACTTTACCGTGCACAAAACGTCTGAAAGCCAAGTTTGTTCACATCGTTCTTAAAGAGCTCAAATTGCTCTTCGGACATGTTTTTCACAGGTAGCCTAAATTCACCGCAATCTAGACCAATCAATTTCATATAAGCTTTTCCTACTGAGATACCACCATATTTCCCAAGTAATGTGATCATATCGATGGATTGCTGCTGCAAAGCGTTTGCCTTTTCAACATCCCCTTTGTCATAAGCATCGATAAGCTCAAGGTATAAAGGTGCGGCATAGTTATAGGTACTTCCAACAGCACCTTTGTTGCCCAATACTAAGGCAGACAGCATATTCTCATCTCTTCCCCATAACATATCATACTTGCGATCCGCATAATTCATACAGCTTAGAAAATCCATAAAATCTTCGTGCGTATATTTGATTCCTTTAAAATTGGGTATCACCCCATCAATCTGCTTCAACAGGTCGATCATCTGGAAATTCCCGCCGGTCAATACAGGAATATGATAATAATAGAAAGCAGTATTCGGTGCCGCACGTGCAATTTCAACACAACACCTTGCCAATTGATCCACATGAGCAGGTTTAAAATAAGATGGTGACGTAAATGACACGACATCTACTCCCACTTGCTCGGCCAGTCTAGCCAATTGCTGGCATTCCTTGATATTTGTTCCTCCCAGAAGCATCATGAGAATAAATGCATCGTCTTCTTTCGTCAAGCTGGCCCAAGCCGTCATCACCGCAACTTTTTCCTCAAAAGTCAACGACACCCCTTCTCCTGTCGAGCCACAAATAAAGGCTCCCTTTACCCCGTTGCGCTTTAACATCGCGTAGTATTGCGGAATCAGCTCAAGATCCAATTCTCCGTTTTCATCGAAAGGAGTAAATGGCGCTGCAATTAATCCTGAGATTTTTTGGTTTAGCATATGATATTTATAATTAATATGATCTTATTTTTAAAGAGTAACTAAAACGAAGCGTAACCTTTTGTTTGCACAAGCAAACGGTTATTGGTCAACGCATCCCTATTAATTGGCCATAAAAGGCGAAATGATTCTGCTACTGGTAATGAAGTATACTTATAAACAAAGCTATCACCCATTCTTCTCAAATCATACCAATATTTCCCTTCACCAATAAATTCCAATTTGCGTTCTTTTAAAATTGCCGCCATAGGATCGCTATCTATTTTCTGATTTGGAAAGCCAAGAATACCTTCGTTATAGTTACTTCCAAAAGCCCTCGCCCTAACCAAATTTATTTCCTCTTTGGGACTTTCCCCAAGTATCACTTTAGCTTCAGCTAGCAGCAAAAGTAAATCTGCATAGCGATAAACCGGAAAATCATTTGTAAATGCCCGAGATCCGGCATTTTGCTCACCTTGATATTTTTTCAGGAAACAACCGGCCAGATTGAACTTCCCTGTCGCATCTTTTGAATAGGCCGCTTGAATGGATGTATTTTTACGTTGGTCCAAATCGCTGTAATCCCGATAAGAACGGATACGTGTCGGTGCGCGTAATATTCCGCCATAATTTTCAGCGGTTACGGTGAATTTTCTGTTGGAAAGCGAGTCATAATAATTGGCGATAAGCCCCGATTGCGGAACAAAATCGGATATAAAACCTAAGGTCGCTTCGTTTAATTGATGACGCGCCACAAAAATCATTTCACTGTTGCCACGATTGGTTGAGGAAAACAGACCAGAAAAATCGGATTGCAGAGACAAGGTTAGATTTGATTTTATATCCGATAAAGCATTTTTCGCAGTTAAAGCAGCCTCTTTTCCCCCACCTCGATGTGCGTTCCAAAGATTTACTTCTGCTTTAAGCATTAATGTTGCAGCTTTTGACCAATACGATTTTGTATTCTTCACGGAATAATCTGTTCCAAAAGAAGTTAAGGAACTTTCTAGATCCGAAGCAACAAGCGCTAAAACATCCGAAGCTGGCGAGGCAGCTTTGGCAAGGTTGGTGATATCAATATTTCCAACAGGTTCTGTTTGCAAAACAACATCTCCCCAAGAGCGATACAACTGAAAATAGTAGAATGCACGCATTCCATAAGCAATTCCTAAATAGTAACCCTTATTTTGTGCTGTTACAATGTCAGTTGTATTGAGTTTGCTGATCAGCAAATTTATTTGATTGATATTCTCGTAAAAAGCACCAAAATTGCTCACTCCTGGATTATCGAGATCCAAATTATGATTCCACATTCTTTCCAACCCTTGTGGAGCTTCACCTGTAAAAGACGATGTCGTTCCAGGATCATTGCCAAAGACCTCCCCCTGGTATTCACCCAAAAGCACAAATGCGCGCTCATGATTCCGAAACCTTGCGTGTAGACCACTGACAAACGAATCAAACTGATCGGCTGTCTTCCAATAATTTCCTTCACTAATTGTACTTACCGGATTTAATTCCAGATTTTTATTGCAGGAACTGAATAGGCTTAATCCCATTACCGCTGCCAAGCTCAAGGTTTTTATATTGATTTTCATCGTTTTCAATTGTTAAGATTAAAAGGATAGCTGAACACCGAGGACATAAGATCTTGGTGTGGGATATGTACCTAAATATATACCTGTAACCAAATTATTCGCATCTACTGGAGGTTCAGGCGATGGACCCGAGAATTTTGTGATATAAAAAAGATTAGATCCGGTAAAATAAATCCGTGCATGCGAAAATACCCGCGATTTTTCGAGCAATGACTTCGGCATGTCATACGAAAGAGTGAGCTCACGAAGGGCCAAATAATCTCCTTTCTCATAAAATCTCGAATTGTTGCTATTCAATACCGGGTTAGCGTTGTTTCCACGTGTATAATTCTGTTTGGAACCACCAACCTGATCTGCAAAATAAACCTTTGGAATGTCCGTTATGGTATTGGTGGGGGACCAAGCCTGCTTTTGCAGCTCAATATAATTAAATGTACCCTGATAATTACCCAGTGTTCGTGCAACAAGGTCGTTGTAAATCTTATGCCCCAGCGCAAACTCCCAATTGGAAAAAAGACTCAGGTTCTTATAACTTAAATTCGTTGTAAAACCGCCTGTCCATTTTGGATTAATATTGCCGATATGTACTTGATCACGTGAATCGATCATATCATTACCATCGACATCGAGCCAATTGACATCTCCGGGCGTAATTCTTCCATTTTTTCCTGCAGGAAGATTCGGCCCAGTAATTCCAGCAATATTATCCGTACGGTTACCGGCAATTGAACTTACCTCAGCATCATCTTTAAAGATGGACACTTGTTTATATGCATAAATATCCCCTAGAGATTGCCCCTCTTGATACCCACCTACCCATTTAACTTGCCCCGATGCTGGATCATAAACCTGTAGTCCACCTTGACGATTATTTTCATTTCCATTGTTTGGCAGCTCTAGTATTTTATTTTTAACAAATGCGGCATTAGCGCCGATATTCAAATTAATACCATCAGGATTGCTAAGCACGCGAGCTTGTAAACCAAACTCCAATCCTTTATTTTGTAAAGTTCCTAAGTTGGTATTTATAGACGAGAAGCCTATATAACTAGGAAGAATCAGATCTGTTAAAAGGTTTTTAGTTTTTCTATTGTAATAATCGAATAGTAAGGTTACACGGTCCTTCCATAAACCTAAATCTAAACCTACACCTGTAGTTTTACTCGTTTCCCAAACCAGATTTCCATTTACGGGCTGAGTATTAAGGTACCCAGCGGTTCCGTTATAATTAGTTTGCAAGGAATAAGTTCCCTGAACTTCATATCTTCCTAATCCGTTTATATTTCCATTTTCTCCATAACTCAGTCTAGGCTTCAAAGTTGAAATATACTCCGCTAATTTGGTATTCTTAAAAAATGCTTCTTGATGAACATTCCACCCAGCAGAAAGACCAGGGAAGAATCCCCAACGATGGCCATCTGCTAAGCTCGAAACACCATCTAAACGATATACAGCATTTAACAAATATTTCCCATCATAGTCATAAGCCAGACGTCCTATGGAAGAAATAATTCGATATTCAGATTTTGAAGAAGTATTGTTACCCGCTACGAAAACGGTCGATGCATTAACGGTTGGTATATCGTCGGTAGGCGCATTCTTCCCATAAACTTGCATGTAATCTGTCTTCGTATTAAAATATTCCGCTCCCAGCATAGCGTTCAGATTATGCTTCTCACCAAATGTCTTAGTATAATTTAAAATACCGTTGAACTGCGTTTGAAAATCGCGATTTATATTGCGATAGGCATCTCTTGAAGTACTGCCTATAGTTTCGGGACTCGAAAATACATTGGCATAGGTCTGGGTCGATTTTTGAAAGGACTCATTCAATACCTCTTTCATATAGGCATTTCCGGAGACTTTGAGGTATAAACCAGGAATAATATCCCATTTTATCGAACCATTTACGACAATGCGATTCGTTTCATTATTTCTCTCCATACGACTCAACCAATATAATGGATTCCCATCATTGATGCCGTTGCCTGGATTGGGTCTCGTCTTCGCCTCATCAACCCAGGGATTAAATGTTGGCCAAATAGCCAAATTCCGATATAATGCACTTACTTCAGATCCGCCAACCCCATATTGAGAAGCAGTTGACAAATTGACCGAAGTTGCTACCTCCAGATTCGGTTTCAGTTTATATGAACCATTTAGATCCGCAGTATATCTTTTATAATTAGAGCCTACGATGATTCCATTCTCATCATATGCATCAAATGCAGCGAAATATTTTCCCCGATCATTACCACCCGATACATTCACATAATGATCCTTCGTGTACGTATTTCGAAATAAGATATTCTCAACTTCGCCCGAATGATCTTTATAAATTATCTGACCACCATAGGGGTCATCAACAAGTTGCCAGCCTTTAGCTAATAATGGATCCAAGTCAGCGGTATAACGACGAATATCGAACGAGGATAAATTTGCATTATCAGTCAATAGTCCCAGTCCCCTGGAGCCGTTAGCGGTTTGTATTGTTTTTCCAGCATTTAAATACCCCAAACGCGTATAATAAATGTAATCCCCAGCATTCATATAACGATACCCCTCACGACGTTGGTTGAACCCTCCTGTGAATTTATAAGATATGTTCGATACACCCGATTTACCTGTTTTGGTAGTAATCAAAACTACACCATTGTTTGCACGAGCTCCATAGATTGCCGTTGCAGAAGCATCTTTTAGAAGTTCGATGGATTCGATATTATCCGAACTCACATCATTCATTTCACGAATGACACCGTCTATGACCACCAATGGGGGACTAGAACTTTTAATTGATGCTCCACCGCGTAATTTTAACATCGGCGCTGCACCAGGCGTACCCGATTTGTTTACCACCTGTAATCCAGGTACAGTCCCCTGTAATGCTGTAGCAACATTAGAACGGGGTGTATTCTGTAAAACAGTTTTATCCACTTTTGCGATAGAACCGGTTACACTTCTCCTGTTTTGTGTTCCATAACCTACCACAACAACCTCATCCATTTGTTCAACCTTGGATTCAAGCTTAATATCCAATTGATTTAATTGCCCAACTTTTACCTCGTATGGTCTATACCCCGTAGACGTAATCACTAAAATAGTATTGGGATTGGTGCTGATCGAGAACGTTCCATCAGTACTTGACTGCAGGGATTGGTTGGATCCTTTGACCTTTATTGTCACATTTCCAAGCAATTCCCCCGTTTTTGCATCGGTAATTTTCCCCCGTACCGCATGGTCCTGCGCTTGAGCCAAGAGCAAATTGCCCGTCAATATCGACAAGGTAAGCAGGGTTCGTAATTTTAGGTTTGAATACATATTGGTTTGTATTAAGTATTACATATATGCAAATATATAAATTACAATATGTAAAAAACAAATTTATATTAAATTATGTATAACATATTAATCGCTTTTATTAATTATCTTTGTCTTAACGCGCCTAATGCGCTGTATGGAATATATATGGAACCGAATTCTTCGCTAATAGAACATCTGAATACAATTGATACGTCTTCATTGGTAGATCGTGCAGAAAAAGAAATCATCAATCTTTTTGTCAATCAAGGCTTAAAAGTTGGTGATGCTTTACCCAAGGAAATTGAATTGGCTGAAACCCTTGGCGTAAGCCGTACAGTTGTTCGCGAGGCCATGTTGCGGTTGCGTATGGTCGGATTGATCGAATCTAAAAAACATCGCGGAGCTGTTTTAACAAGTCCAGACCTTATAAAACCCCTACGCAAATCACTTTATCCGACCATCATGGAAAATAAGACCCTACAGGATCTTTTTGAGATGCGTATGGTGCTGGAAGTGGGTATGGCCGATATTCTCTTTGAACATATACAAGAAAAAGACATTGAGGAACTGGAAGCGATCGTTGCAAAGGAACCGATACAAGCAGATAACACAATTTTTGATATTGAAACTGAAATTGCCTTTCACGGCAAGCTCTATGAAATCACGGGTAATACGATCCTTAAAGACTTCCAGAACATGTTGTTGCCTGTATTTCAATATGTACATAGCAGCGGCCTGCTAACCAGTCCCAGCCCATCAAAAAGCTTTATCTCACACCGGGGATTAGTCGATATATTGAAAGTGGGCAACGCTGAAGTATTCCGAAATGCGATGCGCAAACATCTTGATAATCATTACCAACGGCTTTTTTTGTATAAGAAATCTGTTGGATAAAAAGCACGTCAACAACAGCATAGACACATAAAAAAGCCCAATAGTATATTGGGCTTTTTCTTTTAACCATCCAATTTATCCCCCTCACAAACTAGCGTAACTGGTGAAATTTTTGCAGTTGATTCGGCATCATGAGCAAATCCTTTATATCCCTAAATTCAATCGTGCACAATATTAGTCATGTGTGACATGAAACATTTTTCAAGAGCTCATTTGGTCTCAATGTCTTTATTGCCCCGCCTATTCCGACAGCAACAGTACGACTATACCATGTGGAGGAAGTGTGAAGTTTCTATTTTGGCCAAGCTTCCCGTACTCCTGGTGACGCCATAAATCTTTTAGTCTATTTTTTGGCGACAAACTCAGTGCTTTTGCATCCAATGTAAATTGGGTTTCAATATCCGATCTGTTAAGAATTGCCAGTGCCTTATTCTTTGAATTGGCCAATTCTTTCTTCCATACTTCTACCTCTCCTTCCTTTAGGACACATTGGGCCTGTTTAAAAGCCTTGTCCTGATTTAGCGCAATCATTTCTTTATTCGTCAATATAGCGAGTGTCTCCTTTGAAATTTTACGCAGGTCATTTCCTGCCATCAAAGGTGAATTCAGCATACACCACATTGAAAAATGTGTTTTATCCTCTTCATACGTCATCCCATTGCCTACTTGAAGCATATCCATATCATTATAATGGCCCGGTGAGCTATATGGATGAAGATCACGATTGAGATCGATAATATGCAGTACCGAAGCAAAATTTGGTTGTATATCTTGTGAAATACGCCAGGAATCCACTTGTTTAATCGCCCATTCCCCTGGAAATTGCCAGCGGCAAAGATTAAAGCCTATATCAGGACGAACCTTCTTTACCGCCGCTATTATTTTTGTATATTGCTCGCGATCGTCCAGTTTCATTTCCAAGCCACCACACCAATCTACCTTGATAAAATCAAAATTCCAGGTTTTAAAAAACAAAGTGGCATCTTCCCGTTCATGACCATACATTCCTACTCCAATACCTTTCGGGTCCTTATCCCAAATTGAACCACAAGTATTTTTCCCACCCTCCGAATACAATCCTGCTTTTAATCCCTTGGAATGAATATAATTGGATAGCGCTCGCATGCCATTGGGAAATTTTGAACGATCTTCGTACAGGTTTCCTTCTACATCTCTCCCTCCAAAATAACCATCATCCACATTGATATAGTTGTACCCTGCATCATGCAAACCGGTTGTGATCATTGCGTCAGCCTGCTCCCGAATCAATTTTTCATCAATATGAATCCGAAAACTATTCCAGCTGCTCCAACCCATAATGGGTGGTTTTGCCTCTTGACTGAAAGCCCTCAGGCTACAATTACCTATTAGAGCCGCTAGTAGTACGCTATTGAAGAATAACTTAAATCTCATAACTTCTTATATAAAATCAATCTGCTTTTTTCTTTTCCCTATTTTCCCGCCTTCAGTTCGAAAATAACGATAGACAATAATATGGAAAAGTAAATTCAATAACATAAATATTTTATGTAATACATAAGTTTCGGTACCTTAGCCATCAAATAGTGACCATTTGAAATCTACCTTCAACCGGGTAACTCAGGTTTTTCAAGATAATATTTCATAGATAATGGCAATCATATCATATAAAAAAACTTGTTTTCAACTATAAAAAGGTTTAAAAGCAAAATCCTATTTTAACGACAGTATGCGATTGGAATTGGAAAAATATAATGAATGTAGCGACGAACAGCTCTTTAAGCTTGTAAAACTTAATGATGCATCTGCCTATAAAATATTATATGATCGGTTGTTTTATGTTTTGTTTGCGCATGCTTTGCATAAGCTTGGTTCCAAGGAAGATGCGCAAGATCTTACGCAGGATCTTTTTATGAATCTATGGAACAAACGTGCCCAAATAATCATCGAAGGAAAAGTCACCAATTTTCTTTTTGTATCGCTCCGGAATAGTATTATCAACTATTATATAAAAACAAAAAAACAAAATGAACGCGAAGAGCTCTATCATTACTTCAAAGCTCATTTTGAGGCAACGACAGACCGCACAATTCATAAAAATGAACTGGAAAAAATCATTCAAAATGAAATAGATGCCCTTCCACTAAAGATGAAACAAATCTATTTACTTAGCAGAAATCAGGAGCTCACACACAAGGAAATTGCGGAGTTGATGTCCATATCCGAATTAACGGTCAAAAAGCAGGTGGCCAATGCCCTGAAAATACTGAAGAAAAAAATTAATTACGTACTTTTTACTTTTTTTTAGAATTCGTCTACTCCCATCGGTCATTTGCTTTGTCCTGTTTATAAAAGCCCAATTAAACTGCAATGACGGAAAAAGAAATTACAGACCTTTTACAACGATATACAGCCAAACAATGTACCCCTGCCGAAATAAATCTGGTGGAATCCTGGTATAATTCCATGAATTATGATCATCCTGTAAACGCAGAAGAATTCGAATCCATTAAACGGCTATCCTGGGATGCTTTAAATCCCCAACTTCGAAAACAAAGAAGCTTCTATCCGTACGCAGCAATATTTTGGGGGTTATTATTTCTGTCTATCGCGACTTATTTTATCTTCCAAAACTATACTACAAAAGATAGCTCCAGAATCACGACAAAGATTCAGCCTGTAGGTTATCGTGCAATGCTACTGATCGGTTCAAAAGACTCTGTGGATCTCAATGCCCTGCAAGTAGGCAAAACGGTCAACGCAAGGGGTATCTGGATCAAAAAGCTCGATAATGGAACAATTGCCTATGAAATGCAGTCGATCGATAAAAACACAAACACACTGAATAAACTGATTGTTCCTCGAGGTGGACAGTTTAAGATTAGGCTTGCCGATAGTTCACTCGTTTTTGTCAACTCAGAATCTGAACTTGAATTTCCTTCTCAATTTGAAGGCAATGAACGCCGAATAAAAATGGTTGGTGAAGGATATTTCGAAGTTGCCAAGAATAAACAAAAACCATTTATCGTGGAATCAAATGAGCAACAGGTCACGGTACTGGGAACAAAGTTCAATATACATGCCTACCGAAATGAGAAAAATATAACCACCACCCTTATTGAAGGAAAAGTCCGCGTTTCATCACCTCAAGGTCAAGCGATCCTTCAACCTGGGGATCAAGCCATCTACAATGGTCATGGTATCCAGGTGTCATTGGCGAAAAATACCACAGCATTGACATGGAAGGACGACATTTTTGTCTTTGACAGCGAAACATTAGGCAATATCATGCAACAGCTATCGCGATGGTATAACATTGAGGTTCAGTTCGCTAATAAAGACATCGGCCAAATCCGTTTTACCGGAAGTATATCAAAACATCGGGATATTGACCAAGTCCTCCATCTGCTCGAGATAACAGGAAAGGTAAAATTTACAATTGACAACAAAAAAATCTATGTAAAGACAAACTAACTAAAAAACCAAACTTTATGAATTTCAAGTATTTTAATCATGTAAGATTATATCTTACGTTGTTACTTCTTACGGCCTTTTTTATGGAATTTTCCTTGGCAGCCTATGCCCAAAAAATTACCATTAAAGTGCATGAAAGCAATTTAAAGGCAATTATCAAAAAGATCGAAGCACAAAGTACCTATCGTTTTTTATATGCCGATGACATATTAAAAAACACATTTCCGGTAAGCCTATCTGCCAAGGACAAAAACCTTCCGGAGTTACTGAACGATATCTTTCAATCACAGCCGCTTACTTTCCAAATTGAGGATAAAACCGTCATTATCAAAAATAAGCAACAGCAATTAGGTACGGTATTCGGGACAGTAAAACAATTAGACAATAATACACCGATGAGTGGGGTCACCGTCAAAATCGTTGGACGGGGTCTCGACCTGATTACAGCCACGGACGCCTACGGAAATTACAATTTTGCGGACATTCCCCATGGCACTTACCAACTCTCCTATAGCTATATCGGTTATTTGACAACTGCAGCATTAATCAACTTGAGCGAACCCAAGAAAAATCAGTCGATGACCATGACGATCGCTGATTCCAGACTGGATCAAGTCGTGGTTATCGGATATGGTGCCAAACAGCAAAAGGATCTGACAAGTTCAATCTCATCTATCAATCAGGAGAAATTGGCAGATTTCAGTAACAACGCAGCTACTTTTGAATCAATTTTAGGCGGTGCTGCAAAAGGGGTGATGGTGACCCAAAATTCAGGTGCCCCTGGATCAACAGCCAAACTCAATATTCGCGGCATAACTTCGCCATTGTCCGGCAGTACTAATGATCCCTTATATGTAATTGATGGAGTACCCTTTTTTATAGAGGGGTATTCCGACTTTCCGACCATCAATCCCCTTTCAAATATTCCAGTTTCCGAAATAGAAAGTATTGATATCCTAAAGGATGCGGCAGCGACGGCCATATATGGTTCCCGTGGCGCAAATGGTGTCGTTATTGTTAAGACCAACCGCGGAAAGAAAAACAAACCTTTTACGCTTTCAGCGGATTATACGCATTCGATCAGCAATCCAACCCGCATGTACAAGCCATTGTCTGTTGAACAATTCAAGGATGCTCAAAATACAATTATCCGAAATACCATAAATAGCATCAACGATGGAAAAATCGATCCTTATGAAGCATACTACAATCAACTACCTGCTATAGAACAACTGGCCTTTGTCACCCCGTTAGCAGATGACGGATTTGGTACGCCGCTAAAATACCGTTATGATGGATTAAACAACGATGCCTTTGGTCTTGGAAATACCGACTGGACAAAATTGATCCGAAATAAAAATGCCCGTACTTCGCAATTTAACCTCTCTCTAAACGGCGGATCGGACAACAGTAACCTAGCGTTCAATTTTAATGCCTTCGATCAAGAAGGACTGTACATCAACAACGGTCTCAAACGCTATAGTGCCCGCCTATCTTTCGATAGTAATATCACCGACCAATTGACTGCAGGAGCATCACTATCTTATGCTTATAGCACATTAAAATATGGCCAGCAGTTGTTTGCTGAAGGCAATACCAAACCCTGGCTTGTCAGGCCTGATGTGAACGCATACGATGCCAACGGCAACTTCAGTCGCATTGATGGCTCTTTGTTATATGGAGCACCTGTGATGCTCGCCAGTCCTTTGGCTCAGCTCAGCAATCGCGGCCTAAACAATATGCACCAGTTTTTGGGAGCGGCCTATGCAGAATACGAAGTATTCAAAAATTTCACATTGCGTGGCGACGTCAGCATCGCATCTTACAATGGAGGTGCCAGCATCTTTGCCCCGACTTTTGCACAGGATGATTTTACAGCTTTTGGCAGTAATTTATATGCAACATTAAATACCAATACATCCAACAACAGCAACACAAGTCTCAATTTCAGAGCTGATTACGATTGGAAGAAGAATGGTCATCAGTTATATGCCATGGCAGGTCTCGGATTTGACCGTTACCGAAAAAGTGGTGATACACACCAGTATGAGGAATTTCCAGACAATGAAATTCTGACCGATCCGGGATCCGCTGCCAGGGACACCTATTTCACCTATTCCCGTACAGATCAGGGGTTAAACTCGATCTATAGTCGTCTAAGTTACAAATACAAAGATCGCTATTTGGCGGAGGCCAATTTCCGCACGGATGAGTCGTCTAAATTCGGCCCGGGCAATAAACGCGCATATTTCCCTTCTCTATCAATGGGTTGGCGCATCAATAATGAACAGTTTATGCAAGCTGTTAATTGGATCAATGACCTAAAACTACGCCTAAGCTGGGGTAATACAGGATCAACCAATATTAGTGATTTCCTATATCGTCAGTTCTTTGTGCGTGGTTCGAATGATCTCTGGGGGGGCAAACCGGCGATTGTATTAGACCTTAATGTTCCTAACCGGGATGTCAAATGGGAAAAAACACGTGAGTACAATGCTGGACTGGATTTTGCATTCTTCAATAACCGTCTTACAGGTAATTTTGATATCTACGACCGTTATACAACAGGTGCATTGGCTCTAGCTCCGATTTCGCTGGAAGCCGGCTCGAGCACCTATTCGGCGAACATTATCGACATGAGCAACAAAGGTTTTGAGATTGAACTGGGTTATGACTTGATCAAAAAACAAGAACTTACCTGGAATATCTCTTTTAATATTGCCCGTAACCGAAATAAAATCGAACACTTAAACGGTGCCAATATTAATGCTTATTCATTAGACAGTTACTTAGAAGGTTACCCCGCGGGAACACAAAAAGGGTATCTCGTTGAAAAGATCTTTGACTCACAGGCAGAAATCGATGCGCTGAACAGCAGTTCACCAACAGGATATTATCAAAATATGGCTACGGGCATAGGTGATTATAAGTATAAAGACATCAATGGCGATGGTGTCATCAACACCAATGATCGCCAAGTTATTGCCAGCCCACAACCCAAGTATTTCGGAGGTTTTTACAACCGTATTCATTATAAAAACTTCAACTTCTCTTTTGTCTTCCAATATGCCAAAGGAGCAAAAGCCATAATGGATGATTTTCAAACCAGCCTTTTCGGTATGTTAGGTCAGAGCCTTCAACAGGAAATCTATGACGATATGTGGTCGCCGACCAACCCAAATGCCCATTTTGCCAAGATAACCTATTACGATCCTGCAGCTAACTCAAGGACTTCGGACCGTCTGGTTTACGAGACATCATTCCTGCGTTTAAAAAATATCAATGTAAGCTATGCGCTACCAACGGTATTGACAAAAAAATGGCGCATCAATCAGGTGTCGGTATTCGCTTCGGCATCCAACCTATGGACGATCACCAAATGGCCGGGATTAGATCCCGAATTTGTCGGAACGTCTATTGCGACAAGTGCTTCCAGCAATGACGCTTATCCGATGTCCAAAACTTTTTCTTTAGGTATTAAAGCAACCTTTTAACGAACGATCAGCATGAAAATAAAATATTTAGGATTATTATTAGCAGGAACATTAGGATTGAATTCCTGCTCAATGGTGGGTGATATCGACGACATCAAGCCTTATTATAAAATGGAGGGAGACAATGTTGTCTATAACCTGGAATCGGCGGAGTCTGTCCTGCGCGGCGTATACAAAAGCTGGCGTGCCTTTAATGTATCGTCATTCCGTCTTTACATGTCCATCCTTTCGGGGACTGCAGTCAGTAAAGGCGGCGGGTTGACCGGAGGTCAGGAGTTTGTCACCAACAGCATACAGGCAAACAACGTAGCGCTTGCCAATATCTACCAAGGTTCTTACTTGACGATCAATACGGCCAACAACTTGATTAAGCTTATGGAGCGCGGCGATGCTAAAGGGGCCCCCGAAAAGCGCGTAAAAGAAATCATTGCCGAATGTAAGATCCAACGAGCACTCGCTCATTTTCAGTTGCTGCGTCATTTTGGCTATTTCTTTGATCTGTCTTCTCCTTATGGAATCGTATTGAGAAGTACGCCTTTTTCAGGAACAGAAACCGCACCACGCGCAACCGTACAACAAAGCTATGATTTCATACTGGCGGATCTAAACGATGCGATTGCCAACGCACCGCAAAACAATGAGCTTCACTATTATGTCACAAAAGCGACTGCCAAATCCCTCAAAGCGAAAGTACTCTTACATATGGGCAATTATGGTGAAGCCGAAACTACTGCAAAAGAAGCTATAGACGATGCGGAACGTAATGGCTATCAGCTGGAGGGATCTTTCCAGACTATTTTTACCAATGGTTACGATTCGGCAGAAGCACTTTTCGCAACCTACACCGAAGGGTCTATGGAGGTCGCTTCCGATCAGATTGCCCGTACAACCTATAGCGAATTTACCAAAAGGATGGCCGACATGCTTGTCGGCAAAAATAGCGATGGTGATCTCAATACAGGCGATGGTTATGACCAGCGCTTTTATCTCATGTTCAATCCAGCGCTTGCTGGTGCCCAAGGCAACGGAAAACATCCCTATTCGACCAACGGAACAGGAAAGCACAACACGCAGATGCTTCTACGCCTCGGCGAAATTTATTTCATCCATGCCGAAGCTGCTGCCCGAAATGGTCACTACGATACAGCACGCCATAGCTTTCAAACCATGGCATCACGTGCCAGTTATCCTGCAGATTATGCCACTGGTATAGGCAATAACGTATTGCTTGCCGCAATCTTTCAACATAAAGTTTTGGAACTGTTTGCCGAAAATGGTGAAGACTGGTTCGACTTTGTCCGCTACTATCAGGCCAAAAATATAGCTATAAATGCGATCAAGTCCACAATCAAATCAGATTCTCAATTGGTATTGCCACTACCACAAACGGCATTGGCGGGGAACAATCAACTGCAACAGAATCCACTTTAAAAAATTTGCGTCAGTACAGATACGCGCGAGCATCAGTACGAATATGTTAACAAACAAATTACATAAAAACAGCTGAGCATTCAGCGAAAAATAATAACTAATGAAAAAACTCTTTTTAACACTTACCTGTAGTGCACTAATGGTGTTCGGTTATGCACAGCAATCTTATACTGTGGTAGGCAAAATCGATGGAAAAAAAGCCAATGGACAGATCGTCAGCCTCTGGGCTGACAACGGTCAAAAGAAAATTGGCCAGGCAGTCATCAAAAATAATAGTTTTCAGATCAAAGGATCTATTCAAGATCCCGAATTGATCAGAATCATTATTGCGCCTTCTGCAGGTTCTGAACAGAAACTGTGGAAAGCAAGCGGCTTCTACTTAGATAAAGGGACGCTTCAGTTGACCGGGCATATCGATAGCCTCCCATCTTATTATTACAACGCGAATTCGCCTAATGTAAAACCAAAAATTGAAGGTTCTCAAGCGCAAAGCGTGGCCAATCAATTAAACAGAAGCATTATTGACGAACAACAGATACTAAGTAAACTAGACAAAGCTTACATGCAGGAGTATCACCTCCCGGCGATAGACGGAAAATTCAATACCGATCGTGGAATTGCCATTCTTAAAGAAATGGCTCCTTATAAGAAGACTATCTTTGAAAAGAAATGGACATTTATCAAAAATAACCCGACAGCTCGCATCGCATTGGACGAAGCATCCTACATGGTCATGGGCTACGGAGAAGAAAGCCTTTCGACAAATCAGATGAATGAACTTCTCCGATTTTTTGAACCATCATGGGCGGGCAAAAAAGCATTTACAGATTTAAAGCTTGCAATCACAAAAGCCAAAGCGACAGCGATTGGATCCAAGATATTGGACGGCCCCGTCTTGGATAAAGAAGGCAATAAAGTACAGCTAACCACCATATTCCCAAAAGGTAAAAAATACATCTTACTTGAATTCTGGGCATCCTGGTGCGGTCCTTGCCGAGCTGAGATTCCGCATTTACGACACACCTATTCAATATGGAAAGATAAAGGTTTTGACATCGTAAGCATTTCCCTTGATGAGAAAGAGGGAGACTGGAAGAAAGCCCTGACCGAAGAAAACATGACTTGGCATCAATACAACGCACGTGAAGGTTTCGACAGTCAAATTGCCCAAAGTTATGATATTCAAGGTATCCCCTATGCCTTGTTGATCGACGCCACTGGAATAATTATCAGACATGGTATGCGCGGTGCCAGCTTAGATCAAGCATTGGAAGAACTTTCAAAATAGCATACTTTATTGTGGGGACTACGGTTTCGTATTCTCCACAATGAAAAACTTAATACAAAAATTCATTTTTCCGCACAATAAGTCAGTAGTCCCATTTTATGTAATATATAATCGTCGTTACCTTAGTGGATCATTATGTATGAAGAATCCTTTCGTACCCCAATGCTCATACAGTATCCAGCTTTATCACATGTAAAATCCACCATAGATGCTAAAATTGTCAATGCCGATATCGCTCCCACACGATTGGAGTTAGCTTCCATCAAAAAGCCGAAAGATATGCAGAGACAATCTCAATAAATAAAATCCGCAATCGATTGTCTTAAAAATAAATTTCCTTTTATAGTATAATTTTTATTTCTTTAACACTGTATTAGAATGATTTATACAAAATTATTCTAACCAATTATACAGCCAGAACGCAAGCCCTTAATTTATGAGAGTTTACTTATTTTTAATTTTATTACTTACTACAAATATAGTTATAGGTCAATCGAGGGGAAAAGTACTCGGGACTGTATTTTCTCAAAATGCAGAACCATTGGAAAAAGCAACTGTCACAATTCTCAATTCAAAAGACTCTTCAGTGGTTTCGTACCTCCTTACTGATACAAAGGGCAAGTTTGAATTTGTCAAAATTCCCACAGGGACCGCTTTAACACTTTTTATTTCACATGTCAATGCAAATCCTTTTCGAAAGGAGTTTATTATTCCAAATGGAGAACATTATGATTTCGCCCAGTTGAAGCTTGATTCCAAAAGTCTCGATGAGGTAGTCGTCAATATTGTCCCGCCCGTACGGATGAATAAAGATACCTTAGAATATAATACCAATTTCTTCAAAACACGTCCTAATGCTAATGTAGAGGAATTGCTCAAAGAACTACCCGGTCTGCAGGTCAATATGGACGGTTCTATTTACTATCAGGGCAAGGAGGTTTCCAAAGTAAAGGTCAACGACAAGGACTTCTTTTCAAGTGACGTACGTATTGCTACGCGAAACCTAGACGCTTCCCTGGTCAAGACGATACAGGTATACCGTGATAAGGGGGAAACAAAGAAAGATAACGAAGATGAAGATAAACTACCGATTACGATCAATCTAAAATTTAAGAAAGATTTCCTCAGAGCCAGTTTTGGCAAACTCTATGGCAGTGTGGGCACGCGGAGCAGATATGAGGCCGGCGGTTTATTCAATACGTTTAAGGATACGCTCCAGCTGAGTTTAATCGGTTTCGGAAATAACATTAACCGCCAGAGTTTTGATTACAATGAGTTAAATCAGGAAGCTGGACTCGGTCGTTCCGAAAACTATGGTTTTGATAATTTTGGTGGCAGAAACTATTCCGGCAAGGCCAACGATATTGGTTTGGGCTTTAATCTCAACAATGACTGGGGAAAGAAGACCAAGCTGAACATCATGTACATGCTGAAATATAATAAAGCCGAAAATCAAAATATCGGCAATCAAATCTCATTATACGATCAGGAAAAACAATATTCAGCATCCGATTACCAGCAACAGGAGAAATCTGTAGGGCATAATCTCAAAACGCTCCTCCGACATCGCATGGATACAACAGCCTATTTTGAATTTACACCGAATTTGGGTATCAATTCAAAAAACAATTCAACCTTCGGAATGAACCGCTCCTATACGGATCTCAAAAAACTAAATGACGCAACAGGTACGGGCGGAAATAAGGAAAATACCCTGAACTATTCACATGGATTCTATATCGAAAAACAATTCAATAAAAATCATATCGTATCTTTTAGAAATACGATTTCCATCAATACAAATGAAAAGACCGATACCTCCTTCCAAAACACCTATATATATGACACAGCTAAGCCGCGGACTAGTTTATGGTATAAAAACCTAACACAAAATAATTCCAACAACTTATATTTCAGTGCAGCCTATTATAATAAAATAATTAAAAAACTAAACTATGACTACTACTTCACCTATGTCACTAACCGCCAAGGGCCACAGGAAAGTGTATATATCAACCGCGACAGCACTGGAGAAATGCATGCAGCGCCTTATGAAAATAGCTATCGTTACAAATACCAGGATTATATTACAGGTATTATATTTTACTGGAGACCCACTAAAGATTTTAACGTAAAGTTTGGAACAGCCTATCAAGTAAAGGTCAATCATTTTGATTTACTTAAAATCAACTCTGCCGAGAAATCATCTTTAGGCTACTGGTTGCCCAATATTAATATCCGTTATAAAGATCTAAACCTCGGCTGGTATAAAGATCTCGAGTCTCCCGAACTCTACGGAATTCAGCAACTCGTCATGGATCTAAATCCATTGTATACACGAAAGACATCCTTTATATTCAACAATATCGAAAAACAGAATGTCAGTATATCATACTATAAATATACCTCGAAATTGCAGTTTAACGTAAATGGAAATATCAATTATGTCAATAACAGTATCGGGTCCCGTAGCTGGCGAAACAACAATACAGGACAAATGACCACCCAGATGTTTCTCGCTGGATCAAAATATAACTATAGTGCTTATACTTACCTGAGATACAACCTAAAAGCCAGCAAAAATTGGTCATTCTATCTATCGCAAAACAACAGTATCTATACCTATGAAAATTATAGTTCCATCAATGATGTTGATAATAAAGGGACCAATATAGGGATCAATGCCAGCCAACAATTTTCCGCGACGTGGAAAAACCTAGTGACGATATCACCACAGTATACCTATTCATGGAACAAGAACATAAATTCGGTAAAAGATAACCCCGACTTTATTGAATCAACTTATTCAATCCGTAAAATTGGCGCGGGATTGAATATTAATCCAATCCACGGATTTTCGCTGGAATCAACATACTCCTTAGATAACCGGGCCAGCGGATTGAGCGGCAGAAAAAACTACCATATCTTAAATGCGTCATTCTATTATACCTTTAAAAATAATTCACAGCTAAAATTGACTGGCTTTGATATATTGAATCAGAATACCCAAAATTATTGGGGCAGTCAAGGCAACGTAACATATTTTGGGAATTCACTTACATTGAAACAATATTTTATGTTGGGCTATATCCATAAATTTAATATTATAAAAACAAAGAAGTAGATCAGATAAATAGCTGAACCTTGCTTATAACAACAACAAAAATGATTATTACAATCTTTCAATATTCGATATCTTACTTTTCATTTCTTCAAGTTCGCCACGCGATAAACGTTGCTTTTCAGAATAGCTATCTGCATGTTGCTCGCGCAATTTGCGTAGCCCCTTTCGGCTATCCACTTCATAATCGTTTAGGTCAAAGGTAACAGAGTCGGTCGTTAAATTCGCGATACGATAAAGCGTACGCATCGTTTTTCCATCTTTTGTATAGGAAACCTCGTACACATCACCAACCTTTGGATCTTTCAGGTATTTTTCCTTCTTTTTTGCACCGTAAATTCCTGCTATAACAATAGCAGATACAAAAAGCCCAATCAGAACTAAGCCCGCAAAATATCCAAAAGGTGTTTTACGGATAGTTCCCGAAGATATGACCTGAAGTGTTTGTGGGTTGATTTCACGTTGGTAACTCAACTTTTTGCAATGATTGCAAATGGTAATGACCTCCGAACTAAAAGGAAATATGGGTATCCAAAAAACATGGAAATATTTAATTTGCCTGTAGGCAAAAAGGGATTGAACTGTGCCACAATAATCGCAGTTTCCGATTGTCGATTGCGATTTATTAGCTAAAACTTTTGTTCTTGTGCCAAAAATAATCATCGTATGATGCGTTTTAATTCTGTGTAATTGAAATACAAGAATGCTGCCTATTCCGAGCAGAATATACAAGGATTTACAATTCGTAGGCCGGCGTTTACGATTCGCACCTACTAATCAATCTTGATAGACAACATATTATAAAGTCTCAGAAGGAAGCGTTCTGCAAAAAAGTAGCTTCCATTTTTCATCAATACCGCATTAGCTCGTTTATATTTAATCATTCTGACTCAAAAATTACAAAAAACAAAAAAACAAAGTATAGTTATCAGGTAGATTTTATATATTTGCATTAACATTTTTTAACACATGAAACAGCATACAGATTACATCCTTGAAAAACGAATGCTCTAAGGGGATGTTTTACAAGTAAATTCAAATATCTCCTATAACCCATCTCAAACAATAAACTCACTATTATAATTAGTATGGCAAAAAACAACATAAACTTTGTCGTAATGGCTGCGCTTTGTCTTAGTTCTAGCGCACTATACGCTCAAACCACCATAAAAGGAAAGGTAATCGACAACAACAATAATCCTATTCAAGGAGCTACTGTTACCGAAACGACGAGTAAAAAACAGGTACAGACAGACTCCAATGGGTTATTTGAACTCCCTTCAACAGGGACTTCACGTAGTATTCAGGTTCAATACATAGGTTTCGACTCCAAAACTGTTCAAGCCAATCCAACCGGGCTGACTACAATACAACTTTTACATTCAACAGCCTTATTGGATGAAGTTGTGGTTACTGCATTGAATATTTCGAAAGAAAAAAAGACGTTAGGATATTCTATTCAGGAACTAAAGGGAAAAGATCTTTCTGAAGCTAAAGAAAGTAATCTCGTAAACTCCTTAGCCGGAAAAGTTGCTGGGGTTCAGGTAACAAATAGTCAAGGAAATATGGGTTCTTCGAGAATTATTATCCGTGGAGAAACTTCCATTGCCGGAAACAATCAACCTTTATTTGTGATTGATGGAACTCCAGTGGATAACTCTCAGTTAGGAACCAGCGGCAACCGTGACTATGCCAATGCAATATCGGATATCAACAGTGAAGATATCGAATCCATCAGCGTACTAAAAGGGCCCAATGCGGCCGCATTATATGGTTCAAGGGCCGCTGCTGGTGTGATTTTGATTACAACAAAATCTGGAAAAAAACGTAAAGGATTGGGAATAAATATCAATTCAAATAATACAATTGAACGACTCGCCGTTCTACCCGATTATCAAAATGTATTTGGACAAGGTGCCGACGGAAAGTTCAGCTATGTCGATGGTAAAGGTGGCGGTATCAATGATGGTGTTGATGAAAGCTGGGGGCCAAAAATGGATGGCAGACTCATCCCACAATTTTATTCACATGGTGAAGCCGTTCCTTTCTTGCCTCATCCAGATAACGTACGCAGCTTTTTTGGAACAGGAAGAACATTAAACAATGGAATATCTATTGCCGATGCGACAGATAAAGTTGATTATCGTTTTTCTTATAACAATAGTAATCAAACAGGAATTATCCCAAATTCTTCGATTGAAAAAAATAACTTCAATATTAACACACGTTATAAAATCACGGAAGATCTGACGCTTACGGCAAATGCAAATTATGTACGTACAAATTCAGGTAATTTACCAGGTGTAGGAGGATTCCGCTCGAACGGCTATATGCTCCAATTTACTTGGTTTGGCAGACAGGTCGATGTTTCCCGTCTAAAAAATTATCGGGATGAAAATGGTAACCTAGTCAATTGGAACAATAGTTATTATAGCAATCCATACTTTATCGCAGAGGAAAATACGGTACAGCAACAACGCGACCGAATTTTTGGAAATGTTGGTTTAAATTACAAGATCAATGAGTTTTTGACAGCCAACTTCCGTACTGGTAACGATTATTACACCGATCGGCGAAAAATACGCGTTGCTTATGGTACTAATGGTACACCCTACGGGTCCTATGAAGAAGATGCTTACACAGTAAATGAAAATAACACAGAATTTACATTAAATTACAATAGACCACTTTCAACAGACTTTACATTGGATATATTGGCGGGAAGCAATATACGTAGCCAATCGCGGCAACGCAACAACCAAAAAGCTCCCCGTTTAGCTGTTCCTGAAGTGTATACATTGGCAAACTCTAGAGATGCCTTGATTTCAACAAGTGAATACAGCCCATTGAAAGCTTACAGTATTTTTTCATCAGCACAATTAGGATACAAAAATTATGCTTTTTTGAATCTAACAGCTCGAAACGACTGGTCTTCTACTTTGCCTGTTGACAATCTTTCGTATTTCTATCCATCGGCAAACGCAAGTATCGTACTCACAGATGCATTCCCTATTCAAAGCAATATATTGTCTTTCTGGAAATTACGGGGAGGTTGGTCTAAAGTAGGTAAAGATACAGACCCTTTTAGTTTAATTGATTCTTATCTATTTAGTGCACCATACGGAAACAACCCCCAATTATCGGTCAATGACATCAAGAAAAACCCAGACCTAAAACCCGAAACAACCACCTCAACTGAACTAGGTACCGAACTGGCTTTCCTAAAAAATAGAGTGCGATTAGACTTAAGTTTATACGATATCAATAGTATCAACCAGATTTTAGCCGTCGATGTGAGTCCATCGACAGGTTATAAGAAGAAACTCATGAACGCCGGAAAGATCAACAATAAGGGGCTTGAAATTCAATTAGGGGTTACACCGGTAAAAAAACAGGATTTCCAATGGGATATCAATGTCAACTTTGCAACAAATAAAAGTAAAGTTGTAGAATTAGACAACGACGGATTATTACAAAGTTATACGATTGGATCATCAGGAACCGTGCAAGTTTTGGCCGCAGTCGGAAGACCCTATGGAACTCTTTACGGAACTGGATTCTTACGGAATGAATCTGGTCGCCTTATCGTGAACGCCGACGGAACACCTGCTACTGACCCAGTGAATCACTATTTTGGCAAATTCACACCAGACTGGTTGGGCGGTATTACAAATCAATTCCGTTACAAAAACTTTGATTTAAGCTTTTTGATAGACATCAAGCATGGGGGCAAACTATACTCGGGTACGAATGCGACCGGTAGAGGAACTGGCGTATTGGCCTCTACTCTCCCTGGAAGAGATGCTGAACATGGTGGACTGAGCTATACAGTTAACGGGACAACCTATGATGATGGTATTATCGTTGATGGCGTAAATGCAGACGGTTCAGAAAATACAAAAGTTGTATCGGCCCAACAATATTATAAAACGCTATATCGGACCAATGAAGCAAATGTATTCGATGCTTCTTATATTAAATTGCGCGAGGTAAAACTAGGTTACCAATTGCCAAATCATTGGATTTCCAAAATCGGCTTTCAGGGAGCTTCATTCTCTTTAGTAGCTCGAAACCTGTGGATTATCCATAAAAATGCACCCAATATTGATCCAGAGACAGCCTTTAATACAGGCAATGCACAAGGTTTGGAAAGTTTACAGTTACCGACCACAAGAAGCTTTGGCTTCAATTTAAATCTTAAGTTTTAAGCAACTGAAATCATCGATGCCTAAGGCAGCTCGATTTCTTACTAGCGAACAATTGAAGAACAAATAATTATTTTGAGCATGAAAATAAACAGCAAATATATAACAGGACTTGTTCTCTTACTAGGCCTAACCACGTCCTGCAAAGATGAATTAGCAAAAGTCAATCAAAATCAGAATGAGGCAGAAAATCCTCAACCTGCCTACCTTCTCACAAGCGCGATTAAAACAACAGCCGACAGCTACTGGGGCGTAAGCAATAATCTTGCTTCTAGTCTGTTGTTTGTACAGCATTGGGCTAGGATCCAATACACGGACCCCGACCGCTATATTTTCACAAACAATGATTTCACAGAAGGATGGTCAACCTGGTACTCAAAGAGCATCAGCCAATTAAAGATCACGCAAAAATTAGCAGCAAATAGCGGCAATGACAACTACAAGGGCGTAGCACTTATCTTGCAGTCATGGGTATTTTCTTTACTTACAGATGCCTATGGAGATATTCCTTATACAGAAACAGGAGATATTGATGCTTATTTGACCCCACGTTACGACACACAGGAGAATGTATATAAAGGCCTATTGAACGATCTCAAAAACGCGCAAAGTTTATTGAAAGCTAATGGTGAGGCTATCCAGGGTGATATTATTTATGAGAATAAAATCATTAAATGGAAACGTTTTGCGAATTCACTAAGATTGCGCTTTGCATTACGTATTGCTGACCGCCTACCGGATCTAGCCAAAACTACATTGCAGGAAATCGCAGCAGAAGGAAGTGGTTACATTAGCTCCAATGATGAAATCGCTCAGCTGATCTACCGCGATGCTCCTTATCGTAATCCCGTCAGTGCATCTTTTGAAGCAAGAGAGGATTATCGAGTGAGTAAAACGATGGTTGATAAGCTTTTCGAGTTAAAGGATCCACGTTTACCAATCTATGCGGATGTAACTGATAGCCTAACTAAGGAACAATATATTGGTCTCCCAAATGGTCTCACTTCAAGTGAGGCTAGCAGTATTGGTTTCAATCTTACATCCCGACCAGGAAAATATTTCCGTGAGCCAAAAGCACCTGCAGTGATCTTAAGTTATTCGGAGGTTCTTTTTGATCTTTCCGAGGCCGTAAGCAGAGGATTTATTACGGGTGATGCAGCAGATCTCTATCAAAAGGCCATTCGTGCATCTTTTGAGCAATATAAAGTCAGTAATGATTTAATCGATGCCTACCTTCGTCAATCGTCAGTAATTTTCAACCCCAATAACTATAAAAAGTCAATTGGTGAACAAAAATGGATTGCGTTATATGGGCAAGGTTTGGAAGCATTTGCCGAATGGCGCAGATTGGATTATCCTAAGTTAACACCTGCAAAACAAGGTGCTTTGGGCGGAAAAATCCCATTACGTTTTTTATATCCGGGAACGGAACAATCGGTGAATGGAACTAATTACCAAGAAGCAATCAAGCACCAGGGCAGCAATACGCTGTTAACTAAACTGTGGTTTGATGTAGAGTAAAACACCGATAAAAATTATATCAAAGAGCGGAAGAAGTATGTTTTTCCGCTTTTTTGTTCTATAGTTTTGTTATCTTAGTAGGCCACTCTAAAGAATAATATGTCATGGATGATCAAACATTAGACAGAATAGACCAACTCAGCGAAGAAGGAAACATCCATTGCGATGAAGGCAACTATCAAGAAGCAATCCGGGTGTGGACCGAAGCATTGGATCTAGTCCCTAGTCCACAGAATGTTCACGCTGAAAGTCTTTGGCTCGAAGCCTCTATAGGAGACGCCTATTTCTTGCTGGACGATTTTACCGATGCACTTTCCCATTTTGAAAAGGCAAAACACAATATTATCGAGAATGCATACGAAAATCCTTTTATCATGCTGCGTCTGGGACAATGTTACCTCGAAGACAATAATAGTGAGCTTGCCCAGGAATATCTTCTCCGTGCTTATATGATGGAAGGAAGAGACATTTTCGAAGATGAATCATCTAAATATCTAACATTTATAAGTAATAATATCGATTTGGATTGATCATTATCCGTCAAAGCGAATCGATGACTTCGCCGACTTCCATGGGGAGATCGGACTCGAGAATGGAGGCTCCTTCTGCAAATACAGCCTTATATTTTTCAGCGCGTTCTGCTTTTGTCTTCAATTTATCGTAAGTAGGTGCGGCCGAAATCATACACATCACGCCCTTACTGTTGAAAAATTGATACATCGCCTGATTGGCACTCTTTAGTTCTGGCCCGATATACACGATCATACGGTCATAGGGTAATCCAGAGGCTTTAAATTTTTCTAAAGCAGCCTGATCTTTAATATGCATAGACATATATTGCTCGGGGCTTTGCCCCAAATAATAGCTCGCCTGCGCAACATCATGTACCGTAACCCACACCCAACTGTAAGCATGATACTTTTTCAGTATTGCTGCGGTAGCTGCTAGCGGTAGGTCTTTCTTGTCAAGATTCAGAATAGTTTTGCCTTTTGCCCATTGAATGACTTCATCAAGTGTGTTAATACCATATCGGGTAATATTTCCTGCCTGATCCTTTAATTTCAGCTTGCGCAATTCATCCCAAGTATAATCTGATACTTTTCCTTTTCCATTTGTGGTTCGATCCAATGTCGCATCATGCATCAAGATAGCAACACTATCCTTGGTATACCGCGGATCGATTTCAAAAATAGCCGGTGTCTTTTGCAATACGACCTCAAATCCCGCAATCGAATTTTCAGGAAGTCCCGCCTCAATTGTCCCCCGATGGCCACTCACCATCTTTTTTTCTACAGAATACGTAAAATAATCGCGCATCGCCTGCGGAGATTCAAACTGTAGGGAATGGATTTTCTGCCCAAAGGCTACTGAGTAGGAGGACACACAAAGAAATAAAAATAAAAATGTTCTTCTCATTAATTTATCATTATGGCCGAGTTGATCAGCCGAAACTATCAAAAAATACAGGACTAAATTAACTATTCAAGATCAATAAATCTTTAACAGGGTGTTCAATTCATGTAAACAGCCAATCCATCGGATCATACCCCCCGATCGGTAAAAACACCTAAGCTAATTTTATAGCAGCCAGTAGCTAAATAATATACCAAATCAGTCTGAAAATCACAGAATAACAACTAAAAAAAAATCAAAAAAAATAGGAGATAGATGTTAAGACAAATATAAAATAAACTATATTTGCGCATTAATTTATATTTGATCTAAATAAATTACCATGAAAAACAGAACACGCTATACGATGTTCAGCAGTGGAATACTTTTGCTTTTAAGCGCACAACTTCATGCGCAAGAACTATCCCTAATCGTAAAAGACAGGGATAACAAACCTTTAAGCCAAGCCAATATCAAAATTGACGGAAAAAGTGCGGGCTATTCCAATCAATTGGGACAATTCACTTTTGCCAAAAGACCTTCAAGCAATCCAATTCAATTGCGCGTTTCTTATACCGGTTTTTCAACCGTTGAAAAAATGGTTAATTTAGATACGGTTCAACGGCCATTATTATTTCAGCTAAATTCCACCCAGGTATTAGACGAAATTATTGTGACTGCTGGGCGTAAACCAGAGAGTATCTCAACCGTTCCCTCATCTGTTTCGATCTTAACAACAAAGGAAATCGAAGCTCAGAGTCAAATTAGCACCAACCTTTCTACTATTTTGGGGAATACGATTCCTGGTCTGGGAACCTCGACCAATAAAGCGACCAATTCCGGGCAGACACTCCGAGGAAGATCCGTATTGGTTTTGATCGATGGAATTCCGCAATCTACGCCTTTGATGAATGGACAACGTGATCTTCGGACTATTGACCCGAGTGTCATCGAACGAGTTGAGGTTATCAAAGGTGCCACATCAATATATGGAAATGGATCTGCAGGTGGTATAATTAACTACATTACACGCAATCCATCGAAAGACGCTGCTCCGATACAAGGGATCACAAGTGTTAGAACTACTTTCAATCCAGTTCATAGCGCCGGTACCATTGGCTATCGCATAGGACAAACCTTATACGGTCAAAAAAATAAATGGAATTATACCGTCAGTGGATCCGCCGATTACGTTGGCCTGCAACGCGATGGAGACGGAGTTGCCCTTGGTCAGACAGACGGTCTTTCGAACACCTATCAATACAATGCATTTTTAAAGGCCGGATACCGTATCGATAGTAGCTCCAATATTACGGCTGTATACAACTTCTACAGAAGTAACCAACACAACAGATACATCAGTCAAACAGGTGTCTATGGTCAAACTCCAACGATAGGGGTGAAAGGCGAAGATCCAGGTAAACCTGCTGGAACTCCGTACAACCACAATGCCATGTTGACCTATACTAAAAGCAATCTATTCGCCTCGACATCTTTAACTGCTTCTGCATACTACAATACATTTCGATCCATGAATCGTTATGTCGAAAAAGCTTCAGCATGGTATGGCCCGGGACAAACACAAATCAATTCGGAGAAAAAAGGCCTACGCGTTAACCTAAATACACCTTTTCAGGTATTGGGTTCAAATGCAGATATCACCTATGGTGTAGATTTACTTAATGATGTAACCGATCAAAATCTGACCGACGGCAGGGTCTATATTCCCTATATGAATATGTTAAACGTTGCTCCATACGCCCAGGTAAAAATTGACTTCCTAGAAAAATTAATCTTTAAAGGTGGTGTACGCTATGAAAATGCAACAGTTAAAATCAAAGATTTCAATACTATTGCCACAGGTCCCAATAACGAAGGAAGCATTGCTGTAAAAGGTGGTAAGATCCCTTACAAAGGCGCAACCTTCAATGCAGGTTTGCGTTACAATAAATACGCAATCTTTAATCCATTTGTTAGTTTCTCACAGGGTTTTGCAATCAATGAACTCGGCCGTATCGTTAGAAGGGCAACCGACAATGATTTAGATAGCCTAAAAACTGACCCTATTATCACCAATAATTACGAGATCGGATTCTCAAGCAATTACAGTATTTTCCAGCTATCGACATCATATTACTACAGTACTTCCAAAATGGGTGTTGAACTGGTGGACATTGGTGGTTACCTGATGCCACAACGTCTTCCGGAAGATGTGTATGGATATGAAATAGCCTTGAGCGCTACTATTTCCCCACAATTAACCATCGGTGGTACCTATGCTCATGTGGAAGGAAAATCAAAAAAAGACGACGGAACAAAATCTTACCTCAATGGTTCACGCATCTCGCCAGACAAAGCAACGGGATACATCTACTACACTCCGATCAAACCCTTAACCTTTCAACTTTTTTGGGTGCATACCGGGTCCCGGGATCGCTTTCTTCCAAACGATAAAGGCGTCTACAAAAACAGCGAAGGCCCCGTTAAGACTGTGGATCTATTTAACTTAAATGGCAACTATCAAGTCAACAAACAATGGTCTATCGGTATGGGAGTAGAAAACTTATTCAACAAAAACTATTACCCTGTTGTCAGTCAATATCGTGCCTTAAACGAAGAATACGTCAAAGGACAAGGAATGTTGGCCTCATTTAACATCAACTACAAATTTTAATATGTTTAAAACCGTCTTTCTTTGGTTGCATAAATGGCTCGGAATCATCACTGGCGTTGTGGTATTCATCCTAAGTCTGACGGGAAGCATATACACCTTTCAGGATGAGCTCAAACTCTGGGCTTATCCTGAAAAGTATTTTATAGCCGAAACCAGCCATTCAGCAGTTCCACTACCACTAAGCACACTTCTTTCCAATGCCCAGAAAAGCCTCGAAAAGGGACAAAAGATTACACGGGTCGACCTCTACCCTGCTCAAAGCCGTACCTGGGTATTCCGCGCCATACAAACAGATGAAAAAGCATTTGGCCACTGGAATTATTACCGCTACTACAAACGGGTATTTATCAACCCCTATACTGGGCAGGTACAACAGGTAGAAAACTCAAAAACAGAATTCTTTCAACTGGCACTTCAGCTTCACCTAAATCTCCTTTTGGGTAAAAAGTATGGTCACCCGATTGTCGCCTGGTCCACGGCCATTTTCGCGCTGATCTTATTCAGCGGAATCGTGCTTTGGTGGCCTAAGAAATGGAAGGGAAAAAACCTCAAAAGAAGTTTTTGGTTAGACACTAAAGTTAAATGGAAGCGACTGAATCATGACCTTCACAACGTCATCGGCTTTTACAGTTTATTGATCGGATTGATTTTTGCCATTACAGGGCTAGCTTTTGCCTTTCCAGGTTTTAAAAAGACATATATCGCGACATTCAATTTATTGCAGCCTCTGCCTGGGGCCGCCACGGTCGCGTCGCCGATACCATTGCCTGCCGTGGAAAAAAAGTTTCAGGACAACGCGTTGCGGTATGCTTTGACAAACTACCCAGATGCTGAAATGATGTCCATCCGACTGAAAAAAGAAACCGAAACAGAAATGGATATCCAGGTGCGACATGATGAAAAACGAAGCGGTACATTTGACTGGCTTTATTTCGATAGAAAAGACAATAGCCTGCGAGAAATCAAGTCTAGCGAAAAGCTACATTATGGTGATAAATTGGGCGCCCTTAATTATGATATTCATACAGGCGGTATCGCTGGCATGGGGACGAAAATAATCGCTTTTATCGTCAGTCTTTTTTGTGCATCGCTGCCCATCACGGGTTATTTGATCTGGCTCAACAAAAGCAACAAGAAAAAGAAAAGGTTATCAACATAATGTGGATAAGTACTGTTAATAACCCAACTTTTCTTTTAAACAGGTTTTCAACAGTGTTATTAACATTATGTGGAAAAGTCAAGCTTAGCTAGACATGTTAATAGATGAGAGTAACCTATGGGCAGGCGGGAAACAAGAACATGATCTTATAAAAAGAAAATCCGGTACGAACTGTGCACCGGATTTCTTCCATAACAAATCAAACAATCAATATACTAAAGATTCGGATTCCGAACCGTTTCTTCATATGGAATGGAAAATAGATAGTATGGACTGTTTGCCACGAAATCAGAACCATTAGGGAATTTAATGACACGGTGCCCCTGACCATTTACCAGCTTAGGTTTACCATCAGCGCCAACAATCTCTACTTGAATAGGCTTACCTTCTCCATCAACATATGATTTTCGCACAACCTTTCCTTGGGTCCTCAGAATATCTGACAATGCAAACCCTTCGCCCCAGAGCTCCTTACGTCGTTCAATCAGGATCGCTGAAATTAATTGATCCGTATCATTTCCCAAAAACAGCTTTGCATTTCTGGCTATACGCAGCTTATTCAAGGCTGCTACTGCTTTATCTTTTTCACCAGCTCTTGCATAACCTTCAGCCGCAATCAAAACCATTTCTGACGCACGCATGTATACAATATCTCCAATTAAATTGGACTTAAACTTAAACTTCTTATACCGTAGGAAACCTTCCCGACCGGGTAAATTATCCCATTCAAATAAGGCGTAACGCACATCACTGGTATCGAATAGATCCTTAAAATAGGGATCAGCCATAAAGCTATAGTAATAAGAACCTGCCGATGATACATCTAGATAATGAAATGTATAACTTGCAACGTTCTGCTCATTCGTTTGCTGATGTCCCCAAATCCACTCTTTATTTCCAAGATCATTAAAACCATCCTGATAATCTGAAGCATTCATTAAATTATAGTTTTTCGCTACTTTTTCAGCATATTCTGCCGATAGCTTCCATTCCCCCACCTGTAAATAGGTCCTGGCAAGCAGACCATAGACAACATTAATATTAATTTCATATTTTGCACCTATAGCGGCTGAAGCTAATAATCCTTCGCTGTCTTTTAGATCTTTCAAAATCAATTCATACACCTCTGCCTGGGTTGATCTTGATTTTCCTTCGGTCGATAATGTACTTGGTTCAGTATAAATCGGAACCGATTTTGCATTTTTATCCTTTAGGTAGCTAAACTGGTAAAACGTTGCCAAATTTAAATAGGAAAAGGCGCGCAAAGCTTTCGCTTTTCCCTTTAATACATTCTTGGCTTCGGCAGATCCTTCAGCACCATCTACTTTTGCAATGACATTGTTCATGTTATCGATCACCTTATACAGCATAATCCAAAAAGAATTGACACGATTTGATCGGTTATTTGTTAATTCCGTAAAGGCATAAGCATCGCGATAGCCATATTTAGTTGTCACCGCCACATCGCTACCCATCGCGTCACTTGTACGCATTACTGCCGTGTAGCCGGGATTAGCGTAAGTAAAGTAGGTATCATTTAAGTATTTCCAGGTACCGTTGATCACAGTAGCAACATTGTCAGTATTTTTAAACACTTCACCTTCCGGTACGGAAGTCGTCGGATCCAGCTCAAGCGCATCTTTACACGATGCATTTACCAGGGAAAGCGCCAATAAAATATATATAATTTTTAATTTCATGATTTTCATTTAAATTCTCAGATTAACAATATACCCTTAAAAAACAAGCTGAATACCACCAGATATAGTTCGCATTGCCGGATAACGGAAATAAGTCGCTCCATTTACCGTCTGCTCTGGATCCATCCCCTGATGCCCATAAAACGTCAATAAGTTTTCGGCGGTTGCAAAGACGCGAAGTTTTTCTACCCCAATGCGTTTCAATAAATCTGAGGGCAGTCTATAGCCCAAACTCACATTTTTAAGCCGCGCATATGTACCACTATAAAGAAAACGCGTAGAGGCTGAAGTCCAATTCAGATTGTCGGTAGTCAACTTAGGCACATTAGTTTGCGTATTTTCAGGCGTCCAGCGCTCGAGGATCTCCTTGGACCAGGCACGTCCCGGATTATTGCCGCTATGCATAAGCTGAATGTAATCGTTATCCAATATCTTTCCACCCAAACTAAAACTCAACAGAGCAGACAAATCAAAATTTTTGTAGGTGAAACTATTTTGAATCCCACCGACAAGATCCGGCAGTGAGGTGCCTGCAATAAAATTACCGGCCTTACTGTATTCTGATGTTTTTTCTCCGGTTTTATTGCCATCCTTATCTGCGGTATACCACTGTGGTAAACCATTTTCAGGATTTACACCCGCCCATTCCGGCAGATAGAAATCATAGATGCTTCCCCCCACCCGCAGCAATTTATTACCGGTGATGATGGATTTATTATCTTTGGGCAATGCTGTAATCTTGTTTTTATAATGCGAAAGATTGACATCCAGACTCCATTTAAAATTGTCATTCTGAACAGGTACTGTACGAATATCGACATCAATACCTGTATTTTTCAACGCGCCAATATTAGCATCGTAGCCTGTATAACCAGTCGAATAAGCCATTGGCATTGTAAATAGCAAATCCTTACTTCTGCGGTTAAAATACTCTACACTTAACGACACCCGATTCTCAAAGGCGGATACATCAACCCCGACATTCAAGTTCAGATTCGACTCCCATTTTAGGTCAGGAGTAGCTAACCTACCGGTATAGGTGCCGCCCTTACCCAAACTGTTGGCAATGGTATAAAGTCCTTTATAAGCATAGTACGTTCCCAAATTATCATTTCCCTGCCCACCATAACTTGCTCTTACAGTCAGCTGATTCAACGTTGTGTTATCCTTCAAAAACTCTTCTTGTTTCAGCTTCCAGGAGCCACCTACAGACCAGAATGTCCCCCATCGTTTATCCGGAGAAAAACGGGATGATCCGTCGGTCCGTAGCGAAGTCGAAAAATAATACTTATTATCATAGTTATACTCTGCTCTTCCCAAAAAACTCAGCAACCTATAATCAACACTAGATCCTGTGAAATTATTGAGTTGCGATGCAGCAGCCGGCTCATCAAAGTATGGCAGTACAAACTGTTGTCTGCTACCATTTATATTACTACTGTTAAAATCGTAGTATTCCTGTCCGGCCAGCACATTGAGGGCATGTAAACCAAACTGCTTTTCGTAAGTCAGTAAGTTATTCCAAGTCTGTGCGACAGTACGTACATTTGAGCGATATACATAACCTCCGGTGTTCACACCATCACCCAGCAAGGGATTGGTATAATTGTGTGTATTCCCATTGAGGTAATCAACACTATACGTCGACTTAAATTTCAAATTTTTGGAAAACAACACTTCAAGATACGTTCGGGCGGATAGATTTTCCCGACGGATATCATTGCGGTCCAATGGCAGGGAAGCCGCTAAATTATTACGTGGAGTCGCACCACTAGGACGATATTCTCCGAAATCGTAAATTTTATTTCCCGCTCCATCAAGGACATATGAGCCATCCGCATTCCGCTCATAGTACGGATAAAAAGAAGGGACTAATCTTGTGAAATTGATGATGTTAGCCGTATTACTGTCCTCAGACTGCGGATATTTTTGTTGTGTACTGCTACCACCTATATTGAGACCGACATTTAACCAGGATTTCACCTTGCTGTCAAGATTTGCACGTAGGTTGTACCGTTTAAATCCAGATTCAATCGCTATCCCCTGATCATTCAGATAACCACCCGAAATATAATAGGTGCTTTTGGCACTACCACCGCTAAACCCTAGGTCTGCTTGTGTACGCACTCCCGTACGTTGCAATACGTCGGTCCATGGATCATCCCATAGTGTCTTAGCTCCGGCAACCAACTTACCGTCTACTCCGACCGGCTGCGGGTATTGACTGCCATACGGATTGATATTTAAATCTGTCAATACGGTCTTGCTTGCGTTGGACGCCGCTTGCTCTGCTGTAAGGCCATTTGATAGGTTTTTATTTCTCAAAGCTTCCCAATAGAGCTGAAAATATTCATCGGTCGATACCTGATCATAGTCACGAACTGCACGGGTTGAATACCCCTGTGTAAAATTGAGATTAATCTTGGTGTTGTCCGAGGTCACGCCCGACTTTGTCGTAATAATAATCACTCCATTTGCTCCTCTGGAACCATAAAGTGCACTGGATGCCGCATCTTTCAACACAGAGATTGACTGGATATCATTCGGATTGATGGAGTTTATATCACCAGCATAAGGACTTCCGTCCAATACGATCAAAGGTGCACTGGATGCGTTAATCGACCCAATACCTCTAATACGGATTGTTGCCTCTGTCCCCGGCTGCCCCGAAGAGGCAACGGACTGCAAGCCCGGAACCTGACCTTCCAATGCTTTGGTAATATTTGATACCTGTCTATTTTCAATCGCTTTGCTGCTTACTGTACTTACCGAGCCCGTAATACTCGTACGCTTAGCAGTACCGTAGGCGACCACAACCACCTCTTCCAAATCGGTACTTGATGGCTTTAGCAATAAAGTCAGATTTGTGCCGTTAGCTTTTACCCGTTGGGATTCATACCCCACAAAAGAAAATTCCAACACAGGCAGCGCATCACCTGTCACATTAAGTGTAAATTCACCTGTTGTATTCGTAAGGGTCCCCTGATTTTGGCCAGAAATCCGGACATTTACACCAGGAAGTGCCTGCTGGGTAATGGCATCGACAACTTTCCCCTGTATAGCCCGCTGCTGAGCATAGAGCCGGTTCATATTGACACCAGACAATGCTATCGCAGCAATAGAAATGTATTTAAATTTTGCGTACATATAAAGGATGCTTTAATAAATAAGTTAAGTGTAATTAAATGCAAGAAGCGTGATAACCTTTTGCCTAAATAAAAACTACATATTCAATAGATTTTATTTTCACGCAAATATAGAATAAAATCTATTGAATTACTAGATTTTGTCAAAAAAAACAGAAATACACTATTTAAAAGCTTTTTTAGTAAAAAAAAGAAGAAAATAAACTATTTCGTTAGCTAACTTACTATTATTGATCAAGCCATCTTTGAAAATTTGGAGAGCGTTCTTCGCTGACAATGACGACAATACCTTCGGGTGTTGGTGGTATTAATTCTAACTTGATCCGATTTCTGCTAATCTTTAACATGGACTGGATCGCATCGATCCGAACGAGAAATTTTCGATTGATCTGGAAAAAGACCATTGAGTCTACCTGTGTGACCAGATGGGTAATGGTATCTTCAATCATATAAGCGATACCGGAATCTTTTTCGACCGCGTACAATTCTTTGTCTTCTGCCATAAAATAAGCAATATCAGCAATGGCCAGCGACTTTAAAAAATTACCATATTTCACTAGAAAACGCTGTTTGAGCCGAGGTTCTACTTTAGGCAGTAGCGGTTCGATACGTTTCATGACCTCAGCCAACTCGTCGCTGTCGAAAGGTTTTAACAGATAGGCATAACCCTTATTTTGGAAGGCCTCCAATGCGTATTGTTCGTAAGCGGTTGTAAAAATAAGAGGAACATCGATTGTCGCCTGCTTGAAAATCTCAAAGCTCAGTCCATCCATGAGGTGGATATCCATAAAAATCAGGTCAAAATGCTGCTTATTGATCGCTAACACAGCCTCCTGAATCTCTTTTGCATTGGCAAAGGTCAGTTCACTTTCTCCATAGAGCGCAGTCAACATCTCCTTTAAGCCTACAAAAGCCCAGTCTTCGTCTTCGACAATCAGTATTTTCCATCCCATGGGTTGAATGTAATAAAAAATCCATTTCCTAAAAAGAAAATGGATTAAT
>JAIRVH010000214.1 GCA_031253985.1 Sphingobacterium sp.
TTTAATTTACCGATCAATTGGGAATAAGAAATTCCGTGTTGACGAGCTCCAGCGTTGATACGTTGAATCCATAAAGCTCTAAACTCGCGTTTTTTGGTTTTACGATCGCGGTAAGCGTATTGTAAACCTTTTTCTACTGTATTTTTAGCAATAGTATAAACTTTGCTACGTGATCCAAAGTAACCTTTTGCAAGGCCTAGGATTTTTTTGCGTCTTCTTCTAGAAGCTACTGCGTTAACCGAACGTGGCATATTTTTAAAATTAGTTTGGTAGAAGGTGCCATGTATTTCAATGAACTTACAACCCTATACCCGGTTAAAAAATTATTATTAAATAAATCGAATAAAACTTATTTACCGATAGCAAGCATACGTTTTACGTTGCCCATATCGCCATCAGATACATAACTTGTTTGTGTTAAGTTACGTTTACGTTTTGTGCTCTTTTTTGTCAAGATGTGGCTTTTGAAAGCGTTTTTTCTTGCAATTTTACCTGTTCCAGTCAATTTGAAACGTTTCTTTGCGCTGGAATTGGTTTTAACTTTTGGCATAATACTTATAAATTTTATATCAATCTGTTAGAATTCTTATTATTTTTTAGGAGCCTTTGGAGCTACTGTCAAAAACATGCGTTTACCCTCCAATTTTGGTAAAAGCTCTACTTTTCCATAATCTTCTAGGGCCTGAGCAAAGCGCAACAACAAGATTTCGCCTTGATCCTTGTGTACAATAGCGCGACCTTTGAAGTGTACGTAAGCACGAACTTTCTCTCCACTTTCAAGAAACTTAATTGCATGTTTCAATTTGAACTCAAAATCATGCTCTCCAGAGTTAGGTCCGAAACGGATTTCTTTAATAACAGTCTGTTTTGCATTAGCTTTGATTTCCTTTTGTTTCTTCTTCTGTTCGTAAACAAACTTACTGTAGTCGATAATCTTACAAACCGGCGGTACAGCATTTGGCGAAATCTCCACTAAATCAAGTTCCAACTCATCAGCCAACTCTAACGCTTTGCGTGTAGGGAAAACTCCTTGTTCCACATTATCGCCTACCAAACGTACCTCAGGTACCTTGATTAATTCATTAATGCGGTGATCTGGTTCTTTCTTTCTCATTGGTGGTCTTGGACCACCGGGTCTTTTTAATGCCAAATGTTTAAAAATTAAACGGTTATTTCCTTAATTAATATATCTCTAAATGCATCAGCAGTCATAGTTCCTAATTCTACTGAGCCATGTTTACGTACAGAAACTGTGCCATTTTCCACCTCTTTTTCTCCTACAATCAACATATAAGGAAGCTTTTTCACTTCGGCGTCTCTGATTTTTCTGCCCACTTTCTCGTCACGTAAGTCTATCAGTCCGCGAATATCGGAATTATTTAGCGAATTCAAAACATTTTGAGCATATTCTTCATATTTTTCTGACACTGGCAAGACGATAAATTGCTCAGGAGCAAGCCATAATGGAAATTGACCAGCGCAATGCTCGATCAATACAGCTACAAAACGTTCCAAAGATCCGAAAGGTGCACGATGAATCATCACAGGGCGATGTTTCATATTATCACTTCCTGTATATTCCAACTCAAAGCGCTCTGGCAAATTGTAGTCAACCTGTATCGTTCCCAACTGCCATTTACGTCCCAAAGCGTCTTTTACCATAAAATCTAGTTTGGGGCCATAGAAAGCTGCTTCACCATATTCTACGACTGTCGGTAGACCCTTTTCTTCCGCTGCTTCAATAATTGCAGATTCAGCCAAAGCCCAATTTTCGTCAGTACCGATATACTTCGTACGATTCTCAGGATCACGTAACGACACTTGTGCTGTATAATCATTAAAGCCCAAGGCTCCAAAAACATAAAGGACTAAATCGATTACCTTTTTGAATTCATCTTTAACCTGATCTGGACGACAAAATAAATGGGCATCATCCTGAGTAAATCCACGCACCCTTGTTAAACCGTGAAGCTCACCAGATTGCTCGTAACGATAAACCGTACCAAACTCAGCAAATCGAACAGGCAAATCCTTATACGAACGTGGTTTTACTTTATAAATTTCACAATGATGTGGACAATTCATCGGTTTTAACAAAAACTCTTCGCCTTCAATAGGAGTTTTTATTGGCTGAAATGAATCCGCTCCATATTTTTCATAGTGCCCAGAAGTTACATACAATTGCTTATGTCCAATATGTGGGGTAACAACTGGTTCATAACCAGAATTTAATTGTGCTTTTTGCAAAAAGTCTATTAGCTTCTGACGCAATGCAGCGCCTTTCGGCAACCAAAGAGGCAGACCGGCTCCAACTTTCTCTGAAAAAGCGAAAAGTTCAAGTTCTTTACCAAGTTTACGATGATCACGTTTTTTAGCCTCTTCTATAAATTTCAAATATTCTGTAAGCTCCGAAGCTTTTGGAAAAGTAACCCCATAAATACGTGTCAATTGTTTACGGGACTCATCGCCTCTCCAGTAGGCTCCGGCAACATTAGTCAACTTGATCGCTTTGATAAATCCAGTGTTTGGAATATGAGGGCCACGGCATAAATCTGTAAAATCTCCCTGTGTATAGAAAGTAATCTTTCCATCCTCCAGATCCTTAATCAAATCAAGTTTATACTCATCGCCTTTTTCTGTAAAATAAGCTAAAGCATCGGACTTCGAAACAGCTTTACGTTCAAATGTTTCCTTACGTTTAGCTAGCTCCAGCATCTTATCTTCGATCGCTTTAAAATCGTCGGAAGAAAATTCACGGTCACCAAAATCTACATCGTAATAAAATCCGGTTTCAATAGCAGGACCTATACCAAACTTAATTCCAGGGTACAATGTTTCTAAGGCTTCGGCCAACAAGTGTGCCGAGGAATGCCAAAAAGTAGACTTACCTTTTGTATCATTCCACGTTAGTAGCTTTACAGTAGCATCGTTTTCAATAGCACGGGCAGAATCCCAAACTTCACCATTTACTTCTGCAGCAAGCACATTTCTTGCAAGTCCCTCTGAGATCGACAACGCAATTTCAGCAGCAGTGATTCCTTTTTGATAATCTCTTACGGAACCATCCGGTAGTGTAATTTTAATCATTTACAACTATGATCTTTAAATTGTTAAAAAATAGAAAACATAAAACAACATGTACAATTATGTTATCACACTCATGTTTTCAATAAAAAAATTGTGACACAAATTTAGTAAAAATTCTGATAATATAATAGGTCTTCTAGGTTATTAAAGACATTGCTTAGCCAATTTCCCTCCTATTCCTGAAACGAATACTAGATTTCATAGCTATCCCGTTTTTCACATATCCATTGCAATTTATTAACGAGCGAAATTTGATCTTACCACTCAAAAAAAATCTTTTACCCCAAAGACCTCTATTTAATAATTGATTAGCATTAAACTGATAGTTAACAAGGTTATAACAGGGATATAGCAGGGTATGTACCCCTGTTAATCCCGTGTAATACCCTTTAAAAAGAGTCTTATCTCGTTGTTAGTACAGAAAATAGTATCACCTTGAATAGAGATAGAATAAAACTGAGCCTTCTATAAAAAAAATAAAATAAAGCAATCAAAACAAATTATATGAGCCATTATAATCATTAAAAATGACATGATGCCTACTTTAAACCATGAGTACAAATTGAGCTTCTCATTAATATTTGCTACCTTTGCAGACTGAAATTTTAACTATGTCAAATCAAGTACCAGAAGACGGAACACTATTACCCTTAATGGAAGAATTTTACACTATTCAGGGAGAGGGCTACCACACCGGGACTGCTGCTTATTTCATACGATTGGGTGGTTGCGATGTGGGCTGCCACTGGTGCGATGTAAAAGAAAGCTGGGATGCATCTATCCATCCCCTGACCACAGCAGATTCTATTATCGAAAATGCAAAGAAATATCCGGCAAAAACAGTTGTCATTACAGGGGGAGAACCTCTTATTTATAATTTAGATTACCTCACGAAGGGCCTGCATCAAGCTGGCATTAAAACATTTATAGAAACATCTGGTGCCTATCCTTTAAGCGGTGAATGGGATTGGATATGCTTATCTCCCAAAAAATTCAAAGCACCACGCAAAGATGTATTAGCTGCTGCTGGTGAACTTAAAGTTATCGTCTTCAACAAAAGTGATTTCGCATGGGGAGAAGAATACGCACAACTCGTTGGATCAAACTGCAGATTATACCTTCAACCTGAATGGTCAAAATCTAAAGAAATGACTCCTTCTATTATTGATTATGTAAAAGAAAACCCTAAATGGGATATTTCTCTACAAACACATAAGTTCTTGAACATTCCTTAATGTTACAAATGCAAAGTCAAGTAATTAAAAAAATGCCTTCGATAATATTGAAGGCATTTTTTTGATAAGCTATAAAATCTATATAATAACCTTTAAATCATTTCACATAGGTCTTTAGAAAAGTGTCTAACGCTAGCGTTTTCGTTTCTTCACCATCTTTCTCTCGAACCAAAACATTTCCAGCGTTATCAGTATCCAGGAATAATAAGTTCGCCTTTAACAAAATCTTCCCATTTTCATCCAACAACCCAACCTTACCATTTTCAGAGAACATCAAATAACTATCTAAAAATTTACTGATGTTTTCTTTTTTGTCAAGCAGCACTTTCCCTTCCTGTGTAACCAGTCCAAAATTACCGTCTTTCTGAAAAATAGCTAGTTTTTGATTTGCCGGTGTAAGCCAGTCAAATCCATCTTTATTTACTTTTTCACCCTTTTTATCCAGCAACCAAAAATAATTATCTTTATCTGAAACAATAGCAGTTTGCTCATTAAAGTACGCTAACGAGAAAAGGGAACAAGGAAGTACTTCTTCTCCAGCCATGTTTTTGATACCATAATATTCATCATTGGTATCTTTGTCTTTGACCATTGTCCATCTTAGTGATTTGTCCAATGGAAAAGTGTCCTCAAATAAACTCACATCTTCCCCTTCACTATTGCTTCCCCCTCCTGAGATATCGATTACCTTTACATTTTTAGGTAGTTGAAAATCTCCCATAGAAGATACGTTGACCACTTTTGTTGTTTCAAAACCGACTTCATTGTTTTCACCTAAAGACAATTTGAGAACACCACCAGGCAAATCATTTATAAAGGAAAATGCCGTCAAATAATAAGTTGGCACTGCCTCCGAATACCAAACTGTTGCTATTGCTGAATCCGCCTGATTTTTTATCAATAACTTTGCTTTCTTACAGGTTATACCAGCAATCGACTCGATCTCTCCCATATCTTGCAACTGTACATAAGGTCCTTCAGATTGCTCCAGCTTGGCACTGACAACCTTGTATGAGGGACTATACGCTTCTGCAGTAACAACATCATCTCCGACCGAATACGAATATGTTTTTGCTAATTTTCGATTTAAAATGGCATGTGCCTTTTGATTCACTACTGTAGACGAATAATCTGCGTCAGTTAAAACTTCCACATTTCGATAAGCCATTTTTCCCTTCAAAAATGGCTCATAAAACTCTTTTGCAAATTCCGGAACTTCACTTTCAAATTTTTCAGGCGAAACTTCACCTTTAAAGACCAATTCCATCTGCCATTGCTTATCTTGCGCGTAGACCGTAGAACTTGTTAATCCAAATAATAATGCAACTTTGAGTAAATTATTCATAAGAGTGAGAAATATATAGCTAAATAACAAAAGACAGACCAAAAAGCCTATGTCATGCGCTATTTTTTTATTTATTTGCTTTTTCCCATTCCTAATTTTATAAAACGCGAAAAAGAGTTCGCCACGCGAGAAGAATTACAACTTTATCATCTGCCTAGTTTTTACGGCTTCGTCACATGCTAAAGCTATTCGCAGACTATTAATAGCATCCTCCATGGAAGCGGAAAGATCCAAATCATCTAAAATCGCCTGTAAAAAGAATAACTGCTCCCGATTACATAGCTCCTGATGATCGGGTTCGTCAGACAGGTTAATCCATTCGTCGGCCCTCATAAATTCATTTTTCGAATTTAAATCAGCATAATGTACCCGTAGACTTTCTGTTTTTGTATGCGATGCGACCGAATCCGATTGACCTTCATCACTTGCTTTATTCGCAACAATGGAAACCGCACCGTTAGGCCCAAAAACATCTTTGACAAAAAAAGCGTTCTGACTGACCATTGGTCCCCAACCAGCTTCATACCAACCGACAGAACCGTCCTCAAAATGCAGTTGCAACTGTCCGTAATTATAGTTCCATGTAGGAATATCATCGGTTAATCTTGCACCTATTGCAGATACATACAGTGGTTTTGCTCCGACTATCTGGCACATTACATCAATATAATGCACTCCGCAATCAACAATGGGACTTAAACTGGACATCAGGTTTTTATGTACATCCCACATATAACCATGACTCTGTTGATTGAGATTCATACGCATAACCAGTGGCTTTCCCATCGTTTTGGAAAGTTCTATAAATTTAATCCAGGAAGGGTGATACCGCAAAATATAACCAACAACCAGTTTTCGATCATATTTCACGGCTGCATCAACGACATCCTGTGCAGAAGTCACATCCTCGGCCAGCGGTTTTTCTATAAAAACATGAGCGCCCGATTGAAAGGCTTTTATAGCGTAGTCTTTATGTGTGTCTGGATATGTCGCAATACATACAGCATCCGGTTTCGTTTCAGCAAGAGCATCTTCATAGGATTCGAAAAGCCTATATATATTTCCTAACTCGTTATTCAGTTTACTTTTACTATCACCACGCGCCACTAAGCCTACGATTTCAAACCCGTCTAGATCATGATATGCTTTCGCATGGGAGGCTCCCATATTTCCGCAGCCCACAACTAATATTCTGATAACCTGTTGCATCAATTATTTTTTTATTTAATTTAATCTTATTTCTTTAACCCATCTAGCGCAAAAGACGAACCTGCCCCAAGCACGGCTCCCGCTAGCACATCAGAAGGAAAATGTACCCCCAGATACATTCGAGAATACCCCACACTACTTGCCCATAATAGCGACGGTGCAACTACATACCATTTCGAGTACGCACGCGATAATGCAGAGGCAGTCGCAAAAGCAGAGGAGGTATGACCAGAAGGAAACGAATACCCGCCTGCCGTACGAATCGATATAAAATTCGGATATTTTTTAAAGGGCCTACTCCTTTTAAACAAATGTTTTAAGCCAACATTAACTAAAGCGGTAACAGCAGTACTACTCGCAACATACAGCGCATTCTGACGCATTGTCTTATCATCATTCACTGCACCCGCAACCAATAAGCCAACCGGGACAGCTATCTGAACATAATTATTGATATCAGAAAGTACTTTAAAGGTTTGTGTTTGTGGTTCTGTCCGTGTTTCTGCAATGGACTCCAATATTCGAATATCCAATGTAGAAGCTGGTTTTTCCTGTCCCAAAACATGATTGTGTAGAAAACCCATCCAACTGATAACAATAAAAACTAATAACTTCATTTAAATAATCTATTTACTCGTTTATAATCCCCTGCATAAGATTTATACAATTTCAATCGGTCACAATCGCTTGGCCCATAACCACAGTAACATCAAACAAATTTGAGCATCCTTTCCTTAAAGTCCTTCTGCTCTCTAAAATAAGGAAATTTACGCGAGTTGAAATATATACTGTGATTTTTTTAAAATGAGCGTCTTGCATTTCCCATTAATTTACTATACATTTGCTAACAGTTATTAATACAAACATGGTCTATACCTACGTACATCATTTTCATTTGCATCATCGCCATTGTGGCGATATGTTGATTTAATGTGTTCTTACGTAGAATACCTTCCCTCTTGTTTGATTTCTTATTATTAATAATTTACTGCTAACATTTATAAAGCGTTGAAAAATCTTAAAATTGCTATCCAAAAATCGGGTAGGTTAAACGAAAAATCTGTTCAATTACTAAAAAACTGTGGTTTAGACTTTGAGAATTATAAAAGTTCCTTAATAACCACCGTAGGAAATTTCCCTTTGGAAATATTGTTTCTTAGGGACGACGACATTCCGGGCTATGTAGAACAGGGAATAGCTGACTTAGGAATCGTCGGTGAGAATATCATTGACGAGACAGAATCCAAAGTAGAGTACATCAAACGGCTTGGTTTTGGAAAATGCACGTTGAAACTAGCTATTCCAAAAGACAGCAACATCCAAGATCTCAAAGACCTCAATGGCAAAGCAATTGCAACCTCCTATCCAAATATCTTAAAAAATTTTCTAGATGAATATAAGATCAATGCGGACATCCGTTTGATATCTGGTTCAGTTGAAATTTCTCCCGGATTAGGTCTGAGTGATGCAATCTGTGATATTGTATCCACCGGCGGGACACTTAAAAGTAATGGACTGAAACCCTTTGCCGATGTCAAAAATTCAGAAGCGATATTAGTCGGAAGAAAGGGATTAGAAGGTAATGAAGTATTGATAGAATTAGTACAACGTATCGAATCCGTTCTTTTAGCAAAAGAAACCAAATATGTCGTATTAAATGTTGAAAAGAAGAATTTGCCAGCTATTACTTCTTTATTGCATGGTGTTAAGAGCCCGACAGTCGTTCCACTTGCGGAAGAAGGCTGGGTAGCCGTACACACTGTTATTACGGAAGATGACTTTTGGGATAAGATCAATAAGTTAAAAGCTGAAGGTGCCCAAGGTATCGTTGTGATGCCAATTGAAAAAATCATTCTTTAAACTTGATGCACTTATACAACCATGTTAAAAAAATATGATTATAAAACGTTAGGGAAAACTGAAATCCAGCAACTAGTCGCTAGAAACACGGATCCGAACAATGCTATACAGGAGGTTGTCCAAGAAATTATTCAACAGGTACGTCAACAAGGAGATGTCGTATTACGCGAATATGCTGCTAAATTTGATAAAGTAGAGCTTGATAGATTATATTTAGACGAGGAAGATATCGACGCACTGGCATCTACCATTGGCCGTGATCAACAAAGAGCACTGGAAATCGCTTTTCAGAATATCCATAAATTCCATAGTACCCAATTAAAAAGAGAGCGCACTGTCGAAACCATGCCCGGTGTAAAATGCTGGCGGGAGGTTCGTCCAATTGAAAAGGTAGGGCTTTATATCCCCGGAGGATCAGCGGTCTTACCGAGTACACTTTTAATGTTGGGTGTTCCTGCAAGAATAGCTGGATGCAAAGAAATCGTCGTTTGTTCGCCACCGCAATCCAATGGAAAAATCAATGGTTTTGTCGCATTTTGTCTAAAATTGCTTAAGATAAACAGAATATATCTAGTAGGAGGCGCCCAGGCAGTTGCTGCTATGGGCTTTGGAACAGAGACTATACCAAAAGTTGATAAAATCTTCGGTCCGGGCAATCAGTTTGTCACTAAAGCAAAATCCATCATGCAAGGTCTAGCAAATGTTAGTATTGACATGCCTGCAGGGCCGTCCGAAGTACTCGTCGTTGCCGATGATTCAGCTAATCCAGCTTTTGTTGCGGCGGACCTCTTGGCACAAGCCGAGCATGGAGCCGACAGCCAAGCTGTCTTGGTTTCCACTTCAAACGCGATAGTTGATGCAGTTAATACCGAAATAGCGGCTCAATTAGCGGTTTTACCTCGCAGGGAACTCGCCACAAAAGCTATTGAAAACTCCTATGCGATAACTGTTGAGAATCTTCAGGAGGCAATAAAGTTTTCAAATGATTATGCTCCAGAACATCTTATTTTGGAGACCGACCAATGGGAGTCCCTAACACGTTATATCAGTAATGCGGGTTCGGTGTTCTTGGGGCACTTGACACCTGAAAGCGCTGGGGATTATGCTTCTGGCACAAACCACACGCTGCCTACCTCGGGGTATGCGCGCTCCTACTCAGGCGTATCTGTAGATTCTTTTGTAAAAAAGGTTACATTTCAGCATATCAACGAAACGGGATTTCAACAAATCGGGTCAGTAGTTGAAATACTTGCTGAACTTGAAGGTCTACAAGCCCATAAAAATGCGATTTCTATTCGAAGGAAATGATAAAACTAAACTCTTAAAATCACAAAAAAGGCTTTACATGGTAAAGCCTTTTTTGTGATTTTAAGAGTTTAAATATTCATGCATAAATTTCACCGAATTATCTCCCGAAGGTATCATAATTATCGGTCGCATATTTTTCAAATCGCGTAAGCAAAGCTATATTATCTTTTTCTAATTGACTTAGGTCTGCATTCACATCTTTTGAAATAGGCACATACCAATCTACAGGCTCAAAAAACTGACGAATGCTCGGTTTAGTAAATGCATAGCCATGTCGGGCAAAAATAGTATTCCGAATAATCTCCAAATCTAACTTCTTAAGGTTTTTCAGATCTTTCTCCGTCAACTTTTGCTTAGATGCATTTACGGTAAAGACCGCAGGAGAAGCAGATCTATAATATTGTATAATGTATGTATACGTTGAATCCCCGTCCACGTCGGTTTCTTCCTTTCTTTTTTCATTAATCCAGTCGACCAAAGTTCCATTTTCTCCATCCTGATTTTTTAGCATCAGATTTGGATTATAGGCGAACTGCTTTTTTAACAATTTAAAGTTGCGTTTTTTGATTTTTACTCCCTGGTCGTATGCGGTCCAATGACCAATCAAGGTATCGTGATTAAGTTTAATTTCAAAACGTCCGTCCGACTTTTTATCTCCAGGCTCATCCAATAATAACCGTACATCAGCACCGTTTTCCTCAAGTTTTCCCACAAAAGAACGCAGATTTCCCTTGACAACATTCTGTCCGAATATATTGCCCTTATCCGTAATTTTTTTTATAGTCAAATTTATCTTCGGAGAATAATCTGTCGTAGGCAACTCCTCCCCTTCTTCCAGAGTACTTTCATCCACAACAAATTCGCCGACCCAATTGCCGTAAAGTTCCTGATGTGCCTCATGTTCGACAACAACGCTATCTTTCGTTTCGGTGACTTCATTTTTTTTGCTTTTCCCATCCTTACAACCAAGGACTACTCCAAGCAATAACATTAAACAAAGGTTTTTCTTCATAATTTATGATTTTTTTGATAAATAATAAATTCCGCCAGCAGCAAATTAGGTATCCATCCCAACCAGGCAATAATTTGATAGACATCCATTGGATTTGGTTGAAAAAAGTATACTAGAGCGACCTTCCAAAATCGCAGAGTGAGCGCAGAACAGGTTAATGCAAAACTGCGGATCATAAAATCACGGTGTTTGTTAAAGTTTCGCTGAACGGCCAAACGAACTGCCCGCCAGGTAAAATAAAACCATCCGAGCCCCAATAATTCAAATGCTAGAATGGATGTTAACCCGCCATTAGCGACGGATCCAATGAATAAGCCCGAAGGAGCAGCAAAAATCAAAATTGTGCATACATACAAATAGCCGATAGCGCGATGCACTCGCGGATATGCATTCAATAGATAAGGACTAAACTGGGTAAAGCCGGCAGGCAAAGCAAAAATAGCTGTGCAGACATGAATATAAAAAACATAGCGATACCACCAGAGCTCTTCAATTTCAGTTTGCTTAATCATCAAAAAGTTAGCATCGAGAGTGAAGCCACTATATCGAAGTGTAATTTCCACCATAAGCAAACAGCTGTAGGCAAAAATTAAAAGCCAAAATCCATATAATATCGAAAATTGAGCTTTTTTAAACATATCTCTTTTCTATTTACTCCGGATCGCTTCTACAGGATCCAAACGAGAAGCCATTAAAGCAGGGACAATTCCTGATATCAGTCCAATAAATGTAGAAAGCGAAACGGTAAGGATCACCATTTTTAAACTGACAACAATCGCCACGCCCGTCGCAGCTTGAACTAGAAAGGCCAAAAAATAAACGACTACAAGTCCTATACCTCCGCCCAGGAGACAAAGCACAATTGATTCTACTAAAAACTGCGACAGAATAAAGAAATTCTTAGCTCCGAGTGCTTTTTGAATTCCAATAATATGTGTCCTTTCTTTAACACTCACAAACATAATATTTGCGATACCAAATCCTCCAACTAAAATTGAAAAAATACCAATCGAAAAACCTGCAAGATTAATAATACCAAAAAGCTGATCCAAAGCACCGGTAATCATAGTTGTCTGATTGATGGAGAAGTTCTCCTCCCGTTGTGGGGATATACGGCGGATGGAACGCATGAGCGTCTTTGCCTCACTCTCTGCCTCAGCCAATGTATAATTCGACTTGATGACCATGGCAATACTTGGAGAAAAATTGTCGTAGTTTACCAAATTCCGAGCTAATTCAAAAGGGATAAAAGCCGTATCGTCAGGTGACGTATTGATCAGTACACCGTTACCTTCTTTTTTTAATACACCAATGACTTGAATTTTCCTTCCCAGCATATTGATATATTTCCCTACAGGCTCTTCATTAGGAAAAAGTCCTTCGGCAATATTAGCGCCCAATACCGTAACAAGTGCACCACCTCTGGATTCACTTTCAGCAAAGTAACGGCCATCCACAATATTCAAATTCTGAATATAAAGATTTTCATAAGTCGCCGCATTGACTGAAGAGCCTTGTGCCGAATTATTTTTATATTTTATAGTCGTATTGCCAATATTGATCATATACGCCATATACTCTGCAGTCGTCATCCGGCTTTTTAAGTCCAGATAATTGTTATATGTAGGTTCAGGTCTATTTAAGTATTTCCACCAAGGGAAATTGGGGCCACCATCCCATGGCCATTTTTCTATATAGAGTGTTTTACTACCAATCTTTTTAACAGATTCTTCGATATTATTCCGTAAAGTATCTACGGCTGAAAATACACCTATGATCGTAAAAATACCGATGGTTACACCCAGCAATGAAAGCAAAGTTCGTGTACGATTGTCCTTTAATGCCGAAAAAGCAAATTGACAACTCTCCAGTATTAATCTAAAAAATAGCATAATGTATTCTAAAATACAATATAGTTTTGATTTAATGTCAAAATCAACAAAAATATATGTATAAATTAGAAATATGCCCTTTCTATACCGAAAAAATCATAACTTTGTATGCTTTTTGCAGCCTGGTATTTGGCGCACTGTAATGCGCTGAAAGGCAGATATTAATATATATATTATTAAAGATGAAGTTATCTCAGTTTAAATTCAACTTACCAGAATCATTACTTGCTTCTGAACCTTCTGAAAATCGTGACGAATCGCGCTTGATGGTCTTACATAGAGATACTGGTAAAATTGAACACAAAATTTTCAAAGATGTATTGGATTATTTCGATGACAAAGATGTCATGATCTTAAACAATACTAAAGTTTTTCCAGCCCGCCTTTACGGTAATAAAGAAAAGACTGGAGCTACAATTGAAGTTTTCTTGTTGCGCGAATTGAACAATGAGCTTCGTCTTTGGGACGTATTGGTAGACCCGGCGCGCAAGATCCGTGTAGGTAACAAATTATATTTCGGTGACGATGATTTATTAGTAGCCGAAGTTGTTGACAATACGACTTCTCGTGGCCGTACAATTAGATTTTTGTTTGATGGTACAGATGAAGAATTCCGCCGCAATATTGAGATCCTTGGTGAAACTCCCCTTCCGAAATATATCAAACGTAAAGCAACGCCAGAAGACAAATTCCGTTATCAAACAATTTATGCAAAAAATGAAGGCGCAGTTGCTGCCCCGACAGCAGGGCTTCATTTTTCAAGAGAGTTAATGAAACGTTTAGAGCTTAAGGGTGTCGATTTTGCAGAGGTTACTCTTCACGTAGGTCTTGGAACTTTTCGTACTGTTGAAGTAGAAGATTTAACCAAACATAAAATGGATTCTGAGCAATTCATTATCACTGATGAAGCTGCGCGTGTTGTTAATAAAGCCATCGACAATAAACGTCGTGTATGTGCGGTAGGAACAACCTCGATGCGTGCGATAGAATCATCTGTTTCTGCTGACCATCATTTAAAAGCGGCTTCTGACTGGACAAGTAAGTTTATCTATCCTCCTTACGATTTCAGTATCGCAAACTCCATGATTACAAATTTCCATACTCCGGAATCGACGCTGTTGGTTATGATTGCTGCATTCGCGGGTTACGAAAATGTCATGAATGCATACGAAGTGGCCGTTAAAGAAAAATATAGATTCTATAGCTATGGCGATGCGATGCTCATTATCTAATTGATTCTTATAACTATCAGAATAAAAAAACGTGGATGGCCGCAAACCATCCACGTTTTTTAAGTAATAACCTTTCATTTTAACGAACACCATGAACTTTGTGATAATCGTTGCTGCAGGAACTGGGAATAGGATGAATAGCGATCTCCCGAAGCAGTTCCTTGATTTAAATGGCCTGCCGATTGTTATGCATACAATCAATTGCTTTTCATTATCGGACAGCATATCAGAAGTCGTTTTGGTTATCAGTGAAACCATGGAAAGTTATTGGACTGAATTATGCTTGAAACATCAATTTGACAAACCCATACATATTGCTTTTGGTGGAAACACTCGTTTTGAAAGCGTAAAAAATGGCATAGACTACATTGATCAGAATTTTGATATCGGTCCCAAAGATTATATTGCTGTACATGACGGGGCTCGTCCTATTGTCTCCGATCAACTCATCAGAAAAGCTTTTCAAGGAGCTTACGAGCATCAAGCGATCGTGCTGGCACAAAAAAGTATTGAATCCATTCGCAGGGGCAATGTATCAACAAATAAAGCCATGGATAGAAACCAAATCTGGATGATACAAACGCCACAAGTTTTTCACGGAGAATTATTACTAAAGTCCTATCAACAAGATGAAGATCCACTTTTTACGGATGATGCTTCAGTCGTCGAAAAAATGGGCAAGAGTATCTATATTGTTGAAGGCGATTCTAAAAATATTAAAATCACCTATCCCCAAGACTTGCAGATTGCTCAACTTTATCTGAATCTAATTTAAATGAATTTAGGCGTTACCGCGAATAACACGTAATAATACGACAATAATTGCTATCACCAACAGAATATGGATGATATTATTTCCAGCTGCATAACCTCCAAAAAAACTTATCGCCCAGATAATAACCAAGATAACGGCGATAATGTACAATAAATTTCCCATTTCCTTATAATTTAATACCTAATTCTACTATTTATAGGTATAACAAAGAAAAAAGACGTATGGTTTTATTTAAATGGATTAGCCTATATCCAACTTCAATCTGTCATAGGCCAGGAACATATTTTCAGGCAATTCTCTTGATACATCTTCATGAAGACCCATTCGATGTCCAATATGGGTAAAATATGTTTTATCGGCACGGATGTCATAGGCAAATTCGATTGCCTCATCCAAAGTTAAATGAGAAATATGGGATTCCTTTTGTAAAGCATTTACCACAAGTACGCGGACACCTTCCAACAATTTTCTCGATTCATCGGAGATGAATTTAGCATCGGTAATATAGGCGAAATCTGCTATCCGAAAGCCCAATACAGGCATCTTATAATGCAAAACCTCAATAGGCATGATTTCCTTACCAAATAAAGGCAATGGCACCCCAGCCTTTATCACTTCCAAATCCAATCTCGGCGCTCCAGGATATTTAACCTCTGTAAAAGCATAGTAAAATTCACGTCTTAGCGCTTCATGTAGTGCCTCTGTCCCGTAAATAGAAATTGAACTGTGCTGCTGGTAATTAAATGCTCTTACATCGTCCAAACCAGCGATATGGTCTTTATGGGAGTGCGTCATTAAGACAGCATCCAAATGCATAACTTTCTCACGCAGCATCTGATACCGAAAATCAGGACCGGTATCCACAACCAATGTATGTTGATTATATTCAATAAGAATAGAAGAACGTAATCTCTTATCACGTTCGTCGCTAGATTGACAAACCTGACATTGGCACGCTATTACAGGTACCCCTTGTGATGTTCCGGTTCCTAAAAATGTAATTCTCAAGCTACAATTTTTGATTTCAATACCTCTTCATATAATGGGAGAAGTTTTTCAGAAATAGCCTCCGAGTCAATTTCAATATCCAGTAATATATTCCACAGTGACTGGATTTTTATTTCAAGATTCGAAAACTTATTGACCACTACAACTTTTGTTGTCTCTAACATACAGGCACCTGTGCGAAACGATCCCTTCTCGTACCTCACCTTATAACCCTGCTCCTTAAAAAAATCCTCTATCTTAGCTAAACTGCTTTGTGTAAACGGCAACAAAATCTCTCCTTCTTTTAAATTTCTACCTCAGTCTCCCAAACTTAGATAAATTTGATTTTAAATACAAATAAAATCAACGCTGCCAATCAATCGGCAAGTTTAAGAATTTCACGACCAAAAGTATCCCAACTATATTTCCTTTTTTCGTCAATAATATTTGTTCTAAATTGTTCCTCTTTATCATGATGATAAAATGAAAAAATTCCATCAGCAATTTGACGAGCATTTGGTTCCACTACATAACCAACATACTCATTGCGAACTAATTCGGGTAATCCACCGACATTACTGACGATCATTGGCAGATCAAAATGATAGGCAACCTGAGTAATTCCACTCTGTGTAGCACTGCGATAGGGAAGGACAACACAATCTGCGGCCGAAAAATAACGTCCCACCTCCTGATTTGGAATAAAATCGGTGTGCATAAAAATAAAGTCCTCTAGTTTATATCTTTTTATCAGATCTAAATAGGGAGCAGGGTCACCATAAAATTCACCTGCTAGTAACAATTTCACGCCCAGGTCACGAATTCTGGAATCAGCCAATGCTTCCAGGAGAATATCCAAACCTTTATACGGACGAATAAATCCAAAAAACAAGACAACTCTATCCTTTTCATTAATATTCAACAACCTACGTGCTTCTTTTTTACTCTGATGTGTACCGTAGTTATCGTATAAAGGATGGGGCGTATACACTGCCGGCATTTTAGGACTTAAGATCGTCAAGTCTTTTAGCACACTTTTACTCATTGTGAGGCAAGCATCGACGGATTTCAAAAAATAACGTATCAACAGCTTATCCCCTATACGCTGTTCATGTGGAATTATATTATCAGCAATACAGATGATTTTAGTATGTTTATTTTTTCGGACTTGCCGTTGGATTGTCCCCAGACAAGGCCCAAAAAATGGCATCCAAAATCTCACTATAAGCAAATCGTAATTTGCCCTTTTTAGCTCCTTGCCAACACTTAACCAATTAAATGGATTAATCGAATTGACCTTTGTCTTGATACGAAGACCAACTGGAGCTGGTTCATCGGAATATTGCGACTTTCCGGGGAAAAGGAAATTGGGATACTGCAGACTAAAGGAATAAATGTCAACTTCATGGCCTAAATCCTGAAAATGGGATGCCAATCGTTCATTAAAAGACGCTATCCCACCTCCCCTTAAAGGATAGGCAGATCCTAAAATCACAATTCGCATAGTAAATTAAATGACTTTCTCAATTTGATAATCGTTCCTGTCCGAGCTGCTTCTAGAAACCAATTCCGCCAAAAAACCTGTCAAGAATAATTGTGTTCCCAAAATAATCGCCGTCAGTGCAAAGAAAAATAAAGGCTGGTCTGTTATATCTCTAAATGGTGTACCACTGGCTATGCTCATAAGCTTGTGACAAATCAGATAAATGGAGATAAATAAACCCGCAAGAAAACTAATCACCCCCATAACACCAAAAAAGTGCATCGGTCTTTTCGAGAACTTGCCAACGAAAAATATGGACAATAAATCCAAGAATCCCTTTACAAAGCGACCGGGACCGAATTTGGTTGTACCGTATTTGCGCGGGTAGTGTTGGACAATCTGTTCCTGTATATTGGTAAATCCAGCCCATTTTGCGATAACGGGTATATAACGATGCATCTCACCATAAACCTCAATGTTCTTAACAACATCTTTTTTATAGGCTTTAAGACCGCAATTAAAATCATGCAGATTATGAATTCCAGACATCGACCTGGTCACCCCATTAAATAATTTGGTTGGGATTGTTTTGGTCAATGGATCATAGCGTTTTTGTTTCCAACCGGATACCAAGTCGGCACCTTTATTTATAATTCGATCATACAGTTCGGGAATCTCATCTGGGCTGTCCTGTAAATCCGCATCCATTGTAATAACCACATCCCCTTGGGCAGCAGCAAAACCCACATTTAAAGCAGCTGATTTACCATAATTGCGTCGGAATTTTATAGCCGAAATATTCGTATTTCTTAATTTCAATTCTTCAATAACTTTCCAGGAATTATCTTTGCTCCCATCATCAACCAAAATAATTTCATACGAGAAATGATTTGCGGCCATGACACGGTCGATCCAAGCTGTCAATTCGGGTAAGGATTCTTCTTCATTAAATAAAGGAACAACAACAGAAATATCCATGTGAATGTTAATCATGCTAAAAATGTAGTATTATAATACCAACAAAGGTATTACTTTTTCAGTAATACCTTATAGGGTCAATTTTATTTTATTAAACACTAATTGGTCTCTTGTTTAACGACCAATCTTTCTCGTTTTGTTAAGGCTGATAATAATAAAGCAAAAACAAATTGAAACATCAATGTGATGGCCAATCCTTTGAACACCTGTCCTAAAGTTATTTTTCCGATAGAATCAACCTGTTTTTCCAGTTCTGCAATTTTTGAATCAATCACTTCATCTGGCACATTGTTCTTTTCCATATACTCAATTGTAACATTAATTGTATGGGTCACTACCTTTTCTTGCAAAGTTGGATTAATAAAATTGACATACAGCTGTGTCCCAATTGTGGAAATAATAGTCGAGATAGCAAGCATCATGAATATCGATTTCAATGCGATGGAAAAATTCCAATACCCACCATTTGCTTTCCGAAGAGAAAAAGCAAACAACGCTGAAATAACAACGAAAATACCAGTGTTAACAATAAATGACATCGACATTACTCCCCAGAAAGAATTTAAGTCTTTGACAACAAACAAGACAACTAATCCGAGAACAAAAGAAATTATTCCTAAGATGACACCATAGATAATACTTTTCTTCTTATCAATTACCGCATCAAATCCTATGTTACTTTGATCGATTGAATCTGCCATAAATTTAGTTATTATAGTAAGTACTGATTATTTGGTAAAGGGCGATGTCAAAGGCTTTATTGTTTGACGCTTCTGCATATTCTTCAAACTGTTTTTCATTAGGTTTCAACTCACTGAAGAAACTCATAATAGGATAGAAAAGTTCATAAACCTCACTTCTCGGGTTTAGTCCTTTACCTACTTTTGCGATTTCCGCATATGGACTATCTACAACAATTTGATTGGCAATGATATCTTCATAAATCTCATGCTCATCTTGAAATTCATCTTCATCAACAAGCAAAAATTCTTTTAAGAAATCATCCAATTCAGGTTCAATCTCATCATCCTTGCACTCTCCTAAATAAAGAAAAATATTCAATAATTCAGTTCCACGATCTATAGTTTCATCCTCGATTGCTTCCCACTCCTCTGAATCTAGATAATCATCTTCCAGCTTTAGTACATCGTTAGAAAAAAAGTTCATCAGCAAAAGATCGACATATACCTCACGTAGTTCATCAAATAAAGGATAGTCATCAAAAGATTGATCCAGAAGTTCCAGTTTTTCTAGATAACTTGACTCCGTATTGAAGACATTTATGACTTTTTCCAGAAACTCTGGGGCAGTCGAAATTCCATCAACTTTGCCATAATTTAAAATACCTGCCTCAACGGCTGCTTTAATATTTGCTTCCATGGTTTTAATCGTTTTTTTTGAGTTGATTATTATTGATGACCAATTCGACAGCGCCCATTAACTTCTGTCCGAATAATGGTGAATTTTTTGACTTTGATTTATTCGTTTTTTCATCGAAATTCCAAGATTTCTTCAGATCAAATACGACAAGATTAGCTGTAGCCCCCTCTTCAAAACGAGGAACTTCAAGTCCCAGAATTTGCCTAGGTCTAATTGACAAACTATTTACGATTTGCTCCTCATTAAGTCCAGCACGAATCAATAGGGGTAACACTGTTTGCAATCCGATAATACCATTTTTTGCAATATGGAATTCAACATTCTTGAATTCTATTTCCTGCGGCGTATGTTGAGAAACAATAGCATCGATGGTACCTTCTTTAATACCTTTAAGTAAAGCTTTAACATCTCCTTTAGTTCGTAAAGGTGGACTCACTTTATAATTACTATCAAAACCGATAATATCTTCGTCAGTAAAGACCAACTGATGTGCGGCAACATCACATGTCACCGGAAGCCCTTTTGCTTTTGCTTTTTTTATTAGATCAACCGCTTCTGGTGTACTAATAGATGCAAAATGAATAGGAGCTTCCGTATATTCCGCCAAATAGAGGTCACGAGACACCATTAACGATTCGGCAAGATTGGGAATACCTTTCATTCCCAAATAAGTACTCATCGCGCCTTCATTCATTTTGTTTCCACCAGCCATAGACTCATCTTCAGCGTGTGAAAAAATCAACCCATCAAATCCTTTCGCATATAACAATGCTCGACTCATTAATCCTGCCTGTTGTACACTCCTATTTCCATCACTAAATGCAACGGCACCTGTCTGCTTCATATCGAACAACTCGGCCAATTCCTTTCCTTCTCTCTTTTTGCTGATTGCTCCAATCGGATGAACATCAACAATATTCCCTTTTGCCGTATTGACAACAAGTGCAACCTCGGAACGGCTTTGAATAGCCGGTTCAGTATTTGGCATCACTGCTACTCCAGTAAACCCTCCGGCAACAGCTGCCGCGGTTCCAGTTAGGATATCTTCTTTGGTCTCTAGTCCGGGTTCTCCAAAATTGGCATGTAAGTCAAAAAAACCGGGCGCTAAAATCTTTCCTGCACCATCAATGGTTTCCATGTTTTTATCAGCTACTTTGACAGTTTTTCCAATCTGTGCAATCTTTCCCTTTTCGATTAATACATCAACTTGCTGCTGATGAAATTCGTTACCAGGTAAAATTACTTTAACAGAAGTAATCAATAAGCTTTTCATATATGAATGTGATTGAAATTAATAGGATACAAATAGTTTGTCGAAGCATGCAGCGTTCTTAGTATGAACAAACAGACAGCCGCTTTATCACTATAAATCATATAGCTATAAATAACTTTTTCGCGCGATGCTTGTGATTGCTTCATTTCGAGAAACAAAGTTACAAAATACAAATTTATTAAAGAACATTAAAAATAGATTTCAACGATCAGTAACTAGGTGTTTTCTCCCCACTGATAATGTTTAAATTCAAATCCTGCCAGGCTCAATATACGGTCAACCACAGTTTCTGCTACATCCTCTAATGTCTTTGGTAAACTATAGAATGAAGGCGACGCGGGACAAATGATCCCTCCAGCCTCCGTAACCAGTTTCATATTTTGAATATGAATAATACTTAAAGGTGTTTCACGAGTAACCAAAATCAATCGTCTTCGTTCCTTTAGAATTACATCAGCCGCACGCGTTGTCAAATCAGAAGAAATTCCCTGTGCTATTCTTGATAATGTTCCCATTGAACATGGGCAGACAATCATCGTATCATAGTGTGCCGATCCTGAAGCAAAAGGAGCAAAAAAATCACCTTTATCATAAAACTTGAAAGGTACGTCTTGATAACTCTCATCGCCTAACTCAGCACGCCATACATCCTTCGCATTGTTTGACATCACTATCCCAACTTCTGCAATTTGTGTTCTTAATACCAATAGCTTTTTAAGTAAAACTTTAGCATAGATCGAGCCGCTAGCTCCAGTAATGGCAATAACAATTTTTCTCTTCGACATCTTTTTAAAATATAAAAACAAAGCTATAAAAAAAGGGTCGTAGTGAGACTATTTTTATAACATTCAAATATCTAAATTTCAGATATTTACATATTATTTAAAATTAACACACACCATATACACACAAATAATTAGGTTTTTGTGTCTGCCCTATTTTTTCGCTAAGACAAATATACCGAAATATCGGCTTTCAAACCCGAAAAATGATAACTCTAAAAAAGTTAGAAAAAATGTTTAATTTTTGTTTGAATTTTAAATTAACATTGTTTAACTTTGTATAACAAATAAGAGATATTAAAATATTAAATCATTAGAGTATGAAAACAGTAACACTTAATCACTCTGGAAAAAGAGCTTTCAATTTTATGGTTGAAAATGGGTTCATTACTTATGACTGGATCGATTATGTTGATCAGGATGGCAGCGAAGTTTTGAGCGATGTTAAGGCTAAGGAAATAGTCAAAATCGATAATTCCATTAAAGGACAAAAAACCATTTTTTACAACTAAAAATATGTGATTATCACATTAAATACATAAAATATGAAGACGCTATTATTTTTCTACAACATAATGAATGAAGCGGAAAAGCAAATCGTCAAAGAGACGGTTTGGGCTTATATTAAAGTTATTGGACTATTGGTTTCGCTAGCTTACCTAGCGTGTTCATTCATCTTAATTTTCGGTTAACCATGGGACAAAATTTTTCAGAAGAAAACCTATTGTCTTTAGGTTTTGAAGTAGACGCCCCTTGGGGCGATAATTCGCTGCCCGACTACTCGATGTTTTTAGGCCAAGGTATGACAATGCACATTGTGAACTTCAATGACGCTTTTTTAGAAGTAGATGGTAAAATAAAGGAATTGCAGGGTATAAAAAACATTGCATCGCTCACAAGCGGACTTTTACTATTCGGCCAAAAGGTTGACATAAGCAAAGCTTTAAACGCCATGGACGACCAACCTATCGGTAAAAACGAACTGATTTTAAAGCATTAACCACGGGCGCATTACTGGCGCCTTTAAACGAAAAGAAGATGGAAAATCAAATCAAAGTAGGACAAAGCTGCGAGATAGCAGTAATAACAAATAATAGCGAATATCCTTCCTTGTATAATGTTGGAAACACAGGGTTATTAATAGATGAATATCCTAGTGGAAATGCTAAGATATGTGTCGGTGGAAATGATAGGTATGGAGATGGAACATGGCATGCGTACAAAGGATGCTTCAAGAAGGTCGGCAAGTTAACAGTAACTAAAGTAAAGTAGGTTATGAAAACATACGGAAGTGAACCAATCGAAATAGCAACAGATGTTGTTGTCGATAACGATCAAATGTATTTCTATCAATATCTGCCTCTAAAAATGAAAGGCGACTTAATTGATTTTACTTTACCTGATCAATTGAAACCTTTAGTGGATATTCTCGTAGAATGTTGCAATGACTTCTTTCATAACATATGCGAAGAATCATTGGTCATGTATGATAAACACTACATCTACCTTACAGCTAAATGCCTTTACATAAAAAGTGGCGAAAATCTCAACCGGATGGGTTGGCATTGTGATGGATTTATGAGTGAAGACATAAATTACATTTGGTGCGATTGCATCCCTACAGAATACGTGACAGGAAATTTTGAACTTATCCAACATCACAGAGAAAGCATTGAGCAGATGAATAGATTATTCTACAAATCTGAACCACTTAAATGTAAACCAAACAGCATTTATAGGCTTGACGAAACAGTCATTCACCGTTGTGATTACAATCACTCAAAAGATGCTGTATTAAGGCATTTTGTTAAAGTGTCATTTAGTAAAGAGAAGTACAATCTCAAAGGAAATTCCCATAACTACCTATTGGACTACAATTGGGAAATGAAAGACCGTGATTATAGTAGAAACCATCCAGTTAAATCTTAAAAAAATGACTGCTAAAGAGCAACAAACAATAGATCAACTCTTAAAAACTGTATCAGATTTAAGAGAGGAAAACCGAATGTTCAGAAGCGATATGACTGAACTAATTACCGCTATTAACGGTAAAGTAGAAAAGAAACATACCCCGGTTAATTTAGAATCTGACATTCTTTCAACTGTCCAATTGGCCATGAATGAAAGTATTAAGTCTGTCCTTTCTTCTTACAATAGCCCATTGACTAAATTAGTTTCATCTGTTGTAGATGAGCATTCTACAACACTTAGACAATTAATTAGCAATTCTTTCAATGAGGTCATCCAGCGAGAAGAGTTCGAAAAAAGCATTGTTTCTGCATTTGCCCATAAGGTCAGCCGATCCATAATTTCCAACAATGACGGACTATTCGATAAGGTCTCAAATGAATTGAAACAAGATACTGTATTTAAGTCAAAAATGGCTTTGGCAGTAAGCAACGTAGTTGAAGAAGTACTAAAATCAAGAAAGGAGGTATACGGTGAATAACGAAAAGAAAGCGCCAGTACTTACACTGGAACATCTAGCGCCGTATCTTCCGTATGCGTTTAATGTTATTAGTAAGGTTACAGAATATACATACAAAGTCCTTGGGCTATCCAATGATGAACTAATGATTGCCGAAAACGCTATGTTCAGCGGATGGTATGCAATAAGTAATTTCAAACCAATCCTTCGCCCTATATCGGACCTTACCAAAGAGATTGAGCATAATGAAAAGAAGTTTGTGCCTATTGAATGGTTTGAAATTGGCGACGATGAAGCAGAAAATTGGTTCACATTCGATCATGGAAATATCAATTTGATCAACGATCTAAGTAACATTTCAATACACGGAATTTATCACGACATCAATTTCCTTCCTTATGCTGTTGTTCAAAAATTAATCAAATGGCACTTCGACGTATTTGGCCTGATCGAAAAAGGCTTAGCTATCGACATGAATTCTATCGAAGGAAAGGAGACGAAAGGAAATGGATAAGCTAAATAAAACAACCATAAAATCAGGTGATGTATTTTATGACGTACATGACGGAAGGATAACTAAACATACTTATGTATGCAAGCACCCAAATAACAAAACCTACCATATTGTAATAAATACTAATGAACATCCTGAACGCTGGTGTGAATCTAAATTAGACGGTGTCTTAGCATTAGGAATACTCATTTATCAAGATGCTTTAATTGAATCGATAAAACATCAGGAAGCTCGTATAGAAATGTATAAAGGTTTTTTAAAGGAAGTACATTCAGATATCAAAGGGGATGTATAATCTATTTATCAAGCGACTTTCCTAATTCTTCAATTAGGTATGGAACTAAAAACAGTGCGTTCGCAATCATAATAATAGTTCCGAGTAGGTAAATAATTGTATGCCTTTTCATAACACCAAAATAAGAAAACAAATGGAAAACACATTAGAAAATAAAGCAAAGTTCTTCGCTCTGTATTGGGGACAAAATGTAAGATTCTGGACATTAAATGGGCCATCTATCTTATCCAAAGTCGGCCACACATATATGACCAAAGCTATTTTGGATAGTAGCACTCTTGAGCTAAAGCCAATTTCAACATTAAGTAATGAAGATGCAATTAGGCTTTTTGATCTAAGAAAGTATGATAAAATTGAGATTACAAGACACTTTTCAGGTAAAGACCATGTGGGCGTTGAATTTAAATGGGTCGATGATTTTATAAACAACGCTGACGGATTCTCTTATAGTTCGATAGGTCTGTCAATACCTGAAATAACCCACAAACAAGCAATGCTAGCCATTTCCATGGGCTATTACATTGGCGACAGAATTGAGATAGATTACGGCTGGGTAAAGCTTAAAGAACAAATAAAATGACACCCGAGGAAATAGGACAACTAATCGAATTAGTTATTGGCGAAATACTCACGTTGGAAGAAGCAGCTTCGATAGAGTGTGTTGATCCGCGCGAGCTTTCCAAAGTAATAGATGAGGTGATGACCTTTCGATCTATGTACTCTCGTAATAATTCGGTTGTTGTTCAGACCTCATTAGTTTAGAAAGGAGAAAGGAAATGACACACGGATCACTTTTCAGCGGAATCGGAGGTTTCGATCTAGCGGCCGACCTAGAAAATATAGATAACATATTCCACTGCGAGTGGATTGAAAGCAAACGAAAAATATTAAATCACCATTTTCCAGATTCAATAAGTCATGGAGACATCAAAGAAACAGACTTCACTGTTTACCGAAATAGAATTGACATCCTATCAGGTGGATTCCCTTGCCAAGACGCAAGTATTGCAAAGCAATGGGGTGAGGGTCAACAGGGGCTTCAAGGGGAAAGGACAGGACTATTCTATGAAATGTGTAGAGCTATTTCAGAAATCAGACCAAAGTACATTATCTCCGAAAATGTCTCTAACATTCTTAAAACTAACAAAGGGCAAGACTTTAGCGCAATACTCACCGAATTATCCGCAATGGGGTACAATGCAGAATGGAGAGTTTGCCGTGCGTCAGATGTCGGTGCCCCCCATCATAGATCAAGGGTGTATCTGGTTGCTTACCCCAGTATCATCAGATTGCAACAGGGACAGACTTTCTTTTCCTATGTTCAAGAGACGTCATCACCGAGGTCCTGGGACATTGCCGGAGCATCTGTACAGATTATGGGGGGGGTACCTGGAAGAGTGAACCCCCAGCTTTATGCGTGGATGATGGGGTACCCTCTAAATTGGTTAGGGAATCCTTACATGGGTATGGAAATGCAATAGTACCTGAGATAGCAAGGCGAATTTTTAAAAGAATCAAAGAAATAGATCATGAACTTAAACACTAAGATCGACGATGTGATAGCATTTATCAGAATTGAGTTTCAAAACGGAAGGATATCGGAACAGACTGCGGAAGAATTGATCCGAAGACAAGAGGAGATAAGAAATATTGTTTACTCAGATTAACTAACCCCCTCCCCGATTAACTTATTCTAATCGGGGAAAAGGTCGCTGACTCATCGCTTAGGTGGGTGATGAATCAACTCTTTCATACGTGCGATATATGCAGCGTTCTCGTTTTGCTCAACCTCGCTAAGAGGGAACTGGAAAGACTTCACCAAGAGTCTTACCCTTCCATATTTCATATTGTTCATAAAATTTAAATAGAGTTTTTTTAGTGGCTCTATACCTATAAATAGTCTGATAAAAAGTAAAGTGACAGAAATAACAGAAAAAAAAATAAAAAAATTTAATCATGAAAATAATAGACAACAGACAACTATTTGAAGTCGAGTTCAACAGTAACACAATGCAAGTTTTAGCAATGGATTTAAAGCAAGCAGTTACCCATGTATTAGATGAACACTCATTAGACGATGAAGATGATTACATCAGAGGTGAGAAGATGAGTGATGCTGAGGTAAAGAAATCCGTCACTTTCGATGAAGAAACCGGAAAACACTCAAATCTAGTCGCATGGATAAAGAAAGAGATAAATCCAGGAGATAAACCCATTATCTTGACTTATACAGAAGTATGAAGTTAAGTAAACCCCAAAGAGAAGCCCTCCGACTAAATTATTCGGGGCGTTGCGCTTATTGCGGATGCGAACTCGGTGATCGCTGGTGCGCGGACCATATTGAGCCACTTGTTCGCGACTGGGTAAATGGTGGTTGCAAGTACCCCGAACGTGATACTTTTGAAAACCTAGCCCCAGCCTGTAACTCCTGTAATACCATAAAAGGCAGTCTATCGCTCGAAAGCTTCCGAAAGACAATAGCAGGCTTTATCCCGTCACTTAACAGGGATAGCACACAATACAAGTTTGCCAAAAAGTATGGGCTATTAGAGGAAAAACAGGTTGAAGTTAGGTTTTACTTTGAGGAGTTTAGTTAGAAAGTCTTGTTGTTATAAATATCAAAAAGCCTTTCGAGTTCCTCTTTCGCGCTTCTTTCAGAAGGGTGCTCAGAGGTTAAATCTGATATAACATGCTTTTCGCCCTTCGAATTTTTGATAATTGCGCTTAGACATTTTTCAGTTTCATCTAGGAAAATGCCTATTCCTACTACTTCGTTTTCCAATAAAACGTAGTTGAAATTTACTGTTGGCGTACCAACATTTGTAGAGGTAAAAGATAGACTATTACCTTTTTTTAGTGTATGTGTCATATGTTTTATTTGTTACACAAATTTAGGTATATAATCGATTTGTTTTTTGATAGGCTAACTTAAGCCACTAACTTTTCACCACTGAATCACCCCAGTACACTTTTGTGTAGTATTACCTAATTCTAATATCCTACCAACTTAATTTTACTTATCTTATCAGCTAATTATATTACCAAGTGAAAAGATATTTAGTATTTGTTGCGCTGCTGGGGCTAGGCTTTGGCGCGTGTAAGAAAGAGCAACCATCTAAACCAGATCAAGAAACCGTCGATAGTTCTAAGTATGCCATCATCGACGGAACAAAATATGAAATAGATATTTTAAAAGCTAAGATGGCAAAATTTTTCGGTTTGGAAAAAGATGTTATTGGCTATTCGCCTGAAAATCAAAGTCTATATCTTAAGGGGTATACTGGCGAATACAAACTCGTTGATATGATTTCAACACTAAATACCATCAAGCTATGAGATACATATTAAAATACGTTTTATCTCTTGTCTTTTTTATTACGTTATTTAATAGCTCTGTATTTGCACAAGGAGGATATATTTCATTGTATCAAGCGGGCTTGAATATTACATTGCAAGACGGGAAAATACCTTACAAAAACGATAATAAAACAACGGACGTAACTGGTTTCGTGACTTTCACTAAAAATATTCCCGATTCATTAGAATGTAATGTTTCAGCTATTTTTGTACATAGAAGTACAACAGGAACTGAAACGACAATTTCGGATTCTATACGGGTAAGTGATACAGAATTTCGCACTTCGATAAGTGTACCAAAAAATTTCACTTTTAAGCTTCAACCTAATAAGAAGGCAGGACAGGTTATACTTCGATTCAAATACTACAAAAAAAATTATCCAAATACAACAAATGGTTGGTCAAGTATGGAATCTGGTAAAACATGGCAAACCGTTGAAATAGACACTATACCACCAGCTTCATTCAATGGCCCATCTCAAATATGTGGTGAGGGAATATATACTATCACAAACCCTGGAACAATTACCCTTGAAAACGCCTCAGGCATTGCTACATTGACGTCCTTAGGTAATAATCAATGGAAAGTGACAAGGATTGGAAATGCTGTAGGAACAGTATATCTTAGGTCAACATCCTCTGGTAAAATATATAACAAGAGTATTCAAATCAACTCAGATATGAAGGGCACTATAACCGGATCAAGTTCAATTAAACAAGGCTTAAGTGGCACAATAACCTTCACGCCAGATCCGGGGACAAATTACACTAACCTATCATGGGTAGTTGACGCAGGAGCTCACACCTCTCTTCAAATAGACCCCTACAATTTGAAAATAACTATTCCAGCAAACTATCCATTGTATGATACGTATAATGGTGATGATGTGTATGTGACAGTGAAAGGATATGGGGAATGTGGATTAATGGAAAAAACACATATTTTAAGAATACTTCCTAGACAACCATCTCCTCACCCACAACAATAAAAAAAACAAAAAGCCTAGACTAAAAATCTAGGCTTTTACTACCGGATCAACCCAATAAACTTCGTGATTGGTTAAATTAAGGACGTCACTGGGAGATACGTTACATTCTATTAAGTCTTCCAATCCATCACCGACAATAAACTGCAAATCTCCTGCAGGAACAACTGATCCCCTCAATATCGCTCCCTCATCCAAAATATAAAGATCAGACGTTATCACATTTACTCGGTTCTTGGTTACCCAATCCCGAAACTCCTGCTTTGACATTTGCTTTACTCGGCCGGCTAAATCGCGCGCTCCTTGCAGTTCGTCAATGGCGACATCTGGAAACTCCACATTTAGAAATGCTTCATTCATATCCCACTTACCTGTGCGGATAGCTTCATTTCTCAAATATAGCTTTCGTCCATACTCTCCCACTTCGTTATAATAATTTTGCAATGTCTTCATAATCTATTCCTCTATAAATACACTTCCATAAAGATGTGCTTCGTCAGCATTATCTAACACATCCTGTATAACCCAAATGTTCGGTTCTTTGAACGGTATATTCGTCCACCCTTCACAATCTAATGCGACAAGCCAATCCATAACATTTGGCACTGCGATAGCCTTCCAAGTAACATTGCCGCTTTCCTCACTATCGGATGGAGCAATCAGGACATTGAAACCTTTATCCTTCAATTCACGCAATACATCTTGTGTAAGCTTTGCAAATCGCATTTTTCTTGTTACTTTTAATTAAATATACAAAATTATGTGTTACCACGTGTCAACCCCAGGAGCAACAGATCTCAGAGTAAAAACAGAAAAGAAAGTCTTTTATGAAGGCAATCAGATCTATCATGTCAGTGGATTTGATACCCCATTCCTTCCAGTTACATTGAATAATGATAGTGATAGTATCGTCGCTGCACGTTGGCGGTTTCTCCCATACTGGATAAAGAGTGAAGCTGACTTGAAAAAAGCAGGTAATACACTCAACGCAATTGGTGAAGAAATATTTGAAAAAGCTTCGTTCAAACGCGACATTTTAACACACCGTGGTTTACTTTATGTCAATGGCTTCTTTGAACCGCATGATCCAAATTTAGCACCGGCTCACCAAGAAGAGAAACCTAAAAAGAAATTAGATAAAGAGAATTTTTATATCTATTCTCCAACAAAAGAAATTCTTACATTGGGTGTAGTATACACAATGTTTCGGGACTTTGAAACTGGTGTTGTATACCCTACTTTTTCGATTCTCACTACAAATGCAAACCCATTATTGGAGGAAATTCACAACGATAAAAAGAGAATGCCTCTAATAATTCCATCTGATAAACGTGATGAATGGCTATTTGCAGAAGGAAAAGAGGAAATTCAACAATTAATAATTCCTTTTCAAGGTGAACTGTCAGCTCACAAAACTTTCAGAGTTACGTCCGCGCGCGGCATTGACACCAACCGCCCCGATATCCAAGACGCTATTTAACTTTCTTTCTTTCCATCACTACCCATTTTATGGCGGCTTCCAGTTCGTCGGGCCACGCTTTTAATCCTTCCTCCAATATCTTTGCACCAGTCTCAATTCCAACATTTTGAGCGGCAAGTAAGGCCGATTCTCTAACATGATCGACATATCCTGCAGGTGGTTGTTTGCTTAGTTCCATAAAGCAAATTTAAAATTTATCTTGACATTTTGCTAATAATGTTAGTAATTTTACAACATGAAACCTCTTGAAGTCTTTTGTCGAAATCGTGTTTTGTATGTTCAAATAAGCATACAGGATAAAAGCATGGGCATGAAAGATTACTATTTGTACCATAAAAACGGCCATTCATTTTTCATTTTCAGGAAGTCTCAGGGTGTATGGGAACTAGCATACGGTATGATGGCCGAAGATCTGAAACAAGCCTGTATAGATGCTTTGATAATACGTTTCGATGATGATGTGCCCGAGCTGTTCTATCATCAGGGCGTGCGCCAGGTTGTCGAAGTACGCGCGAAGAAATACAGTCTTTGGCATATCTACCTAAATAATGCTTATGTCGGCAGCATTGAGCATGACAAGTATTCAAAGGCTTTTGATTATCATATTGAAGATGATAGCTTATTGACTGATGACAATATCCAAAAGTACATTGGTATGATTCAGCGCAGAGAGCTTAGATGGATAAAGGATGATATTCGATGAACAAAGATATAACGTTAGAATGTATGGTAGATGGGCAAACGCAAATAGTTGAAGTTTCAGTTCTCCATGGGGGTGGCACATTGCAGGTCCTTATCAATAAGCGATTCGTAATGGACGTGGATTTCCGTAGAGGCGCATGGGTAATGCTATGCAATAATGATAGTTGGCTAACAACAGATGAACTTACAATAATTTTAGATGAGTTGGGATGGGAGGAATAAAAAAGGTCAGTGACATGAATTACTGACCTTAATAACTACTAAAACAAACTAACTTAACCTATCAAATAACGTTTTCCATTTTTAATAGTTCATTTTTTATAAAAAAAAGGCCGATCTCACGACCAGCCCTAACTAAATTATAAACAGATCCATATAGGACCGGAATATACATTGGAAAAAATGGCCAGGCATTAAACCTGGCCATACAATTAAATCAATCTAAATGAACTGATACATAACGATCGACAATAAATGGACAATTCTTTTAAGAGCTTAGTTTGATAAATATAAAAAAAGGCTGATCATTGCGACCAGCCTTTACATCAACCATAAAAATAAAACCTATTAATCGTGTCCTTCAGTCTTTACGATCTTATTGTAAATTCCTAATAATAAAAACGGTGCCGCCCATTGACCGACGAACAAAGCTGTATTATCATCTTTTTTGTTGCAACATTTTAATGCTGCTGAAATTCCCATTGCTGCAAGTGAAGCTGCTAAGAATAAAATCGAGGGAATTTTGGAAGTTTGCTGTTCAACTTCTTTAGTTACTTTGTCTTCATTTCCTGTTGTAAGTGCCATAATATTTATACTTTGGTTTATAATTGAACTACTTTCAAAATGAAATGGTTCATTATTAAATAAAAAAAGGCCGAGTTAACAGGATCGATCTATAAATATGAAATGTTTTTATTCTAATGGAGGCTTAAAAAAATTTTCAGTGCGACATTTTTAAAACCTCTTTAATCTATACCAAGCGAGTTTAGTAGCTTTTTTTTCTCTTGCGAATCTTTTAGTGTGTTGACATGATACTTTGCGTCTAACAAATTTGCAGCGGATTTTTGTGATAGATAACGATTTACATAATGTGTTGCATGCTGTAGTAAGAATCTACGGCAATCTATATTTACGCTAATTCCCTTGTCAAAATTACCGTATGTCAAACCTGTTACAGTTTCATTCGAGGAGATTGATTTTATGCTGCTCGTATTCAATCCATCGATATTAAGCGTGAGCGCCGGATAGTAGAAGTCCGATTGATTGGGAAATTTGACTTTCACGATCAACTTATCGCCTTCTACGCGGGTACTGATTATACTGTTTTGTCGGTTGTAATTGTATTCATAATACTCTTCCTGCGAAGGAAACCACAAAATGTCTTTACCTTCTTTTCCATACTTATTGTTCAGCCAGAGCAGGAGTTGGGCCCAGTCATGATCCGTTTCGTGCACGCCAATGTGTACTGCTTCGCGGTGAGCGACATCTTTTGCTGCTTCATCGTTGACCAGTTTTTCCACCTCGGCGGCGTGATTGACAAATACCCGTGCCAAGGTCTTTTGCTGCAAGGGCGAATTTACCTGATATGGTATGAGTTTATCCGCGCCATTCTGTGCTGTTATAGTCTGTATGGCTGGAAAACCTAGAGCGGCTTGGAGGTAGGATTTATTCCCATTTGGCTCTGCCAAAAACTTCATGTTCCGGCCATTCAATCTTCTATTTGTGATTTGTTGTGCCCGATCGAAATGCTTGATTAGAGAGTCTACATTATTAATATCAGCTGTATTTAGGTCATGGAATGCAATAGCATTGCCATCGTTGACCAGTTCGACCACGTTATTCCATCGAAGGCCAGATTTCATATAGAAGCGGAAGAAGTTTTCCGTAAAATTTTTCTTTACGACTGTCGGAGCTTCCATAAAATCCCATTCCGGCGCTAGTGTGGTAGTAAAATGGAACCTTACCTCATTCCCAAAACCATCGGTACTACCCAGTGTTTTGCCCAGTAAGTAACTGTTTGGGGGCAGATCATCTGCTTCCAGGTGTTCAATGTCAAAATAATATTTCCTTTTAATGTCCGAGCGATCAATCGGTTTACCATTAATGGCTGCCCATGTCATGCTGAATGCCGAGTGCTTACAGTCGTCCTGTGTCAGCATAAACAATAAGCTCTTGTTATATTTCAACGGTGGAATACTTACAGTCGGAGTATTTATTATTCCTTGACCGGAATGAAATTCGATTATGAATTCCGCTTCTTGTCCTGTCTTTTCCTCACCAAATGGATAGCTATATCGCTTTGAATTTCCGCCGTTATCGGGCGGTGATACTTTTTTTCCTTCTTCGTTTTTTTTGCCGGAGTAAAGATCTTTTTTTAAGCAAGAAGACAATAAGCCACATACTATAGTAATAAGAATAGCTTTGGTGTAAATAATTTGGCGCATACGCAAATATAGGCATTCTTATTATATTAACTATTTCGTTAAATAAAAAATAGTCAAATTTAAACAGGCTCGAGTTCTTATGCCCATGGGAAAGAAGAACTTTTAAAATGTCTATATTACAGCCTTCTTTTTAAAAAAAAGAATTCCGCAAATCAATATCAATAATCCGATAGCTCCCCAAATCATCATCGATCCTTTCGGTTCTTTTTGAATGTCCTCTACCTTAGTCAATTCCTTTTGCCGATGTTCCTGAGATGTGGCTACTTGCTTTTCTACTTTCTCAATTCCTTGCTTCTCTCTTTCCTCTTTCGAATCCTTATTCTCGGTGATTGTCTGCTTAGTATGATGCGTAGTCTTCTCTCCAGGAGATTCCAATCTCACAGTCAAAGTCTGCTTAAGCGTGTCGAGTTGAACCAATATCTTAAATCCTGCAGAATCCTTAAGCAATATTTCAGCTCCTAATTTGACCTTTTCCACTCCAATGGAACCACTGACTTTACTGCCCTTTTTCTCGGTTACAATCGTAGTTTCAGTTTCAGTGACTATTGTACCCTTGTCAACTATTACGATCCGCTGTAGGCTATCCTTTAGTGTTTTTTCAGAAAGTGAACTATCAAGTTTACTTACCACTTCCAAAGAATGCTTTTCGACATACTTTGTCGATCGTCGGAATAACCCACAAGAAGCAAAGGCGGTCACTATGACCACCGATGCGATTAGTCTATTTAGCATACTTCAAAATTGAGTTAAGCTCGATAACCGACTGCTTTAGGCTATCTAAGCTGTTTACTAAATCGGGTTTATTCACCCTTTGCTTTCCGTTTGATGAGATCAGAGTAACCGACCCTAATAGCATTAATAACAATACTAATTTTTTCATCTTATTACCTCCCTGATGATCTGTTTTATTTGACTAGTAGTTGTATCCACTTGTTCGCGCATTGGCGCTGTTTGTTTGCTTACCTCCTGTTCAACAGCAGGCCGTAACTCAACAGGCAATTGTTTTCGTATTTCGTCCTGAACTTGCTTGCTAGTATCTTTCAACAAATCGATATTCTCATTCTTTGCTGAGACATATAGCCAAACAAATACGAACAGGAGCGCAGCAAGTACTGCACATAGGAAAGCAAGCGGATTGTCCTTTATCCACTTTGTAAACTTTCCCAGTCCATTTATTTTTCTGTCGATGAAATCGTCTTTATTCTCTGCCATTATTTCCACAAACTAGCATAATAATTAATCTTAGCCCGACGGTCGTCAAGGCCGTTATATCCCCCGTTCACAGCAAGACAAACCGAACGAATGCTTTGCTCTGAAAGATCCTCTGCTTTTGCCCAAATATTCTTTTCATCGAACTCTTTAATAGCTGTTGTGAAATAGTATGCCGACTCTCCAATCTTATCCGGATTGTTGTAAAGTTCAGGTCCGCCGTAACGCATATAATCCCTACCTCCTGTAGTTTGTAAGGAACCTCCCCCACGGAATAACCAACCATCACCTGGCCGCGTATTGCCAAGTTCTTTTGCCTTTTTCGGATTACCTAATCCATAAACACGTTCAGCTAATTCATAAGGTTTACCTGACAAGTATTCGGCTTCTTTTAAAGTAACTTTAGCGGAGTGCTTTCCAACACCGAATATTTCCATTATTCGTCTAGGAGAATAATCTTTCATATTCTCCCTTTCAAGGGTGAACCCTCCGCTCTCGTGGTGTATATTTGCGAAGAAATGTATCGTCTGCGCCTTAGTGCGACCGAATTTCTTTGCGAACTTCCTTAACGTTTCATTACCGATTACTCCATCCTGACCAGCTCCTACTTCTCGCTGCAATTCCTCTATTCTATCTTTTGCTGTCATCATTACCCCTTTCTTTTACCGCGCGCCGTCAGAATAAGCCCCGACGACCCTTTGAATATATTTTATTGATTCTATTCTATTCATTTGATTATTATTTTAAAATGGATTTGCAGAACTACTGCTAGATGTAAAATCGACCAGTAAACCGTTAATGAAATTGAAATGGTAATATGTTGTACTAGAGGCTGTATTTGCCAATGTGATTTTTCCAGTTAACCCTTTTTTCCCTTTCACTTTTATATCACCGTTTACTATTTCAAGTGCAGTATTTTCGGAAATACCTCCTGTGATGTCGATCCTTAGACCCGAGCTTCGTGCCCGTGAAGAAGATGAAAACAACACTGACATGAAATCAACGTATCCACTTGCTGCCGAGTAAGGCCTACCGATAGACCAAACTTCATCATTAGTATCCTTAATTGATCTTAAACCAGCAAGGTCCTCTCCGTCTCCGATTAGTGCTCCATCTTGAATAATGAATTGTCCAATACTGCTATTTCCTGTTACCTTTAGATTTGTTGCCGTAACTTGCTGGGCAAACAATTGAATCACATCTATAAGTTCAGCCTTGATGTATCCTCCTGCGATGATAGTCGTTCCTAGTTTGGCAAATTCGACCATGTCTTCATGAGCCAAATCCCCTAACGAGCTAATTAGCCCTTCTGTGTAATTTTTAGAAGATTGTAAAGCGCTATTAGCTGCGTTTTCTGCATGTTGTTTAGCCTCCATCAATTTTTGAGTTGCATCTTGTATACGTGCCTGCTCTTCACTGGAAACCACATTATCTGCATAAGCTTCAGCGATAACTTGAAGCAATTCGTCATTTGCATCCGCATAAGCTTTTGACGCCGCTATTGCCTGCTGTTTAGCATTATCCATCTGAGTCACCGTTGCCCCTCCACCGTTTACTACAATTTCAGAAACATTAAGTCTATCAGCGGAAATCTTACCTGTCTTAATATTAGCGCCATTAATGTAGGTCATACCGTTTGTGAAACTATAATCCCTTTTACCTTGGAATTCGGCATATATTACGCCTAAATTGAAATGATAAAACCCAACTTCACTTTCAGTACTGATTGGCTGTTCGGAAATCACCCATGTACCATTTAAAGCCGTACGGCTACACCTAGCTGCAACGTAATAGTGTTTATCCGCTATAAGATCAGTTTTAAGTAATTGAGATATACTCCATATATATCCCAATCCGTCAATTTTAACTTCCAAATGAACCAATTGGCCTCCCGTTATCAAAACGCTTTTTGGATCATCTCCATTATTTACATTGATAGTAACACCGTTCAACAGAAAGTTTTGAGATTTGGCCCCAACACTTAACATTAAAGTTTCAATGGACTCAGGCTTAATATGAGTGCTATCGAAATAACCATCAGGATCGAAAACAAGATTTTGTAACTGACGCATTCTAGCAGCTAAAATCCTATCTTCTTCAATACTCCTTCGAGTGGTTTGGGTGATGATCTGCTTATTCTCTTTAATATCGTTTTGAATTTTTTCAAAGAGGGTGTATGTTACATCATTTCCTATTACCGCATTATATGTCATTCCGTTTTCAAGCACATCAGGAAAATGTCCAGGATAACTAAGCTCTGTAATGCGCACCCGTTCATCAATCCCCTTCTGAGTATCGATCAGCCGAACAGTATCTCCGATATCTAATGTGATATTCTTTCGTTTGAGGTCCAAAATATCAATTTCAAGCTCGTATACCACACGCGGCGTACTATTGCTTTCCAAATACTCCTGCCTTTTAGCAGTCAATTCGGCTACTGCTGCATCGATATAGGATTGTGGCATCCGAATACCAATAAGAGTATATTTATCTCCTATTTCAGCATGTACAGATTCAGTTGGAAAAAAATCCCCATTTCCCTCGTCATTTGCCTTGAATACTATCTTTCTATCAGTATGATTATAGCTTGAAATCTCAAACTGATTCCCTTCTAAATAGCCTGACTTAAACACAATGTAAGCAGACTCTCCATCGATCTTCTGATTGTTAAAATCAAAATCAATGGAGCTGTCAATGATCGAGAATAATTGTTTATTTATCGTTGTAGCGCCCGTTACGGTACCAGTGCGTTTTGGATAAATATTTTCATCTACAAATTCGCCCTCACGTACTCTGTATAGATTTACGTTCTTTTCCACATATCCAGGAATCTTAAAATAATCCTTCATTCCTGCAGGTAGGTTTTTATCTCCTCCCCTCGCATACGCCCTAGTAACGATCTTCTTCTCATTAATCGATTTTCTTGAAAGACTATAGAGACCATTTCCTTTTCCGTAGCTAAATGATAAATCGCGTGCGGTTCCTATTGTTTTTTTCAAAGAAAGGGCTTTCGCTTTTATCCCCCATTCAGCTTTCATGGCTTGGGCAACCATAGTAAGGCAATCCAAAATGTATGTTGAATCAAATTCAACTGTAACACGCCCAAGATCTTCGAACTCACCGACAGACCAACCCGAGGATTTGCTATTAGCACAATCGACAATGAGATGAAGCCATTCTTCAGCAGTGCCACTGAAGCTAAATTTACGGGCTCCTAAATGTTCTATGAAAAACTGTGATAGGCTATGTCTTGGGCCTTCAAACACAAAATCATACTCAAAAAGAAACCTGCTAACTTTTTTGAAGTTAACGGTCTCGTTTAAGGTAAGAACCTCCCCTTTGTAATTTAAAGTATCATTGACTTTTATGTCCAAATCTAATGAAGATTTAAAACTGAAGGCAAGGGAATGCTCCGCCATTATCTTGTTGGTAAACGTTGAAGAATTCAATGGAATTTCTACTCCTTTATCTTGCCCTCTATACACCTGAATCTTCATATCAAGATATTTTAGTAATTTCAATCAAATTAAACCCAGGTCTATTATTAAGAGAAGTTGACCATGCACCAAAATCGACAGGAGTCGAACCGTCAGTGACTGTGAATGTCATTTCAGCATTGAAATTCTGATTACCAAGTCCATTGAAACCAGCAGTCTGACTACAGATCGTTCTTGCAAGTTCATTCGTACCCTGAAATATTCCATAGAAACATTGAGATCTGGTGCTATCTGTTGTAAGAGTATAGTTTGTACTTCCGGTATTCCAGAGTATGCGGATTTTATATTGACCTACTGGGAGAGTAAACGATATACGGGCCTTACGTCCTAGACTTTCCGCACCGGACTGGCTCGCAGTATAACACTTTGCCATTGTAGCAAGCGAATAATTGCCTGATGCCTCCACCGCGTTCACATTTGGCGGATTGCCGGTAAAGCTTCCGTTAAACACACTATTAGTGGCGTAAAAATCAGATTGCAGATTCATAAACCATCCATTTACATTTGTTCCCTGCGTATTTACAAGCTGCTGCGCATTGTAACCGCTAAATGTTGCCAAATTGATCTGGTTGGTTGTCAAGCCAGCAGTAACAACTTTCAGGTTCGAATTATTTGCCGAGCCATTAAAGCCTATTAATACAGCAACAGGAGGCTCAGTCAAGGTTATCGAGTCATTGACAACCAACGATTCGCTCACCGCATTTTTTACCTGACCGTAGAGGGTCTTAGCACCGATTGATGCAAATGTAAAGGTTATACTGTCAGACCAAGGCAACCAAGCAGCAGCCGAAACTCCTGCCGATGACTCAGCCAAACGATAATGGGTAGGTGTACCAGCTCCAATCGTAAATGATACTTTCGGACTAAACCCAGCAAAAGATGCCTGTCCATCCGCAAGGGCCATTGCTGTTGCTGTAACAGGTATAACCACATTGATCGATGAAGTTTTCACATCCGACTCGCTGGTTGAATTTTTGACCTGCGCATATAATGTCAACGTGCCACTGTTCACTCCAGAATTATAACTGACCGTATCTCCGGTAAAAGCAACCCAAGCCACAGACGATAGGTCTGCCTGCTGTCCGATCCGATAATGCGTTATGGTATTGACAGTAGTCAATTTCACGGTTACAATTCCAGAACCCGTGGCCTGATCACCATTGTTAATGGCTATTGCCGTTAATATCGCTGATACTGGATCAACATATTGGAACGTAGCACTTACAATGGCCGATGTTTTATCCTCAACCTCATCACGGATCTGCGCAAAAACAGTCTTTTGTCCATACGGTGCAGTGATAGTAAAATTCACCGGATTAGAACCAAAAGCAATCCATTGTACGCCGGTGAAATCATTTGCTGCCGCTAGACGGTAATGCGTAGGGATTCCAGTGTAATTAAGTGTCACTGGAACCGGAGAGCCGGAAACCTGTCCAGCAACTGTGATTGAAGTCAGTGCAAGGTCTGGTTTCGCTTTATATATCTGTGCGGATAGCACTAGGGATTCGCCATAAGTATTTTTAAGCTTTACATAAACGGTTTTCGTATTAAATCCCGCTGAAAGCTCATAGCTCGAAGGAGATGCAAAAGCAATCCATTCAGCGCCCAAGAAATTACTTGACTCGCTCACCATGTAATGTGTCGGTGATGTTCCGGTGAAGAGCATGGAAAGTGATACAATACTCTTCTGTGTAGTTGTCGAACCATTTTCAATCTTAAAGTCAACAAATGTTGGGGCAGATGAGTATACATTCAGACGGTCGATAAACGGTTGTCTCAAGGAGGGCTTAAGCTGGCTGACCATATACATAGCGTCGTCATACACATAGCTAGCATTTGGAGTTGCCTCAAAAGCTGCCGTATATTTTTCCGCCCTTGTAAGCAGGTCTTTACTGAAATTTAGATTTACCAATAACTTATCGCCATTAATAGCATAAGAAAGCCCATCTGTATTAGACGATACCGAAACACCATCAATGGTAGTTACTCCTGACAACAGACAAGAAACTTCACTGAACCAAAAACGTGGCATTTTAGGGAAATAGAGTTTAAAAGATACTTGATTTGCTGCTACACTCCTGATAATCGTTGCATTATTTGTCAAATACCAATACTCATATACTTCATCAACACTGGCAAACCATATTTTATCATTACCTCTAGCTCCAAAGCTGTCATTGATGCGTTTAAACATTTCATAGTCTCCTATGTTTGTTCTATGGGAAGCGCCGATCAACCAGTAGATATTGTCTAGATTGGTCGTATCACTGAAAGACTGTAAGATATTAAAAACCTGATTGGCATAATCAGAAGCTCCGGAAAACAACCGTTCGACAGCTATCTGGCTTTTATCCAAAGTGAACCCGGTACGATAAGGATATGCCTTTTTGATCAGTGGATCTCCACTCTGGGCTGTATTCATCATGATGTCGCCTATATTTTGGGATAACGCTAGATATCTATGATCTCCATTGGGTTCGGCAACAATTTTTGGACTATCATTTATAAACTCAATAAATTTAGCCTTAGTATCAGCAAACCACTGGTTGAAATTTCCCTGAGTGACAGATGAGCCATCGTATCCATTGAAATCGTGGTACAATACACTGTAACCAAAATCTTTGTATAGTGACCACTCTTTTGAGCTCATCCAAGGGTAGTTTTTCCCGACATTATTTCCACTTGCAAATGGGTCAAAAAGTTTATCTGGCCAGACGGCTATTGATGTAGCAAATCTTCTTTTATTTCCTGCCCCGTCTGTAAATTCCAAAGGATATTCAGGATTGAAACCATCCGTAAAGTCAGGGGAAACAGGTAGTCCAAGATGGTAATAAAACTGCATTGTCCTAGCTACCCATCGTTTATTGATGCCGGAGAAATAAAACTGATAGATTGAATTGGAATCGTCCGTGATATAGCTGAACGCAAATTTTTTATTGAATTTGAACTTCGGGAAACTAAGGTTTACAGTAGAAGGATCTACCCCCGACGGCAGATCTACAGCAAATTCGATAATGTTTCCATCGTATTTGAGATATTCGAGGTTAAGCAGCATATAAACAGGATCAACGCTGACTATATTTTCTAGGCACTTGATATCTATGACGGTCTGAAACTGATTGTTGACATATATATTTTCAATACTATACTTGGTATTGTAATAACTTCCAAAAAGTGTTTTACCCGCGCTGACAGAAGTTTTGGCTATATTCAAAAACAAGCCATATCCTAGCGGCTCATCACTTAAAATATATTCTTTAGCTACACCTTGCTGAACTGGCAACGCATTTAATTTGAAAGTTGTTGAATAGACTGGCATGTATTCACCTCCAAAACTGTAAGTACCAATAGTGCGCTCCGACTCGGCAATATTGACAAGGTTCTCGTCAGGTACAATGATTGCAATCTGCCCTGCATCATTCGGGACAACCACCTCACCGTTGACAGTGATATTAAGCACATCGCTATTCTTTCCATTGGTTACGGAGAATAGCTGAGTTGTTCCATCGCTAAACGTAATTGTGTAGTTATCTTTTAAACCCGTTGATGAGGTCATCTCAATTTTTAAGATAGATCTAAACGATAAAGTTGCACTATCCGCGATTTCCCAAGTTTTTAAAATTCCATCCCAAAAGAGCTTTACTACACTATCTTTTTGAAGGATAAAGTCATTATCTCCATATACTAAAGTTCGGCCATTCGCTCCCCCATAAACTTCTACATACTTATTTGCTGTACCTAATGTTGGCAAGGTGTTACCAGTGATTTTTACAGCATCCCCAATTTTCTTACCAGCTTCGTTTACAATTAGGGCAAAATCAACATTCCCAACTTCCCCGGTTTCCGAATCCACACCCATAATTGAGCTTACCTTAGCTGCGTCCAATATCGGAGGTGTGTCACCATCATATTTTACATAATCACGCATTATATCTCGTTTTTACTAAAATCCTTTTGTTGTCATTAATGACGATATATCTCCCCAGATTATCTGCTAAATAGCGAAAGACATAAGTTGGCAAAACATAATTATTTTCAACTTGAAGTATTATTCTCACATAAATTGTATCCGAAAATGGCCTGTTTACGTATTCCCATTTGGCAATTTTTTTTAGACGCAAACGAAAAGATTCTCCCCAATCAAGAACCTGAAAATCGAAATCCTTTTTTAATAAATCGAGGAAATCCCTTCTCTTTTTCTTGTAGTCTACAACACCTTGGGCTTTCATCAAAAACGGAATATCAAAAACCTGAGGTTCGTAATTAATATTCGAAGTATCATCATAATCTTTTCCATTCTCGTCTATCCAATCATTGAAAAATACTTCTTTCGGTGTAGGTGGTTGCTCCAAAACTGATAGAGCTCCCCTACCTAAATGCAAACCAAAAACCTCTATGATGTCATAGCTATTTATAAAAACACTAACTGTCATTACGGTTATTATTTTGCAACCTCAATATAAATCTTCCTACGATCACGCGACTTGGACGGGGAACGGAATAAGAAACCAAATTCCAGTTCACAAAAGATTTAAAACGAAGTTTAAGATCTTCCCAACCACTAACTTTAAATGTAAACTGTCCTTTTCGAGAGACTAGATCAACAAATGCAGCCTTCTTTTCTTTGTAATCGTCAAGTCCGTTAGCTTTTATGAAAAATGGAATATCATAATCCTGTGACTGATAAACTAGATTTGTAGCATCATCGTAATCTAATCCATCCTCATCTTTCCAATCATTGTAGAATATTTCCTTTGGTGACGCAGGTTGCTGCATTGAATTTAATGCTCCTTTAGCAAGATAAATTCCATAAGTAGCTATATCCACACCATTAATTTCTACTTTAAAAGCCATTTCAATAAAAATGTAAATTATGTTAAATTCACATAACAAAAGAATGAAATAGTAATATATAAAGTGTTAATTATAGTGATGTTTCGTTTGATATGTTAGGTTTATTAAACAAAAAAAGCCTCACATGAGGCTCTTTATTTATTTCTGATTGTTAGTAAAAAACTAAGTTGATTTCAATCCTTTTTTAATTTCTTTCAGCTCAGCAGAACCTCTAATAGTAAAGATGATTTCTTTCTTAATCTTATCTCCATTCTCCTTTTTAAGAACTAACACCATTGAAACCTTGTCTGAAGCCTTATTATTTTTAAAAACGTTGTTGGCTTTCTTGTTACTAAACATGTACCAAATCGTTCCGTAATCTTCGGTACGCTCCTTGTTAATTAATTCCAATCTAACAGAAGTATTTGGAGCAATCTTTACGTCCTGGATAGGTTTGTCTTTATTAATCATCAACGTTTTCCCGGAAATAATCGTTTCAGTCTTACCATCCACAATGAAATAACTGTCATTGTAAGAAAAAGAAACCATGTCATCAGAATTATTTGCTACCTCTACATTTACACCTACATCACTAATTGTCCCAACTCTAAAGTTTACACCATCAACGCTATCTTTAAATCCAATAGGATTTTTGTCGTTGACAGTAACCTTTGTGCCATTTATTGAGGCCCCGACTTGGGTAAGATCCTGGGCATTTAATGTAAATAGCGCTCCTAAAAACATAAAAATTAATAATATACTTTTCATATCTATTTTTTCTAACAAATATATGGAATAAAATCTTGAGAGAAATTACGGTTTAGAGGCATCTTAGCTTTGAATAGTGTTACATATATACGTTGTCATAAATTTTTGACAATTATTTTTGCCACAAGAATGAATTCACTTCACCCTGTTTAACGTTGCCAAGATTGTATTTAATTACTTATTTTATTTACACACGCTTAGCCTTGTTGGATATAGAAATCTTCTAATAGGAGGCTTAAAAACAACATATATTCATACATTTTAATATTACCAATATTTACTATTAGCCATTTATTAATAAAAATATATACTTTATTTATTTATTTGCTTTTGTTATACTTATATAATATACTTGTTATAGTTATTCAAAAAGGTAGAGAGAAATTGAAATCCATATATTGGATCACAAATATAATTTAGTGGACGTTTTAAACTTTTTTCGGAAAACTAAGTTAAATAGAAAAAGAGTATTGAAATCTTAAAAACAATAAAAATGAAAACATCTGTCAAAAACAAGAACGTTGTTGTAGCAACAACAGAAGGGCGTCTATACATTAGAACAGTTGACTTTTTCAAGCAAGACAAGATTAAAGAAACAATTGAACGATTGAAAAATTCAAAAATTGTAAAAGAGATAGACGAAAAAAATAAGCTAGCCGGAGTATAATGATTTTAAACCTACTTGTATTACCGTTAGCTGCCGGATATTTTTTGCTTACAAGATCTTACCACTTTAAATTTAAACAACAAAGACTCGATAGACAGCGATTATTATTTGAAACTGTAATAGTCGCTGTATTCATTTTGGTTGGAGGCTTTTTATTGAAAACATTCGTTTATGACGTTGTTTTTAACGAAGAACTCAGGAATGCGATAAATAACCTAAACCCATTGAAGAACACTCCGTATTCAGGTACGGTATTGATTAGTTTTGTTTTAACTATTATGCTAGTTATGATAAGTAATCTACTTCTAGATAAGAAGAAGGAAATATATAGAGCTATTAAGGATATTGGAAATGAATTTGAGCTATTAGCTTCACGTTCGTTTAAAGAAAATAGGCTTTCCTTAATATCTTTAAAAAATGACAAATTCTATATCGGATGGGTAAAAGAGTTGCCAATTCCCTCTCAATCAAATTACCTTCGAATAATTCCAGCTCTAAGTGGATATAGAAATGAAAAAAAGAATTTAGAGTTTACCTCTCACTATTTAACTGCTTATGCAAGATTTATTGAGGATGGTAAAGGGACAGACGTCTCCGATTTAGAAACAGATGTAATAATAAGTATATGCGAAATTGTATCGATATCTTTTTACGACCAAGATATTTTCGATGTACTCAATCCTTAAATATTTTCCGAAATTAAACCATCGAAAGTATTGTGTTATGCTATCCTTAAAAATAAACACAAACAGCTGTAAAATAATAATAGCTCTATATGAAAATCCCCTCCTACCGAGGGGATTTTTTATTAATATCTACCTCCTAAATTTTTATTCATCGTTTGCAATTCACTAACTGCGCTTTTCAGCTCCTTTACCGTGTCGGAAGTGTTGACCTGGATAGCGTTAAGAGCAGCTAACTTGTTGTTATTGGCAGCAAGACATTGGATAAGCAAAGCTGTCCGCTTTTGTCCGTCTTCAAACATCCTTTTAGTAATATCGAAACTTGATCTTTGGAGTCCTGTCAATTCACTTGCGGTGCTTTCTGTAAGATCACGCTGAATAGAACTTTTTAAGCCGGAAGATTTAGTATCCCCTTCATATCCTATAAGGTCCATTATTGCCTGGTAGCGTTTGTTACCCGCTTCCGCTATGGCCTTGTATTCTGCTTTAAGTGCGTCAGATTCGATTTTAGTTAAATCTCCATCTTCCATGGACTTCATGACATTATCATACCAACTCTGAATATTTTGGGTCATTTTACCATCCTGTACAAGACGAATTACAGCTTTCTGCATATGCTTGTAAAAGGAATCTGATATATCCCCAAATGTAAGGTCCGCCTGGGAAAACAAGTTTTCAAACTCTCCCTTGATATCATCCATGGAGATTCCGGACAAAGCCTCTTGCAACGCATCTTTCAAGTCTTTCGCCTGCTCCTTTGCATCAATCATACTTTGCCCATACTTACGGACTTCCTCGGGTAATCGAGCCCAAATTTCAGGTTGCTTCAAAAGGAGATTTTCCCACTCTTGACTTGTCATATTCAGGAGCTGTTGCCTGCTAATAACATCTCCAAGTTCTTTGTCGTAATTATACCAATTTGAGTGTTTGAATAAACTGGCACCTTGGGAAAACCAAGCTTCTAGGCTTTTGCGATTCGCAATCAATTTTGAGTTAACAAGATCAAGGGCTTCCTTATAAGCATCCATTGACTCTTTGTTGGTCTTTACTGCAAAAAGTTCCTTCTGTTTATCAATAAGTATGTCAAAGGTCTCGGATAGGGTATTGTAATACTCTTGTTCTTTTTTAAGCTCCTCATTTCGTTTCTTCGAACCTCGATCCAATATTGATGTAACAGCTTGCATAACGACCAATGCAGCTTTTATAATTGCCAATATAACAGAGGCTGTCTCGGCCTTTTGCATTGCAAGGGAAACGGCATCCGCTGTTGCTGCGATAGCACTTAAACTACCCATTGCAACTTCCCCAACATCCCCTAAGGCCTCACGGAGAAATTCAGCTGAATTAACTGCATCTGCGATAAAGTCAAAGCTTTTTGCTGTTGCTTTAGACAATGTTTTCCAATGATTACGGATGTCTTCGGCGGTCTGGCCACTCTCTTCCGATGCTCCTTTGAATATGCCACTTAACGCCCTGCCTAATTCCGCGAATGGATTTTTTCCAATCAAGGTATCTTGTGCCTCCCTTAATTGCCTTTTTAAATTTACGAGATCGATAGGATCGAATTTACCCTTGAGTTTTTCGAAGTTCTTTTGAATAATGGATATGAGGTTTTCGATCTGTTTCGCTCCCATCTCATCCATGCCTGAAAATAATTTTTCCCATTCAATTGAGCTGGTTAGTTCGTCGGTAGCAAGTTTTGACACCTTCAAGTCTCTATCCTTATTAAGGACTTTCTCACGCTCAGGGGTTAAGTCTCCCTTATCGCGAAGTTCCTTCATCTTTTTTTGATGATCCTTTTCGATTTCGAGAATCTTGTCATTTAGAGTTTGAGCTGCTTTTAATGCTTCAGTGTATTGCGTTGTGTCGTACTCCTTCAACCGCTTACCGTTGTCTTTAATGATCTCAAAAAGTCTATCGAGACGATCTTTTTCGAATACATTAAGACCAACAGTCTTTTGCTTGGTCAATAGACCGCCATACTCTCCCGCAATCTTCTCAAAAGTGCCTCTGTATTGACCTAATTGAGCGTCGGCAACCTTATCTCCATATTCTCTCTTCAGATCCTCATACTTTACATAGTTGTCGTAATCGTTTTGATAAGCATTCAGCCTTTTTTCAGTTTGCTGCTTGTATATGGTATCCTGAATTTCCCTATCACGTACGTCGTTGACCTCCTGGATTTGTCCTGCAGTTATTTTCTTTTTATTTTTCGGATTGCGATTGAATTTTGCTATTTCATCTTGCAACACCTTGTATCTCGCCTTTATGCCTGCGATCTCTTGTTGATCACGAGAAAGTTGGGAAGTGCTGTATTCCGCTTTAGTTTTTTCAATATCCTTTAAAATACCCAAATAACGCTCTTGCGCATTATAAACTTGCGTAGCTTGACGAGCACTAGTATTCTTTTCTTTACCTTGAGCTTTGGCCAGTTCATCTTCAAGCTTTTTTATTTGCGCCAAATTAGCTTTGTATTCCGGGCTGTACACACTTAATGGGGCGTTAGCTTCTTTTAGCTTTTTGATTTCCTCATTAAACCAATTTTCGGACCTTACACCTGCATTTGGATCTTTCTTGTTAGCATCCTCGATACCTTTGATTTTTCCTAAAATATCTGTCAGCTCATTGTTGAAACGAACTAGATTCCAGCTATTCAAGTTATTCGCGATAGACACAGTCTTATCCTGGATGATGCCGAATATTGCGTTTTGATCATTGATTTGAGGATTGACTTTAAGTATTGCATCCCTTTGCTTTTCTATCTCCGCTTTTTGAGCTTGAAGAAATTGCAACTTCTGATCGTCGTTCATTAACGAATAAGCGTATTCCTGTTGTTGTTTACGAAGTTCTTCGCCTAACAATCCAGCTTCTATTTTTGCAGCTTCAATTTCTTTGTACAGTTTCGAATATGCCGCTCCGGAGCCTCCACTACTATCATTGCGCATAGCAACTTTTAGACTTTCCAACTCTTTCGTCATGGCAGCTACTTTGTTCTTCGCTTCATCGTAACGATTTGAAAGAACAGAAAGACTGGACTTATCATTTTCGTTGTTAAGCTCCTTTTGGAGTTTGGTCGATTCCTCTTTCAAAAAAGCTTCTTTGGACATATTTGCCAGCAAATTGGGATACAGTCGTTGCAGCTCTTCGTAGGCTTTATTCGTTTGAAAATCAGTTGCAGTTTTGTCTCGGACGATGTTAGTCAATTCTGTGGCCTTGGCTTTCATTTGCTCCATGGACTCAATAGCCTTCCGATTACCTTCCGTGAAGTTTTGCTGGGCTTGTTGCGAAGCCGTCAGACTTTTTTCAAGGGAATACATTGTCACAATGAGACCGGCAACTACAGCACCAACAGCAATATATGGATTGGCTAACATTGTTGCATTAAGAAGACGCTGTGCTCTCTCTGCGATGATAAGGGCAGTATAGTGTAATACCTCTACGGCTGTTAGGCTTGCAACACTGGTGCCAAGTGCTAGGGCAGCAACGCGTCTGGCAGTGGTTATGAGGGTCAAAGAGCTTTCCCACGCTGCAGTGGCAATAAGAGCCGCTTTGTAAACGCCATAAGTGGTAACAAGGCCAAGCATAATAGCAAGGACTTTATCATAATTTTCAACGAGGGTGGATAGTCCCGAGATCGCTAACCCAATAACTCCCTCAGAGTCCTTACCCATTGAGTTCAACATTTGGTCAAACGCGTCACCCAGACGCTCAAGGTTTCCTTGGATAGTGTGGGACTGAGCTTCCATCAATCCGCCGAACATTGAACCCTGAGCGGTCATGTTTTTGAAAGCTTGCTCGACCTCCTTAAACCCTACTTTACCAGCCGTCACAAGGGCATTAACCTGATCCTTGCTTACTCCAAGAACTTTGGCAAGCTCCTGGTAGATTGGAATACCACGACCGGCGAATTGGCGGATATCCATCATATACGCTCGCCCTTGTGTTCTTAGTGTACCGTACAAGTAAACAAGCTCCCCAATTGGTTGAGACACACCGGAAGCAACGTCTCCAAGCATCCGCAATTCATTCTTTACGTTTCCGGCTTCGGAACCATAAGCAAGTAGTTGCTTTGTGGCGTCGGCGGTCTCCTTCATACCGAAAGGTGTTGTGCCTGCAAATTGAATTAGGTCTTGGGTCAGCTTGTCAGCCTTTTCTTTGCTACCAAGCATAGTAGTGAAGGCGATTTCGAGTTGCTGAAACTCAGAGCGGACGGAAATCATTTTGGAGATGAAGTTCTCCATCATATTGACGGAGAGAAATGCTGTAGCCGTTTTTGCCAGTCGATCAAAAACGGCTTCCATGTCCCTACCTCGGTTATTAACATTACGAGAAAGGTCATTTACTCTTTGTTCGATACGGCGAATCGTCGCCATGAATTCAGTATCCCTGATATACGCATCCCAATCTAATCTCATTCGCTATTATGTAAAAAATGTGAAAATCACATTATTTGTTTGAAAAATTCGTCTTCTTCGTCCTGTGTTTCCACCTCGTTATTTTCTTCTGCAGATGGAACTGCGAGTAATTCCATTATCATATTCTCCCAGCTAAGCTGCCATAGCACATAATCTCTTTTCTCGCGGTAATATTTTCGGTAGTCGTGTATTCGGTACCATGGGCTATTATCTCCCAGGTTTACAGGCTCGTCAATTGGTTCTCCGTTTTCATCAACTTTGCTGTTCCGGAGATTACGACGATAGAGCTCAAAAAATTTTCTACATCAACAGAACTTATTGCCTTTTCAAGTATGTAAGCAAATAATTTGTCATCAATCCATTTTACAGCATCCAACAGCTGCTTAGATGGCTCATTACGATCATTTTGTAAAGCCACAGCTACTACGTAATTCATTGTCTCTTGATGGTCAACGGTCAATTGGAATACGCGCTTATAGATATACGTTTCATCTCGTTCAAACTCTGGGAAATCAAACAGTTTCGCGGCAATACGTTCACGATTACCGACACGGATCTTTCGAAGATTGAATTTTAGCTCCTTTTTCTTTAAACCTACTTTTTGAAGGAACTTATCAAACCAATTTTTGGGCAAAAGAGGAATGATTATTTCCTCGCTCCCATCAATAAGAGTTTTGATTGCCCTTTTTTTGATGTCTTTTTCTTCCATATAAAGAGAAAATAAAACGGCTAGACATGCTAGCCGTTATTATTATGCTGCAGCATCTATCTTCGTGATTGTTGCTACTCCTGCCTTTGCTGGCTTCAATGGTGTACCTGTGATAATCACCTTACCAAACTGCGCCTTCATGAAGTCAAATTGTGGTTTAATACGCACTTTCATGCGAGGGATTTCAAATTTAGCTCCATTACGGGTTTCAATTTGTACTGACAATTCCACTGCTTCTGGAATATCCATTTCAATACTATCTCCAGTACCAGAAGCACCGGCGGTAAAATCACCACCACCTAACTCACTAAGCGCCTTCGCTGACACATTGTATGATTCAAGTTGGAATACCCATTTTGCAGGCGCTGTATCAACTTCATCGAAAGCTTCATCATATTCTTCCACCTCCAAGGTTTCAGTCGTTCCTTCGTTAAGTATGAGGGATGCTGATCCCTTAACAGTATCGCCAAGGATTTCAGTGAGGGTCGTACCCATACCTCCATCAGCCGCGATTGCGCCCATCAAAACGATTTTAAGGCCCAAAATATTCTTTTTTCTAGCCATCTTATTTCTTATTTAATTGTTGTAAACTCTATTTTAAAGCTCGCATAGTGCATATCCCCATCCTCTTCGATAGTATCAGACTCGATCTCAAAGCAGACATCTTGGTTGATCCACAATTCCCCATTATCTCCCTCAAGTACTTTTTGCGCTAGTTTCGAAAGGTATTTTAGCCTAGCTGTATCTCGCATATTCTTGCCGGAGCCAATGTCAGGAACTCTTAAAGGATCAAGGTTTTTAACGTATAGGTTCAAATAGATAAATCCGCTTTGAACTGGATTACGATTTAACCCCAAAGAGTTTATTACAACGTCCTCAAGCTTTGAATTTTCCTTCCTGTCGCCTTTACATAGTTCTCCTGTAGGTTTCTTAGGATCAGAGAATAACTCCGAACCTTTTAAGTACAGATAGAGAATATCAACAGCTTCGCTACTAGTAATCATTTTTCAATCTATCTATTGCTGTTCTCAGCATTTCTTCCACTATGAGAGATGACCCGGAAATCACATCTTTTCCCTTACTTTCTACCTTCGTTGCGTAATCCATCCCGGCCACCGCTAATAAAGCATAACCTTCGGAGTATTGTGATTTCATTTCGCTTATCAGTCTTTTGGCTTGGTTCTTCCCTTCAGCGGTTCCATTACTAGCATAATTGCTGGCCATAATTTTGCCCCGATAGATGACCGCAAACGCAATTGAGCTTCTTAGGTTACCTGTAACATCATTGAATCCACCTTCGCTGGCGCGCTTTCCCCTTGCCAACCTAACGAACTCTTTGCCAGCCTTACTAAGCTCTTTCACTACCACACGATGAAACTTCATCTTTTCCATTTCGAGGTATTCTCGGACTTGCTTAGGTGTGAATCTCGCTCTCATATATTAAATCCAGATTCTACAATGCGTTTGATATTCGAAAGGCATAATCACTGCCCCAGTCAACACAACCTTATCGCCTTTCAAAATCTCAACCTCCACTCCCTTTTTCAAACTGTCAGGCATCTTATCAAGGAAGATCTCATAACTATAGACGAAATCCTGACCTTCATTATTCGGAACCGTTCGACCAGCTGTGTTGACGTCGGCCCTGCAGCTTATTGTGATGGGCGTCTCCGTTACCTCTCCTTCAATCCAATCTCCATTTCCATCACGACCACCGCCGACAACTGATACTTCTTTGTACCGAATGAAATGAGCCCTTTTCCTTACCATTTTCTAATTCGCTTAATAGTTGGAGTCAATTGTCTGATAATATCCTTATAGCCATGCTGTTGAGCTAAAAGAAGAAGCCTTTGCTTTATCCCCTCTACGTTTCGACCCTCGGACCATGCCCCTTCCCCTTGGGAAGTGACTGGCAAAAGGGATTGAAGACACGGAATTGCACACTTTTCAAGCTCAGCAAGATCACCCGTATATTCGTCGTCACCGTTTATCTTTGAGGCTAACAAGTATATTTGGGCTGTCGATTCCTCCACAGACCCAACTTGTACAACTTCTAAAAAGGCTTCTTTTTTTGTCATCTTTATACCGATTCAGTTTGGAGGATCACCACGTTTTTAACTTGCGAGTGCCCAGGAATACCGATAAACTCTGCAGCTGTGTATTCCGTCATCGGACGACGTTGGAACCACTGCATAATCTGAACTCCCATGATGCTTCCGTATTGGTAAACCGAAGGTTGTCCCATCAAAACCTCATTGTTAAAGGCACTATGAACCAAACCAAGATTTCCAGCAGGAATAAATACAGCGTTGTCCACCGCCCAAGAGTTGACCAATGATTTAACGCCGTCTTTAGCGACCGGAGTAACTGCCTCCACAATCTCGAAGTATGGCAAACGTAACTGGCGCATCATTTTATTTACTGATTCCTCAGTAGTCAAGAAGTCCACGCTAACGTCATTTGAAAGCTTCATGATTTGTTTAAGACCGGCTTTGATCTCGTCGTTATCTAGAATGCGATCAAACAAAGTGTCGTGTACCAAGATCTTTTCAAGGAACTTGCCTTTGTCGCGAAACTCCTTGTTAGTTTTCTTGATTTCGGTTAAAATCTTTGATGTTGGATCGCTCCATTTCTTAGCGACCTTACGGATATTTGCCGCCGGAATACCAAGATTTAAAGTCCACTTTACACCATTTGGGTTGTTGTTTGTATCAAGGATGATCGTACCAGTGGACACCGCCTGCAATGCCATTCCGTTGATACGACGTAAAACCGAGCTCGCAACCTTCTCCGCTTTCTCGTAGATCTTATCTAGGATAGCATTGAAAGTGGTTTGATCATTGACGTTTACCAACGCTTGCAACTGGATCAAATCACGATACTCTTTTGCCGTCATATCGATAGCAATAGCGATCGTAGGCATTTCCCCCTGTAGTTTACCAAGGGCATCTTTCCCCATCAAAGGGATTTCGGAGCCGTCATGGATTACTGCAGCCATTTCCTCGATAGTTTCGTCACTGAAAATAGTGGCGAAGTCTAATGAGACTTGCTTCGGTGCAAAAGCAAAGTATTTAGTAAACCACAATGGCGTTTTCAACTCCGCTTTCACTCGCTCGAGGATCACGTCTAAAGGCACTTGCAATTGTGCCAGGAACCCATCTAATTTTTCTTGTTCTGCCATTTTCTATTAATAAGATTGTGAGCGGATAACACGAGGCATTTTAGCTCCTAATGTGGCGCCAATACCGGTGGTACGGCGTTCGTAAACAGTTCCCGACTGCAATAGAGTTACTTCGTTATCTCCGTCGTGTACTTTAAATTCTACATAGTTCAAGGCAACAAACTCGTTGGTTGAATCTTCCACGATTACATCGCCCACCTTTTGAGCGGTACCGATTGTCGCATCTACAGTCACCAAATCGAAATTGGCATCCGTCTTATCGACAGAGACGATTGTTTTACCTCCAAACTTTCCGCCTACCGCGAATAAACTACCTTTTGCAACTTTGTAAGCCGTTGCAGAGGCTGTGGCATTCTCAACCACTCGAGCCGTTTTAACGACTTTAGCTGATCGATTCGCCTCATCAAATTGGATGACTGTACCACGCCCTATAGTGTTCCCAACGGAAACATTTGATTTATCCAAGGTAAAACCACCTTGTACAGAGCGAGTAGCGTCATCAATTTGGAAAACAGGGATGCTTCCCCCGTAAACAGTTGACGTAATTGATTTCATTTCTAACTTTCTTTTGCGGTTTCTTTCGTCACCTTCCAACCATCAATTTTCGATTGTACTTCTTTGGAAACTTTATCAGATGAAGCAGAACCAGCAGGTTTTCCAGTAGAATTGCTATTGGCCTCCTGAACTGAAATAGTTTTGTTGAACTCGACTAAATCATTCAAGCTGTCTTCAAACTCATCTTCTGATTTTGGGAGCCATTTATCGCGAAGTTTATCATTTTTGATACCCTTGTCGGATACGGCTTTAGCCCATTTTTGAGCTAATGTTTCTTGCTGTTTTTCAGATTTCAATGTTGTGATTTCTTGTCGCATCTCTTGGAGCAACTTCAACATCTCATTTCCTTCACCTGGATTTTCCTTTTTATCTGGTTGCGTTGAGTCGCCCCCTTTTTCTGCTTTGGCTTTTGCTACGGCCGTATTAACGCGGTTGTCAATATCCCCCTGAAAAGCTTTCAGCAAATTTTCGACCCCACCAATGGCGGTTTCAATTTGATCTTCCTCCGTTACGGTTGTTGCTAGAAAGTCCGCCACCCCCGAAAAGGCTTTTTCCCCAAACCCTAGGTTTTTGTACTTAGTTTTTAAGGCTGATAATATTTTATCCTTCATATGAAAATTATGTGATTATAACATATTTACATACAAAAGAATGGTTTACAAAAGTGTATTATAAGTGATTTTAAGCTTTATTCTTTGATAAATGGGAGTTATCAAATAGATGTGATAATCGACATATTCTTTATACCATCGTAATACTTTATGACGCCATCGTTAAGAGATTTAAAACCAAAATCCATCAATTCAATTTTATTATGAAAACTGATTGCGCTTTCATTATTAATAGCTCCGATTGTTATATGCGGCAAATATTGAGGATATTCAACTACACATTCAAACTCATTTCTGATGATTTCATTAAGCTTAAATAGATTACCATTCAAATCAATAATGTCTATCTTTAATACCTGGGGGGGGTTGTGAAAGGTAGTGATTTGTTTTGCATTCAAGTTAAGAGGATTTTTTTCCAAGAATTTATTAGTATCATTATGGAGCTTTTCAATGTTTAATTTTGAATTATCAAATCCATATAGGATAGTAATGTGCGGTCTGAAATTAAAATCTATTTCGAGGGAAGGATCAAATAGTTGGGATATAGCTTTTCTCCATTTGATTTTATCTAAAAATGGAAAGTACATTAAGCTGCCGTATTTAATATTTGCCATAGGTCAAACTTAATAAAAAGTGATCACAATAAAAAAATCCCGTTATTGCGACGGGATTAATAGATTTTTTTGCAAAGTAAAAATTAACTTTCTATGAACTCGACTAGTTCCTCATTTTCAATCCCCCAGGCTTCTTTTAAAATCTTTATTAGATAATCTTTATATGCACTTCCAGCAAAGTTTACCGCCCTATCAAATTCTTCTTTATTTACTGTTACCTCCAATGTACCTTTGTGATCATTCATACTTTCTATGAGCTTCAAGTCATAAGGTGATAACTTTGCAGCTAAAAATGCTCGTACAGGGATAAGACGATCACTGTTGCCCCTGCTTGAATTTAATTCAATGTGTTCAAATGTTTCCATATAATATTCTTTATTCACTAAATTATATAATATTTGCCAATTATTCACCGGGTGTTATATTTATAAATTGTACAAGTGATTCAGAGGCTATTATTGCATTAAGTCCGGATACTGAAATTAAACATTTTGAATTTGGCTGATCTTGGTAAAACTGAACAAGTCCTGACGAAATCCATTTATCTACTTTGGTTCGCCCATAAAGTTTATAAGCTTTACTCTTTGAAATATGGCTTTCTGATAATCCTGCCTGAATCAAAGCTTCAGAAGCACCTAATCTAGCTGCTTCTCTTAATAAGATAGCTAACTCATGATCTATTTTCATTTAAATTCACATTTAGGCGAACTTAAAAAAAAGATTGGAGAAAGAAAAAATCAATTATGTCATCTCGGATGAGAAACTAAAATACGCAAATTCACCAATAAAATAAATAATATATTGAAAATTAGCAATTTGATAAATCATTACTTAACTTTTGCCACAATTCAGATAATTTTAATTTTTAACTCGGCAAAATTTTACTTTTATTTGTATTCAATTTAAATAAATATAATATTATGCTAAAACAATTATTTTTATCTTTTGTCGCTTTATTTATGATTACAGCGACTTACGCGCAACAAAAAGGAAAACAAGAAGTGGTTTTCGACGGTGTTACATTCTCAGCAGATAATATCACACTTGATGGATCAAAAGTGATAGGAAAAAAAATTACTTCTAAGTCTGCAGGGGAACCTACTAATCTTGCATTATTATCCGAAGGGCGTTATGTTACTTTTAAAGTTGATGAAAATGTCGCAATAGGCGCAGCAACAGTTGATTGCATTAATAATCACTCAGATGGGATTATCCATGCTGAAGCTAAAGGCGATAGAATCGAGTTAACACTTTATTGGGGTAACCGTGCAACCACAGGATGGGGAAATGTTGGAATTACAGTCATTTCTGGAAGCGAGGAGGCTAAAAGACTAATTGATAACTTTCACAAAATGTACGAGTGTGACGCTACAGGCGCATTGCAAATAATATATCATTAACAAAAAAATCCCCCAAACATCACACGATGCTGGGGGATTTCCTATTTTATCTTGTGTTATTTATTAATTACTAAACAACCATAAACTGAACAAGAGCCTTCTTCGAATAGTAGTTCCCAATATCTTTTTTGCCTTATATCCTCAAACGTACATTCTTTATTAGTATCATAAATGACCCATTTTATTTTGTTTCCAACAATCTGAGTTACCTTTTCCTTATCAATTGGATATTTAAATGAATCAGGAAATTCTTCAATATAAGATTTAACGAGACCAGCAAGTCCCATCATTTTTGCATGAAGCAATGCCTCATCGTTTAATTCTTCTTTTTTAAATCTTTTTTCAAAACTTAGTACTTTTTCCATAATCAAATTATTAAATATCTTCTGAACTAAATTCTGGAAGCAAATCGATTTCTTTAATCACCTCTTGCCAATACTCGGAATTATCTGAAATCATTTTTACAGACTCCTTGGCATTATCCTTTGCAGCATTAGTAGGATTCCAATAAATATCTGTTTCAGCCCAGTAGTTGAAATAATACTTTACTAGTTCAAGCGCTTTTTCCTTTGGGGTTATCTTTTCCATAATTTAACCATTAAATTTCAACTCATTACCTGTCATTGAGTGAAAAAGATTTTGTAACTCATGTAAATATTTTGGACTCTTCCAAAATGTAACGACTCGATGAGATCCTGAATTTGCGATAAAAAACTCGCCATCTTCGTAATCCAACGTTTCATTATTTGAAATTTGAATTGTTAATATTTGAGGTTTGTCTAGAAACTTACTGTCACATTTTGAGAACCCAGATTTTAACAATATTTCTTCACTCAATGGTATAGGATCAGCATTTACTTCTGTGCCTAAATTTAGACTAACAATTTGCCTGTAATAACCATTATAGTTAACCCAATTACCTATTCTTAATTCTGATGGTCTAATCATAATTCAAATTTTAAACTTCCCAAACCTTCTCCTGGACAACACTTGCCCCGTACTTCAAAAGCATTTCTTCCATCTTATCTAAGGAAATTGAACGTCCCTCTTTAAGATAGGTTTTCCAGTTTGCTACCGTCGATCGATCAACGCCCAATTTCTTGTAAACACCTCGCTCCGATAACATTTGGACAAATGCCTCTTTAGTTCCTTTTACTTCCATAAAATAAAACTAGCAATTCCTCCCAAAACAACAAAGGAAATCGCTAACAAATCATACCACTCCAAAGTGAGCTCAAATTCAAATTCCTCCCCAGCTTTCAATCGTCTAAACATCTCAAACAATTTTTTCATATCTTTGTAATAACGTTATCAAACCAAGGTTGGGGAAACCTAGTTCCCCCAAGGCTTTTTTAGAAGATTATCCACTTAAGGACTCTCTTCACCGCTCTGCTTGAAATCGTCACTTTCAAGCTAAAGCCCTTGATTTTGATTAACAATTTAACCATACACAAAGATACAAAATGTTTTGATTTTTCAAAGCTTTTTGTATCTTTTTTTATCTTTTATTGATCTTTATAATAGGCTTTTGAATAGAGTCTATTCTTGACTTTATATCTCTTATCTCCAGTTCAGTTTTTATTTTTTCCATTTCAAATGTTCGCCATTGGATGAATAGACTCCCAATCGTCCCTACAGCAAGAACTGCGGTAATAATAAATTGTATCGTGTTTAATTTAAAGCTCTGATTTGTTTGTTGAAGTATTTTCAACTCTAATCCTTCTTTTAGCTCTAGTTCGTCATAGAATTTCTTTATCCCCCCATTTGTAACGTAATAATACCCTTTAGAGGTAATGAAGAAAATTCTCTCACTCAGGACCACATGGGAATCGCTTTCCAGCAAACCATGGCCTTTCAACTCCAACAAAATACTAGATATTGGCAAATAATCAGGATTGCCATTTAATCTTCTCGAAATTGAACCTACATTATGTCGATGCGATATTCCTGTTGATTTGTCAACAAAAAGCTCCACCACTTTACAAATATTTTCGATGTACCCTACTTCCATAATTTAATAAGCTAGTAAAAAAATGCGAAATCCCCCAAGCACCACATGAATGTTGGGGGATCTAGAAAGCATTTTTAATTTTAAGCCTCGTGAGGCTCCCATCCAAACTCTGGTCGTTCGAACCCTTCGGAAATAAACTCAATAAGTTCTACCAACCCCTCGTTTCCCGTGTTTTGTATTAATTCAAGAACTTGGTTAACTGGTTCCGCAATATTCAATTGTTTACCACTGTTCAATGTGATAATTGAAAAATGCTCTCCACCATCGGTTTCATTCTCAATTGATTGAATTGCAGCAATCGCATAAATATTTGAGATAGCTGCTTGTCTTGAAGACTTCACTGTAAAGTATAATGCCATAAATAATAGATTAAATAATATCATACAATTTAGAGATATATTTCCACTTATGAAAATAAAATCAAAAAAACCGTGGAGTGTTTGGGAGACAACCCCACGGTACAACCAATTATAAACCTAAATTATGAAAAGTATTTGTGGAGGCAGCAGGATTCGAACCTGTACGAGAGTTCTAGTGTGGACACCATCCAAGTAGTTATTACCTACCAACTCACAACATCTTTGCGTCTACCACGGCCGACGAACCGCCAGCCCCTTCCGCCACACCTCCAATTTAAAAGCAAGGGCAGGATTGGTTACCTACAAGTACCGTTCACCTACTTTCTATTGATTAGCTTCACACGCGCACCTTCAGGTTTGCAGTTGTTGGTTCTCGTCAATTTCAATACGTGTACTGCCTTTTGTGACAGCTTCTCACATCGTGACATGCGTTTGGTTTGCGCCACCTTGCTTTATGTTTTTAACCTATCTAATCCTTGCCAAAGGAAATATGCATTACCTAACCATAGGACTGTTTATACAGTAGCGAATCGAACACTCTACATATACCAGTAACAGACTACCACTTGGCATGTGATACTGTATAGTCACTTTTACCCTACAGTCTCTTATCCCCTTGAATGACTATTGCTAAGGGGTACTTTAGTAGGTACAGCTTTGCAAATACAGTTGTCTATCCTTAGTTAGATAGGTTATATTTTCAAAGTAGACCAATCACGAACATTTGTGAGATTACACTGTGGGGGCGGATACATTAACACATCCATACTGCATTTACATCCCAAGTCGCGCCAGTGCAGTGATTAGCCTACTTTATTTATATTTTCAAAGAACAATCTTTCGCGGTCTATACGGGATTCGAACCCGTGATCTCTCGGCTGACAACCGAGCACTCTAACCAACTGAGCCAATAGACCTTTTGCTCGTCTTTCCGAGCTGTCATTTTAAGACCTTTGTTTCATGTGGTATCCCGACCCGTTGCAAAATCTCTTTACACACCATACGGCCTATATTTTAGCCTTTCGGCTTCCCAACCGACTACGTGTCGTTTGCTTCTCGCTATTGGGCATACATCTTTTTGCTTTTGTTACACAAAGTTAAACACTGTTAACCATATTTCAAAATATAAATCAAACTTTTTTCTAACTTTTTGTTTTTATGATAAGAAAAAGGCCGTCTAAATTACTGTAGACGGCCTAAACACAAAAAAATAACACATATCGTATTGGAACTCTAAAATATGTAGATTATGTTAAATTCACATTATTTTGTTTAATATTTTTCTCTTTTTCTTCAAGATCCTTTAAAACCTCCTTTAATTCTTCCTCAGCATTCCTAACCAAAGTTGACATTTCAATCATGGTCTTCCTGGAGATCATACCAGCATTGAAAGCATTTATCAGCATGCTATTATATTCAACTTCGTTAACAGGCATAAAGCTTTTGAAAATCGGCTTAAGTTCAATTACGACGTTCACAAACTCCATTGGCGACAAAGACATTACGATCTTCTTGATAAGATTCAAACGTCGCTGAATACACTTGCCAAAATACTCCTGCTTTTTGCTCGCTTTGATCTGGGCATCCATGAAAAGAAGCTTAAGCGCTATACCAGATAGATTACCTAGCAAAGTTTTCATTGTACCAAATGAGATGTCTGGTGTGTGCGTGTTCGCGAATATCTCTTGATCCAACATTTCAAATTCCATCTTGGTAGACTCGGGAGCGCTATCCCAAGTAAGATAGTTGATCTTACCACCATTCCTCACTTGGAACTGTTTGCCCACCTCACCTTTTGAAGGAAGGTTTTCGACTTCTCCCTCAGCGACAAGGGCAGGGTCAGCAAAATAATCGTTGGTATCAGCAAAGTCCGAGAATCGTGTCTCCTTTCTTTCGATCAATGGTTGGACATTGGCCCACTCTGGTCGATCTTGGGAATAGTAGACGACAGGAATAGCACCGTATGGGTTCTTTTGCTGTGTCGTTTTCCATTCGTTGCCCTCCATCACGCCTTTGATAATGACATCTTTAGTGTAGTAGTCGAAATGCTCAACCTCTTTGTGATCGACCTTAACCTTATATCCGCGACCAAACGCGACCAAATCTTGATATTCGTCGAATATGGGATAGAGTTTGTCTCCCTTGCTTTCAGCAAGTATCATCACACCGATTTTCTTTGTTGAAGCTTCCAGTATTGTACCTTTCCAATATTCGGTATCGATGTAATCGTACCAAAGCTCAGCGCAATGCGTCTCAGACATCATTAGCTCGGCTATGTTCTTCGATTCATAGTCAAGCTTATTGTCGTCCCATACTTTGCGGCAAGAGCGCTCTAAATCCTTTCCTTTCCCCTCTGCATTGGATTCAATATTGATTCTTTCGCCGACGAGAAAAGTAGCAGCAACGAGAACGATCCTTTGTTGGACCGGAAGAGGGAGACGGTTGACTAATGCGAGCGAATAATCTGTTGAGGTTTGTACACCATTGCGTGCAGCCATTTCAGCTTCCTCGTAATTTATAGCATTGACAAACTGTTCGCCATCTTCTGAGAGGATCTTATCGGGCCTAAAGCGCCTGTCTGTTACTTTATGTTGAAGAGGATCATATTCTTTTAGAATCTCCTCAATTTTATACTTCTTCTTATTGTATTCGACGATGCGCTCGTTCTTTTCAAAGTACTGCTTTGCCTCTTTGAAGTTGTCCTTTTTATTTAGCTCTTCTATTGTCATTATGCCGATCTCCTTATATTTCTTCGTCCGCCACGCCGTAAACTTGACATTGCTTTTGCTGTTTTTTCTCGTACTTCTGGTGTCATTTCTTGGCCCCATTCTGCCAAACCTATGTATCTGATCTCATCAATATGGTGGTCATTACCGGCGACAGGCTGATTAAGCCAAACACCGTTTTTATCCTGTGCCCAGGTGTACATTTTGAGTTCTTTGATAGTGTTTATGCTCCTTTCGGTGACATATAGCTTTTGTCGTTTCAAAATGTCAATACCGACAACGATACTACCTTGGAACTTCTGTGTTGGATGAAGATTTACCCCCATCAAATTAATTTCATCAATACTCTTAGGCTCCGCACTGTCCGCATAGCCTTTGACGCGGCCGAGACCATTCAATTTGATTATTGTCGCGATCTCAGGATTGATGGTATTTGTTTGGTGGCATATCTCATTGATGAAACGAATATTGCCATTACCTTCTCCCCAATACGCCTCATCAATTGCCGTCGGATCATTGGTATATCCAAAATCCAAACCGAAGCGGTGATTCTTTTTGGCCCAATCTGGAATTTCTTTGATCATCTCCCAATGTTTGCCCTGCTCAAATACTATTCCTTCTAAGCTTGCACGTTGGCCAAGTCCGTAAATTTTCCACTTTCTTTCGTCCGCAGTACCGGCGATAAAATTTTCCTCGGTCGGTTCATACGACAAGATCTGTGCTTTGGCATTCGGAGAGATAAACTGATTCTTACGGAAAGTACTATGACTGTACCATGTAGTAGGCCGTTTCAAAATACGGTCATAAATCCAGTGCTCAGTCTCCGATGGGTTATAATCGATGATGGCAAAACCTTTACAGCGCTGCATCAATTGAGCATAATCGTCATACCCTGCCTCGATCCCTTCATTAATCCAAAAGATGTCTGATTCAAAACCGTGAACTTTTTGCGGGTCATCTAGTCCCATAAACCAAAACTCGGTATCAAAGAGCGTATAAATCTTACTGGTCTTATTATGATCCCTTTTGTTGTATAGACCATAGGCAGATAATACATTTATAAAATCATGGAGAACAGTTGCCGTTAGCCATGTACCTTTTAAACGACAGATAGCAACACGTCGTCGGGTTCCCCTGTTCAGTGTTGCGTACTTGATAAGAAACTGGATAATGCTATACGTTTTGGAGCTCCGCGAACTTCCCTCCATAACGAAGACATTATACTTTCTTTGGTTGTAAGCTGCTACCAGCTCATCATGAACCTGTGTCGTTACTGCTATCGGCATTTATATCCTCTCCTATCTGCGCCTTAATCAATCCTTGTAACTGATCTTCTGACAATTCACTTGCGGAGACAAACACTAACGGGTTAGCATTGATCTCTTTTCCATCGGATGTAATATCCAGGCGTTTCCCGTCAATCGTCGCTTTCCTCCATTCCTCATCGTGATTGAAAAGCCAGGTCATCAAAACATTTGGGTTGGGAGGTAACTCGGTTTCTTCTTCGTACATGACCTCATCGTCTCCTTCAAGCATTCCTTTACGTTTGGAGGTGCGTTTTGTCTTAAGGCCACCTAAGCCAACAGCAAGGAGCCGTTGACGCACAATATTGTTGACCTTAGCTCTTCCGCGCGCTAGGGCTTCGGAAATAACTACACTGTCTCTTTTTAAATCACTAAAATAAGTTGGCGTAATATTGATTTCGTATGCGATCTCTTTGTCAGCATAACCTTTACGTGCCAACTCCTCTAATCTATTAAGGAAATCTTCACTATCGTAATCATGTTTTGGTTTTGCCATTGATGCCTCCTATCTAATTCTTGTTAATACCAAATCATAAAGAGCCTTCCCTATTCCAAAACTATCATTCCAGTCTACAAGCTTTACACATGCACTAAACTCCAAACATTGTAATTTATCTACTCTATCTATGTGAATAAAGTTGTGCCCCTTGTCCAGTGATGATTCGAATATTTTGAACAAACTATTGCTTCCAATTACCGCGATCTTTTTCATTAGTAAACCTCCTTTAATCTTTTCTTTACTTCCTCATAGGGAATTGTTGAAACAAATTCATCATTGTTCGAATGAATGATTGTCAAGCTTAGTCCATTTTCGAAATGCGGGCTTATCGCATTGATGTGATAGAAAGTCATGTTTTGAGTTCTATCGTAGTCCTGTGATGGTTTGATACCTAGTCCCTCTAATTGGCAATCTTTCTCATCCATCCAAAGTATTGGCAATTCGATCTCTTTCATACCTTCTATTTTAATTTCTTAAATTCGTACAATGCGTTTTCAAGCGTTATCTCATAAATAAATCCGATAATTTCCTTTAGGAGGAAAACTATCCATGAAAATGGTATTAGGTCAATTATCACATTCATCTTCTTTGAGTATTCACCCTCATTAAGCTCTCTCAAAACAATCACCACCTGAATAAGATATAGTATTGATAATACTACCCAAATTATTGTTAAGTTTAATTCCATCTCTTATGTTGTTTAGTATATCCTTTCTATTTGTTCAGCGAAGTCATCGCCACTTATAACATTAGCATTCGAGTCTAAATCGAACCGTTTCATGAACTCCTCTTTCCCCTGGTAATCATTGAATGAAAGCATAACATAGGTATTGCCTTCCCGGGCAGTGTTTACCGCCTTTTCTGTTGACGCCTCTTTCTTGGCCTTGATGTCTTCCTTTTTCTCCTCTTTGGATTTTGGTTTGATTTCCTCTAATGGTTCCGGTTCTACCTCATCAATTTCGAAGCTTGGCAACTCAAATCCTAAGAGATTAAGATCAAAGTCATCTAACCCGGTATTCTTTACTTCAATATCGTTCAATAGAGTTGAAAGGATGTCATTGTCGAACTCCCCTTGGGCATTCTTGTTGTTGAGGAAAATGTTTTGTTCGATCTCCTCCTGGTCCGTTAGATCAACAGCTTCTACACGTATGGTGTAATCGTTCTCGTTAGTTTCTCGGTCATACTTCTGCAGCTCATCGAGAATCATTAGTTTTTGATGACCTCCAACAAGGCGGCCAGACCGCTTATTCCAAACAATACCCCCCATCACTCCCATTCGCTTGATATTGGCCTTTAGCTTCTTCTTTGCCTCCTCGGATATCTTACGGGGATTATACTTCGCTGGCTCTATCTGCGAACGATTTATCTCTATGGATTCTGATGTTATAAATTTGCTTTTACTCACTATGTAAATAATGTTAAAATCACATGTTATTTGCCAAATAAAATGACTCTACTCATGGGAAAGGCCTCATAGATCTTCTCCAAATCATCCGGGTAATTCTTTTGCAGATATTCAAAGCAATCTTTTTCAAGCATTACGCCTGAACTTGCTTTCTTGTTATATGCAATGGGCTTTGGAAGATTGTTGTCTCGAATGAAACGCAATACCTCCTTATTGGTCCAGAGGGATAGAGGATATACGCGATTAGTCTTCTCGTTGATTGCTTCCATGTCGTACCCCTGCAGCATTAACCGGCGGTTGAGGCTATCTGCTTTCTTCATACCGAAGATTGAATACTCAATACCCGTTTCCTCTCTTACCTCGTCATCGACATCCTTCAGCTTCTTTAGCTTTACCTTAGGATCAGCAATACAATAATTCCCTGACTTACGGATATATGTCAATATCCAGTGCGGCTTTTGGATCAGCTTTACATTTGGGTACCTGTTCAAGGCATCTTTCAAATAAATATCGACGTGTCTAAGGTTCGGCACCAAATACATGAAAACCAATACGACGTCTTTGAATTTTGGTGCCACTTGGTTAAGCAACATAATAGAGTCCTTACCCCCACTATAAAAAAGTATAACCCTATCAGTTTTTTGACTAATAAGGTTAATTACTTCTCTTGTATGGTTTAGCTTATCCACCTGCCATTCCAAATGCTCTGCGCATGTCACCATAACGCTGCCTACGATTACCGTACTGCTGTGCAGTACTACCTGCATTTCGACCCCGACGGGCTACCGTGTAAATATTACGGGCACCGTTGACGTTACTTGAAATACCGGTATTTCTGTTGATCCGATTTCTCATAATTGCAATTTTATTGTTCTAATATTTCACCCAACTCGTATCTAATGATCGATGCAATATATTCTTCCCCTTTATCCAGGTAAATAATGTCGTTACCTTCTTCATCAGTCAATATGATAACCGACTCATCTTTTACCTCAACTAGCATGCTTGGGCGTTTACCCTTATATGCCCCGGTCAAAAACTTGATAGCATCATACTTTACCGTGATCGGTTTGCCGTCCACCTCATCCACATACCCCTCATCATCTAAAACGCAATATTTGGTTACGTTATTAGGCCTGATTTCACGTTCTTCGAATGTCTTAGTACCTGCTTTGATCTGGTCAAAGAACTCTTGTTTGATGCTTAATGTTAATACTTTCATAATCAATTTTTTGATAGAAAGGCAGGCATTACCCTACCCTTCAAATGTAAATAATAGTCTAATTTTAATGCTTTTTAAGTTACTCTAATTGCTTGATAATAGTAAGTTATCAATTTGATTCATATCAATTGCAAGTCCTTTTTCGATTAGTCCGAACACGTCGAAGTGCCAAGACAATAGCTTTACATGAAGCCAATAGAATTGAAATGTATCAATATCGTCTTCAATGCCACCTTCCCAAGATCCGCCACCTTGTGTTGTTAAATTTGGCTCTATCCATCTGTCGCAGATACTCTCGGAATTTTTACCAAAACCATTTATAATGTGAAGTGGTATGAATTTTTTCCCTTTATGCTCTATCTCTTTAGTTAGGTCGGATAGAGGGCGAAGGATTGGTTTTATTCGCTCAATGTTTGGTTTGCTTCCGCCTATTGTTAGTGTTGACCAATATAAACAGTTTTTATCCCATTGGTGAAATCCTACAATTTCATCATATTGTTTGCCTACATAATCAGATTTGTAGTCTAACATTTCAGCTTTTAACCCATAAGGCAAATATGGCGCTAGATGTTCTAATTTTAACTTATCCATTTTTCACGACCTTTCCCTCTAAAATATCCGACAATTGACCTCTAACGGTTTCGTACGACCTACCTGAAGCATGAGCGATTAGATAGATAACCTTTTTCATTTTAGACGCGCTCAGCCCCTTAAATGAAGCGTTTTCTAAGATCGTTTCAAGATGATCAATATATCTTTGCTTACTCAATAAAAACCCGGTCAATTGCGCGATCTCTTTATCTTTCTCGCGAATGATTATCAACTTGTTTTCTTCAATCTGGACGTACTTACCAAATTCTTTTTGAATAGCCACATCGAAAAGCTTAGTAGCATATTCAAAGCCGTCTGTGTAGCCTTTTTCGTAGCCTACGTATTCGCTTTCTATGTCAGGTATGACGAAGTTCTTTAAGCGATTGAGTATAGTGATTAATTTTGCTTTAATTTCCATTTCAAATTAGATTGTTGTGGCTGATTCGATTAATTTTTTAGCTTCCTCTAAATCGTAGCCTGTTTGCCGAGAGTAATTGCCTCCATCTTCAATATCTTGTATTAATATTTTCAACATCTCAAGCATTTCTTTACTATGAGCCATAAGATTGAAATCATATGGCACTTCTGATAGATTGCTATCTGTTATTCGTACTTCACAAATAGGCCCATTTTTAACCAAATTACTTTCAATAGTAGCTAGATCATGGAATTCGTCAATTTCGAAACTGAACTTTCCTTTTGTTCCTTTAAATTCCATCTCTATTTAGATTTTAGTAGCTGATTCAATCAATTCCTCAATTTTGTAGGCATCTACGATATTACCACACTGGGCGAGTACCAATACATGTTTAAGCATTTCAAGCATCTCAGGGGCGTTACTATAAAGTGTCATGTCAGCCTCTAAAGTGCGTATGTACTTGTCTACTTCCTTGTCAGACATATCTTCACAATCGGGCAATATTGAATGTGCTGTCATTTCAAAATAGTTTGGCGATGTCTCAACACCAATCCCGATACATATATCACCTTGATATACCTTTTTATGCTGTCCTTTTGTTCCTTTGAATTTCATAATAACAGAGGGTTAAAAAATTAGGTTTTCGATCTTACAACATCTGTAATCGTTTACTTCAACATCGAAGTAGGTCATTACACTTGGACTAGATGATTTACCCTTCCCATTCGGTAGCATATCACTTTTAAGTGTACCAACAGCCGACCGGATAGATCCATCTACCTTTTTGTATTTGAATGAAACTATCTCTTTTGAAAGCTTAGATTTAAGCTTGATGATTTTCCAGGCATATTTCAATGCTTCTGAAAAGGTTGCAAAACTTGATTTTACCCGATGGGCAATAGTGAATAATAAAGTTTTCATGTTCTCTAACTTTGTGTTTATTAATACTGTTTTCCTCTTATTTGTTAAACAAAGTTAAATAGTATTAAATTAATATCAAAGAAAAATCAAACATTTTTTAAACATTTATCAAACAACAGCTATTTTATCAGTCGATAATTGTTGCAGAATTGGATCACATCTACTTTAAATTCAGTATAATAGAAAAGATTTACAGCACATTTAACGGCTGTGTTTAAATTTGGGGTGTTTAGTTCTAACAATTGTTTAAGTTCTGTTGCTAGAGTAATATCTAACCTTTCTTTACAATTTATTTTACCTGGCTGATAAAGCCATAATATGGCGCCAATTAGTTTATATCTTAAGTTAAGCATCTTACCATAGCGGACATTGCGAAGGTCTTCTATAGAAATTCCCATATAGTCACAGTACCGGTCGGCGATACGTTGAATTTCCGACAGTTCTGGTATGTATGCCTTCTCAATTTCTTTGAAGATATTAAAGTGGTTTTCTTTCAAATATGCCAGGGCAAATGATGTGTATCGCTTTTCCATTTTGATTAGTGTTTATAAGCGAGTAATCCAGCCACTCGCTTTTCGGGGTTTGTAAGCTTTTTAATATCCCATTTGGTAATCTTGCAGAACATTTCATGTGTATAAGAACTCAATCCACAAGGTTTTACCAGTTGATGTTTAATGTCATTTTTTATCAAAAATCTTTCAATTTGGGCACCGATTTCGTTATTTCTTCCAACATCCTTGACAGCTCCTACAGTCCTCCTCCCCCATGTTTTCTTGACAATATGTCCTGATTCAAGACGAACAATTAGCTCACTATTTATCGAGCTGCAGATCATTTTTTGTCGGAGGAGCTGAATGAACAAATCGGATAAATCATATTGGAAAATCTTAAGTGCATCGATTTGCCAAGAATATACTGCGTATCCCGATTTATCAACATCAGGATCTATTCCAATTGTGATTTTATCTTTATACATTCAATCTACTTTTTGAATAACCATGCTCTTTAGCCCAAATTGGATTCTCCTCGACTCGATTATGGCAACAGCGGCATAAGGCCACGAAATATCTTTTATCAATCAATAAGGAGCCAATACGGCCCTTTGCGTGATGAACATCGGTAGCACTGGCGCCACAACACTTACAATCAGGATTTTCATTTAAATACTCCAATTTCGCTTTGAGGTATAGAACGTTTTTCCTGGATCGTTTGGCACTCACCCGAAGAATAGGCTTTTGCTTCGCCTTTTTGGGTGATTTTGATCTACTTTGCCAGTAGTGAGAAGAACAAAATCCTCCAATAAGCGGTACGCTCTTCCCGTTATCACAAGTTGGACATATCCCTGTTTTAACCTTAATGGTAGAATTATGTAAAACATGTGATTTTAACATATTATTTTACAAAAAGAGTTTTAAAACGGTCATTAATTTGCTGGGAAATTTCATCTTGATCTTTTCCAGAGAGGCAGACTAACTGATTGATTGCAGCAATATTTGCATAGGCCATGTCGATTACCTCAGACTTGCCTTTACCCTTAACCAAAGTTTGCTCAAGTACAGAATTCAATTCTTCCATCTCGGCAGCTATAATGGCTAATTTCTTTTTCATAAACTCTTTAAGGTCTATAGGCCTTGGAGTGGAAACACCTCCATACGATGCTGTTTTTATCCCTATGGTAGTGAACGAACTAAAACTGCGAACATTCTCCTCAAATAGGATGGCCGAATTGATCAAACGGGTTCCTAATGCCAAATTAGATAAACCTCGTTCGCCAGGCAACATGTTTTTTATAAGCCCGCTGTATTTACTTACGCTTAATGCTTTTCGATCCGACTCAACTCGTTTTTTATCAAAGACTACTTCCATTATTTAGTGTTTTAAAATGTATTTTGCGTATCTCTTACCTGTTTTGTTGTAGGTGGTTTCTATATTATAACCTTCTTTCCGCAAATCGGATATTCGCGCTCCCAAGCGTAGACAGTTGAACATGTTAAGAGCTTCAAGTGGTGACAAACTTCTGCCAGTTTGTAAGTAACTTAAAATTGAATCTTTTTGACTGTCGAGACTCAAATCATTTGATAAAGCGTTGTTCTCCATGAACTACCAAGTTAATTGTAAAGGATAAATCAAAATTAAACAATGTTAAACAATTATGCAAATAAAAACGATTTATTGTTTAATAAATTCCAAACAAAATATCTCCCTATTCGTATGCCTGAGAATTTATCAGATTGTAAATTTTCCGCTCAATGAATTTATCAAGGGTATAACGTTCTTTCCCAAATACCAAAAATCGCACTGAAGAAACTTGCTCCCCGAATTTTCTGAAAAGATTATCAAATTGCCTCAATGCTCGTTGATGAAATACCTCAGCTTCAGTTTTGACCCTAGGCTTTGGAGACTCAGGGGCAAACAGCTTCTTTTCTCCTACAGCGCTTTTAAGGACCTTAATGACATCCGGATGAGCGCCAACAAAAAGAGATACGTTATTTCTTTCATCCCTTTTGGATTTGTAATGATCCCTTTGGTTTTGTTGCTCGAAAAGATCCATCCTTTCGCTATTGTAATTTGTGAAAGCTTCTATGATCACCTGCCCGTCTATTCGATCAAAAAACTTCCCATATACTCCTTTTTTGAATCGATTGAAGAAAAGTTTCAAATCGGCCAAATTTACATTTGGATAATCTTCGATCAAATAAGTGACAGTTTGAGCTATTTGAACATCACTCATAGTTTTACCCAAATTGAGAAAAGATAAGGCATCTTCAATAAACTCTGTAATGTAAGCAGATAGAACGATTTTACTTTCTTCTCCAAGCTTACGTATGGTCGGTAATCCGCTATTTATCGCTTGCTGATGCGTTACTAATTGCATCGTTGATAATTTGTCGTGCCAAACTGCCCATTCTTTTGACACCATCAATCCGCTGTTGTCTGTCCTGACCTGCTGTAACTGGTTTATTTGTCCCATCTTTATTTTCGTTTAAATACCACTGATATTTGAAAGTTTGCCAACCTTTGCCGGCACACATTTTAATCGCCTCCTCAATCGGAAAATTATGTTTCTTGCATTCATCCAAAATGAGCTGTAATGCAGTCGCGGTAAAAACAGCTTTTTTTGACGTCCGAACAGAAATCCAGTCATCAACATATTGCGCATTTATACCTAAATCAAGTAGTGTTTGCCTGAACTCTCTTTTCCCAAATTCTTTATCTTTTTTCGCGCAACTTTTTTCTGTTTTAAAAGTTTGGCCATTTACTTTATTGGGATCTACTTCATCAAAATTTGATTTTTCAAAATTATTTTGTTGAAAAGTCGATCTCATCGACACATTACTATCTGCTGTTTTTTTATCTGTATTACTATATGGTTTATTATATGGTATTGGTTCGTGATTAATCTCATTTCCATTTGCGTTTATTGACAAATGGAGTTTTCGCAAATCACAATACCATTTTGTTCTATCGTAACTCGAGCTGTTATAATTCCCAACTCCAATCCAGCCTTTCTCAACAAGCTTATTTATCGCGGTTCTGATTTGGCTTTCTGTAAGATATGGAAACAGATCGTTAAAAGCTTTGACGGAGTTGTATGTCCAATATTCCCCGTTATAAAAATGCTTCTCGTTCGATCTGTTCTTCAAACACCAATGTTGTATATTTTTATAAATCACTGCCGCATGGACGCCAAATTTTTTGGCTACCTCTATATCAAAATGATGTTCCATATAATTTTATTAAATCTTGTTCTTTGCACACTTTGGATAAAATGCTTATGTTTTTTGTTCCAAAAAAGGTTTAAAAGCTGCTATTACAATTAAAAAATAGCAGCAATAAACGTCACTTAACCAACATTAAAAAGGTAAGTCATCATCGTCTGCAGTCTCAATTTCCGGGGATCTATTTGAACCACTATTTGCACCACTCTTCGGCAAAAATTCAAAGGAGGAACATTGAATCTCTGTAATAAAACATCTTCGACCATCCTTCTCATATTCCCGATATGCAATTTTCCCCTCGACAAGGATGGAATCACCTTTCTTGAAATACTTCGCAACAATCTCTCCCTGTTTGCCCCAAAAAGATATATTGTGCCACTCTGTTTTCTCCTGCCTATTACCGGACCTATCTTTATATGTCTCACTGGTAGCTAAAGAAAATGTGGTTACACTACCATTTTCAAAGTTGCGTGTTTCAGGATCTTTCCCAATCCGTCCTATTAAAATTGATTTATTCATCGTCTTTTACTTACGTTTATTGATTTCAAAACTTCATTGAGACTATACAGATATTTAGCCCCTGCTCTTTTATGGGGAATTGTCTTTTCAGCTGTCATCTCCCTTATCTTCCATTGAGAAACTCCCAATTCGGCTGCTATCTCTTTTGTTGAAAGCAACCTGGTAGATGGCTCTTTTTGATTTTTTAAAAGCTCCAACTCCTTTTTCACCTCGCGAAGCTCAGAGAAAATCATCCCAATTGCCAGAGGCATTTCTTCCATTGTATACTCCATGATTTATGTATTTTATGTTATTTTCACATATTATTCAGCAAACAAAGAGGTTTGTTCGTTCGGATCAGGAATGTAAACCCCTATATTCTCAGCACACCACCGCTTTATATCTTCGAAATAATCCATCATCTGAGACGTAGAATTAGACGTTGTCGTTGGTGGAAGAACCAGTATTTCCCCGGTATCTTCATTTATTAGCTCCTCTTTCGGGCAAAACATACTTTTCAATAGTTCGTGAATAACCTCACTGTTATTTATTTTTTCACGAGAATATCCGGCATCAATCAAACCCTGTTTTACTATCGGAATAATTACAGACCAATAGTATTTATTCTGCTGATTACTCCTTTTCCTACTCCTTTTACAAATAGTAATCTCGACATCCTTTTCACCTATACTTCTTATATCTAACTTAAAGGTTGTAGGATTATTTAATATCAATACACCATCCTTAACCTTGCCGTAATGGATAATTTTCATAATATTTCTCTTTATGAATGTATTTAAAGCCTCCAGTTGTAAACTGTTTTCCTGTTAAAACTTTTGTTATACCAAAAGATCTTGGATTTTCCCTTCTAGCTTCCTTTGCAGAAGCATATTCTTCTAAAATATTACCTTCCAAATCAAGTTTCAGAACAGGTTTGCTAGTGTTTTTCGCGAACTCCCTTAGTCGTTGAGAATTTATTTCTCTAAAAGCCATGCCAATATTTCGCATATTATTAACGTATTTTTCACCTCTCACAACCAACCCTTTTTTGACAGCATGCTTCATGTTCTCAGTGGGCGTTACCCATTCTAAATTATTAACATAATTGTTAATTTTACAACCATCTATGTGATTAACATGAGGTTTGTTATCAAGATTCTCAATGAAATGAATAGCAACTAATCTATGAACCAGAAAGGCTTTTCTTTTACCTTTATCTCTGAGGTGGATTAAAAAATCCTGAATTAGTCTTATTCAAACACATTTTCTCCCCTTTTCGATTATATACATTTCCTAGATTTGAAATTTCATAATGTTCAAATCCTTTTATATTTTTTCTTAACTCCATAATTATTGCCCCAAAGCTTCCAACACTTTTTTCAGATCGTAAAAATATCTCTTACCGACCTGAACGAAGGGAATGAGATTCTTTTCACGATAGTAGAAAATGGCCTCTTTAGTTACTCCTAATTCATGGACTAATGCACTTGTTGGTACCAAACCTTTTTCTAACGCGATTTTTGCTAATCCTTTACTCATTTTGCTGTATTTACTTAATTAATAATGATTTCGATTCTTTTAACTCTGCTCCTTTAACTTTAGCCCCATTGTTCAAGGCTTCCTTGATCGCTTTTTTATCCGGCTGTACTTCGACCTTTTTGACCATAAACTTTCGCGGAATCAACTTCTCGTCGCTAATCGATAGTGCTGAAGTATTATTTCGAAGGGAAATCTTGATTGTTTCCCCTTCGATCTTTGTAATTCCGTAAATATTCATCGCATTTAGAATAGAATTTTTAAGACGATCAACGGTGCCTTGTTTGCTCTTTTTAAGCTTTGTTAAGCGATCTATTTCTTTATCGCACAATTCTGCATCGTAAAGCATTTTCTTTATTACATACGCGTAATTAACCCCTTTTACTTCAAGCTCACTCTTGTTTATAGTAAGCTGCTTTTCGATTTCATCCGTTAGCTCGCCGCCATTATCCTCTAGGATCTCGGCGAGCTGTAAATACTCTTGGTTTATATGAAATAACGATTTGTTCATCATGCTACTTTTAGTTTTATTTCCTCTTTCCTGGCGGTTAGTGCATCCAAAAACTGCTTTACTTGCTGCAAATGCTGATTTGCATTGAAAATTGCTGTAAGTTGATTAACATTATTAGCTTTTTGCATTTCAGCAATGGCATCATCAACGGATTTTAAAGTTTTACTTTCGAAACCTTTAGATCCTCGCTTACTCAGAATTTTGCAGAATGAGTTAAGATCATCAGCATTCCAAAGAATTTCGCCCTTATCGTTTACTGGATAGTCTTTCTTTTTGCCCCCTTTTGTAATATGTTCCTTGGTATTTAATGTGAGAATTGGCAAAGAATATAAAAATCGTCCTACACCCCACATAACACCGGCACGTTTAAAACTGTCTGACGCTTCACCTTTCTCCTTTTCTACATTGCTTTCCGTGCCACAATCGTATTTCCAAACCCATTCATCCTCGATCTTAATAGCTATGCCAGCAAAAAGGTTACCTTTAATCTCTTTATAAGCAACTTGCCAGTTCTGAAAACCAACGACTTCATCTAGCCTATCTTGTAACTGCCGAGCATCAATATATGCCACTACAGTAGCTTTCCCAAACCCTATTGATTGAATTCTGAACTTGTAATCTATAGGTTCTAAAAGCATCTTATGAATTTCAATTGCTTCCATCTCTCAATATTTTTTTAGCCATTAATAATGTATTCAGTTTGCCTCTTGCATCCGATATTTGTCCTTCAAGCACTGGGTTAATATGGATGACTTTGGTTTTTTTGAGCTCATTTCTAATATATGAATGCCACTCATTAAATCCCTCCATGGGATTACCCGGATCGCGCTCTAGCGGCCACAGTGATTTTTGAATTCTAATTCCCATCTGTAACAGACATTAGAAGATTTAAGAACTTACTAAAGGAAACTTCTGCAGGAGGTGCGAAAACCTGCACAGTATCACCTTGAATCATGAAATTGCTGTCACCGACCATGACATTTACATAATTACGACCAGATAGATTTACAAAACTCATCGTAGAATTAATGTGACCTATATCCGAAAGGTCAGCTAGCACCAACGCTAGTTTTTGAATCTGTTGATTTCTCATTTCTGTTTTTATTATTTAATTACTCTTATTTGTCAATTTTAAACAGGCTCTAACCCCTGTCAATAATATATTCGATTGCTTTATACTCTGCTTCTTGTAGCGCTTCATCCAATCTAAATGCCTCATGGCTGTTATCGATCAATTCGCAATTTTCCCTTATCAAAACACCTTTAGAAATATCAAATTCACTATTACCAATCACTTGCTTTTCGAACTCGATAAAAATCTCTTTCAAATCGACTTTTTCGTCCCAATCATCATTTTTCCATTTCTCAAAGGGGACGAAGAAAAAAATAGCACCACCGCCGACAACATCATAATCTATGTAAGCATACTGTTTAACGACAATTGTATCATTGTTTAACTCCATTTGGTCCCGAAGCACCCCTAGATGCTTATCATTTTTCAATGCAAGTGACTTGATTTCCATGGTTGAATTTTTTATATTTGTCATCTCTAACGGGTTTATTAATTTAAACTCTTATTTGTCAGGCTTTACTATTAATTTAGTAAAGCCTATTTTTTCAATCCCTTGGAATTGTTAAACAAAGTTAAGCATTAAAATCAAACTATCAAGTTTTTGTTTAACTTTTTTTCTAACTTTTTACAAACTTTTTGTCATACCATTTTTTAATGTTAAACTTTATTTAAGACAAAATAGCACCTAAAACCATAATTAACTGACATTTTTGCGTTTGGAGCGACTATTGTTGTAAAAAATTAAACATTATTACATATAATTGTTTAAACACTACACATAAAAACACAAAAGTTTAAACACAATGGAATATCCAAATAATAATTTTGAGGTGATCAGGAAAGAGATGGGATTAACGAATAGAGATTTCGCTAAACTTCTTGATATACCGGAACAAACGTATTCCCGTGTAAAACGAGGAGTCTATCCTTTGGGGATGAAAATGAAAAAACGCTTCGAAGAAGCATTGCCGACAGTAAATCTAAATTGGCTAATTTTCAATGAGGGTGACAGAGAAAAACCAAAAGAAGTAATAGATCATAATAAAGTATCATTGAGCTCAAACGCGAAATACATTGGCCAATTCTCCGACGATATTAAATACATGGATGAGGAGGGCAATAATATTTTCTTTGAGCTTAGTCCTGGCCGTTACCTAATGAAAACAAGATTAGTCACAGAGAAAGCAAAAGCCGGTTATCTACTGGGGTATGATAACCAAGAGTATTTAGAAGAATTGCCGTTCCACACAATTACCGTTAACGAATTCCATAAGGGACATTATGTTTCATTTGAAATCCACGGAGATAGCATGGATAATGGCAAAAGGAAAAGCCTAGGCCATGGAGATATTGTTACTGGGCGACGCATCGAAAGATTGTACTGGAAAAGCAAATTGCACACTCATACTTGGGACTATTTTGTATTTGTAACAAACACTGAAGGCATCATTGTAAAACAAGTGATAAAACATGATGTTGAAAACGGAGTTTTAACCCTACACTCCCTCAACGAAGACAAAAAGCTATATCCTGATTTTGATATTCACCTTGATGACGTTAGAGAAATTTACAATGTCGTTGATGTAAGCATGAAATTATAATAACACCAAAAAGATGACGCAAGAAGCAAAACGTTTCAAAGATTTCCGCAAAACTATAGGGCTTACTCAGGATCAACTTGCCGATGCTCTGGGAATAAAACAAGATCTAATTTCTAGGTATGAGAGAGGAGTTTATACAATCCCTTTGGATATTGTAAAACAGCTTTATTTTAAGTATAAATTGAATTATACATGGTTCTTTCATGGTTTTGGAAAGCAACAAGTTGACGAGGTAGCTAAAGCTACAATCACAACAGATCTAAAAGAGGTACTCTTGGAGAACAATATTCTAAAGGAAAAATTGAGAGTTTTAGAAGATAGATTTGAACGTCTCGACGCGTCTATTGAGAAAAGATTAAGTAACTTGGAAAGACTAAAGCCCTAGTCTTTCCATTTCTTCTGCCATCATAAAAGCCTTATCTTCATTGGTGGCTCTTATGTACTTTAAAAAACTAGCCTCCGTCTTATGGCCGGTAACCGCCATAATCAAAAGAGTAGGAACCCTAAGTTTGAACATAATTGTCGCATAGGTCCTCCGAGCAGTATGGGAACTAATTTTTGTAAATAGCTCTACTTCATATTTTTTAATTGTCCCCTTTTTCGAATCACTTGTTTCAATCATCGAATTAAACTTTGCTATTTTCATGATCTCCCTAACAGCGACATTATAATCATGAAGTTTGATTTTTAGTGTTGGAAAGGAATTTCCATACTTCTCCAAAATTGGATGGATCTTTTTTGACACCGGAATCGTAACGCGACTCCCAGTTTTAACCTGAGTCAGCCTAATAACATTATCCTCCAGCTTATCGATCGTTAAATTGGAAAGATCAGAAAACCTCAAAGCTGTATAACAACCTATTAAAAACATATCTCTTACCTGGTCTAAAATTGTATCATCAATTTTAAGTCTGTAAATTATATCTAACTGATCCAGCGTAAGGGCGACAGCGTGCGATTCGTAACTTGGAGATACAAACTTATTTTCGGAATAATGCTTATCAAGATTAAACTTATCTTTTCTAGCCTCTTCCATTACCGCTTTTATATCTTTTATGACACCACCAAAAGTGCTTATCTGCATCTCCTGGACCTCGTAGCAAAATTTTTTATAACGATCATAAAAAGCATCGTTAATGTCTTCAAATTTTAGATCCTTTTTTTTGATGTATTTCAAGTACCGTTCTAGGGACGACAACAACGATTTTAATTTTCGAATATTAGCCTTGCTGTACATCCCGCCATCTTTAGGTTTTGTCTTTTCGCCCGATTTACGTTGCGAGATCAGCAATTCCAAATAGTCGATAAATGTCGTATCGTCCTTAACGACCTCCGATCTCTTCGGCCGGTGAACAAGATCAAGATTTTCTTTAAACTCCTTTACCGACATAGGTATCTTTGATGCTGCAATTAAATTGCGAAGCCTGGAAGCCTCTGTTGTCAATGCCGAAAGGCGATCATTATTTTCACCAAAGTTTGGAGCCTTTACGCTGATGGGATCTTTCCCTTTTTTAAGATAGTCAGCAACAAAATGTTTTTCATCTACCCTTATACCAGTTGAATATTCCACCCTTCCGTCCGGAATAGTAATATACATTCTTATAAGGCAATCTTTGATAATCGGATTCCCTTCCTTATCCTTTCTTTTCTCTAAATACAATTTTGGTGTGCTGCTCATACCCTATCCGTGTTTGTGTGTAAATATAATAAATCACACACTAGACACACACAGATTTATTAACAACACACAGCATTACACACTACTGGTTTATTTAACTTTCTTTATCTATTTATTATGAGGTTTGATTACAAAAAGTATGAAAAATAAAAAAGGGTCGTAGTGAGAAACACCCGACCCTACATCTACCTATGAAAAACATGCCCTTGGGAGGGGCTTAACAAAAGTACATCTAGTTTTTAATTTACGAAAACATTATATGCATTACTACACATTTGTGTATATAAAATACCAAAAAAACAACCTTTTCCAGACTTTTACTCATTGATCTTCCCTTAAAAATCACTTTCATCTCATTTTTCAATTCGATATGTGACAAAATGAAATACAAAGAATTTCTTCAATTGAACATTTATTCTCATGAATAAAGTCTATTTTAGTACGGCAGTAGACAATTAATGAAGACATGAACCTTTCCATTTTAGAACAATATATTGAAGAAGGCAAAAGCCATGACATTGACCTCCTATTGATTGGAAATCCCGAACTTTTACAAGAAACAACAAGTCATGGAATTTCCCCGTTGTTATTAGCTTGCTATTACAACAAACCTCAAATCATACGGATACTTTTACAGCATACCAAATCTATGACTATCCATGAAGCCTGTGCAGCCGGATTAACCGCCTATCTCGAAGCGATTATCGTGCAAGCCCCAACCGTTGTTAATGAATGGTCATCACAGGGTTTTACACCATTGACCATTGCCGTGTATTTCAATAAAGTAGATATTGTTCGTCTTTTGTTATCAAAAAAAGTCAACCCAAATGCAGTAACTAAAAATGAACAACTTACGACAGCGCTACATATTGCCGCGTCAAACAACAATGAAGAGATTGGAAAGCTCCTTATCGAAGCCAACGCAAATGTCAACGCCATTCAAGCGACCGGAGAAACTCCACTTCATTTTGCGGCTCAGCACGGTAACATCGATTTTATTGTCGCCTTACTGGAAAATGGAGCTGATACCAGAATCGTCAATATTTCAGGGTTATCTCCAATTGATCTCGCATACGAAAAAGGTCATAGAGAGATTGCAGAGATTTTGAAGAATTAGTTTCTTTTCAAAATTTCGCATCCAATCCGGCAATAAAGGCAGCGTTTCCTATCACAATAGAATCTCTTCAACTGCAAAATCGCTTGACTTTGCAATGCATTTTGCACAGGCCAATCACATTGAGCAAACTGCCGCACAACAACATTCTTTTCCGCAGGCATCTCCTCCAAAAGCTCTAATGCTTTATCTATATAGGTCTGAATACCGAAATATTTACCATATGAAAAAAGAAATACAACAATAACGTTGATCACCAGGACATCAACCGTATCTTTTCCCAACCGTACCGATTTTTTCACCCCGGATTTTGTGCCGAATGAAAAATGTGATACCCAATACTCGCTTAACGAATCTATCTTGAACAATTTTCTAGCTGCCTCCAAATCGTCGAGCGCCAAAATCTTAGAGACACCAAGCTCATTCCTACTGAACAAAACGGCTAATTGAGCAATCCGCCGCTCAGGAAAACTATAAGGTCTCATTCTCAACTTTTTCCAAATTCCATATACAGATTCCAAATCGTGAATATGTTTTTGGTACTTAAATTCGTCCGCTAACTGCTTGGCATAGTCACTTTCTTTCTGTTGTTTCAGCAAACCACTGATTCCAAAGAAAATAGCTTCTATTTTAAACAGATTTGAGCGATATTTCTGTAGAATACTCAAAGGTAATTTTTCTCCAAGCTCCTGGAACGTATCAGCATTAACTTTTAATCCCATACACCTGCACATCCATATCCAAAAAGTTTTTTCCCAATCCGCATCAAAGTGGTTTAAAATAACCATGACCTGTTGAACTTTTATTTCCAGCCGTTCAATAGACAAAGTATTCAACCACATTGATTTCTTTAAAACATCAATAGAGCCAAGCTGAGATCTACAAGGGATCCAGCTTTTAGTATTCATCATAGTTGAATATCTCTCCAATAAAAGCTGATCCACATATTCTGAAAGCACAATTGTCGGGATAGCTGTCCCATCACTTCGGTAGATGACTTTATCATTCTTCCAGACCACATGCAAGATGACGTTATTATAAGCATCATCTTGCTGGTGACAATGCCGATCCCAATCAGATGATTGAATATGCATCTCCACATGACCAAACCAATCATTACCTTTATACCTAATATGGGACATTAAAAAATCGGGACCGGAATCTGTATTATATTGTCCCACATGAACAACGACCAAGGATTCTCCATCAACAGAACTCAATCCATTTGCACGGAATAGCCGAAGTTTCCAGATAAACTGCATTAAGTTTTCTGTAACTAACATAATTGTAATTTAAGAATTAAACTAACCGGCTATGGCTTATAATTAATTAAATATACAATTTTATCATTACTATTTCATATAGATCTTTAAAAGATCATTGGAAACCAATTTACTTTCTATAATTTGCCCATTGAATCGCGGAGCCACAACTCCATCAAACAGCTTGATTTCACATTCGAACACTCTTGCCTCATCCCAAAGTCCCGCATCGATAAACATTTGTAGGGTTGCCCCGCCCCCTTCGATGATTATTGACTGAACATCCATTAAATAAAGTTGATAAAGGATATTCTGCGGCAAATACAAACCATAATTCTCAAGCTCAATATACTTAACGTTTTCCTTCCATTCTGTCTTTTTAGCATTAAACACAATCGTATCTGCTTGTCCATTGAGAATATTGGAATCTGGCGGAATAGCCAGATCCCTATCTAAAAGAATCCGTAATGGGTTTTTACCCTGCCAGTGTCTTACAGTCAGACTGGGATTATCGACAACTGCTGTTTTCGTACCAACCAAGATCGCATCTTCCTCCGCTCTCCAACGGTGAACGAGCTGCTGGCTAGCAGCGTTACTTAACCAGATCTGTTTATTTTCCTGACCAATAAAACCATCCTTAGACTGTGCCCATTTCAAAATAACATAGGGGCGAAATTGGCCAATGCGTGTAAAAAAACGGCGATTGAGCCATACGGCTTCATTTTCCAACAAACCAATTTCAACTTCAATACCCGCTGCCCGTAATATCTCCACTCCTTTGCCATTGACCTTCGCAAAAGGATCCAAACAAGCTATATAGACTTTCGACGGTTTCAAATCCGCAATCATATTGGCGCATGGCGGTGTCTTTCCAAAATGTGCGCAGGGTTCAAGGCTAACATAAAAAGTACTTTCCCCAAGGACCTTCTTTGCGTCTTCACCATACCATTGTATAACCTGCTGCACAGCGTTAACCTCTGCATGCGGTCCACCATAGGGAGAGGTATATCCTTCACCGATAATTTTACCGTCAAATACTATCACCGCCCCGACCATTGGGTTGGGACTCACGGAACCCGCACCCATTTGAGCAAGTTCCAAACAACGATGCATATATTGCCTGTGCATATCCATAGATACAAATCTATGAAAATCGTACCTTTGACACATGAAAATACTTCAAGATTACGAATTATTATTTCAACATGAGCTCCAGACGTTATACGATAACGATGAAATAAAAGCAATATTCTTCGTAGTTATTGCCGAAACATTTGGATTAACTAGAGCCAGTTATCAGTTTAGGAAAACAGATAGCGTAAGCGAAACGGATAGTGCGGACATAGGTAGGATCCTTCAGGATTTAAAAAAGCATAGACCTATACAATATATATTCAATAAAGCGGATTTTTATGGCGAAGTTTTCCAAGTCAATGAATCGGTCCTAATTCCCCGGCAAGAAACTGAAGAACTTGTTGATCTGATTATTAGAAACCACAAATCTTCTCCAAATTTAAAAATCATAGATATAGGAACTGGCTCGGGCTGCATTCCGATTACCCTGTCAAAGCATCTAAACGATGCATTAGTCACAACAGTAGATATCTCAAAGGAAGCTATAAAAACCGCACAGGAAAACGCTAAGAATTTTAAGACCTCAATTCAATTTATCAATGCAGATATATTCGAATGGGATTATATTTTTTCTGATCAACAATATGACATCATCGTATCCAATCCCCCTTATATTACCCCTGGAGAAAAACAATATATGAGCCAAAATGTATTGGCTTATGAACCTGAACTTGCATTATTCATTGAAGAAAGCGCTCCGCTGATTTTTTATGACGTTATTTCATCTTTCGCAATGAAACATCTAGCGCCGAAAGGGGATCTTTACTTTGAAATCAATCAATACCTTGGTGCAGAAATGGAAGAGCTCATAAACAAAAAAGGATTTGAGCAAGTCAAACTTATAAAAGACATCAATGGTGCAGATCGAATAATTCATGCAAAGAAAAAAGCTCAATAAAAAATAATCCTTTTATTTACTAAGCAGTTAAGGCTTTTTCAGCAAAATTTACCCGTAATAATTTGGCGTATATTAAAAGAAATTCTACCTTTGCATCACTTTCAAAAACAGAAAGGATTCCGTAGCTCAGCTGGTAGAGCAATACACTTTTAATGTATGGGTCCTGGGTTCGAATCCCAGCGGGATCACAAAAGAAAATATCAAAAACCACTAAAACCCTGAAAATCAAATGATTTTCAGGGTTTTAGTGGTTTTTAGAGCTATCAATACATTCACCATTTCGCATAAAAAAAGTGCGTCATTAGGTGCGTCGTTCTTTACAGATTCCAAAACTCCCCTAACAAATAATAACACCTTGAATATAAAAATATTCAGGTTTTAAACATCTTGATTGGAACATACTGTAAAGCTAATTTTGTATCACTTAATGTTATCATTATGAAAACGAATCTTAGCTTACTCTTCTTCCTGAAAAAGCCTAAAAACTACAAAGATGGTGCTCCCCGCTTCATTTATCTGAGGATTACCGTGGACGGCCAGCGTGCGGAGTTATCCGCAGGCCGTGAGATCGAACCTGACCGATGGAACGCAAAGGCCGCAAAGGCTATCGGAACGAAAGAAGAAACAAAGACCTTAAACACCTTCCTCGATAAATTTAAGTCCGATATCAGTGCAGTGCACTCTCAAATGGTTGCCGAAGGCGCAGAAATAACAGCCGAAAGGGTAAACCCCCGGTATACTTCTTTCAATCTCTCGGAAACGATTGTTGCCTGCCCAAACCGCCGCTGGCCAAACTAAATGTCGAACAAAAGAGAAACTTATTGAATCTAATCCAGAGTGGTGATCCTATAACGTTAGTGGTAAGCACTTAGGCTATTTTAAGTAGTATTCTTTTTCGCCTCTTTGTGCCACATATGGTTTAATCCGCTATCCCTCTTTTTCTCAACTTGACAAAATCTTTAGGGAGAAATCCTGTTTCTTTTTTAAAGAAAACGGTAAAATGTGAAGCTTCATTAAAACCCAAATCATAGACAATCTGTTTAATGTTATGCCCCGAAGTAATAAGTAGATTTTTGGCTTCTGAAATTAATCTGTTTGAGATGATTTGCTTTGCTGATAAACCAAGCTGCGTTTTACAAAGGGTACTGAGATAACCTGGCTGAATACTGAGCTTATTGGCATAGAATGCTATGTTTCTGTTCCTTTTGAAATTCTCCTCTGCCAGTTGGATGAACCTGACAACTACGGGATGACTCGCTTCCACAAATCCGATGTCACGCACCTGCATACACTTTGACTTTAATATCAGATAAATGGTCTTAAATCGGCTCAAAATAATATCTTCACTACCTTTAATTTCTGACTCCAAAAACTCTTTGATCTGTAAAAAATCGAAAAGCAATACATTGAATAGATGCTCAGTTATTTCAAAGGCTGAGATTGGCTCCAGCTTTCCGACAGAAATATTTGTAATTGAACTGATGGACTCGTATATCTCGGTCTTTACCATTAGATGATGGGCTATTGTGCCATCAAGTATATTGCAAGAGCCATATTGACCCGGAAAAACAACGAAGGCTTTTCTTTCCCAGATCGTATGGACAAAATTGTCAATCTGGATTTTTCCTGTGCCTTGCTGAAATAGAACAATACTAAAATATTCTGCCTTTTTAGGGACTTCGACCTTTATTGGGCCTTGTATTAGGTTATAGAAGAAATCACTGGACAACTTTTCAGGGAATGCTTCTTCCTGTGGCTCATAATCGTAAAAATGATCTATTTTAAACGCCTTGTTTATGCTACTGTGCATGTACTTCCTTTTATAAATTAGTTATGTATCTCTATGAAGAGATACATAAGGACATGAAACTAATTTAACATTTATCCCAATCAAATTTTGGGATTTTACTGGTAAAAGTTGTAACCCCCTGTCCTGTTTTAAATAAAATTTAAATACAGCAGAAAAAAGGGCCGCATTCAAAATGAGACCCTCTAAAGGTTGCTATATCAAATAGCTCCAATGGCAGCTATTTTAACATGAAATTTACGCCAACAGTGTAAAAGCCTAAGCCGTCAATCCCATTGCCCGAAGAAATAAAATACTGATAGCCCAGGTTGGGGGATAAAGTGAATTTATTGCATAAGTTTATATGAAAGAGGTTTAAATCAGCATTAAAAACAAGGCTATGGTCTGATTTATTTAGTGGTTTTTGCAGACCTACATTAAAGTACATTTTATCGTTTTTAGCATCATACGGATTATCCGTGATCAAAGTAGCCAGATATTTTGGATAAATAGAAACCTCCCCACCCAAGCTAACAGCACTCTTTTTAATAAAATTCGTTCCGCCGAAGTGCGTATAGGACACGACCGGACTTAATGACAAAAGTTTATTTAGTGCAAAGCTTCTTCCTATCTGGACAGTGCTACTGTTCTTTGCCCAATTCTTCGTGTCTTTGCCATCCGCTATGCCATATTTATAAGTTAGGGAGTAATGGCTTCTGAATTCCGACAATTTTTCCTGTGCGTCTGCGTGCTGTATTCTGGTAATCAGAAGCAACAAAATTAAAGATAGCAATTTGTAACAGTTTTTCATATTTCAGTTTTAGAGTGTAATTATATTAAAAGAATGCAACATTCGCTTTTTGATACCAGGAGAGAGTTTTATAAAAAGACCTGAATTTCGGATCAACCGGAACTGAAATACTCAAGCCTGAAAAGTCTTTAATAGGATTGTTTAAGAAATTGGGTGTAGCTGCTTTAAATAATATACACCGGTCCAATATTTCTGTTAGCTCCTTGGTTTCCTCTTTAGGGAAGTTTTTCTCGAAGAGATTTTTAAAATCAAAAAATTCAATAGGTATTTCTTTTAAAAAGTTAAAATCCTGGACAGCACGATCAATCTCTAAATCGTTATGCCGTCGAATTATACGACCGCTTTCAAGCGCAAGGTTGTCCAGTTCTTTTGTATCAACCAAAGATACAGTACACGAACGTTCAAGTCCTTCTTTATTATTATAAAATTCATAGTATTCCCGACATATTTCCTTCAGATCATTGACATTCCCAAAAAGAAAAGGAACAATCTTATCGTAAGGAAAACTCGTATTGAGCACTTCTGCTTTTGAGGCGATTATATAGTCTGCTTTGTCTTTTAGTTCGTAAATAACCTCAATACTGGACATATAACAAGCATCGAAAAGTAGATACGAAAGATTATCCGGGATCACATTTTTCAAGTCAGAAATATTCGTTTCCACACCCCTGTCATATCCAATCGACATCCTTAGCGCTTCCAAATTTGGAAGCCATGCTGTACCATGTGACCACATGACTAGAGCATATTCATCCGATGGCGATAATTTCTTCATGTCTTCCATCACTGACTTCATAAAAGTGGGATCGGATGCGTTTTGATATCCATAGGAAATCAGCGTATCACTTTTAATCATTCCTATTTCCTTGTCACTTTTGATCCTCAGGATATGGGAACTATAACGGTCTGTTTTTATGAAAACCAATAAATTTCCATACTTGGGCAGATAAGAACTCTCCATTTGGTCAATACTTTTCAATGCAGAATATTTCAGGTCATTATTTGCCGAAATATACACCAATACTGTTTTGGCTACCTGTTGTCCCGTGATTTCGGGGCTATCCCTTTTGCATCCGAAGAAAATGAAGGGAACTATCCCCCATAGAAAAGTAATCCTACGGAGAATAGTTGGTAAACTATAGTTGGATTCCCTTACCATTGATTCCAACCAACCCATCCCCACCACTTCTTACTGTTTTTGGCAACTACTCCGACTCCAACCAGGGCACCAGTTAACGCGGTATAATCACTATTTGTTCCTGAATTTGAATTAGAATGATTGCTAACATATCCAAGCACCGTACCCACAACAATAACGGCTGCTGAGGCAACAACGACAGCTACCGATTTGATCACTTTGCCAAAAAACTTACCTATCTTACCAAATAATCCTTTAGCTGGCAATACCGGAGCTTGTGCTGGCGCATAAATGTCTGCGGTTACGACGGCGTCAAGATTGTCCATCAAAACCAAATCATCCAATGTTGAAACACTGGCCATAAGCGACATGGATACGAAGCTCCTCTGTTGCGGTGTTAATCCCTGTGGAAAAGCGTTAAGACTTTGTATTTTGTTTTCCAAAACACTTTTCGTTTTTATCTTTAGCGTATTGCTTACCTGTTCCGCCAGTTGTTCAGACTGTGCTTCAGACATATTTGCATCATCAAGTAAAAATGCATTCTTCACATCATCCTTAATGGCATTAACCATTGCAGATTCCAGGTTGTTCAGATTGGTTTTAAGTGCCGGATTACTGATATTAATTGTATTCGAAAAATTGATAGTTGAATAAAGGTTCGCTTCTAACATATTAGCAGCTTGTAATTCTGTAGTTGACTCATCAAGAAAAGGAAGATCGTTCGCCAGGTCGACTGTTTGTAATTCGATATCATCTTTTAGCCAATGGTACTCCGCTGCAACCTCAGGTAACTTCCCATCAACATAGCCGTCGACTGCTCCCCCAAATTCTGGAGGCGGTGTCGGTGCCATATAACCTTTGGTTAATTGGGCGGATTTGATTTCCTTGTCTAAATACTTTGAAAACGTGTTAACCTGTTTTTGAATTTCTAATCTGGGCTCCTTATCATCTGTTGATTCCGGATTTTTCATGCCACCTTCTTTGCTACACCCTATGAATACAAGGGATAGCGCAATAATTTGAAGAAGTTTTCTTTTCATTCTTTAGTACTTGTTATTGTTAATAAATAAATTAATTAGCCCCTGTGAAAGCATGCTCCGGAGTCATAACTTTCAATAAATTGTTGGGGTGCACGAATTTGAAAAGGGATTGGATCATCATGGTTAAGTAATAGCATAAATTGTATTCTGGCATTAATTGGTTGGAGTATCTACTTTCCCAATCCTTTCTTAACAAAGTTAACCAGCTTAAACGCATAAAAAATTATAAAAACAATAGAAAATATGTAGATTATTAATGATTTTTACGGTAACAAAACCGAAAAAATCATTAATAAATGAACGGTTTCTCAAAAATAAAGGTTTCTGATTGTCTCAATATTGATCCCATCCAGCTGATATCAATAGACCAGGGCACTTTTATGAATGCAGATTTGTTCCTGCGTCATTTACCACCACCCACTTTTCACAACAATTTAATACAGGGGCTTGGTGAAACACAAAATATCATTCAATTACCGGGTGTCTAAAATATGGAAATAATCGGATGCTTCCATGAAGAATTATTAAGACAAAACATTTGAAAATATAGCACTAAAAAAATGAAAAGAGGTACCAACCAGGCTCGATCCCCCACAAAGAAACTAATACCCCTCTATTTCCTCAAAACTATTTTCATTTTCAATTGTCTCTATTCTATAACCGCAGATTAAAACAAATGATGAAAAAGAAGTTAACATACTTATTGATGTCAAGCTCTTTTTTTCTACTGACAGGTTGCTCCGTCATAGAAGGAATATTCAAAGCGGGCGTTTGGACAGGCATTCTCATCGTCGTTGTTGTAGTCGCTCTCGTCATTTGGCTTATTAGCAAACTTTTCGGTGGATCCAAATAATGACAATTACCCTGCTAACAATTTCCTCAACGCCTTTTATCTAAATACAAACTACAATACCCCGTCAACGGTTTTCTTGTTCTTCATTTGAAAACATGTTTTTTATCTTATCTTTATAATTTCAAGAATCTACGGTCAAACTAATTTAAAGGGCAACCGGCAATTCAAAAAAAAATTCTAGCGCTATTGGACAATCGTATTGATGGCTAGAAACATTGGCACTAAATGAAAGAGGATCGAGCATATGAAGAGATTTACGTTAAAAGAGATTGGCCAACAATTAAACCTATCTCCCGGAACCATTTCCAAAGCACTAAACGATAGCCATGAAATAAGCGCAGAAACAAAAAAGCTCATTTTAGATTTTACGAAGGAAATTAATTATATACCAAATTTTTCGGCAAAAAGCCTAAAGACAGGGCGCTCAAATACCTTGGCAATCATTGTTCCATTTATTTCGAGCTCATTTTTCTTTGATTTCTATGAAGATATCTCCCTCATCCTGGCAAAAACAAACTATAAACTAATCCTATTGCAAACTTTTAACGATGAGAAAAAAGAAAAAGAAGCCCTAGAGCTTTGTATACAAAGCAATATTGAAGGGATAATCATTTCTCCGGTGAAAAATGACTCAAGCTTATCGCTCTTGTTTTATATTATGGAACAGATCTGTCCGGTTATTATTTTTGACCGAATAAATCATCAGCTTGATACATTCAAAATCGGGATCCAAAATAGCAAAGTCATCTATCAGGCAACGGAAGAAATGATCAAAAACAAACGAGAAAATATCATTCTTTTATTATGCAAAGACATCGGTGGCAATGTAAGCCGGATAAAAGGATATAAAGATGCACTCTTCAATTCTTCGCTACCTTTCAAAGAAGAAAATATAATAGAAATATCCTATTCCAGCCCTAAGGACAACATCGATGATGAACTAGAAAGCAAAATCAGCCTACTATTAAATAGTGCATCAGCACCGAATGCGCTTCTCTCAACAACTGATACTTTATCGCTCAAGGTGTTACACATATTAAATAAATTGAAGGTGAAAATTCCCGAAGACATGAATTTAATTGGCTTCAGTAATACACCCTTTGCAAACAGCCTCAACCCCTCTCTGACAACAATTACTCAGCCTACACACCTTATGGCAGAAAAATCTGTAGAACTCCTTTTACAGATGTTAAAGAAAAGAAACAAAAAGAATTATTTCGAGTTCGAAACGTATTTTTTAGACTGTAGCATCGAACACCGGAAATCCACATCATCCCTTTAAAAGAAAAGGCCAAAATTCCACATGGAATTTTGGCCTTTTCAAAGAATACCACGCTTTACAATCCAACGCAGCATCCATCATAAAATCTTATTTAATTAAGGATCGCAATGCATGGACAGGCAAATCTGTTTTGGTGTCATTAGATAAACTTCCATTCAAAGCTCCCCATTGCAAGCTATCTAACCGGACAGATGAACGCCCTTCTGTTTTGATATTCAGAAAATCAACTTTGGCATTCGGACCTTTTTTATTAAAATATACTTCTGAATTGTTAGCAACGATATCTGCACTTTGATAATTGGTACGCGGCAAACCTAAAACGCTATTTGTCGTATTGACAAATAAACGATTGATTACAGAATTTCCCTTACTATCCGTACCAGCAAGATCATCAATAGTAGAATTGGTCAAATTCAAGTTTAACGTATTAATAGTGGATTGCTCGGCTAGAGAGAATACATCAACGCTATCTCCAACGACAGTCAGCTCGTTTAGCTTGGCAGACAACTCATTGATTCCTGCATTTTTTAATTTTAAAACTTTAAGATCAGGTGAAAAAATATAAATTGACTTATAAAACCCATCTCCTCCGGGTAAAAAATCCAATGTAAGATTTCCAGACTGATCCACATTCGTTTTCACGTATTCAGCCTGACTTTTATTAACTTTAACCATAAACTTATCACTTTTTACCCAATGCAAACCTATACTATTTGCATTATTTCCAATTATATAAAGCTTGTCAAACACTGCCAACGGAAATGACCGGAAATAAACATCCTTTGTATCTGGTTTAGAGACCTCCTGTTCCACATCCGCATTATATTTTTTTGCATCAACGCGATTTATGCTAACAAGGTAAGACGCAACAAGCATCGGAACCGCGAGCAAACCTATTGCCAATCCCATTATTATTTTTGTACTTAATTTCATAACTCATTTTGATTAAAATTCTGACTAACAAACCGCTTATACCGCTGTTCTAACTCATCGAGACCAATTTCCAATAAATAAATATTGCGAAAAAATAATGGAAGATCTTCTTCCAGAAAAATCGCTTTTCTATAAGACTTCACATTTTTTACAGAATCCTGCGTCAGAAAAAAGCCAATCCCCCGCTTATTTGCTATAATTTCTTTCTGCTGCAGCATATCATAGGTCCGCATCACCGTATTGGGATTAACCTCCATCTGTACGGCCAATTCCCTCACCGATGGAAGTTTTTCATCCACTTTCCAGGTTGCCAGCAAAATATGGTCACATACATATTCAGCGATCTGAAGGTAAATGGCTTTATTTGCATTAAATTCCATATTAAATCTCCTTTTCTTTTAGCCTTAAAAAAGCAACACTCCAAAATACTATAGTCAGCAACACGCCAACTGCGCTAATTAATGCAAAAATGTGGTTTGAATCAGACCAATAATTATTATCCATTGTACCTACGGTATCCCGGGTTTGGGTTTTCATCAAGTAGACAAAAAGACAGGTCCAGACCACACAATAAAGTACCAGGGAAATAGCAGTCTTTACATATTGATAGTTCTGGTAAACGATTCCACCAAGTAAGAATATAGCATTCAGAAGAATCGGAAGAAAATAGAAATAATAGGCTGGATCCGGATATTTTACCTTAAAAAAATACTGCCAAAGATCCACACTGACCGTTTCTCCTGACGGCTGCATTTCATTGACAACCACAGAGCCAAAACTTCTTAAATAAGAGACAAACGCTAAATCAATTAGATAAAATACCAATAAGTAAGAGCCAATACTCACTACAACAGTATAAAAGAGGCTGACCAAAAATTTTTCCAATTGTGAAGCAGGAATCATCAATTCAAAAATAGCACGCGTCTTTTTGCCTAAATCTGCGAAATAGCTACTGGAGATAACTGTCACAAAAAACAATCCTAAAATGCAAAACAAAGGCGCCCTGAAGCTCAGCAAAGAATAAACAGTGTTCTTTTTGATATCATCATAATTTGGTCCGAAATTAACAGCATAAAAACCAAAAATTACCCCTGCAATAATCCCTATTGCCATAAGATAAATGCGCCCAAAACCAATCCATTGTCTTCGAATCAGTCCAAAAAAACGTGTAGAATTAAATAGGTTTGACATATTCATCATGTTTAATAAGGTTCGTAATTTTCTCCTTGTACTTTAAAACTGCATTAAATAACAACTCCAGATCAAGCTTCGAGTCTTCTGCAGCTGAGTTTGGGAGGATTACATTAAAACCACCTAACCCCTCTTCAGAATAAAGCGTATCCAAAGGAAGCTCTCTTACCTTTTTAAAGCATAATCGATCAGTAATAACGTGCATAGTCGCGTTGAGTGCGACCTTGTGATCGTCAAGTAAGATGACAGCATCAATAAGATTATCCAGATCACGCACTTGGTGCGTGGAAATAATCACACATTTATCTTCTGTTATCGCAGAAGCCATAATCTTTCGGAACTGAACCTTAGAAGGAATATCCAAACCATTTGTCGGCTCATCCATAATAATCACTTTTGTATTAGACGCCAGGCCAAAAGAAATAATATACTTTTTTTTCTGTCCATAACTCATATTTGCTAACTTCTGCTCAATGGGGACATCAAACTCGTCGATCAGACGATCAAAATATTCCCGATCAAAGTTTGGGTAAAAATCCGCATTTGCCTTCAGAAACTGATCAGATTTAACTGCCGGCAGATAAAACTCTTCCGGAATAAAGCTAATCTCCCTTAACAACGAAGGCTCCCTTCGATTCGGATTGTGCCCCAGCACATTAACCCGTCCAGAAACAGGATATACCAAACCGGCAATATTTTTAAGCAAGGTCGATTTACCTGCCCCATTTTTCCCTAATAAACCATAGATATGCCCTTGCTTCAATTCAAGATCCATCTGAAGAAAGAGCGGCTTTGATTTACTATAGCTGAAATTTAGATTTTGGATAGTAATCATACTACTGTATTATTTAATTAATACACTAATATAGATATGAATTTTACATAATTCCAAAAAAATATTAAAAAAATACTTCTATCAATCTGCTGAGATCACATTTCAGATTTTGAAATAAGTAAGCAATTAACTTAAAAATAGATAAACATTAAATTCATATAATAAAATACAATATATTGAAAAATAGCTATTTATTATTAAAAATTACAAAATTCATAATGACCATTATATGAATTTGATCAGTACTGGTTAGCCATTTTAAAATCAGATATCATTTTTTAAAAAACTCAATAAATTAAGACTTTCGAAGCTAATTGAAAATATCCGCTCTACAGGCTAAATCTAAGCAACATTAAAAGAGCCTTAGACAATAGAATATAATGCCGCAGAAAGGCTAAAACGAATCAAAAAAAGAATGTAGAATTACACCATCTATTATTGAATTCAACACAAGTCATCGCTTTCTCGCAATCAGTGCAATTATATTGCCCGTTAACTTTTAGTCCATGAAAACCGCAGGACAACAACAAATATTCAGCATCAACAGCATTAACCATTAATTAAATTAACAACAAAACAAACTAAAAATCAAATCAATAAAAAGTTTACATAAAGCATAAATAGATATAGATAAATCATTAATTTCATCTTCAGAATAAATTTATTCCCATCTTTGTCCATATGCTGAATTACTTTTATCCTTTTATTCTGGCGATGCATTCTTTATGGCGATGGGAAGTATTGATCATACTGACCGTTAGCCTCTCGATATTTTTTTACAAGAAAAATAAACAGCTTCCATTCTCCCCTATCGATCAATGGCTATTAAAAACAACGGTTATTTCTTTTTATATTCAGCTATGTTTAGGTTTTAGCCTCTATCTATTAAGCCCCATTACCCAGTATTTCATGCAGCATGTTAGCAAGTCAATTCACCTCAGACAAATCCGCTTCTTCGGGATGGAACACAGCAGTATGATGATTATTGCGGCAATTTGCTTAACTATCGGTGCTCTAAAAAGCAAAAACGCCGATACGAATGATCGACGTTTTAAAATATTATTAATCTGGTTTGGCCTAGCATTCTTGATCGTACTCAGCTCTATCCCTTGGGAATTCTCTCCCTTAACAAGCAGACCTAGTTTTCGATCATTTTTTTAGCTATTTTTCCAGTTAGCTTTTCTTTTACTGCGCATAGCATCCATTCCTTCTTTGAAATCGGCCGTTTGGCGCAAATCTGCTAGCGCATCTAGGAGAAAGCTATATTTATCATCAAAAGATTGCTCTTTTAACCTCCGAAGTGCACTAAAACCTTTTGATATAGCCAAAGGGGCATTATCAAGGATCGTATTTTTCAATTCGGTCAATGCCTTTTCCTCAACATCCAAAATTCCGTACAAGATTTCCTTTTCTAAAGCCTCTTGCGCAGAAAAAGAGGCTCCTCTGATACAGAGATCCATCGCTTTTCTTTCAGGCATATATTCCAGAAGCAAAGCCAATACCTGAAATGGAAAGAGTCCAATTTTGACTTCTGGTAAAGAAAAGCGTACTTGCGGAAAAGCATATAAATACGTACAGGATAACGCAATCAAAAAACCACCGGCAATAACATCCCCTCTGACAACACAGATAGAGGGTTTGTCTAACCCAGCAAATAACTCAGCTAGGGATTTTTCTACTCGAGGAATTGCAGGATTACCCACATCCATTGCAGGATCTTCAAAAGCTTTCAGATCCATCCCCGCACAGAATACGGGGCCTTCAGCCTCCACTTGCACTAAACGTACATCAGGATTGTTATTCGCGATATTCAATACATAGGCTATCTCACTGACCATGGTAGGGCTAAAAGCATTCCTTTTTTCCGAACGAGCTAGTGTCATCGTAAGCACATGCTGTTCGATAGTTACTTTTATAAAATTTAGTTTTTCCATCTAAAAATTCTACAAAATCAATTGTCTGAAACTCTGTTCAAGGGCTACTACCTCGGCTACACTACCTCGCTGGAAATAGTTCAACAGCAATTCAGAAGGAATATTTCCAACCAAATCATCCTTGGCAAATGGGCACCCCCCATAACCTAACAATGCTCCTTCAAATTTACGACATCCAGCGTGATAAGCCGCCTCTATCTTTGCAAGGCTATCTTCGCGCCTGGCGTGAAAATGCGCGCCTATCTCAAGCATTGGGAAACGGGATCTGACATGACCAAAGAGCTCCGAAATCTGATTTGCATCAGCTTCCGATGTCGTATCCGCCAATGAAAATTCACGAATCCCAAAATCCAATAATCGTTCCACCCACTCTTCCACCAATAAGGGTGACCAAGGATCGTGATAGGGATTTCCAAAAGCCATACTGATGTAGACCACCATAGATTTATGGGCAGAATCCGCCAACACTTTCATCTGTTTTAACTGCTGATAAGACATCGCTAAATCCATATTGGTATTTCGCAGCTGGAATGTTTCAGATATTGAAAATGGATATCCCAAAAAATCGATTTTTTCCTCCTGAATAGCTTCTTGCACTCCTCTGAGATTTGCTACAATAGCCAGTAACTTTACTTTTTCATTCTTGTTGATCCCTTTTAATACCGCTTTTGTATCTGCCAGCTGCGGTACGGCTTTCGGCGAGACAAAAGAACCGAAATCGATCACATCAAAGAGCCCACTTTCAATTAATGTATTGATATGTTGAATTTTTTTGTCTGTTTCAATAAAATTGTGAAGCCCTTGAATAGCATCTCTTGGACAATCAACCAATACTACCTGATCCTTCATATTGTATTACAAAATATCTTTCTCAATTTCTCTAGCGATCACCATTTTCTGAATACTAGAAGTACCTTCGCCTATCGTACATAACTTTGCATCTCTAAAAAACTTCTCTGCTGGGTAGTCCTTTGTAAATCCATATCCACCAAAGATCTGCACCGCTTCGTTTGAGACACTGACAGCCGCTTCAGAAGCATAGAGCTTCGCCATCGCACCGATCTTAGAAACACGGTCTCCGTGATCCTTTAAATACCCCGCCTGCCTCGTCAGCAATTCACTTGCCTCGACCTGTGTCGCCATATCAGCTAACGCAAAAGAAACGGCCTGAAAGTCATAAATCTTCTTTCCAAACTGTTCCCTCTCGTTTGCATATTTCAGCGCACACTCATACGCTCCACGCGCAATACCCAAAGAGAGTGCGGCAATAGAAATACGCCCCCCGTCCAATAACTTTAGGGCTTGCACAAAACCCTGCCCTTCCTCACCTATAAGTTGATCGCGATGAATTCTACAATTGTCGAAAAATAAACAAGCTGTTTCTGACGCCCGCATTCCCAATTTATTTTCTTTTTTACCAGCAGTAAATCCCGAAGTCCCCTTTTCCACGATAAAAGCCGACATGCCTTTTTTATCCCCTTTAGCACCTGTTCGGGCAATAACTACGGCAACGTTCGAACTAATAGCATGTGTAATAAAGTTTTTGGATCCATTTAAGACATAATAATCACCATCTTTTTCGGCGAATGTCGTCATTCCTCCTGCATCCGAACCCGAACCCGTTTCGGTAAGGCCCCATGCTCCTATCCATTCAGCTGTGGCTAGCTTCGGAAGATAACGTCTCTTTTGCTCCTCGTTTGCAAAGCTCAATATATGATTTGTACACAGTGAATTATGGGCAGCAACGGATAAGCCTATGGAACCACAGACCTTGGAAATCTCATCGAGCACGGTAATGTATTCTTGGTAACCTAAACCTGATCCACCATACTCTTCCGGAACAAGAACTCCCATAAAGCCATGTTCGCCTAACTTTTTAAAAACTTCTATCGGAAATAATTGGGCTTCGTCCCATTCCATCACATAAGGTTTGATATGATACTGCGCGAAATCTCGTGCACTTTGTCTGATCATATCCATTTGTTGTTTATTTTCAATAAACATAAGCATGAATATTAAATTTACAATCGGTAATTTAATTCAAATATATCAAAATATTTAGGAATAAAATTGCAAATATTTTAAAATTTTATTTTAAATTTATCTAAAAATAAGAAATTCTTAATTCAATAGCTTTTTAAACCAAGATTGTAAATTATGAAGGAGCTAATCGCATTACTTCGCCAAAAAAGAGAAAATTTAAAATTCGGTGGCGGCATCGATAAGATAAAAAAACTGAAAGAAAAAGGCAAAATGTCAGCCTGGGAAAGGATAACATATTTACTGGATCCGGACCAAGAATATCTTGAAATAGGAATGTTTGCTGGCGAAGGAATGTACAAAGAGCATGGTGGATGTACAAATGCAGGCTGCGCTGCGGTACTAGGCTACGTAAAATCCAAACTCTGTGTTATTGTCTCCAACGACGCCACTGTGAAAGCCGGAGCCTGGTTCCCTATTTCAGCCAAGAAAAATCTACGGGCACAAGAAATTGCCATGGAAAACAACCTACCAATTATCTATTTGGTAGATTCTGCAGGTGTATTTTTACCATTGCAAGATGAGATCTTTCCTGACAAAGATCATTTTGGACGCATATTCCGTAACAATGCCCGGATGTCATCTATGGGCATCCCCCAAATTGCAGCAATTATGGGAAGTTGTGTGGCCGGCGGAGCTTACCTACCGATTATGTCCGACTATGCCTTTATTGTTGAAGGGACTGGCTCTGTATTTTTAGCGGGCCCATATTTAGTCAAATCCGCAATAGGTGAAACTGTCGATGCAGAAACACTAGGAGGAGCCTCCACCCATTCGGAGATCTCTGGAGTAACGGATAATAAATTCCCTAACGACCAAAGCTGTTTAGATGCTATAAAAAACGTTATTGATAAAATCGGTGGACATGCTAAAGCGAATTTCAACAGAAAGGAAAGCCAGCTTCCAAAAATAGATCCCAGCAAAATAGCAGAGATTCTTCCCGAAGACAGAACAAAACCTTATCGCATGCAGAATATCTTGAATGCAATTGTAGATGCAGATACTTTGGACGAATACAAACCGGATTATGGAAAAACTATTGTATGTGCCCTTGCACGCATAGACGGATGGGCTGTGGGAATCGTCGCCAATCAACGTGAAATCATCAAAGCCAAGAAACCGGGAAATGCTATGGAAATGCAGATGGGTGGAGTTATCTATAGCGATTCCGCAGATAAAGCGGCTCGCTTCATCATGAATTGCAACCAGCAGAACATTCCACTCGTATTTTTTCAAGACGTTACAGGCTTTATGGTAGGTAGCCGTTCAGAGCAGGGGGGAATTATTAAAGATGGAGCTAAAATGGTTAACGCCATGGCCAATTCAGTCGTTCCCAAATTTACATTTATCGTCGGGAACAGTTATGGCGCCGGAAACTACGCCATGTGTGGAAAGGCATACGACCCACGGTTAATTTATGCCTGGCCTACCGCCCAGATGGCTGTTATGAGTGGCGCAGCCGCAGGTAAGACATTATTTCAAATCCAGGAATCAACCTTAAAAGCCAAAGGCGAGGAAATCAGCGAAGAAGAAAAGAACAATCTCCTAAAATCAATTGAGGATCGATATAATGAACAGTTAAGTCCCTATTATGCTGCCGCGAGACTGTGGGTCGATGGAATTATCAGCCCCGAGGAAACACGAAAAGTCATTAGTATGGGAATAGAAGCAGCTAACGAAAAGCCCATTGTTGAACGCTACAATGTGGGCGTTATTCAAGTATGACACAAAAAATTTCCCCTCATACAAACGAACAGCCTAATGTATGAGGGGAAACTGATAACTACCTGCTGTACTTAAGATTTAATCCACGATTTTCTAATTCTCTCAAAATCTTCCAGCGACTCCGGATTTCTCATAACGTCTATCGATACTGCTTTCTCTATAGGAACCCCCGAAAAGATCTTCTTGATTGGCAACTCCAGCTTTTTCCCACTTAGTGTATAGGGAATAGCCGCTACCTGGAAAATATCGTCAGGCACATGCCGAGGACTATACTGCTGCCGAAGTGCCCGCTTAATTTCTCCCCTTACCTCATCGTTCAATAAACCATCGTCCAATTGAACAAAAAGCAACATATCAGATGAACCATTCTCGTGATCTACACAAATAACCAAACTATCCAGGATACCCTTAGTTTTATTTAAAACATTATAGATCTCCGCGGTACCGATACGTACTCCCCCACGGTTCAACGTCGCATCTGATCGCCCATACATAATTATGCCTTCATGCTTCGTAATCTTAATCCAATCTCCATGATTCCAAATCCCTGGATATTTTTCAAAGTAACTGTCGTGGTATTTTTTATTTGCTACATCATGCCAAAAATAGATGGGCATACAGGGCATTGGAGCTAATATAACGAGTTCTCCCACCTCATCGTAAAGAGAATGGCCATTGACATCAAATGCTTCTATCTTAGCACCTAGGGTGCGGCATTGAATCTCTCCCGCATAAACATCAAGCAATGTACAGCCCGAAAGAAATGCGCTACAAACATCTGTACCTCCGCTTAATGAAATAATTTGACTCCTTGGAAACTGTACATTTAGCCATTCAAAGACATCTGGTGGAAGTGGTGAACCTGTCGATCCGATCGTTTTAGGCTGATACGCTAGAGACTTCAGGTCTTGATCCTGACAAGATATAAGATAAGTTGCACCAACACCAAAATGATCTACCCTGCTTTCCTTTGCGAACTTCCACAAACTCAATTTATCGGGATAATTTGTAGCTCCATCATATATACACAATGTATTTCCCATTAAAAGTGCCGAAACTGCATAATTCCACATCATCCATCCTGTGGTAGAATACCACATAAATCGATCCCCCTCTTGCACATTTTGATGCAATCCAAGTGCTTTCATATGTTCCAGTAGCATGCCTCCAACCCCATGTGTAATAGCTTTGGGTTTTCCTGTAGTTCCTGAAGAATACAAAATCCATATTGGTGCATCAAAGGGCATTGCTGTAAATTGAAGCGTAGCCTGCGCGATATCTTTTGCCATAATCTCTTCCCAAACATGGTCTTCGATAAAAATACAGGCTAACAAAGAAGGTAACTGTCCTGAAAGTTGCCGGACACTCTCCGCCTTCTCAAAAAGTCGTCCATTATAGTAGTAACTAGCATTAGCGAAAAGGACTTTGGGTTCAATTTGCTCAAAACGATCCTGAATACTTGCCTCCCCAAAGTCGGGGGAACAACAGGACCAAACGGCTCCAATCGAATTTACTGCCAAAAATAAGGCGACAGATTCAATACTATTAATCAAAACACCCGCCACCCGATCGCCACTTTGCACACCTATTTCACTTAGGTAGACCTGAAGCTTAAGAACCATGGATTCCAACTCAGCCCAGGAAACTTCCCGTATAGCTTGCTGCTCAGATTGAAAGATTAATGCAGGACGCTTGTCCGTCGCTTTTCGAAATACATGTTCCGCATAATTCAAGGTAGCCCCATCAAACCATTTTGTTCCAATAAAGCTCGTAGAATCTGCTGAAGGCTCAAAAATATTTCTAAAATCTGAATGAAACTTGAAATTAAAATAGGCGGCTATACTCTTCCAAAAATTGGTCAGTTCTGTTGTTGACCACGTCCAAAGTTCATGATAAGAATCAAAGGATAAGTTGTATTCCTTCTCAACATATTGCTTATACTGATTGATCTCAGATCGAGATTGTTGCTCTTCTGTTGGGCTCCAGAGTAATTTCCCCATAATAGTTAGCTATAAAACGGTTATATCCAAACTTAGATAAATTTACTTGTATATGCAATTTTAATTATTGCTAACTACGCTTCAAATCTACACGCTGGTCTGTTGTTCCAATATGCATACTTCACTAGAGCACTTCAATCTCCGTATTCATTTCCATCGGATGCCCAGTACACAAAAGTATTTTCCCCTGCTCAACTTCGCGATCTGTTAGCACTTCATTATAATCCATCCTAACCTTTCCTCTTGTACATTGTGAAATACAAGTACTGCACATACCCGATTTACAGGAATACGGCAACTTGATTTTATGCTCTAGCCCTACATCTAAAATAGATTTATTGTGGGGAACTTCAAGATTATAAGTTTTACCCTGAAAATATAATTTGACAGCATAGGTCGTTGTATCGACTTCCTTTTCAGTCTCGTCGTCGTCATCCTCTTCATTCTCGGGTAACAGAAATGTCTCACGCTTTATCTGATTAGAATCAAACCCCATCCCCAAAAGTGTGAAACGGCACAAATCCATATAAATCACTGGGCCACAAGTGTAGAACAAAGCCTCTTCTCTACTTCCAAACAAATGGTCGCTAACAATTGCATGAATATAATCTCTATTCAAGCGGGCTTTCATCAAATATTTACTATTGGAGTAGATCCATATAATTGTTAAACGATCAGGAAATTGCTCCGCCCAATGTTCCAATTCAGATCGAAATGGCGTCAATTCCGATGCACTATTACTATAAACCAATACTATTTTGGATTTCTTCTCGGCCAGGAGCGCTGTTTTTAAAATAGCATATAAAGGAGTGATCCCGATTCCTGCAGCAAACAGAAATAAAGTCCGAACCTTTTCCGGTTCAGGATCATACACAAACAAGCCCTGAGGTTCCATTGCATTGACGATATCCCCTTCGACAATAGTGTGGTGTAGGAGTCTGGATATTTCGCCATTTTCGACACGCTTAACAGTGATACTTAAGGGTTCATTATTATCAGGTGAGCTATTAAAAGAATAGGAACGACGTACCTCACGGTCACCAAAAACAAAGGAAAGTGTAATAAACTGCCCAGCTTTATAAGCAGGATAGTCGCCTGCTACAGGTTCAAGCTGAAAAGTAATGTTGTTATTGGGCTGAGGGATAATTTTTGAGATCCTTAATGTATACATAGCTCAAACTTACATAAAAATCAGAAATTAAAATCGTATTCAATAAAAATGGAAACCAATCTGTTCACTTAAAAATCACCTGAATTTATGCGACAATAATTCAAGCATAAAGCACAATGTGTTAGACTGCCAAGCCTTCTCAATCCTGCATGAGTCTATGTCCATCCCGTGTGGAGAGCGAGTATATCACGCTCTCAAGCAGGTGTCACTTTCTAAGCATCATAGATGCGCCTCCTTTGTTACCCCAATCTACACTAAAGCCACAGTATCCATATTAACTTAAAATTGTTAAAGCTCGCAGTATCTTGAATTAGGAATTAATAACAATTTTGTTGTATTACAATTAACAGACAATTCTTACACAATAATTGCAAAATTTCACGTTATATTTATATCAAAACTAATCATAATAAGATTATATGCAAACACGCAGAAACTTCCTTCAAAATGCAGCAAAAGCCACTTTGGGCATCGCTGTATCTGGATCAATATTACAAGATATCGCTTCCGCGAAAGCAACTGAATTAAATGCCGCTACGTTAAAGTTTTCCCAAGTAAAATTACCTTTCAGTTATGCCGCTTTGGAGCCTAATATTGATGCATTGACGATGGAAATCCATTATACAAAGCATCATATGGCTTATATCAATGCTATTAATGAAGCAATCGGTGCTGAAAATATCAAGGAAACTTCGGAAGAGCAACTTTTAGCGAACATATCTAAGTATTCCCCAAAAGCGCGGAATAATGCTGGCGGGGCTTGGAACCATAACTTCTTTTGGGAAAGCCTATCCGATAAACCGAGCCAACCTTCCGAAAAACTGGTGAAGATGATCACTAAGACTTTCGGTTCATTGGACAAATTTAAAGAACAGTTTGCCGCAGCAGCGACCTCACGGTTCGGTTCGGGATGGGCATGGCTGATTTTGGATGACTCAGGCAACTTGAAAATCACCTCTACTCCAAACCAAGACAATCCTCTAATGGACGTTGCAGAGGTAAAAGGTATCCCTATTTTAGGTCTTGATGTATGGGAACATGCTTATTACCTACACTATCAAAACAAGAGAGCTGATTATATTAAGAATTGGTGGAATGTTGTAAACTGGAAAAAGGTCAATGAAAGATTAGCATAAAAAAAAGCTCGGTTATTATTAATCGAGCTTTTTTTATATCTATTAAGAACCAACCTATCCTAGTACTTCTTTTAATTTGTTGACCTGAAAATCGAGTAATTTTTGGAGTGGCCCCGAGGCGATCATTTTCATCATCATGTTTAGATCCGCATCGATAATAAACGTTGCTATCGTTATCGTATCAGTAACTGCTTGCAACTCCCAACGCAATCTTACCTCAAAAGGAGCCTTTTCAGAAGGAATCAACTTAATGACTTGATTTTCGACACGCTCCTCCACCTTGAGCGCCAGTTTTGCCATGTTCTGAATTGTAAATCGAGCCTCGTCCTTTGTCGAAGACCAATTGTAAATATTCTCTGGCATCAACTGTTCATGATTATTGAGATCAGCCAAAAATGCATATACCTCATTCACATTTTTGTTGATTTCTGCAGTGTTTTGAATAGTAGTCATAACGATAAATAATCCTCTTTATTGAAAATTTTCTCCCCAAGTGGCAGGGTTTAAACGCCATTTTTTTAAGATATCAATATCCTCTTCCAATACATAACTGTTTTCAGCAGCAACCTGAATCAATGCATCATAATTACATAAACTGAAATAAGGGCATTTTGCATCAGCAAAATTATCAGTAGCCTGTTGCAATCCATAGGTAAAAATAGAGACCAATCCAACAACATTACAGCCAGCCTCACGTAATGCCTTTACAGCAACCAAGCTACTCTTACCTGTTGAAATCAGATCTTCAATTACCACGACACGTTGACCGCTAACCACTTCACCTTCAATCAAATTTTGACGACCGTGGTCTTTAGCTGAGCTTCTAACATACGAAAATGGCAGTCCCAAATCCTGTGCCACCAAAACGCCTTGTGGAATACCTGCCGTAGCAACTCCAGAAATCATATCCACTGATCCAAACTCATCTTGAATAAGCTTAGAAAGCTTCTGACGAATGTATGTGCGAATCGCTGGATGAGATAAAGTGATACGGTTATCACAGTAAATTGGAGACTTCCAACCCGACGCCCACGTAAAAGGACTTTTAGGTTGCAATTTTATTGCTTTAATTTGCAATAAGGATTCAGCAACTTTTTGTTCAACCTCATTTAAATTATTCATGGCGCAAATTTATAAAATTTATATGAACGAAACCGTGCTAATTTTAGCAGATTTTGTTCCTTCGAAAATCAAAAACCCACAAACAATTAGTTTTCAAGAGATTGACCTCCAAAAACTTTTCAAACAATCTGAAATTGATAAAGTTCCAAAAACATATCTTTACATCAACAAGGATTTTGAAACCGTATTTCAGAACTTAAAAAACAAAATAAAGATTATCAAAGCAGCTGGCGGATTAGTTAAAAACGGCGATGGAGATTATCTTTTTATCTATCGGTTGGGAAAATGGGACCTCCCCAAAGGCAAAGTGGAAGACAATGAAAAGATGCGAGAAGCAGCAGTACGCGAAGTTGAAGAGGAATGTGGTATCAAAATCAACTATTTAGGAAAAAAAATCACCACATCGTACCACACCTATTTTCTAAGAAATGGAGAATTTGTCCTAAAAGCAACAAACTGGTATGAAATGGGCGTTAACAAAGTCCCTAAATTAATCCCGCAAACGGCAGAAGATATTACAAAAGCAGAATGGCGTCATGTAGATCAATTTGAAGAAATACGGTCCAACACCTACCCTATTATAGAAAATATCATCAAAAAAGCAAAATAAATTGTCTTTTGAGGTTCATCTGACACGAATAAAAAAGAACATAGCTATTTTTATGATATGGAAAATATAACAGGAAAAAGAGCCTTAATTACTGGTGGTACGAGGGGTCTGGGGAAAGCTATCGCATTCGCACTGGCTAAAGAAGGTGTACATATCGCCATCACAGGAAGAAATGAATCTAGTTTAAAAGATACTGCCGAAGAACTTGCCCAATTAGGTACTGAAGTGACTTATGCCGTGTTCGATGTATCTGATTACTCGGCCGTACAACAGGAAGTCGAACGGCTTACGGAGAATTTCGGAGGTTTTGACATCCTAATTAATAACGCAGGGGTATCGTCCTTTTCCTCTGTGCTCGATATGGATGTTACGGATTGGACATCCATCATTAATATCAATCTTTTGGGAACGTATTTTGTTACAAAAGCAGTTCTTCCACAATTAATTGAAAAAAACCAAGGTGATATTGTTATGGTCTCTTCTACCGCAGGATTAAACGGTGCAGCAACCGCGTCTGCCTATAGTGCTTCAAAGTTTGGCGTCATCGGTTTTGCCGACTCTTTAATGCGGGAGGTACGTAAACACAATATTCGTGTTTGCACGCTAATGCCAAGCACTATAGCTTCAGATATGTCCAAAGACCTTGGATTGACCGATGGCGATCCAGAAAAGGTTCTCCAGCCCGAAGATTTTGCTGAGCTGGTCATCGCTAATTTAAAACTACCTAGGAGAGCGATGTTAAAATCGGCATCCTTATGGTCTACAAATCCTTAATAATCGAATAGCAATTCGTCAGGCTTAATAAGAGAGGCCTTTTAAAGACTTTCTTTTAAAACACGTAGAAATGATCAAGACGGGAGCATTCCTTGCTCCTGTCTTATATAAAGAGTAATTATGAGTCAATTATTTTCAGCAATAAATATTGGGGATCTACACTTGAAAAATCGTTTGGTAGTATCTCCTATGTGCCAATACTCCGCAATAGATGGTTTTGCGAACAACTGGCACCTGGTTCATTTAGGCCAATTTGCAATTGGTGGAGCTGCAGCCGTAATACAAGAAGCGACAGCGGTTAGTCCTGAAGGTCGGATCAGCGATGGAGACCTTGGTTTATGGGACGATCGTCATATCGAAAAATTAAAGGAAATAACCGAATTCATTAAAGAAAACAATTCCATACCGGGCATCCAGCTTGCCCACGCAGGCCGCAAAGCAAGCAGCAATAAACCCTGGCTTGGCAGAAATCAATTTTCACCAACGGATCCTCAAGGTTGGCAAACAGTCGCTCCATCTCCAATCGCATTCCATACTGGAGATTATGAACCACAAGAGCTCACTATTTCCGCTATAGAAAAACTTATTGAACAATTCGGAACAGCAACTAAAAGAGCGATAGAGGCCGGCTACGAAATTATTGAACTCCATGCTGCACATGGCTATTTGATTCATCAATTTCTTTCACCTTTGAGTAACTTAAGGACAGATTTATTTGGCGGGACATTTGACAATAGAATACGTTTTCTCATTGAAATTGTAAAAAGAGTACAACAAGAAATAACAACTCAAAGTTTATGGGTGCGTATTTCTGCAACAGATTGGGCCGACAATGGCTGGGATTTACAGCAGTCTATCTCTTTATCAGAAGTGTTGCATCAATTAGGTGTCGATCTAATTGATGTGTCAAGCGGAGGTCTGGTCTCTCATCAAAAAATCGCCGTTGGGCCAGCCTATCAACTTCCTTTTGCAACGGCTATCAAGGAGAATACGAAGAATAAGGTTGCCACCGTAGGTTTAATTAAAAACGCCGATCAGGCATCGGACATTATTACTCAAAAACAGGCTGACTTGATTCTAATTGCACGCGGGTTTCTTGATGACCCTCATCTTCCATTACATTTTGCCAAAGAACTATCTGCCGACATTCAATGGCCCAAACAATATGAAAGAGCAAAATAATATAAAATATGTCGAAAATAATCAGCGTATCGTCTATATTTTTAAAGGAGAGAGACCTACAACGAATTTCAAGGAGAAAAGCATTTTTATATGAAATTAAGCCTAAACAAAATACATCATATCGCCATTATCTGCAGCGACTATGAGTGTTCCAAAAAATTCTACACGCAAATTCTAGGCTTAGAGATTGTACAAGAATACTATCGCGTGGAGCGTGATTCATACAAACTGGATCTCAAACTCAACGACCATTATATAATCGAACTTTTCTCTTTTCCCTCACCGCCAAAACGACTTAGTTTCCCTGAAGCTGCCGGCTTAAGACATCTAGCATTCGAGGTCAATAATCTCGATCTCGAGTTAAATAAATTAGAAAAAGCGGGCATATCATATGAAGGCATCAGAATCGACGAATTAACAAATAAACGCTTTACGTTCTTTTTGGATCCCGACCAAATTCCAATAGAACTATATGAGCGTTAAAACAAAAAGCGGCTTTGATGAAAATCAAAGCCGCTTTTTGTTTTATGAGTATTACTTAAGTAATTACAATTTACGTTTCACTTCTACTTGTTCGTAAGCTTCAACAATATCTCCAACTTGGATATCATTAAACCGGTCAATATTCAAACCACATTCGTACCCTTGTGAAACTTCTTTTACGTCGTCTTTAAAGCGTTTCAATGATGCTAGTTTACCCGTATGAATAACAACACCATCTCTAATTACGCGGATATCATTGTTTCTATTGATTTTACCCTCGCGAACCATACATCCGGCAATGGTACCGACTTTAGAAATCTTAAATGTCTCTCTAATTTCAACCTCAGCAACAATTTTTTCTTCAAATTTCGGAGCCAACATACCTTCCATCGCGGATCTAATTTCTTCGATCGCATCATAGATGATAGAGTACAAACGAACATCAATTTGCTCATTTTCCGCCAATTTACGCGCATTTTGTGTTGGACGTACTTGGAAACCGATGATGATCGCATCAGAAGCAGATGCTAATAACACATCTGATTCAGAAATTGCACCAACTGATTTGTGAATAATATTAACTTGGATCTCGTCAGTAGACAATTTCAACAATGAATCTGATAACGCTTCGATAGAACCATCCACATCACCTTTAACGATAATATTAAGCTCTTTAAAGTTACCGATTGCCAAACGACGACCAATTTCATCCAAGGTAATGTGCTTAGTCGCACGCATACCTTGCTCACGTTGTAACTGAAGACGTTTGTTTGCTACAGTTCTCGCCTCAGATTCACTTTCAAGAACATAAAGTTTATCACCTGCTGTTGGCGCACCTGCCATACCCAGGATCTGGACTGGAACAGACGGTCCCGCTTCTTTAACGCGTTCACCTCTTTCATTCGTCAAAGCTTTCACTTTACCAGAATGTGATCCAGCTAAAATAGGATCTCCCACACGTAAAGTACCACCTTGAATCAATACTGTAGTTACAATACCACGACCTTTATCTAAAGCTGCTTCAATCACTGAACCAACAGCACGTTTCTTCGGATCAGCTTTTAGATCCAACATCTCAGCTTCCAGTAGAACTTTCTCTAATAATAGATCTACATTCTCTCCTGTTTTAGCCGAAATCTCTTGTGCTTGAAACTTACCACCCCAATCTTCAACTAAGATATTCATCGCAGAAAGTTGCTCCCGGATTCTATCAGGGTTTGCTCCAGGTTTATCTACTTTAGTAAATGCAAATACAATAGGAACTCCTGCAGCTTGTGCGTGGTTGATGGCTTCTTTTGTTTGAGGCATCACAGCGTCGTCCGCTGCAATAACGATAATAACAATATCTGTTACTTTTGCTCCACGGGCACGCATAGCAGTAAATGCTTCGTGACCAGGCGTATCCAGGAATGTAATCTTCCGGTCATCGTCCAATTTCACCGCGTAAGCACCGATATGCTGAGTAATACCTCCAGCCTCACCAGAAGTAACGTTCGCCTTACGGATATAATCCAATAAGGATGTCTTACCATGATCGACGTGTCCCATTACCGTTACGATAGGTGCCCTTGGTATCAAGTTTTCTTCTGCATCCGGTTCCTCGAGTTCAGCCGTCTCCTCATCTTCAGGTTTAATAAACTCTACCTGATAACCAAATTCATCCGCTACAATTGTTAAAGTTTCAGCATCTAAACGTTGATTAATTGACACGAACATCCCCAAACTCATACAAGTTGCGATAATTTGGGTTACCTGAACATCCATCAAATTGGCCAATTCGTTTGCCGTTACGAATTCCGTAACACGCAATACTTTCGCCATCATTTCTTGCTCCATTGCAGCTTCTTCTGCGTGTTGAGCAACATCATCACGTTTTTGACGTCTCAATTTAGCACGTTGTGCAAATTTACCAGACTTACCTGCACCACTCAAACGAGCAAGTGTTGCTTTGATTTGGTCTTGGATTTCTTTTTCAGTAGGTTCTTCCTTATTCTCAACAGGTCTTCCTTTCCCTCTATTGTCAAAACGATTACCGTGTTGCGGTCTTGTACCTTGGCCTGGTCGACCTTGGTGTTGGTTGTTACCGCCTTGTCCTGGTCTACCAGGATGTTGGTTGTTACCACCTTGGCCTTGACGATTGTTCGGATTGTTGTTATTACCATGATTCCCAGGGCGATTACCTTGTTGGTCTCGGTTGTTGGGGTTGTTACCATCACGCGGACCTCGGTTCTGATTGTGATTACCGTGGCCTTGACCCGCATTTGGATTCACTGGACCATTTGGATTCGTACGCTTACGCTTACGTTTCTCATTATTGTTTCCAGCATTTGAAGATGAAGCCACAGGTTTGTGGGAAGGTCTAGCAGATGGCAATTCAATCTTACCAATTACTTTAGGACCTGTCAATCTTTCTGCACGGGCAGAAATAATCTCATCTCCTTGTTTTTTCACAGGCTCCACTGTTGGAGTTACTGGTACAGCTTTCGGCGCTGTTTCTTCTTTTTTCTTGTCTTCTACCTTCACAGGTTCAGTTTTTGTCTCTACAACCGGAGTTGCTTTTACTTCAGTTTTATCTACTTCGGGTTTTTGGATCTCAGCCTTTGGCGCTACAGCTTCGGGTTTCTTCTCAATAGCCTTTGGTTCTTCTTTTTCCGCTTCAACGATAGGTGCTTTGACTTCGGCTTCCTTCTTATCTTCCACCTTAATTTCAGCTTTAACCTCTACTGGCGTCTCTTTAACAGTTTTAGGTTCTTCCTTGATGGGCTCTTCCTTCTTGATCTTATTTCCGCCTCTGTTCAACGCGTCTAGATCAATCTTACCAACGACCTTCATTCCGCCTTGATGAACGGGCTCCTCTGTTTTTACAGGAGCAGTTTCTTTAACAGAAGGGATCTCTACACTATTCTTCACCAAGATTTCCTTGGACTCATCATGATCGTCAAAATCCTCATTCTTAGATGATTCCTTAGGAGAAGTGGACGGCGACTCCTCACGACGAATTTTGCCAATAACAATTTGTTTAGCTTCATCTTTCAGTGATTTGTCTCCCTGAAACTCTTTTAACAGCACACCATACATCTCTCCGCTCAATTTAGTGTTAGGCTTTGCTTCTACATCATATCCTTTTTTCACTAAACATTCCACGGCGGTATGTATCCCGATGTTGAGTTCCTTTGCTGCTTTAAGCAAGTTTGTTCCTTTTCCTTCAGTCATCTATAATATAAACTATTTTAATATAATTACAAAAATATGTTTTTTTCCATCCATAAACAATTTATTCCGAATGTTAGATAGAAAAAAATTAACGAGCTGAATTTTATTCAAATTCAGCTTGTAAAATACG
>JAIRVH010000221.1 GCA_031253985.1 Sphingobacterium sp.
TTCTTTGATCTGGTACGTTGGGGAATTGCCGACCAGGCCATGAATGCTTATTATGATGCAGAAAAGTCACGTCGATCTTATTATTCTTCGGCACATTTTACAGCAGATAGGAACGAATATCTGCCGGTTCCCGAAGCACAGATCAGATTGAGTAAATATCTGTATAAACAAAATCCAGGCTATTAAACAGGCATTTATTGTTGAACGATTAGCATAACCAATTATTCCAATGAACACATTAAACAATTATATAAAAGTAGGGATTACTATCCTGCTTATTGGGCTTCTCGCTGCCTGCAAGCGTGATGCCGATAGTACATTCAATTTGAGCACAGATGTCGATGTACTTTCTTTCAAGGTCGGAAATACTGTTGGGAAAGTAGATCAGGCAAAAGGTACCATTCTTGTTATGGTTCCTGAAGGTACAGATCTTTCGGCGGTGGCTCCGACAATTGAATTGCCCAGCAATGCCAAGGTTTCTCCAGCTTCAGGCATCGCCCAGAATTTTTCATTTTCTGGTACAACACCGATTACTTACCGCGTGTTTAATGGTAATCTATTTAATACCTACCAAGTAACCGTCAAAGAAATCAAAGCGGAAATAACAGCATTCCGCATCGGAGAAAAAGCAGGGATCATTGATCAGAAAAATAAAAGCATTAAAATTTACCTACCCCTGGGGACAGACCTGAAGAACCTATCACCTGCGATAGAATTTACAGCCGGAGCGAGCATAACGCCCAATCAGAGTGGGCCTGTGGATTTAAGTTCCCCAATAAAATACAGCCTTGCTTATATGGGGCAATTTTTCCAATACACCGTAACTGCCCTATTGGGTACAGAACCTAAACAACTCCTTATGATTTATAATGGTGAAACCAGCGTTCCGCATTTCGACGGGCTCGGGGTGAGTACGGTAGATTCGCCTTATCCCAATCCGAAAACCATTGGAATTAATGCAACACCTTTCTGTGCGTCGTTTGTACGAGACAATAAAACTGGTGAAGGCTGGCACGGTGGAGCACTCTGGAATGCAAATAAAGTAACTATCAACCCGGCAGAATATGGGCGTTTCTCGATGATGGTATTGAAAGATGTTGCTGGTGATGTGCAATTGGAAATTCAATCGGATGGTGAACAGAATAAGGATTGGTTGCGTGCCAATTATTCGAAAGATCATATCGGTGAGTGGCAAGAATTGGTTTTTCAGATTCCTGCCGGCAGGAAAGCTATCATTAACAATATACTTGTGATGCCGCATGAACATCCTAATGGACAGCCCGTGGCATTTCCTACCCAACGGATGTACTGGGACGAATTGAAAGCATTACCTAAAGAATAATCGAATACAAGTAAAACAAGCTATTATAAAAATAAGCTATGATAGATAATAAGGGATTAATAGAAAGATTTAAATCATGAGACTAAAAATATATTTGCTTCCGACAGTATTCTTACTCAGCTTGTTGACAAGTTGCAAGAATAGCGACGAGAGTTCGACAGGAGGAGATAAGCCCTTAGCAATACAGCCTGTGGACAGTTCTACGGCTTGTATTTCGGGGCAGGAGGCTGGCCCCTATCGAAGGTTCTATAGGCCCAAGCAGGGTTTCGTAGGTGATCCCATGCCTTACTACAATGCCAGCGATAAAAAGTTCTACTTGTTTTATCTCTATGAAAATGCCAACAGGCACCCGATTTATAGCACGCGAACAAGTGATTTTGGAACATTTGAGGGCTATACCGAAGTATTATCGTCGGGCGCTGTGGGGAGTCAGGATGAATGGATCGGAACAGGAAGTTTTATTAAAAAAGGAACATTGTATTACTGTTTCTATACAGGTCATAACAATGTTTTTACGCCTGCGGAAAAAATTATGTTGGCTACATCCACTGATTTAATGAATTGGACTAAGCAACCAGCTATGGCACTGCAGGCTGCAGCGGGCTATGATCGAAATAATTTTCGGGACCCACAGGTTTATTGGGATGAAGGCCGAAATGCCTATGTGATGCTAGTCACGACGCGAAAAGACGGAAAAGGAGCGCTGGCACGTTATCAGTCAACCGATTTAAGCAGTTGGTCTGAGATTGAACCGCTCGTTGCTACCATAGGGACAGTGGAAAAATATGGCATCGAAACAGATGCAGAACTATTGGAATGCCCAGACCTATTTAAAATGGGCAACAAATGGTATCTCTTGTTTTCGCGGATCAACCGGGATGAACATCGCAAGACATTTTATCGTGTTGCAGATTCTCCGGACGGCCCCTGGACGATCTGTCGGGATAACGAAGGACATCATGAAAGCTTTGACGGACGCTATCTCTATGCGGGAAAAACGGCTAGCGACGGTACGACACGTTATCTTTCGGGATGGTGTTCAACTGGGCAAACCGTAAATAATAACAACGAACTGCCCTGGGCTGGAAATTTAATTTCACACCAGTTGGTTCAGGGAGCTTCAGGACGTTTATATCCTAAAATTCCGGAAGCCCTAAACAGTAAATTCAATAAGGAAGTTGCCTTTGAAAAACTGAGCAATGTTGGTCAAGTTTCCGAATCGAATAAAACCTATAGTTTGACAGCACAATCGGGTGGAAGAAGTTATGTACAATTTAACCGGAACACTTCATCCGTTAAAATGACAATGACCATTGATGCTTCCCAATCCAGTCAATTTGGTTTTTCATTTGGCGCATGTGATGATCCGACCGAAGTGTATAGCATTGCTTTTGATCTGACTTCATCCAATCGTTGGAATACGCCGGCACTGTTTATGAACAAGGAGGCACGCGATGGCGGAGGAAGTAAAACAGAGCTTAATTTTACGCCACTTACAGTACCGACCAACCGGATTTTTAACGTGAAAATTATTATTGAAAAATCGATTGGTATCGTATATGTGAATGATCGTGTTGCTTTTACCAACCGGATCTATACAATGGATCAAAACCCTTGGACTATTTTCGCGGATCAAGGCACAGTCAAAGTGAATTTACTGAAAATTGAAAAATCCTGAGTTAATTTATAGGATGCCTGTCAGATGAACACAGAAATAAACTAAATTATAATTGTTAATAAATCAAAAGATGAATATAACAAAGAAATTTGGAGCGGTAATGCTCTTTCTTAGCGTTGCTGGTGGAAGTTTTGCCCAGGTTGGGCAGTCTACAAAGCAAGACCCTGAAGAAAAATATCGTCCTATTTATCATTTTACACCGAAGCACGGTTGGATGAACGATCCGAATGGGATGGTCTATTTAAATGGTAATTACCATCTTTTTTTTCAGCATAATCCTGAAAAGCCCGTATGGGGACCCATGCATTGGGGCCATGCGATCAGTAAAGATTTGATTCATTGGGACGAACAAAAGATAGCCCTGTACCCCGACAGTTTGGGAACCATTTTTTCGGGGAGTGCAGTGATCGATAAGGACAATACTGCTGGCTTTGGAAAAGGGGCAATGGTTGCCATTTTTACCCACCATAACCATGCAGAAGAAGATCGGAAAACAGGACTGCATCAAAATCAAAGCTTGGCCTATAGTTTGGATAATGGGGGCAGCTGGACAAAATATAGAGGAAATCCGGTACTACCAAATCCTGGAATATGGGATTTTAGAGATCCGAAGGTGATGTGGTTTGAACAGACGAAAAGCTGGATTATGACCTTGGCAACGAAAGACTGTATCACTTTTTATTCTTCAAGGGATTTGAAAACATGGAAGAAGGAAAGTGAATTTGGCAAACAGGTTGGCGCACATGGTGGTGTATGGGAATGTCCAGATCTTATTCCCATGAATTATAAGGGATCAACAAAATGGGTACTGTTGGTGAGTATAAATCCTGGTGGCCCCAATGGGGGATCAGTCACGCAATATTTTGTGGGTGACTTTGATGGGCATCAGTTCCGAACAGCGGATACCAAAATCAAGTGGCTGGATTGGGGACCCGATAATTATGCCGGCGTAACTTGGAGTAATCTAGGGGATAGGCACCTGATGATTGGCTGGATGAGCAACTGGCAATATGCCAATGTGGTGCCGACAAACCGTTGGCGGTCCGCATCGACGATTCCACGAACATTGGCTTTGGAGAAAGTTGGCCAGTCTCTTTATGTCAGCAGTACAGCATCTAAAGAAATCGAGAGTGCATTTCGTCCGCTTAAAAAATATAGTACTGGTGGAAATAAAGAATTAACAATCGCGGAAAATATTCCCCAGGCATACCGTCTGGACATCAATAAGTTGAAACGACAATCGTTTAAGGTGATTTTATCGAATGAAGTCGGTGAAGAACTGGTGATTGGCTATCGGCAGGATAAGAATGAGTATTATATAGACCGCGCGAAGTCGGGAGAGGTGTCTTTCAATGCAGAATTCCCTAAAACTGCTTTTGCAGAACGCCTTTCGGATAATAGTACAGTATCTTTAAATCTGTATGTTGATGTAAGTTCAGTAGAGCTTTTTGCGGATGGCGGTCTAACAACAATGACAAGCTTGTTTTTTCCGAAGAAACCAATGAGCCAGATTCGGGTAATAGGAGATCAAAAATTGAAATTTCAAGAAATAACCATTTCTGAATTTAAGAAATAGAGCCCAAATTTATCCGATTGAAGCGATCCCTCGTGAAAACGGGGATCGCTTTATGGTGTATACTATTCCATATTATCGGTTTGATTTAAATGTATAGGCATTAACGTAGGAAAAGTCCAGGCAAAATGATTTTTTCTGTAGACAATAGGGCGATACATCGAGAGGTAAGAATCAAATTGGTGAGTTTTATAAATATCTTTCATGGCCTCCAATAGGTTGGACGGCCAGACACCGGCGTCCAGGTTCAGCATATCGATATCAGGATTGTGAAACCAGGGCCATTCTGTGGGATGTTGATTGTAATAGTATAAGTAATCTATGGCCTTTCTAACGGATTTTCCATCTTTCGAGACCATAAACAGGTTTTCTCCCGTTGCATTGTATATGCACCACATGGAGGCTGTCAGTGGGGCCAGCGAGAAGTACGTATACCATAAACCTTTCTCTTCCCGTTTTACTTCTTCAATAAGATGACCATCCGCTGCCATCTTTTCAAAAAGATCTTTCTTAATCAATGCTATCGTAAAAGAAAGTTCCTTTTGGTCATCAAGAAAGTTTGCTGAAAGCAAATTTGAAAACCTAGACCAGTCTGCAAGATTATTGGCCCGTTCGCGTAAGAAATGTGTTGCTTTTTGATAGACTTGAATGGTCCAGGTTTTGAAATGATCCTGATCTTTCTTCATCCAAAGCGGATCATTTTTAAGCAATTCTGCAGCGATCATCAATCCTGCTCCCGCATAAGAAAGTACAACAGGTCCGTCAAACTGAGAATATTTTTTATTGATAGAAGCCCAAGAGTTTAGAAAGTATAACGCTTTTGATGCATATTTTTTTTCACCACTCAAGGTGTAGGCGAGCGCAGTACAATAGGCTCCGAAAGCGTCTGCATGAAGTTTTTTTGCCATGGCACGTTGACCTTCTTTGTCGCTATAAAATCCAGGTACACTAAAATCCTCTACAGCATGATGTTCGGTCAACAGGATTGAATCCGCCAAGGCAGTCAATTGCTTGTAAGCCGTATATACCGGCTCGGACTTTTTGCTGATCTGTGATTTTACAAAGTTGATCTGTGAAGTCGGGTGCATAAGGGATTGGGCGAGACTAAAAGAAGGATTTGCGATAAAATGTACAATCAGCAATTTGAACCCTATTTTTAAAAATTGGGGTATTGAACGGTTGAGAACCGAAAAAAAATATAGTAAGTTTTGCATGGTTTTAAATGGATTTTTGCTTGTTGATGTTTCGCTATGGGGGGCTAGCTATTGCAAATTAAGAAAAAAATAGCATAAGTCAACTGGCGTGCAGAAATTTGATTTGAATTATTGGAGCGAAGTAATTAACTTCGTGGCTAGAATAATCAATTATGGACATCGATCAAAATCTGCCTGAGAAAGAACTCTTGTGCTTACTCCATCGTGGGGATATGCAGGCGTTTGATATTTTGTACCATCGCTATAGCCAAATTATTTACGCCAATATTCTTAAGTTTCTGAAAGATGAAACCACCGCTGAAGACTTACTTCAGGACGTTTTTCTGCGTATCTGGGAAAATAGATCGAAAATAGATCCCGAGCAATCTTTCGCCGCATTTCTGTTCACCTGCTCACGAAATATTACTTTTAATTTCAAGCGACGTCTGAAATTAGAGATGGAATCGGAGATCCATCTCGCTTATGGAGTAGTGGAATCGGAGAATACCATTGATAAAGTGCTGGATTCAAAGGAAGCTTTAGTCTTGGTCGAGGAATTACTGAGCAGATTACCCAAACAACGCCAAAAAATATTCAGGCTGTCCAAGTTGGAAGGCAAAAGCTATCAAGAGATTGCCGAAGAAATGGGGATTTCTATTGCTACAGTTCGCGATCATATTGTCAAAGCAAATAAGTTTATCCGAAGTGGCGCATTGCAGGATAGTGGATTTTC
>JAIRVH010000052.1 GCA_031253985.1 Sphingobacterium sp.
GTGTTAATGAGGTTACTATAGACAATTTTTTTAACTTTGCTGTTTATATAGAATAAGATTCAGATTTTATGTTTTCAAATCTTCAAGATAAGTTAGATAGGGCCTTTAAAGTATTAAAAGGACAGGGTAGTATTACCGAGATCAACGTTGCCGAAACGATGAAAGAAATTCGCAAAGCGTTGTTGGATGCCGATGTGAATTATAAAACTGCCAAAACTTTTACCGACGATGTTAAGCAAAAAGCTTTGGGTGAAAATGTACTGACAAGTATTTCCCCCGGCCAATTGTTGACAAAGATCATGAACGATGAGTTGACAGCTTTGATGGGCGGATCTGTTACGGAACTTGAAACGGGAAAAAATCCAACAGTCATCCTAATTGCGGGGTTAAATGGGGCTGGTAAAACAACTTTCTCAGGTAAGCTGGCCTGGTATCTGAAAGATAAGAAGAATAAAAAGCCATTATTGGTAGCAGGTGACGTATACCGCCCTGCCGCGATCGATCAATTGGAGGTGCTCGCAGAACAAGTTGGGGTGCCAGTTTATGTGAACCGTGAGTCTACTGATCCTATTGCAATTGCTAAAGCCGGTGTGGAAGAAGCTAAACGTAATGGCAACAATATCGTAATTATCGATACCGCGGGTCGTTTGGCAATCGACGAGCCTTTAATGGTAGAGATTACTGCGGTTAAAGAGGCTACGAAACCTGATGAAATCCTATTTGTTGTGGATTCAATGACCGGTCAAGATGCTGTCAATACAGCTAAGACGTTCAATGACCGTCTAGATTTTACAGGTGTGGTCTTAACAAAATTGGATGGTGATACGCGAGGTGGAGCTGCTTTATCCATCAAATCTGTTGTTAATAAGCCAATTAAGTTTATCGGTACAGGCGAAAAGATGGATGCACTGGATGTATTCCACCCTGATCGTATGGCATCCCGTATCTTGGGTATGGGGGACGTTGTATCCTTGGTAGAGCGTGCACAGCAACAGTTTGACGAGAAGCAAGCTGCTGAACTTCAAAAGAAAATTCGTAAAAATAAATTCGATTTCAACGATTTTAAATCCCAAATTCAACAGATCAAGAAAATGGGTAATATGAAGGACCTCATGGGAATGATCCCCGGTGTAGGTAAAGCCATGAAAGATATTGAGGTGGATGATAATGCATTCAAACCCATAGAAGCAATTATCGACTCGATGACTCCTTTCGAACGTGAAAATCCAGATGTTATTGATCAAAAACGTCGTTTACGTATTGCCAAAGGGTCAGGTACTGATATTAATGAGGTGAATAAGTTATTGAAACAATTTGGTGATATGCGTAAAGTTATGAAGCAGATGTCCAATCCAGCGATGGCGGCTAAATTGATGCGTAATATGCCCAAAATGCCAGGAAAAATGTAATTTTTAGAGAATAGTTACATCATAAGAGGGGCATCGTCATTAAAACGATGCCCTATTTTTTTGAAAGCATCTGATGGTATCGGCCAGAAAAAACCTACAGTGCGCTTCATTAGATTGATCCAGATATATGTAGGGGAGGCTGTCTGTGATTCCATAAAATTCGAGCTGTTTTTAAAGAAATAATTTGTAATTTCAAGTTCCTCACCCGAGTAAACGAAATATTTGTTAAATTTGTAATCATTATGGATGACCCCGCGCAATTATCGGAATACGGCAAAATCCTTATCATTCTTCTGATAGGGGCGCTGTTAGTCTGTGCGACCATTTTTCTAGCACGTTTAATCTCTCCAAAAAAGAATAATCCTATTAAATCTGGTACCTATGAATGTGGAGAGGATCCCATTGGTTCTTCTTGGGTTCAGTTTAATCCACGCTTTTATGTAATCGCTCTGGTATTTTTACTTTTCGATGTCGAGCTTATTTTTATTTTTCCATGGGCTACCGTATTTGGGCAGTCGGAATATATTGCAGCAGATGGAAGATGGGGTTGGTTTACCATGATTGAAATGGCCATGTTCATTGGTATTTTAATTCTGGGATTGATATTTGTATGGAAAAAAGGGGATCTCGAATGGGTAAAACCAAATGTATCATTGCCTAAAGTTCCCGTGCGTATTCCTGATCATGCTTATACAGCCTTGAACAGCAGAGCTTATCAGGTACGCGATTATAAGGGCAATGCTGTAGAAGCATCCATCGTGGAAAAAACGGCGGAAGAAGTTGTTACTACGCCAAAACCAGCTTTTAAACCAAGATTTAAAAAACCTGATTAAGCATGAGTTTAGAGAGTCAGTTGCAGAATAACGGTGTTGTTGTCGCTAAATTGGATGATTTGCTGAACTGGGCAAGGTTGTCTTCGATGTGGCCTATGAGCTTTGGTATTGCTTGCTGTGCTATCGAAATGATGGGAGCAATGGCTTCAACCTATGATTTGGATCGCATGGGCGTATTTCCAAGACCTTCACCAAGGCAATCCGATGTGATCATTATTGCTGGAACAGTTACCTTTAAAATGGCCGATCGCATCAAGAAGTTATACGAGCAGATGCCCGATCCCAAATATGTTATTTCGATGGGATCTTGCTCCAATTGCGGAGGACCATATTGGCAACATGGCTATCACGTGGTCAAGGGGGTAGATAAGATTATTCCCGTGGATGTTTACGTTCAGGGCTGTCCACCACGTCCCGAAGCACTGATCGGTGCTTTTATTGAATTGCAAAAAAAGATAGATAAAGAAAGCTTATTAGGTGAACAATTGTTCAAGGAAAAAGCTTAAAAGATAAATTTTATAAGATTTTAAATCAATTATGGCAAAAGATTTTTATGGTGAACTACAATTAGGTATTCTTGGCGGTGGTCAACTGGGAAGAATGCTAATCCAGGAAGCCATTAATTACAATGTAAACGTTCATATTTTGGACCCGGATAAGAATGCTCCTTGTCGTAAATTGTGCAATAGATTTGAATGTGGTTCATTAGGTGATTTTGAAACGGTCTATAATTTCGGGAAGGACCTGGACATGATCACGATCGAGATTGAGAAAGTGAATGTAGATGCTTTGGAGAAGCTGGAAGGAGAGGGGGTTATTGTATACCCGCAATCACGTATCATTCGTCTGATTCAAGATAAAGGCCTACAAAAGCAATTTTTTAAGCAAAACGATATACCGACTTCGGCATTCCAATTGATATCCAATAAAGATAATTTAATCAATGCTTCCTTAAACTTACCCTATATCCAGAAATTGCGTAAGGATGGTTATGACGGAAAAGGGGTAAAGAAGATTGTAACGCAACAGGATATCCAGGATGCGTTCGAAGAGCCTAGCTTAATTGAAGAATGGGTAGATTTTGAAAAGGAGATTGCTGTTATTGTTGCCCGGAACGATAAAGGTGAAGTGTCTACATTTCCAATGGTAGAGATGGAATTCAATCCTCAGGTCAATTTAGTGGAATTTTTAATTGCGCCGTCCTTGTATGGTGTAGAGATTCAGCAGCGCGCAGAGGCAATTGCTAAAAAAATCGCTGATGACCTACAGATTGTCGGTATATTGGCCGTAGAAATGTTCCTGACTAAAAATGGCGACATTTTAGTCAATGAATTGGCTCCGCGGCCACATAATAGCGGCCACCAGACGATTGAAGGAAACTATGTCTCACAATTTGCACAGCATCTGAGAGCGATATTTAATCTGCCTTTGGGAGATACCCGATGCAGGACGAATGCAGTTATGATCAACCTTTTGGGAGAGGCTGGATATGAAGGACTGGCGAAATACGAAGGAGTAGAAGAGGTACTGGCGATGGAAGGCGTATATATTCATTTATATGGAAAGAAATATACAAAACCATTCCGCAAGATGGGCCATGTCTGTATCATCAATGATGATCGGGAGAAAGCAATCTCCAATGCAAGAAAAGTACAGGAAATATTAAAAGTTAAAGCTTAAATAATACTATGTCAGTCAATAATAAGGCCCAAGTAGGCATTATCATGGGAAGTAAATCAGACCTTCCTGTTATGCAGGATGCAATAGATGTTCTCAAAGTCCTGGGTGTAGAATTTGAAGTAACGATTGTGTCAGCACATCGTACACCTCAGCGCATGTTTGATTACGCCAAAAACGCGGCATTCCGCGGTTTGAAAGTTATTATTGCTGGAGCGGGTGGTGCGGCGCATTTGCCTGGGATGGTAGCTTCGATTACACATTTACCTGTAATAGGTGTGCCCGTAAAATCATCAAATTCCATCGATGGATGGGACTCGGTACTTTCTATTCTTCAGATGCCGAATGGTATTCCTGTTGCGACTGTTGCGTTGAATGCTGCTAAGAATGCCGGTATATTAGCAGCCCAGATACTTGGTACGAACGACGAAAAAATCAGCAAGAATATTATTGATTTTAAAGAAGAACTAGCGAGAAAAGTAATTGAGACGGCGGTAGAAGTAGAAGACACTGAATTTTAGATCAATAATCTTACAAAATAAAAAGGGGAGCATTGCTCCCTTTTTTATTTTGTAAGATTTGCCTGGACATAATCGTAACTTTTTTTAAGACTTTCCATTTTATTGGGCATATAGATATTATCCTGCTCAACAAAAGCATATTTGAGTGCTGCTTTATTCTTTTCTTTGACGATTTCAGGGAAGTTGATACTTCCGGTTCCAACTTCGGTATACTTGATATCATTGAAGATCTGCTCAATGGGCAATTTCCCTTCTTTAGGCCATTCAATAGGATTAGATTTTGTTTTATCCATATCTTTGACATGCCAAAGTTTAAAACGGTTGGGGAATTTTTCAAACAAGGCTATCGGATTTTTACCCGCTTTCTCTGCCCAGAAAAGATCTAGTTCAAAATCAACCAGATCGGGCTCTGTAAATGCGAGCATCACCTCTTCGCCGGTCGTATTGTTACCTAGATCTCTAAATTCCCAGAAATGGTTATGGTAAGCTATTTTTAGTCCTAATTTTTTAGCCTGTTCGCCAGCTTTATTCAATTGCTCTGCCGCATAGAGATAATCATCCTTTTTCAAGGCATTTAGATCAAACATCGGCGTTACAGGTGCAATTACATATTCTTGACCAAGCTCTTTTGCTGCATCAAAATAAACCGCCAGATCTTCTTTGTCGGTATGGGCTTTACTTAAGTATTTGGACATATCGTAATGGCCTGAGTGTGTTTTGAGACCATTATCATCCAGTATTTTCTTCAACTCTTTGTAGGGCAATTTCCAGAACTGCTTAGCAGTGGAATCTATCCCATATAGCTCAACATGTTTATATCCAATTTTGGCAATCTGTTCCAAAGATCCTTTCGGGTCTTTATCCATTAAATCGCGAATGGAATAAAGCTGTACGCCTATATTCTGCAATGGATTGTCACTGATTGCACCGGCTTTATTTTGACAAGATATAAAGTTGGGCACCAGATAAGCTGCCGAAAGACCTATTCCAGCTTGCTTTAAAAATTGACGGCGAGAATTGTTTATCATATAATTGATTACTTGTTAGTGTACAATGTACAATTATTTGTTTAGAAATCAATGATGCAACAAGTAAAATTTTTGAAGAGTACGGTGAATCTTAAACTATACAATCTTCGGAAAGCCGATGTATTGTAGGTTGGTGAGCGCCAGATTGAGGAGGGAAGGAGCAACGACTTTCATAAAAATGTTCCCAAAAGTATCTAACCTTTTGGAGAAGAGTGAGGAGTTCTTCATACCAATAAAAAAGGTCTGAATATTTTTCAGACCTTTTTTCTATTCAAGCAGGAAAACTTAAACAGTCATGATATCTTTTTCTTTCAGTTCAGCCAATTTATCAACTTTTACAATGAATGCATCTGTTAATTTCTGTACTTCACCTTCAGCAGTTTTGATTTCATCTTCTGATGCGCCGTCATTTTTTAATTTTTTGATCGATTCGTTAACATCTTTACGGATATTACGAATACCAATACGGCCTCTTTCAGTTTCCTCTTTTACTTTTTTCACCAAATCACGTCTTCTTTCTTCTGTCAAAGGAGGAACATTCAAGCGAATAACAATACCGTCATTCTGAGGGTTGATTCCTAGGTTAGCATCAGTGATAGCTTTTTCAATTGCATTAATGAGCGATTTTTCCCAAGGCTGGATAACAATAGTCCGTGCGTCAGTTGTATTGATGTTGGCCACTTGCGAAAGCGGGGTGGCGCTACCATAATAGTCTACTGAAATTCCATCTAACATTGATGGAGAAGCTTTACCGGCACGAATTTTAGTTAATTCTGATTCGGTGTGAGCAACTGCTTTGGACATTTTGTCTTTACAATCGTCCAATTCAATTGAAATTAGTTCGTTCATATAAGATTACGTTTTTTACAGATTTAAATTATTTAACCACTGTTCCTACATGTTCACCATTTGCAAGTTTCAATAAATTGCCAGGTTTGTTCATGTCAAATACGATGATCGGTAATTTGTTTTCTTGACAAAGGGTAAAGGCTGTCATATCCATGACGTTTAACCCTTTTTCATATACCTCAGTAAAAGAGATTTCTTCAAATTTTGTAGCACTCGGATCTTTTTCAGGATCTGCCGTGTAGATACCATCCACACGTGTTCCTTTCAAGACAGCATCGGCATTGATTTCGATCGCACGTAATGATGCGGCAGTATCTGTTGTGAAATATGGGTTTCCTGTACCTGCTCCGAAAATAACAATACGGCCTTTTTCCAGGTGGCGTACGGCTCTTCTACGAATAAATGGTTCGCAGATTTGCTCCATTTTGATCGCAGTAAGTAAACGTGTCTTTTTCCCAACTTTCTCAAGAGCGTCTTGAAGTGCCATGCTGTTGATGACTGTGGCAAGCATACCCATGTAGTCTGCTTGAACACGGTCCATGCCTGATTTTTCAGCGCTTAGACCACGGTAAATATTACCGCCACCGATAACAATTGCAATTTCTAAACCTTGATCGTGAATTTCTTTGATATCATTAGCGTATTGTGATACACGGTTAATATCGATACCATAGCTTTGGTCACCCATTAAGGATTCACCGCTAAGTTTTAATAAGATACGTTTGTATTTCATAATTGTTTTTTTGGAAATTTTCCAAAGGTCAAAGATAAAATATTTTTTTTATCCCTT
>JAIRVH010000056.1 GCA_031253985.1 Sphingobacterium sp.
TGGTGCAAAGATAGGGAGTTTTCTAACAAACTTCCAAGCCTTTTGTTCTTATTATTTTCATTTTGGACCTAACTCGCTGTCAGGATGGGAGATTCTTTTTGGTTTCTGGCCGAGGGGGGGCGCAGAGGGTGGGGAAAAAAGCTGATTCTTCCGCAGAATGGGGCCTGGAATAGGGAATTATGCGCCGGACTTTCCGGCAACTAGACCTTGATACGGATATTGCAGGGAAAAAGGGATGGAAAGGCTGTTGCAAAATATTATGCAGTATGGATACTGGATATTATACTTAGATGGGGATATCGGGGATCTATAAATAAGTCCATATAGAAGGGAGCGCATACCTGGACAAGGAACTTATCTGCTTCGGGGCACATTCGGGACAGCCTGTGGACAGGTTCGGTCTGCTAGCGTGCTGCGTCCGTGTTCCTTCCGTGTTGCATCCGACTATTACCCTGTACCCACCCCGCTACCATCACGGACAGATGGCGGTCCGAGGGCGAACATGCCCCCTGCATGCCCCGACCAGGGGCCAACGCTGACCTGAACCGCAGCCGATAACCTCCGCAGCAACGTTCGAAACACGAAGACAACTCGGTATAAAACGCATACGCCGCACTACTTCATCCATTGCTTATAACAATCATTAAATTAACCGCAGCCAATAACTTATGTTAGCTCTCTTAAACCACTGACACTTGAAGATCTTAATTAAATGATAGCGCTATTTTAACACCAAGCTATACGCGAATATCAATGACAGTTTCACCGCTATAGGAATAACTCTTTTTTCAGTAAATTTGATCTAGGTTAATAAATAACAAAAAGGAAGACCTTATTTTTAAGAAATTAAAGATAATGAATACTTTTATTCCAAATAAAATCATATTGATCCATGATAGACTATGCGCAGCTTTTAAAACAGGTAGAAGAATATGCCGAGACATATATTATAGATAATATCTCCGTCTGCCACTGTTTCCACAACACGATACACACTCGTTCAGTTGTACGCGCTGCTGAGGAAATTTCATCATACTATAAACTAGGAGAAGAGGATCACTTTATTGTTATCAGTGCAGCCTATTTTCATGACCTGGGTTACGTAAAATCTGATAATGCTATCGGTCATGAGAAGAAAAGTGTTGAGATTGCATTCGACTTTCTACGGGACAAAGGCATAGCGGAAGACATACAGGAAAAAATCAAAGGTTGTATTCTGGCAACAAGAATGCCTCAAGATCCTGCAAACCTGCTAGAACAAATTCTCTGCGACGCTGACCTGTTTCATTTCGGAAACGATGATTTCGTTACTAGAAATAAATTGATGAAGGCCGAAGCTGAAGCAGTACTCGGGAAGGAGATTGATAAAGATGTATGGCGGGCGGGCACAATCAAATTACTAAAGAGCCATCATTACCACACTGAATATGCACAGCAAAAGCTGAATGTAAAAAAAGAGATGAATCTAAAAGAACTAGAGAAAAAACAGGAAAAATCTATTGTAAAAAATAAGGAAAGCAAAAAAGAAGACAAGAAAGAAAAAGAAAAAGGTGGCAAGCCAGAACGCGGAATAGAAACAATGTTCCGTATTACTTCTTCAAATAATCAACGGTTAAGTGATATGGCAGACAATAAGGCCAATATTTTGCTAACGGTCAATTCTATTATCCTTTCAGTCGTGATTGCTGTTTTATTTCGAAAATTAGATGCCAACGAACATCTTATTATCCCGACAATAATCTTAACAACTGCAGTGGTTGCAACGATGGTCATGGCCATACTGTCGACAATCCCCAAAATTCCTTCAGGCAAATTTTCCAAGGAGGAAATTGAACAAAAGTCTGTGAATCTTCTTTTTTTTGGAAACTTCTATAAAATGAAACTTGACGACTACAATGAGGGCATGCAGAAAGTAATGGTCGACTCGGAATTTTTATATGGCATGCTGACAAAGGATGTTTATTCGCAGGGGGTCGTTTTAGGACGCAAATATAAACTTCTACGCTACGCATATGGAATTTTTATGTTTGGACTTGTCATATCGGTTGTTTCTTTTGTTGCCGCAACCCTATTTTAATAGATCCAGATCAATAGAATCCAATATGCTATATCAGGGTTGAAAACATCCTCTGTCAGCTTAAAAATAAAAGACTTAAACCAATTATGAGCTTCTAATCGACGCTATATAAAACATTTGTTGATGTCGTTGAAAACTTGATGTCACAACACAAATATATAAGGATGAAGAATAAAGACCTTTACATCAACAGAGATATTAGCTGGTTATCATTCAATGGAAGAGTACTTGACCAAGCCGGACGGCAGGAGGTACCATTGTTAGAAAAACTACAGTTTCTCGCTATTTTTTCCTCCAATCTGGATGAATTTTATCGGGTTAGAATGCCCGTACTGATGGCTTGGAAAAAAATAATGAAGCAAAATCCTGAACAGCTCATTCCAAACCTAGATATTGGCACGTATAAAAAGGCCTCAAAAACCATCAACAAACATCAGGAAAGATTCGGCTTATTACTCGCAGATATTATACAAGAATTGGCAAAAGAAGATATATTCTTCATTTATAATCAGACTATTCCTGCAGAAATAAAAGACCTCGCAGCCAAATATTTCTTTTATACAATTGCCTCCTATCTCCAGATCATCCAGCTCGATGATACGTCCTTTTTCCCAATTAACAATCAGCTGTACTTTGCGGTCACAGATGACAATACGGGAGCCGTATTCTTTCTCAACATTCCATCCAATCATATTGGCCGATTTTTTACCTGTGAGATTAATGGAAATAAATATGTCGTCCTCATTGATGACATTATCAAATTATTTTTTCCTGAAGCTGTAAGAAATACATCCTTAAACTTCTACTCCTTTAAAATCACCCGCGACGCGGAATTAAATCTACAAGATGAATTTGAGGGGGATATTGCACAAAAAATCGAAGCCGAAGTCAATAAACGGGATCTTGGCTATGCAACACGCTTTTTATTTCAACCTAATTTCCCAAAACAGCTGATTGAAACGTTGGCAACACTATTCGATCTGCGAAAAAGCAGCATTGTCGAGGGGGGGAACTACCACAACCTGAAGGATTTTTTCTCATTCCCGATTAAAATGGATAAACTTTCTTATCCAAAACAGCAGCAGATTCAGAGATACCAAAATTTCCAGGAATCTATTTTTGATCAGATAGATCGAAAGGATATGCTGATCTGTACGCCTTACGAATCTTTCGACCCCATATTACGTTTCTTCAACGAGGCAGCAATAGATCCAGCCGTCGAGGAGATCTACACTACGCTATATCGTATCGCCGGTGACTCTCGTATTGCACAAGCGCTAGCCACAGCAGCGAAAAATGGAAAAAAAGTCAATGTATTTGTCGAATTGAAAGCACGCTTTGATGAAGCGAATAATATGCATTGGGCCCGTGTGATGAAAGAACAGGGTGTAAAAATTACCTACAGTATCCCGAATCTAAAAGTTCATGCTAAAATAGCACTTGTCAAACGTAAGGAAGGTCGAGAGAGTGCGCTATTCGGCACAGGAAATCTAAATGAAAAAACAGCTAAGATCTACACGGACTACTTCCTCATTACCTCGAATAAGTTATTGACTAAGGAATTAAAAATGCTATTCGAGTTTTTACCTGCAAGGAAGAAACCCAATAGTCCGAATGAGCTATCCTTTGACCATCTACTGATTGCTCAGTTCAACCTCAAGCATACATTTTTATTCTTGATTGACCAGACGATCCAAGCGGTTAATTCGGGAAGCCAAGCAACAATAAAAATTAAATTAAACAATCTAGAAGAAGAATCGTTAATCAATAAATTGTACGAAGCGAGTCGGGCGGGAGTTCAACTGCAGCTATTAGTCAGGGGGATCTGTAGATTAAAACCGCAAGTACCTGGACTAAGTGAAAACATTGTCGTGAAACGGATTGTAGGTCGATATTTAGAACACGGAAGAATATTCATCTTCCAATATCAAACGCATAAAAACATATACCTTGGATCATCAGACTGGATGAACCGCAACATCTACCGACGCATAGAAACATGTTTTCCCATTCTGAACCCTGCATTAGCGGTTCAGATGCAAGAACTTTTTGATATTCAGTTTGCAGACGACAGCGAAGCGACTTTACTCGACGACCGGGGGCAAAACCAGTCTATAGAAGGAACGCAGCAGCATGTTTCTCAGCAGCAAATCCTTGATTATTTAAAACGTTAATATGAAATCAATCAGGACAATTACAAAAATAAGCCAAAGTCATCCTGAAAAGGCCTACGATACCATCATTGAGCGTAAGCTAATCCCGTAAACCTGACGGCTTCATCAATTTAAAAGTTAATTCTATGAAGATGAAAAACTCCACGATACTAACAACTATGGCTTTAGGTCTAGCAACGGCTATTTTCCCCGCCTGTAATCCCAATAATAAGGCCAAAGAAAATAGCAGCAAGCTCGCTCATGTTAAAGCAGAACAACCACATAATATTCCCTATACGTTGTCTTCGGGCATAAAGATGAATTTGCCGGATGAATTACTGGAGATATCCGGAATAGCCTTTATCGCAGGACAGGATGAAGATATTTATGCCATTCAGGATGAACAGGGATTGCTGTATAAATTTAACCAAGCGACTCAGAAAGTTACGTTTACACCCTTCGGCAAAGATGGGGACTATGAAGATATCTCTATCAGCAATACGCACATCTTTGTTTTAAAGAGCAATGGCAGTATCTATTCTTTTCCTATTACTGAGAAGGAAAATATAAAAACTGTTGTCGAACAAAAAAACCTACTCCCAAAAGGAGAATATGAAGGGCTTTTTGTAGACCGGGAAAGCAACCAGGCCTACGTATTATGTAAAGAATGCAAAGTGGATAGAAAGCAGGCACAAACTTCCGGTTATATCTTTAATATGGACGAAAATGGACAACTTCAGCCAAAAGGTGAATTTGCCATTCAGCTCGATGAACTGAAAGAATTCGACCCCACAATCAAAAAAACTTTTAAACCATCAGCCTTGGCAAAAAAAGCGGATAGCAAAGAATGGTATATATTATCCTCTATAGACAAAGCTCTTGTCGTGACCGACGAGAATTTTCATGTAAAATCACTTCATTCCTTAGATCCGAAAATGTTTCCGCAACCTGAGGGTATCAATTTTGATTCCAAATTCAATCTCTATATCAGTAGTGAAGCCGGTCATCAGGATAAAGGGCTCATTTATAAATTTGAAAAACAATAGGCATGCAAAAGGTCGTCCCTTTCTTTCTTATTTTTCTTGCTAGTCATGCTTATGCACAACAAAAGCACAAACCGTTCGCAATACATCAGGATAAATCAATTGCTCCTATTCTTATCAAGGATAGCATAACGGTGGTAGCAAATGCAAAGTATGGCCGGGCGAGCCGGTTTAAAAAGTTCTTTTTGGGAGAGAATTACCGCAAAGAATGGGCGGCTGAGACCACTTTACCTTTGCTCCAGCTCTCTCAGCTGAACGGTGGATTACGCCCTGTCAAACAGGGGGGCGGGATGCAATCTGTATCTTTACGATTAACGGACTCCACAGGTAGAGAGTGGGCCTTACGGTCGGTCAATAAACGGACTGAATCGCTGATCCCCGAAGAATTACATGGCACCTTTGTCCAGGACGTCCTTGATGACGCCACGAGCGCTCAGCATCCCTATTCTGCTTTAATGATCCCAGCTCTCGCAAATGCGGTAAACGTCCCACATGCACACCCCATCATCGGAGTTGTCGCCCAAGACAGCATATTAGGCGAATATGCCCCACTGTTTGAACATACAGTGGCCCTATTGGAAGAACGCGAACCACTTGGAGACTCAGATAATAGCCCCAAGGCTGTACGTAAGCTGCAGGAAGATAATGATGATAATTTTAAACCTAAGGCTTATCTACGCGCACGTATGCTGGACGTACTGGTAAGTGATTGGGACCGACATGAGGACCAATGGCGCTGGTATAATGAAAATCAGGACAGCGAAGATCGCGATAAGGATTATATTCCCATTCCCCGGGACCGGGATCAGGCATTGCGTGTCACACAAGGTTTTCTGATGAAAGATATCTATCAGCAGTTTGTGAATCCCGTTATGCAGGGCTTTACGACCGGCATTCCCAATATCCGTTATTCTTTATTCAAATCACGGTTCTTGAATGCTCATCCCAGCAACCAGCTATCTCATAAGGAATGGACCAAAGAGGTGTCACAATTTGTCGCCCGTCTTACAGATTCCGTATTATGGAAATCTGTGCATAGCCTTCCCCAGTCATCGATTACCATCCGGGGTGAACAGATCTTTAGAACGCTCCAAAGCCGACGTGATGCGCTGCCTGCAGCAATGGAAGAATACTATAATTTTATCAATAACATTGTCGATATTCATTTAAGCGACAAAAATGAAAAGGTTGAAATATCAAGTACAAAAAATAAAAGCTTAAACGTCAAAGTTTCGAAAATCAATAAAGATGGTAAAGTCACCAAAGTATTGATGGATAAAACCTATAAAGATGGCCTGACAAAAGAGATTCGCCTCTATTTATCCGAAGGGAAAGATTCTGTTGTAATCGATAATGCAAGTTCACCCATAAAACTTCGGATCATAGGGGACAGCCTGCCAAAAACTTATGTGATCAACCGAAGCAAATCCAAGATCCGGCTCTATGAAAACACCAAAGGATCAACATTCCTGGGAAACGCAAATAGGGTAAAACTCCACTATGGTCGAGACAGTTTAAATACGCAATTTGTACCTGTAAATCTTTACAACACCTGGCTTCCATTGCTTACTGCTGGCTATAACGCCGATGACGGCTTCTCACTCGGGCTTGGTGCCGCATATACCCATCAGCGCGGATTCAGAAAAACGCCATTTACCTATAAACAACAGCTTACTGTAGCAACGGCGTTTCGGACCGGAGCGTATAAAATCCACTATAGAGGGGAATGGATAGCAGTGGTCGGTGATGCTGATATCGTTGTTGATGCCCTAGCAAAAGCCCCTGACAACACCCAGAATTTCTTTGGCGTGGGGAATAACTCGCTCTTTCTAAAGGAACAATATGGTGCAAAATATTACAGGAGTAGGTTTAATATTTTCAATATCAATCCGCAGTTAAGATGGAAGCCTTCATCCACCTTAAACTTCGCAGTAGGTCCACATATTCAATTTTATCACTTAGATCCTCTTGAAAATGAGGATCGATTTATTCTAAATCCTCAGGCATTGCATTCTTACGATAGTCTTTCGATAACCAAAGACAAAGCTTTTGCGGGCGTCAATGCATTCTTGACACAGGACTCGCGTAATCGCAAGATCAATCCGAGCAAGGGACTGTATATCGAAGCCGCTTTAAATTCCTATTTTGGACTCAATCCGTATTCAAAAAATTCAGCACAGATAAGTGCAGCTATGACTGGCTATTTTAGTGCATTTAATGAGGGCATTATATTCGCCAATCGGATAGGGGGTGGAACGGTCGTCGGCAATCCTACGTTTTATCAATATCTATTTCTAGGCGGCCACGAAAATCTCAGAGGATTCCGTCAGTATCGTTTTGCAGGTCAGCAGATGGTCTATAATAATATCGAAGCACGCGTTAAAGTACATGATGTCAAAAGCTATGTCCTTCCGGGTGAATTCGGGTTTATGTGGATGTATGATATCGGGAAAGTGTGGGCCAAAGGTTATAACAACGACAAGTTTCATCAGGGGGTGGGCGGCGGAGTTTACTATATCGTAGCCAATGCGCTTCCTTTACATGTTGTCATGACTAAATCCAACGAAGGCTGGTATCCCTACTTCAGTACCGGTTTCCGCTTCTAAAATTTTCGATCCATGGAAATAAAGAAAGTACAACTCAGCACGGCAAAAAGTGCCAATACATATACGAAAAATAGACTTGACTTTGAGCCATTCTTCAAATATCTGGAGTCATTTATAGAAAATGGTACTCCATCGGATGACATGATTCCTTTGTTTGCATTGGAACGAATCAAAGAAATAGAATATGTCAGTGGTAAACTCTGCAAACATAATCTCAATGCCTATAAAGATATCCTGCAATTGATTTATAGCCTATCCGTATCGCTGATTGACACCGATCCGAAAAGATACTGGGCACTTACAACACCGCTAGCGGAAGAATCCTTCTATGGAACGGAAGCTTTTTTCGACCTGTGTAGCCAACAGCTTGTAGAGCAAGATCTTCAAGGAAAAATGCGTGCCGGAAGTCTTCTTACTAATCAAGAAAAGCTCTTTTACACCCTCATCTTCGAACGATTGTATGGATTTTCGTCCAATGAGCAGATCAGCATAGTTTATCATCACCTCAACGATCAGGGTAACATCATTGATTATTACGATTTGGACATCGATTTTAAATTTGTTGAGATCAAAGCAAAAAAGACACTGCCTGCAATTGATATAGGTCGTTTATCTGAAAATCCCAGTGATTCGCTATTCGATTGGAATACCGTCATCAGCACTGTCAAGTTGGAAGATTTCGAATTATCGGGATTTAGCATCGTGACCTTCAGGAAGACCAGTACTGAACATACCTTACAGAGAATCCAATCCATTCTATTGGATCTTCCGACCTACAACTATCATCTTTTCTTATCCGACTTAGAGAAAATCATGACGCCCATATTAAAAGGTGCTGATACTGTTTTTAGCCTATTTCCATTGTTTCAGTTAAATGGAGTGCCTTTTTTTGATTATACCATCACCAATAAAAGCATCCTGATCTCCGAAGCCTACAACACAAATAATTCCTTCAGGATCAATGCCGAACTTGCAGGCTACCTCAAACATCCACATGTGATCTTTTACAATAATAATGCGATGAATGGGATCCGGAACACAAAGTCTACTTTCGACGAGCAGATTAGCAAATCTGGGGTAAAAGCCTATTTGTGCATCCCACTGATTCATAACCATTCCCTTTCGGGTATATTGGAAATATACAGCCGTGAAGAGGATCAGCTCGACAATGAGACCATGCAGGCCCTAGGCGCTTTAGTTCCTATTTTATCACAATTATCGCAGGATATAACCCTGGAATTTAAAAAACGTATTGACGATATTATCATAAACCGCTTTACAACCATACAGCCCTCCGTTCAGTGGAAATTTAACCACGTCGCCGCCCAATACATCCAGGAAATAGAAAATGACAATCCAGACGCACATATCAAGGCGGTCGTATTTGAAGAGGTCTACCCGCTTTATGGCGCTATTGACGTCAAAGATTCCACGATCATACGAAACGCTTCTATTTTAAAAGATTTTAGCTTTAAGGTCAAACAGCTCGCAATGCTTATTGATGAGCTGTCTCTGGATGGAAAGCACAAGTTAATTATCACTTTTTCAAGCCGTGTCGACCAGATTACGAAATCTCTTGATCATATTTCTTTTGATGAATCAATGGTCAAGATCATCGATTTTTTCAGAAAAGATGTCCAGCCATTTTTGGAAGAAGCCAGAAGGCAATTCCCCGCTAAATTAGAGGTGATTGAACACTATGCAAGACATTTTTTCACCAATCGCGAAACAGGTGAATTCTATCGGAATGAATTTGAAACTTCTTTACGCCAAACCAACCAGGTTATCAGCAGGGAACTCGATCATTTCAACAGTTTTATCCAAGGGAATTATCCGTCTTATTTTCAGAAATTCAGGACAGATGGCATTGAATATGATATCTACATCGGTGAATCCATTACTCCGCAAAACCCATTCAGCTACGAGTTTATTAACGTTTTCAGACGTCAGCAGATTATCTCGATGGCTAGAATTGCTTTAAAAACTTACCATCTAAAAGACGTTCTCCCGCTCGCGTTAGAAACAACACAGCTGATCTTTATCAATCCCCATAGCATTGATATCAGCTTTCGGGAAGATGAACGCCGGTTTGATGTAGAGGGATCGCTCAACATCCGCTATGAGATAATCAAAAAAAGAATCGATAAAATCCGGATCAAGCGAACCAAAGAACGGCTTACACAGGTCAATAAAATAGCTATTGTTTATTTATCGGATGAGATCTTAAAGGATCTCATGTTAAGTATACAGGCAATCTATGACATGGGCATCATTGAACAGCGCATAGAGCATCTAAAATTGGAGGATGTACAGGGAATCGCCGGTTTAAAAGCAATTCGTCTTTCGGTGAATCTAAACTATCGGGATTTCTCCTAACTTTGCTCTATAAAGGGAAATTTGTCCTGATTGATGATGCTCTGTCAGTGGCTGTCAATTTGGAGCGTTTAACATAATTATTTTTAAAAGAATTATCATGATTACTGATGCCAACTATTTTTATCTGAGTGATCTGCTGGGCACCTTATTTTTTGCTATATCGGGAACCCTCTCGGCAAAACGCAAGGATATTGATATTTTTGGAGCTGCCTTTCTAGGCTTTGTGACGGCCATTGGCGGAGGATCCATGCGGGATGTATTTTTAAATCTACGCCCAGTGTGGGTCAATGACAGCAATTATCTCATTGCTATTTTCCTGGGAATCCTAATCGCTATCATCTTCAATAAACAATTGTACAGTTATTATCGTACATTGACGCTTTTTGATGCCATTGGAATTAGCTTTTTTACCATCTTGGGTGTACAAAAATCGCTCAACTACGAAAGTAATACCTACGCCGCCATTATCTTTGGAATGTTCACAGCAGTCTGTGGCGGTATGACACGCGATGTCCTTCTCAATGAAACACCGCTAATCTTTAAAAAAGAAGTATACGCTACAGCCTGTCTGGGTGGTGGTCTCATTTATATATTCCTGGTGCATCTTAATCTCGATCTTTCTTGGGCAGCCTTTATTGGAGCCGCAGTTGTATTTTTGATTCGGATGACGGCCGTTAAATATCGGTTATATCTTCCGCGCCTGGATTAAATGGAATAAGCCATATCGATTTTAGTTTCTTCTCGACAAGGCTAATACCCTAGATAAATTAGTTTGCTTTTAAGACCAGGACGAAGAAAGGTCATAAGAAAAAGCGTTAGTTTGGACTAACGCTTTTTCTTTTGTTGGGGGAATTTCATTTTATAACCTACGCGAATATTTCCTTTCGCAATGGCGTCTAATCTCCCCTTCAGCATTGTTTTCTTCAAAGCACTCAGTTTGTCGGTAAATAATTTCCCTTCAATATGATCATATTCGTGCTGTACCACACGGGCAGCCAGACCCGTTAGGTCCTCTTCGTGTTCTTCAAAGTTTTCATCCAAGTAATTGATGCGGATATTTCTGTGACGCAATACGTCCTCATTAATATCTGGTATACTTAAGCACCCTTCACCGAAAGCCCATTTTTCACCAGATTCTTCAACCATGATCGGGTTAATGAATACTTTTTTAAAAGATTTGAGCAGCTCTTTATTTTCTTCATCATCTTCTGCAAATGGTGTTGCATCAATAACGAACATACGTATAGGCAAACCTACCTGCGGGGCCGCCAATCCAACACCATGAGCCGCATACATGGTATCGAACATATCATCAATCAATTTCTTTAAATCTGGATAGTCTTCATCTATTTCATCAGCAACCTTTCTTAATACGGGGTCGCCATACGCCACTATCGGAAGTTTCATATGTAAATAATTATTTATAAGTGCCGATACTCCTTGCTATATATGAGTCTACTGCACACTGTTTGCTTTTAAAAGTTGTCACGTATCGATTGTTAATTATGCACAATTTCTTTTGAGATCATATGAGGCTAATTTGTCGCTCTGCAATATGGTGCATTAACAAGTAGAATCCATAACAAGATTTCATTCTTCAGTACAAAGGTACGGATAATTATTAAAAGTGAATATTTCGTCAAAAGTTCGATAAAAGCTACTTTTGCTTTATGGATCCATCCTTTCTAAATTTAGCAACACAGTTCAAGATTCGGCTAGAGCAGGCTCTGGAGACTTCATTGAAGCTTCAGCAACTTGATGGATTTTTACAAATCAATCCAACGGAATCAACAAGTTTAATCTTATTATATCCTTACAATAAATCCGTTAGGCATCAGACTTCCACACCGTGCATTCATATTGATGAAGACCAGTTAGTAGCGAAGTTTGACTTAATTCTCAGACGTATTGTTTCCAAAACAAAAAATGAAAGACGTGTTTACGCGCGAAACACTGTAGTTGCCCGGATAGACAAAAAAACTAGCTTGCAGTTCCTCGTGGAACATCATCTACAGACAGCGCTGCCAGGTAAATACCGCTATGGGCTGTATGAGCAGGGCGAACTTGTTGCCGTCGCTATATTCTCTGGTGGGAGGCGTATGCTGGATAGAGAGGAAGACTATCGCTCATTTGAATTATTACGATTTTGCAACAAATCAGGCTTTAACGTCATCGGCGGATTAAGTAAACTAATTAAGGCTTTCCGTCAGGATTTCTCACCAGGAGATATTATGACCTTTACCGATCGCGATTGGAGCCAGCACTCTTCTTTAGAAAAAATTGGGTTTGTAGCGAAAGAAATAACAGCACCGATCAACTTTTGGATCGTAGGAACAACACGGTATGCTTATCGAAACACTGCGGAATTAGCTACCCTCAAGGCACAGTTTCCCGCTGGATTTTCAAAGGAAAATATGGGCAGTATCAAGATGATTTTATATATAAAATAAGGTAAATTGTGTATATTGTACACTGTAAGAGTTTGAAAAATAAATAATCAAAAATAATAACGTTATGAAGAGAAAACTTCGCATGGGTATGGTCGGAGGCGGAAATGATGCCTTTATCGGAGCTGTACACCGTATTGCCGCTTTTATGGATGGCAAGATTGAACTGGTTTGTGGTGCTTTTAGTATTGATCCGCAGATTTCAAAACAATCTGGAGAAGACCTATTTGTAGCTCCTGAGCGTGTCTATCTAAACTATGAAGAGATGATCGAAAAAGAATCTTTGCTTCCTGAAGGAGAGCGGATGGATTTTGTGACGATCGTAACCCCTAATTTTTTACATTTTGCTCCAGCTAAGTTGGCAATGGAAAAAGGTTTTGATGTTGTTGTTGAAAAACCAATGACTGTATCTGTTGAAGAAGCAAAAGAATTGCAAGAAACAGTAGAGCGTACAGGCCGCACATTGTGCCTTACACATACTTATTCAGGCTATCCAATGGTCAAACAAGCCAAAGCTATGATCAAAGAAGGTCATTTCGGTAAGATCAGAAAGATTGTTGTTGAATATCCACAGGGCTGGTTGAGTCGTTTAACAGAACGCGAAGGCAATGCGGGAGCAGCCTGGCGTGCAGATCCAAAACGCTCAGGTAAATCTTTGGTTATGGGTGATATTGGTACACATGCGGCTCATTTAGCGGAATATGTATCGGGCTTGAAGATTGAAGAACTATGTGCTGATCTAACGACATTTGTTGAAGGTCGTCTATTGGACGATGACGGTTCAGTACTTTTGCGTTTCGAAAATGGCGCAAAAGGTGTATTGATGGCATCACAGATTTCAGCCGGAGAAGAAAATGCTGTTCGTATCCGTATCTACGGTGAAAAAGGTGGGTTAGAATGGGCAAATGAAGATCCGAACAATCTAATTATCAAAATGCTCGACCAACCCCGTCAGCTTTACCGCACAGGAAATGCGTATGCTGCACCGTATACATTGAGTTCTTTTGCAACGCATAATACCCGTGTACCTGCAGGTCACCCAGAAGGTTTATTAGAATCGTTTGCAAATATCTATCGTAATTTTGCAGCAACAGTGACGGCAAAACGTGAAGGAAAGACTCCAACAGCTGAACAACTGGATTTTCCAACTGTTTATGATGGAGTAAGAGGTATGGCCTTCATTGATACTGTTGTAAAAAATAACGAAGGAACAGAAAAATGGACTAAATTTGTTCTGTGATAGACAGATTAAATTCTATACTTTCTCTTTTGGAGCAGCAGGCTGTTCCAAAGGAGAAAGTTATTGTTATCCTAGGCCCCACAGCCTCTGGAAAGACTAAATTAGCTGTACAGCTGGCCCAACAAATTAACGCTGAAATTATCAGTGCAGATTCTCGTCAGATCTACCGGAGAATGGACATCGGCACGGGAAAAGACCTATCCGAATACCAAGATATTCCCTATCACCTTATCGACATCCATGAACCGGGAGAACGCTATCATCTCGGAAACTTTATAGCGGATTTTCACCAAGCCCAACAATCGATCGCAGCAAAGGGAAAACATACCATCCTTTGTGGTGGCACGGGCTTGTATATCCAAAGTGTTATCCAACAGAACCCATACGCATTGATCCCCTCAATCGAGGGACTGAAAGAGTCCTTGCTTGAGTATTCAGAGGCTGATCTATTAAAACGTCTTCAGGAATATACGGCGCCAGCAAATTTTCAGATAGATCTCTCCACCAAAAAGCGTATGATCCGAGCAATAGAAATACTCGCATTTTTAAAGCTTCATCCCGATCACATTGTCCCGCAACGGAAGATTGACAGCATTGTTATCGGTTTAAATCCGCCGGTGCAAACTAGACGTGCGCACATTAGCCAAAGACTAGAACAACGGTTGAAAGAAGGCTTTTTAGAAGAACTAGAGCAACTATTGTCCGAAGGAATTACACACGAGCAACTGCAATATTATGGTCTCGAATATAAGTATGCCTCACTACATCTGCTGGGACAGCTCGATTACTTCGCTTTCATCACAAAACTGGAGACAGAAATACACCGCTATGCTAAACGGCAAATGACTTATTTCCGTAAAATGGAAAAAGATGGCATAATGATCCATTGGGTTTAAAAACAGCAAATCGAAGCCATATAAAAACAAAAAAGGGCTAGTATCACTACTAACCCTTTTCGTTAATCTCTTTCTATTATAACTTGATTTCTTCATCCTTCGCATTGAAGAAATGGAATTCAGTTAGGTAATATGACGTCATTGGATTTACTTTAATCCATTTTCCGTACTTCATGAACCATTTCATTCTTTTAGAAATCAAACCAGACTTAATGTAGGCGTCTATATAAGGGTGAACACATAAGGTCACCTTTTTTTCGTTTTGTTCTTGAAGAATAAATTTCAAATTATTTTCAATATCATCCATCACGACAATACTGGATCGGATTTCACCTGTACCGTCACAAGCCGGACATTTTTCGTTTGTGACAATATTCATTTCGGGTCTTACGCGCTGACGTGTAATTTGCACCAATCCAAATTTACTTGGTGGCAAAATCGTATGTCTTGCTCTGTCCGACACCATACATTCTTTCAAGAACGTATACAACTCTTTTCGGTGGTTGGGTTTATGCATATCGATAAAATCGATGACTACAATTCCGCCCATATCACGCAAGCGCAGCTGTCGCGCAATTTCTTTTGCTGCTTCCATATTGACCAGCAATGCATTGTCTTCCTGATTCTCCTTATTGGCAGAACGGTTACCGCTATTGACATCGATGACATGCAGGGCTTCGGTATGCTCAATAACGAGATATGCGCCACCCGGCAATGTTACAGTTTTGCCAAAAGCTGCCTTGATTTGCTTTTCAACTCCAAAATGATCGAAAATTGGCTCTTTATGTTTATAAAGTTTGACAATTTTCTCCAAATCTGGAGATATATCGTGTATATATGATTTTGTTTCTTCGAAGATCGAAGTATCATTAACATAAATATGTGAAAACTCGTCTGTCAAAATATCCCGTAGAATAGTGGATGCACGATCCATTTCGCCAAGAACCTTTTGAGGCGGTTCAGCATTACGAAGACGTTTGGTAAATAGCTCCCATTTTGAGATCAGGTCCAATAAGTCACGTTGTAGTTCTTCGACACCCTTACCTTCGGAGACTGTACGGATAATCACGCCAAAATTTGCTGGCTTAATTCCTTCGACTATCTTTTTGAGGCGGTTGCGTTCGTTACTACCTTTGATACGTTTGGAAATGGAAACAGTACTTGAGAAAGGTACCAAAACGACAAAACGACCTGCTATTGAAAGGTCTGAACTCAGACGAGGTCCTTTTGTTGAAATGGGTTCTTTGGCGATTTGTACCGGCACGAGCATATTTTTGCTCAAGACATCAGAGATCTTACCAGCTTTATCGATATCCTTTTCAAGTTTTAAACTATTGAGCAGTTTCTCTTGATAACTGCCATTCTTTACTATACGCGTAAGCTTCAGCAAAGATTGAACTTGAGGACCCAAATCTAAATAATGTAGAAAAGCATCCTTTTCGTAGCCTACATCTACGAAAGCCGCATTAAGCCCCGGCATGATTCGCTTAATACGTCCGAGATATATGTCTCCAACGGCGAAATTGTTATTTGCGGGCTCGCGGTTAAGTTCAACAAGCTGCTTATCTTGTAGTAAAGCAATAGTTACCCCTTTATCAGGAGTTGAATCGATAATTAATTCCTTTACCAAAAGCTACTCATTTTTGATACCTATGCAATATCCTATCGCAATCTTTGGTATCCGATTAAACATTTAAAGAACGTTGTTACGAAAAAAACAATCTACATACCCTTCAAAGACATGTAGATCGTTTCGTAAAGCTATCTCAGCAAAATGGGCCAAGATGTTTAAAAGCTCATCACAAGACTATTTTTTCTTGTGTCTATTTTTTCTTAAACGTTTTTTACGTTTGTGAGTAGCCATCTTGTGTCTTTTTCTTTTTTTTCCGCTTGGCATAGCTAAATTTTTTAATGATTATAAAATAATAAATTAATTACTTGCTCAATTCCGCAATCTTTCGATCAATGAATTGTGATAGGGAAGGGTCAGCTGCCAGCTCCTTACTTTTTTGAAAAGCAGTTACGGCCTCTTTTTTCATCCCAATATTTTCATAGCCTGTGGCTAAGTAAAAGTATGACTCAGCATCGGGTTTTTGATCGATAACGGTCTTAAAACGCTCGATGGCCTTGTCAAACTGACGGGATTGTAATGAAAACAATCCCAAAGTTTTGTTTGCTTCTAAGTTTTTAGGATCAGCAGCAACGACTTCTCGCAATAAGGCAATACCTGCCATGGGATTGTTCGTTCCTGATACCATTGCGGCACCTAATCCTGTTTTTGCATCTAAGCTACCTGTATTCGCTTTCAGCGCTGCTTCATATGCATGAATTGCATTTTGATTTAACGCTTGGGCTAAAGTAGAATCTTGCAAATTTGTATAAGCAGCACGATAAGCATTACCTGCTTTCAACCAATATTCAAATTTTGGGGAAACCTTTGCCATTTCCTCATAGACGAAAGCCTGAGGGGCTGGTTTTGCGACATCGTCCCACTTATCTGCCAACTGTTGCAACAGCTTTATCTTATCCTCTCCAGAAGCTTTTGCAACTTGGCCCTCAATATCGGAAATTTCTTTGACTAAACTAGCATCTAAACCTTGTTTTGTCATCGAAGATATATTTTCCAAATTTACTTCATTGGAAGGCTTCGATTCAGATGCTGCAGCAGTTTGTTTTTCTTTGTTCACCAAACCTTTAATAGGCTGCGCTAACAGCACAGCAACCAAGGCTACTACTGATCCTATTACTATTATCTGTTTGGTTTTTGCCATTTTAATCTATTTTAAAGATTATTTATTGCCATTCTTTACTTTCTCTACGAAAATTTTAGCCGGCTTGAAACTAGGAACAAAGTGTTCAGGGATAATGATTGCTGTATTTTTTGAAATGTTTCTTGCAGTCTTCTCAGCTCTTTTTTTGACTACGAAGCTACCAAAACCTCTTACATATACATTTTCTCCTCCGATCATTGCGTTTTTGACAACTTTAAAGAACGCCTCTACGGTTTCTTGAACATCTACCTTCTCTAAGCCAGTTTTGGTAGAGATTTCTGCAATAATTTCTGCTTTAGTCATATCTATTTTACTGTAATTATTTATTTTTCAACCCTTAAGCCAACTAATGTTTGGGGATGCAAAAGTATTGTTTTAAAATGAGTAATGGAAATTATTTAAATACTTTTTTGATAAATAAGCTCCCAAAAGCCAAACATTTACAATCATTTAACGAGACATTACATCCGGCCAATCCATAAATTAACCTCAAAAATAAAAACAATTATCTAATTTACAACATGTTGACTCATTAGATATCATATAAAAATCAATATATGCCAATTGCATGACTTAGCCGGTCCAAATCTGCTTCTGTATGGTGCGCATTCACCACAATCCGATTCAATAAGGGGTCTGTAGCAAGCGGATAAGGAAAACTCGACACCAGTATTCCAGCATCCATTAGTTTGGTATAAAGGCTCGGGTCCGTTGAAGAAAAAACAGGAAAATTAGAAACAGTATTTAATTGCGACGCTATACGCTCCCGAAAGCAACTTATATTATGCTGCAACTTCTGGAATTGCTCCAGATAAATCTGCTCGCCATAAACAAATGCATATAAGCTTGCCGGTGAGCTAGGAGAAGCGCCAGTATAAAAATTGGATAGCTTAAGAGACTTGATCCGCGATTCATCCGCCAAGATCAAACCCGCGTCTGTCGCCATACCCTTCGCCAATGAGGCAACAACAATTAATTCAATATTAGACAAGTGAAGATTGCTTCTATCGAATGAAATACCATTTTCTCGGGTAACACCAATTCCGTGCGAATCGTCCAGGAGCAATACAACCTTCTTGTTTGAATTAATATGCCTAAATACCGTCAGGTCATAGATCTCCGGCTTTATATTATCTAGGCTGTTGCTGACGATGATAAATGAAGTCTGCGGCGATTGATTGATATAAGCCACAGTAGCATTAGCCCAGTCAACAAAACTTCCCGCTGCTGTGGGTTTTTCATCTAACCACAACGACGGGTGACAGGAAGGAGCATGCAGGATTTCTCCTTCTGCGGCCAATGTCCTGACAAGAAATTGAGTAGCCAAATATCCGCTGGAAAGCAATAGGCTTGCTTCAAAACCAAAACGCTTCGCTGCATATTCTTCCGCTTGATCAAATATGGCCTGTTGCACATTATTATTTCGAGAGGTGCCATTGTTAATACCATAGCGTCGTAGACCTTCTATGAAAATAGAAGTATATGCTTTATCTGTTGCCAGCCCGAGATAGGATGTCCCTCCGAAAAAAAGATATTCTTTATCTGCGGTCGTAATAAAACGGCCTGTTGGTTGTTCTAAACGCTTAAAATTATTCATCTATGTATTGCCGATTCATTTAACTAACGGGACAGTACTTCGGGGTTCGCTATATGTTGTGGGGCGCCTTCGAAAAAGGCGACAATATTCTCAAAGGCAAGTCTAAATAATTGTTCATAACCATTTTTCTCCACATAGCCTACATGCGGTGTACAAAGCACATTTGGCAGCTGCAATAAAGGATAGTTAGGATCAGAGATTGGCTCCGACTCATAGACATCTACCGCAGCCATCCCCGGGATACCTGTTTCGAGTGCCGTCAATAGTGCACCCTCTTCAACCAATTCAGCACGAGAAGTGTTGACAAAAAGTGCCGTCGGCTTCATCGACCGGAGATCTTCGAGCTTTACGATACCTCGTGTCGCGGGCACTAACCTGAGGTGTAGAGTTACTACATCTGAGAAATGAAAAAAATCGGATTTACTGGCTGCAGCCAAAAAGCCATCTTTTACAGCTTCCTCGCGCGACTTTTCGCTTCCCCAAACAATTACTTGGGCGCCAAAAGCCTTAGCAAACTGCGCTATTCGCTTTCCTATTTTCCCATAACTCCATATCCCTATTGTTTTGCCAGAGACACATTCTCCCATGTTTGTTTGCCACAAACCTTTCTTCATATCGCAAAGCGCCTGAGGCAAACCACGAAGGGCATTCATAATCAAAATCCAAGTCAATTCAGCTGGCGCAACCGGAGAGCCCATACTTTCGGCAACAGCCACGTGGAAGCGACTACAAACCGCCAAATCTAAATGGTTTGAAATTTTGCCCGTCTGGCTAATTAGCTTTAGCTTGGGAAGCTGAGACAGCAGGCCTTCCGTAATTTTTGTCCGCTCTCTAATGAGCACCAATGCATCCGTATCGCTTAATTTTTCAGCCAATAAAGCCGGATCTGAATAGGACTGTTTCAATATTTGGACATCATGACCATCAAGAATTTTGAAACAGTCCAACTTTCGGACAGCATCCTGATAGTCATCTAAAATGGTTATTCGCATTTTTTCTGACTTAATTTTAAACTCTTATTTCAATATCAAATTAAAATAAACTGTCTCCTATATCCAATATAACTGCATAGTATATAAAAGCAATCTATTACGCTTCACTGGAGAACTTATTATAGAAGAAATTTGTTTTCCGACATTAATTTACAGCATAAAGTTGGAATCCTGCAATTCGTCATGATATTTTGACATTCCATCCACTCTTTTTCGCAGGAGTGCTTCCTTCAGTTGATCTTTGAAGAAAAATAAAGAAAAATGAAGCTGCTATTAACCATCCTATTTTTAAGTATTACCGTCGTATCTGCACAGTCTATCCTAAAAGGAAAAGTGCTCGGCAAAAACGGCAAACCCATTTATTTAGCCAATGTTTATATTGATGGAACCTACGATGGCGGCACCACGGATTCGCTTGGTAACTTCATTTTTGAAACTAATGAGCAGGGGGCTAAAATCATAAAAGCGTCCGTTGTGGGTCTACCAACGTATAGCAAGCCCATCCAGCTACCCCAGAAAGAATTGCTGATTATTCACATGCAAGAAAGTGAGAATCGACTACAGGAAGTCACGATTCAAGCGGGGGTTCTACAAGCCAATAGCTCCGGAAAAAATACGGTAATGAGCCCACTGGATATTGTCACCACGGCAGGAAGCATGGGCAACATCATCAGTGCCCTAGCGACGTTGCCTGGTGCACAGGTCGCCGGAGAAAATGGTCGCTTGATGGTTCACGGTGGGGATGTCTCCGAAACGCAAACTTATATCAATGGAATCAGAGTTGCCCAACCCTATACCGCCACACCCAATGAGGTCCCTGTCCGGGGCCGGTTTTCTCCTATGTTATTTAAGGGAGTGAATTTTTCTACAGGCGGTTATTCAGCAGAATTTGGCAATGCGCTATCCAGTATTTTAGCGCTAAACACCGAAAATAAGATTGAACAGTCAAAAACAGAGCTTTCATTATCTTCTGTCGGATTGGGTTTGGGACACACTCTACAATGGGGAAAAAACTCGTTGACATTTAACAGCAGCTACACAAACTTAAAACCTTATTCAAAAATAATTACACCCGACATTAAATGGACAAAACCATATGAAAATGCTTCTGGAGAAATGATCTATCGTCATCAGTTCAGAGAAGGTTTCCTAAATATCTATGGCGCCTACAATTTTGAGAATATGGGGCTTTATCAAGCTGACATCGATTATAAAGAGCCTGTCCCATTGAAAAAGAAATCCAACAATTCATATGCTAATATTACCTACAGCCAGAATCTGGGAAACCGTTGGACTTTCAATTCTGGTATTGGCCTAGGTTACCTCACCGATAAGCTGCATTATGACGATATTTTCCTACCCAACGAAGAAAAGAGTCTTCATATAAAGGGCGTGCTAAGCAAAATCTGGAATAATAAGATTAAAAGTATCGGGGGTATAGAATATTTTGATAATAATTATCAAGAGGAATACCAGCGTCAAAACCTTAAATACAACTATGGATACCATAGTAAGATAACCTCTTTGTTTACCGAAACGACTTTCGGTATACGACCAAACCTAATTGGAAAAATCGGATTACGGGAAACTTCATCCAATCTTCAGAAAAAGAATACGCTGGAACCGAGGGCCTCTTTGGGATACGCATTGAATAAATATACCCAGCTCTCCATGGCCTATGGAACTTTTCATCAACAAGCCGCTACCCCTATATTAAAATATGCCCCTCAGCTTGACTGGCTGGAGGCCAACCACTACATCGTCAATTATTTCTATGAGCGGGCGGGCCATCTACTTCGCTTGGAAGCGTACCACAAAGAATACAGCAACTTGATTAAATACAATAGTATGACACCAAGCTATGACAGCCGATACGACAATACTGGAAACGGTAAGGTAAAAGGCTTTGACCTATTTTATAAAAATACCAGCAGCATCAAAAATCTCCAGTACTGGATTTCATATTCATACACCGACAGCAAGAGAAATGAAGCCAATTATCCTTCCACGGTTACTCCTCCATACGTGTATAAACACAGTATTTACCTTGTTGGAAAATACTGGTTTGCTAACCTTCGATCACAGCTCAGTCTGACAAATTCCTTTGTATCCGGCAGAAATTACAATGATCCTAACCAAACGGTTTTCATGAATGGACGTACAAAAGGTTATAATAATCTTTCCATGAGCTGGTCGTTTCTCTACAGCCAGCAAAAAATTATCCATTTCTCCGTCAGCAACGTTCTCGGCGCCGCTCCGATTTATGGTTATCAGTATGCAGACCAACCAAATTCACAGGGAATATATGACCGTAGACCCATCATTCCAACAGCCAAGCGTTTTGTCTTTTTAGGCTATTTCTGGACAATCAGTAAAAACGAAAAAGAAAATCAATTGGACAATCTCTAAAACTCAACAACTCATCGCAAAAATATGTCGGTTCGTCCAGCATTATTTCTACTTAATAAGGCTTATGACGAACTTCATTACTGTTCGAAGAGCGATAAAACAAATACAGCAACATTAAAATATAATTAATATAAAACGAGAAATCATGAAATCATTTATTATTGCAATCATCTGCTTACTAAGCAGTGCGACATTTGCACAGGGCAATTTTGAAAAAAGTATGGGACAAGCCATGAGTTTATGGCAATCAGGAGAGACACAGAAAGCGGCAGCTCTTTTAGAGCGTATTGCTCAGGTAGAAAAGGACAATTGGATTCCGGCATATTACCAAGCAATGGTGCTAACAACGGCTTCCTTCAGGGAGAAAAACAAAGAAACACAAGCAAAATATATCCAATCAGCAGAAGACATCCTGAACACAACAGCTCAGGACAATAATCCGGAATGGCTTGTTTTACGGGCAATGAACAAAACAGCGTTGATGATCACAGATCCTATGACAAAAGCGAAAGAGCTGTCACCTAGCATTATAGGGCTGTATAAAAAGGCACTAGCTATAGCTCCCAATAATCCCCGGGCTGTATTGGGACTTGCAGAGTTTCAGATGAATGCTAAAAAATATTTCAATCAAGATACCAGCAAAGAATGTGAGGATGTGAAGAAAGCACTATCTTTATTCAATGAAGAAAAAGTTACTGTCCCATTTGGGCCGTCATGGGGCAAGGACCGGGCAGAACAACTGGTAAAAGAATGCAAATAATACTTTGTGAGAAAAGCACCATTTAAAGCCATTATACAAGCGTTACTCGCAAGCTTGGTCGTAACCACCTATTTTGTGGTTGTGGCCAAACTTGACCATAATGATGTCCCTTGGACATCTATCATCTTTCATCCAAATATGGTCAGAGGTTTATTATACGGATTTCTTCTTTTTTTAGGTCATAGCTATCTGTCGAAATGGGTAGGGAAGAAGTATCCTAGCGGTAAAGATTTTGGGAAAAAGATGATCGTTTTTTATAGTGTTAGTTTCTTCTTGACCATAGGGGTCGTTTTTATAGTGAATGCTTTTTTCTCCGGCCTGTTTAATCCGGGCGTTTCAGAAAGCTTCTCTCAGCGTTTTTACCATTTTATTCATCAGCAGCGTGTTGCATACTATTTTCAAACTGCCATGATATCCTGGTGCATTTCAATGTTTTTTTTTGGTTTCTATTTCTATAAAAGATTCAAAGAATCTCAAATCAAAGAATCTCATCAGGAAAAACAGCAAATAACAGCGCAATTTGAGTCGCTCAAGAATCAACTCGATCCGCATTTCCTGTTCAATAGCCTGAATGTACTTAGTGGATTAATCGAGGAAAGCCCCAAAAAGGCGAGTATGTTTACGACTGATCTTTCTAAAATTTACCGATATGTGCTGGAACAGAAAGATAAAAGCCTTGTTTCACTACAGGACGAGCTCGCGTTTTCAAAAGCTTATTTAAACCTTCTGAGTCTACGATTCGAAGATGGCATTCAGATCGATCTACATATTAGTGAAGAGGAAAATAAGGGATTTATTTTACCGCTTTCTCTTCAATTGCTGATTGAAAACGTGATCAAACACAACGTTATTTCCCTAAAAAAGCCTCTTTTTCTGAAGATTTATCGGAATGCCGATTATCTATATGTGGAGAATAATCTTCAGAAAAAAAAAGTGCTCCATGGCAACTCAGGAATTGGTTTAAAAAATATTCAGGATCGTTATAAGATACTATCCAATTTGCCCATACACATTCAGGAAAGCGATACCGTATTTTCTGTCGGACTGCCAATTATGACTGAAATCGTTACCTAAAAAACAGTGGCTTTTAAATATACATATATGGCCAATCATTAAGAATCACATTTCAGAAGCTATAACAGGATTATCTCCCAAAAAAGATGATCAATAAGCAAGAAGGATAAACAATGAAAATATTAATTATAGAAGACGAACTCCCCTCGGCAAGGTTTCTTCAAAGAAAACTGGCGGCACTCGGTTATACAGTATCTGCCGTACTGCAGACCGTAGAAGAATCCATTGAATGGTTTCTGTCAAATACTGAACCTGATCTGCTATTTATGGACATTCAGCTCGCCGATGGGATTTCATTCGATATCCTTGAGCAGATAAAACCCAATTCAGCTATCATTTTCACCACGGCATTCGACGAGTATTTATTAAGGGCATTTAAACAGAATAGCATTGATTATCTGCTGAAACCAATTGAAGATGAAGAATTGGAAAACGCTATCGAAAAGTTTATCCAGTATAGACGTCCCAGCGCCCAGCTTGACCTAGCGTCTCTTGAAGCATTATTTAAACATACAGTGCAAACATATAAAGAACGCTTTACCATCAAAATTGGCCAAAGTCTAAAAGTGATAACAACCCAGCAGATTGAATGCTTTTACAGTGAAAATAAAGGTACCTACCTCTACAGCAATGAAAATGGCAACTATCTTTTAGATCAGACATTGGACGCCTTGACACCGCAGCTGTCACCCAAAGATTTTTTTAGAATCAACCGAAGCACAATTGTTCAATTTGACGCCATCAAAAATATTGCGATACACTCCAATGCGCGATTGAAAATATATCTAAAACATTATGAATCTGATGAGCTGATCGTCTCTCGTGAAAAAGTTGCTGCTTTCAGGAATTGGCTGGACAAATAATCGAAGTAGGATTTCAACAGTTACTCATCATAAATTGGACATCTCATCAAACAGATAAAGCAAAATTGGTCTAGTTGTGAAAACGCTCAATGGCAATACGAGCTCAGTAAGGAAAGCGAAGAAGGATGCTACATATTGATTCTGTAGTTTAGCGGAATGCTAAAGCGGAGAGAAACTGCAAAGCCTTTTATCGGTCTATAATCCTTTTTGTCATTGATGGAGAATCCATATCCGAAGTCGAGATCCAGTAAAGTTGCTAAACTGATGCCCAATTTTGGAGTAAGGGTATAAGGAGTGACCTCTGCACGCACAAAGGGAGTTAAGACATAGGTCTGCGGATAATAAGTTATGGCGGCCTCGGGAATCACGGCAAACTTCTTTTGCGTCCACGTGAAGTTAGCTGTTGCATCTGCCCGCAGAATATGATCTCCGGTAAGGGGGAAAGCAAAATAAGCCCCCGTTTTTACAATGCTACCTTTCTGGAACTGGTAACTCAGTGTGGGGCCGATTAAATGATCTTGCGCTTTAATGCTACTACCCAGTGCAAGTAAAATAACTGTACCAATAAAATGATATATAGCCCTCTTTCGCATCTTGTCTAGTAAATATGAAAATTTAGCGGAATATTCACGCCTACTGATACTGTAATTCCATCGATAGGCTTAAAATTTTTCTTTGTGTTATAATCAAATCCGTATCCAACACCCAGATCAACAATAGAGAAAAGACTTGCTCCTATTTTGGGGGTAATTGTGTAAGGTGTGAGCTCCGCTTTTACGAAAGGAAAAAGTACAAAATCATTTAAATAATATGTAAATCCTAGTTCGGGAATGACAGTCGTTTTCCCTTCCATCCAGCTGAAGTTGGCACCGGCATCAATTTTCATATATTGAAAATCATTAGGCGCGAACAAACCCCAACCCGAAACTTTCAGAAAATTACCACTTTGATACTGATAACCCACCGAAGGACCCCAGATCCATTTATTATGTTGTTTCCAAGGCTGTTCTTGTGCCATGGAAAACGAAACAAATAAAGAAAGGATAATAAATAATGATAATGTTCTTCGTTTCATCCAGCTAAATTACAAACTATAATCTATTTTATGGAATACAACAGGTACCCAGTAGAATAGTTTTACTTAAAACAGAAAAATCCCATTCACATAACTAACAGCGCCATATGAAATAGAAAAAATGGCTGTTATGGCTATTTCTAGTGTTCCAGAATCTTGATTCTGATAAATTGAGCTCTATCGCTCAAAGAACCATCCTCCCCCCAATAATCATTAACATGATTAGCAGCAGTATAAATACATCCATCTTTGCCCCAGAACATCAATTCAGGCTTCCAGGTTGGCATCCACTCTTTAAAACTGATAAAAAATAGGGATGTCACCTTCCCCTGTTTCACGTGGAAGAGCTGTAAGTCCCCGGTCGATTCATAGGGGTCAGCATGTAGCGTAACCAAATACTTAAGATCAGGGGAAAAGAGCGGGTAATCTCCACATTCTACAATAAGATGGCCATCCTGTCGATCAAAAAGCCGTACATCAGCGCTTTCCCAATAGTTCCCTTCGATAGCAAAGGCATTTAGAAAATCATAATGCCCTTTATAAAAGAAACGAGATTCAAGCTCATTATCAACGTCCTTATCTGTGAACGTCAGCTTTTTCCCGTTTGCTAAAGGCAGTTCCAAAATCTTCCCATTTTTTGTATAAGACAAAGTGTCCTTTATCAGATAATCTTTTGCTGTCTTTTGAGCAGCCAAAAAGGTCTGTTCATCAATCAATTCCAGGTGGAGATATTGGTCCAACGCGTGGCCTTTCTCGTAATATGATTCTTTGCCATTTACATTGATGGAAACAATCGAATTCAACTCCTTAGGTGAAATTGTGATCTTGTCCTGTTTGCCCAGCTTAGACTTGGCTACATAGACCTTTTCCCATTGTGTGACATCACCTGTTTCACCGTTGGATCCTTTATAATCACGTTGAATACGATCCATGATCGCAAACCATTCACCTTCTTCCCCTATAATATCCAATTTGGTACCGTATGGATACTTCCCTAATACAGGCGCATCCTTAGCTGCTCCTTGTCTGAATTCTACTCCAGCACGGTCAACAACATACATATTTTTCAAAACTTTGGTCTTATCATAATCAATTGGCAAAGGCGGGAATTTAGCAGAGCTTACCGTATCTTTTAAGGAAGCCGCCTCATACTGTAAAGAATCGGCGGCAGCCTTCTCTGTTGTCTTCGTACGATTACTACAGCTCAAAGTACTCAAGCAAATGGCCGCTCCAATAACCGTGTAAAATGATAAAAATATAAGTTTTTCCATAAAGGTCAAGTTAGCCATTCCCATGCCAAAAAAAATACCGGTATTCAGGTATTCTTGAGAGACAATAATCTGACCAGATCGCTAGATCATAACAACAAAGGTTCTGACACCCATTTTTAAGATTAGAAAGTAGCTCATACGACATACCAATTGCCTCAAGTCCTTATTAAAACAAAAATAAATACTAATCTTTTAACCACAGATTTTTTCCTTTTATCTGTAAACCAGTTTTTCGATGACGAAGGACGGTCCAGATGATTGCACAACCAATCGTAAAAAAACGAAAAAAGTTACTCCATTTATTTCCTGCAGCCGTATCTGCGACATCAAAGATTATCCATACGGAGTTCATAAAAATATGCAATGCTATGGGCACCCAAAGATTGAATTTCCATTCTACGTACAGCCAGGAGAACAGGATAGATCCCAAGAAAGTAATACCAAAAATCAGGGTCAGCTCCCCTAAATCTTGACTCTGATAAAGGTGCAGAAAAGCAAAAATCAATGATGTTGTGAAAATAGCTGGAATAAAGCCCAGCCGGGTATATCGAAAGACTAAACCAAAAAAATATGCTCGGAAGATTATTTCTTCAAAAAAACCTGACGAAACACTATTGATTAAGAAAGAATTGGGATCTATATGACGATTAAAGGGAAAAATAACGGCGTAGCCCAGAAACATGGGTAAAGTGGTTAACATTCCAAAAAAAATTCCCTGTATCAAAGATCGATTCAAACCGAATTTGTCTAGGAGTCCTATTGGGCTCATTGGCGTTAATAGCATTGCACCTACAAATAGTGGCAAGAGGCTGATTGAATACGTCAGCACATGTCCCAAGAATCTATTGTGAACACAGTTTGTGATCCTGGATTGGACTGTCGCAAAAAACAAATAGTCAAGGATAAAGTATATTCCGAAGAAGAGAAATAATACCAGCAGGTTTAAATTTTTATTGTTCATCTTTTTTTGAGCAAAATTATGCTCCAGAAAAAGAGTGAACAAAATTATGTGGTATACGGCATGTTTTAGGGATGATTGACAAGGTCACAAACGAGCTTGCAATAGATAAGACTTAACAGTCCCAACAGCAGATCTCGAAACAAGAGCACAATCTTCCGTGTCGGCAAAACGCAATAGCAGTCCTTGGGTGTTTCCTTCCTTTTTAATTATTTTTTCAAGATTGACCAGATACGACCTGTGGCAGCGGACAACAGTACCCGTATTCAATAATTGATCCAATCGTGCCAAAGTAATTCGCACCATCTGTTTTTCCACCGTATCCTCTTTTCGATAATAGATCATACAATAATTATCCATCGATTTTGCAAAAATAAAATCGTTGTGGGGTAAAGTGAATGTTTGATTCCCATTGGGGATATTGACCACATTTAAGCAGCCATTATTTTTTTCCTTAACTTCTTGTTGAGCAACTAGGCTGATCTCTTCAGCTGGCACTAGATTCTTTGTTTCTTGAAGACGATGTCTGTCGATACGGAGCAGAAAATAAATTGATCCAATCGGAACATACAACGATAAGGTATATAATCCGATGTAGGGTAAGTTACCCCACTGCAACAGCCCGTGATTAATCATATAGCTATGATAAAAGAAATTCAGAAAACAAGCTAATAGGTAAACAAGGGAAATACGAAGTAGCTCCGCACCAATTGTCCATTGCTTTTTATACAAGAGGATAGAAACGGAAGTGTAGGCAAACGCGAATATGATTCCATATCCCGACAATAACCAAAATTTATAAGCATTATCAAAATTATATGTCCCAAACGGCTGAAAAACGATGAGGAATAAATAGGAAGATAAACCAAGCAGTATGGCGTAAGTAAGCGTCTCGCCCATTAATGCGATCCTGGAGATTACACATCTAGGATATTTTCCGATAGAATTTTTAAATATCATAATTTTATAAATTTAGTATTTTTCCCTGAATCGATAATAGCATATTTCTACCAGATTTTTCGGAGGGAAGAGACCCATTTGAAATTTTTTAGCATAAAATTGAAATATATTGAATTTATGATTTAACTTAGAAGATACTTTTTCAAGCACTGTGTAGTTCTTCGGGGCTACAAGCGATTGTCATATTATTTAAACCATCTAATTCTCTTGCTATGCGCTTACCTCAACTAATTACTTTACTTTTTTGCACATTTTCTATGCAAGCCGTGTACAGTCAACAAAAGCAGGTTTTAATAGAAAATGTTAAACTGATCGACTTTAGCAGCCAGATGTTGACACCGCCAAAATATGTTTTAATCAACGGGAACACCATCCAGACCATCAGCGACTTGCCCATTAACGCGATAGGAAATGATCTAATCAAAATTGATGGCAAGGGTAAAACACTAATGCCGGGTTTAATTGATGCCCATGTTCATTTGGTATTCGGTGCTTTGACAATGCCACAAATGATGAAAAATGATCTATCAGAGGAGTTTCTTATTAATACGGTGGGCCAGTCAGCACAGCAGATGTTGATGCGGGGCTTTACGAGTGTAAGGGATGTTGGTGGTCCAATATTTCCACTAAAAGCTGCTATTGACAAAGGCAAACTTCTGGGACCGAGAATATGGCCTTCTGGTGCTACAATAAGCCAGACCGCGGGCCACGGTGATTTTCGTACTCCAGAAGAGAAATCACGGCGATTTTTCGGGATTGTCTCTCGTGCAGAGCGCTATGGCGCCACATTTATTGCAGATGGACGGGACGAGGTGCTGACTGCAGTAAGAGAGAATCTGAGGTTTGGAGCCAGCCAGATCAAACTCATGGCTGGAGGAGGGACTTCTTCCGCATATGATCCTGTAGATGTCACACAATATACACTGGACGAGATGAAAGCTGCGGTGGAAGCGGCAGAAGACTGGGGCACTTATGTCACGGTGCATGCCTATACACCTAGAGCAATACGAAGAGCTATCGAAGCAGGCGTAAAATGTATAGAACACGGACAGCTGCTCGATGAAGAAACGTTGCAGCTAATTGCGCAAAAAAATATTTGGCTCAGTTTACAGAATCTTATAGAAGACACTCCCGATATGGATCCACAACGGAGAATTAAGCGCAAACCTGTCATCGAGGGTCAGGAGAAAGTATGGCCTATGGCAAAAAAAATAGGTGTAAAGCTAGCCTGGGGCACTGATTTTCTTTTCGAACCTGATCTGAATAAACTACAGAACGAATTTATATTGCGCCTTCAGAAATGGTTTACGAATGCTGAGATCATTAAAATGGTTACCCAAGATAACGGCGAACTCCTGCAGCTTTCGGGATTAAGAAGTCCTTATCCTGGTAAGCTCGGAACAATCGAAGAGGGGGCTTTGGCAGATCTACTTCTCGTTGACGGAGATCCTCTTAAAAATTTGAAACTATTGGCAGATCCAGATAAAAACTTTTTGCTGATTATTAAAGACGGTCAGATCTATAAAAATAACCTTCAAAAACGTTAACATATCCAACGCAGAATTTATTGCATCTCGAAAATATATTTGATCGCAATGATAAAATATATTTTCGATGACATCGATTAAAATATGCTGTTTTGACCTATTAAGGTGAGAAATGATTCGAACAAAATTTACCACCACTTTGCGCAGACGGTTGCATTAAGGTATAATTTATTTGAAGAGTAAACAGCTTTGCATTTAATTGATTAGTTTTGCGTTTAAACGATAAATCAAAGCATTCGGTGGCATTATTATTTAACGACGGGCGTCCAGTAGTAAGACTAAGAGCATTTCGGGCTATCGACGATCCCCAAACCTGTGAACGTTTCATAGAGGGACACGCGCACGTGTTAACCGCTATAGGCGTAAAGAAAGTAACTTCTTCCAAAAATGACTGGATGTACAATCCGGCATCATTCGTACTGATCGTCGAATCCCTGGATGGCGATAAAGTCTATGGTGGCGTACGTATACACGTGTCTGGAGGGAGCGAACCGCTTCCGATTGAACAGGCCACGGGAGCGATGGATGCTAAAATCTTAGACCTTGTTTATGATTATGCGCAACAGGGGACAGGTGAAGGCTGTGGTCTATGGAACTCTAGGGAAATTGCTGGGTATGGCATCGGGAGCATATTTTTAACAAGAGCGGGCGCAGCAATCAGTACACAGGTTGGCATTAAATCGCTGTTTGCTTTATGTGCGCCTTATACGGTGAAATTAGCGGAAAGTGTTGGCTACCGGATTGATACAAGCGTTGGAAATAATGGTACTTTCTATTATCCTAAATTGGATTTACTGGCCACAGTGATGATCATGCGAAATTTAGATACCTTGACAGAAGCCGATCAAGAAAATAAAGAAGCAATTTTGTCCCTACGTAATAATTCTAATATTGTCCGCATAGAAACTTTGCGGAATAAGGAGATTGAGATCCACTATCAAATCGATATTCCCAATCTCGATCAATGGGATTTAAACGAGATTATTAAAAACCTGAAACATACATCATTAGATCATAAACCAGATGATCGTAATTTAAATATTTTGTAATGGACACAAAACATTATGGTGCCGGCTATTTAATGGATACCGGCGATTTTCTTAAGCAGTTAAAAATACATTCTTATACGCCGTTCAATACCATTAAAGAGGGCGTGGTTGTTGATCTTGGTTGTGGCACGGGAATGGATGCCATCAACCTGGCAAATATGCTCGGGCATAATGTTCTCGTTGTCGGATTAGATCATGACAAGGCCTTAATTGAGCATGCCAAAACGAGCAGTGCACAAATAAAAAACGTGGACTTTGTTCAGGGCGAGGTTTATCAGCTTAGTTTTACAGACAATTCTATTTCTGGTATAAGAATGGAGCGCGTTGTACAGCATCTACTGGAACCACAAAAAATGTTTGCTGAAGTTCACCGTGTTTTGCGTGAAGGTCAGCCCCTGGTAATCGTTGAGACAATATGGAATAGTCTGACGTTTTATAGCAAGCATGTTGACATTGAGGCTAAAATATGTCATTATTTGACAGAGGAAAAAGTTAATAACGGCTGGGCTGGAAATAAATTGACCTCGGACTTATTGGTTCAGGGCTTTAAACAGGTTCAATTGCAGACTTTCTGTATGGTGACACGTTCGAAAGAGGAGGCGAATCGTTACCTTTTCCTAGATAAAATTCTGTTGGAGATGGTCGAAAAAGAGAAATTGAGCGCAGCTGAAATGGAAGAATTTCAAAAAACATTAGACCAAGCGGATGAAGTTGGCTGTTTTCTTGTTTCTATGAATTTAGTTATAGCTGAAGCAAAAAAATAGCACTATAGTGATGAAATGCTGGCTTAACTTGATCTTCCTATTTATTTTTACGTGCAGTTCAACATGTTTTGGAGAGGTTATTATCGATCATTCGACACAGCGCACATTAATTGGATATGGCTTGGAGCGTTATACAGGACAGGGAGAACCCAACTTTGCAGATACCTCAGCAGCTTCCTTTCAGGCTTTGGAAAGCAAGGTGCCCAATCTAGGTATCTCACCCGATGCTATCTGGTTTCGATTGCCTGTGACCAATAAGGGCAAAGAGAAACTTGAACTCTTGCTTGAAATTGCCTATCCTCTGCTGGATGAAGTCGAACTTTTTGCACCATCATCAGATGGGAGTTATAAATCGATCAAGCTGGGTGAACATCAATCTTTTTCGACTAGAAAATATAAGGTTCCTAATTATGCATTCGACATTCAATTACCAGGAAATGAGAAAACCATATTTTTTCTTCGCGTCAAAAGTACCGAACAGATCATTCTCCCGATCTATTTAAGCAACGAGCGCAGTTTCTTAAAAGAAATGAATGACGACAGTTTGTTAAGCGGCATTTATATTGGTATTGTCGGCATTATGGCGATATACAATTTGTTCTTATTTTTCTCTGTTCGTGAAAGGGGCTATCTGTATTATGTACTTTATGTTCTTTGTGCAGGAATAACACAGATGGGTATTAAAGGTTACAGTTTTCAATATTTGTGGCCAAACTGGACTTACTTTGCAACAAAGGGGCCTATTATCTTTGGATGTTTATCCGGATTATGCGCGTTGCTTTTTGCAGATTCATTTCTTCAATTACCTAAAAACGCTCCTCGGTCAAGACGTGTGATTACTGTTTTTATCGTCCTTTTTGTCATTGGAAGCCTTCTTTCACTGCTTAATCTGACGCAACCGGCCTTCATGGTGATGCAGCTAACAACAGGAGCGGGGTCTTTATTTGTCCTTTACTTATCCTATCGTGTGATGATAAATGGCTATAAGCCTGCTAAATACTTTGTTTATGGCTGGACAATTTTGCTGTTGGGTTCTGTCATATTTCTTTTAAAAGACTATGGCATCTTAAAGTATAGCGATTTTACCAGCAATTCTGTACAAATCGCATCTGTCGTGGAGATGGCCTTATTGTCCTTCGGTCTAGCCTATAGTATCAATATTTTAAAAGAAGAGAAAGAAGCATCACAAGTCAGAGAATTAGCAATTTCACTAGAAAACGAAAGACTGATACGTGAACAGAATATTGTATTGGAGCAAAAAGTAGATGAGCGCACACGTGAGTTAACAGAGTCTAATGAGTCCCTGCAAACCACGCTTACTCACTTAAAGGAAACGCAGTCTCAGCTTGTCGAAGCCGAGAAGATGGCCTCACTTGGTCAATTGACAGCAGGAGTCGCCCATGAGATTAACAATCCTATTAACTTTGTTACGTCGAATGTCGCGCCGTTAAAACGCGATATCAAGATGATCTGGGAAACCTTGGAGGAGGTAGAACGCATAGCTTTTAAAGACGGTATATCTGATGCAGAAAAACAATCTCAAATCAAGAAGTTCAAAGATGATCTGGATATTGATTATCTGAAAACGGAAGTTGATTTTCTATTAAAAGGTATGCACGATGGTGCTCACCGGACTGCCGAAATAGTAAAGAGCTTACGGATCTTTTCTCGTGTTGACGAGGATACGTTAAAATTTGCAGATCTAAATGAAGGATTAGAATCAACAATGGTTATCCTCAATAGCTTATTAAATAATACAATAGAAGTTGATAAGATTTATGGTGATATGCCTAAGGTTGAATGTCATGCAGGAAAACTTAACCAGGTCTTCCTGAATATTGTGACAAATGCTATTTACGCCATAAATAAGAAGTTTAATCACGATGTTGGTGGTAAACTATGGATTGAGACAGGTGTCTCCGAAGACAATGCGTCTGTTTTTATCAAAATTGCAGACAATGGTATCGGGATTCCGAAAGAAATCCATGAACGGATATTTGAGCCCTTTTTTACGACGAAAGATGTGGGAGAGGGTACAGGTTTGGGAATGTCCATTGCCTATAATACCATTGCGAAGCATCATGGTCGGATTATTGTAGATTCAGAAGTAGGTGAGGGTACAAGTTTTACACTAATCATTCCTATTCAACAAAGTAATTAGTACCAAGATTAAACTTAAAATAGTTCAATTAACTATTATTTTTTCATATCTTTTGTAAGGGAATAAACCATATAGTAAAATTATGCAGAGGGAGCTTGAAATATTATATATCGATGACGAAGTAAACAATTTGGTTAGCTTTAAAGCGAACTTTAGATACGATTATGCTATCCATACAGCGTCCAATACGAGTGAGGCCGAAACGATACTTCGTGCTCATCCCGATATCCGTATTATCTTCTGTGACCAGCGCATGCCTGACGAGATGGGGATCGATTTTTTACACCGCATCAAAAAGGATTTTCCAAAACCAATCCGTATTCTTTTAACGGCCTATGCCAATATGGAAACTGTCATCGATGCAGTTAATAAGGGCCACATATTTAGGTTTGTCAGAAAACCTTGGATGAATGAAGAGATCGTTTCCGCTATAGAAGAAGCAAATAAATTTTATGTTGCAAACTCCATGCTGGAAGTTAAGAATCAGGAGCTACAAAAAGCTTATGATGAATTGGATAAGTTTGCTTATAGTGTTAGTCATGATCTTCGTGACCCTCTGACAGGGGTTCTTTCGGCAGTGAAACTCGGATTAGAGTTTGACAGCATAGATCGTATTCATGAATTGCTATCGCTAATGGATAGTTCATTGGTCAGTTTAGATGCCTATATTGACAGTCTAAGGGACTATTATCTCTTAAGAAGGGGTGAACTCCTGCTGTCCGAGATAAATTTCGAAGAACTCTTTGGCAACATACGCCAGTTTTACAGCATGTACACCCAAAATAAAGATGTTGCTTTTGAAATTTCGGTGGATCAAAAGGAAATCTTTAGTGGGGACAAAGCTCTTCTAGAACTGATTTTGCATAACCTCCTCTCCAATGCTTTTAAATACCAACGTAAAGGACAGGAAAATCAGTTCGTCAAGCTATCCGTCTTGGTATCAGAACGTAAAGCTAAAATTATGGTAAGTGACAACGGAATAGGGATATCGCCAGAGTATGTGGAAGATATTTTCAAACTATTCTTTAGAGCCAGTGATCAAGCGAAGGGAATGGGATTTGGACTTTACAACGTTCAGAACGCACTCTTGAAGCTGCAAGGGAAAATTGAAGTACAATCACAACCAAATCAGGGTACCACATTTACAGTCGTCATACCGAGCAAATAAGCCCCTCATGGATAGTGTATCCGATGAAACGAAGCGAGAACTATTATAACTTAAGCAGACATATAAATAAAAGTTGACTTTCCTAAAATATGCTAATTTTAGGAAAGTAGCTTTTGACGAAGTAAAAACTCCAATTGATCATTAGAAGTCTCGAGTTGAGAATTGGTCTCCACAATCTTCTGACGCTCAGCATAGACATCATAAGCGCGTTGAATTGTCTGATCAAGTTCCTCTTCACTCCAAGGCTTGTTGAGATAATGAAAGATTTTTCCTTTATTGACAGCATCAACAACAGCTGCCATGTCTGTATATCCCGTCAGAAGGATACGCATTGGGGCTGCATTAATCTTTATAATCTCTTCTAAAAACTCCACACCAGTCATTTCTGGCATCCGTTGATCAGTAATGATAATATGTATTTGGTTGTTTTTGACAATATCGATTGCATCGGCACCGCTTATCGCCGTAAACACGTTATACTTTAGTCGAAATGTCGCTTTAAAAGAAAACAAATTGTTTTCTTCGTCATCAACGTACAATATCGAAATCTTCTTGTCTTCCATAAGCTTATCGTCTGAAATACAAATTTACGTAATAAATTTGCTGAATTAATAACAGATTAAAGAGTTTTATGTTTTCCTAGCAGAAATAATACGCGATATTCAATAAAAGTTCAAGGGGCGAGTAATCCAAAACACCAGTGTAAACACCATAAAAACAACGTAAAGCTAATAGTGCCCAAATCAATTAACCACAGCTATTAAAACACAAAAAAGCCCCTCTACTCACGTAAAACGGCTTTTTTTGAAAGTGACCCCGCTGAGGCTCGAACTCAGGACCCACAGATTAAGAGTCTGTTGCTCTACCAACTGAGCTACGAAGTCATTCGAGAAACCAAATGTAAGATTCACCGCAGAAAAAGTCAAGTAGAAAAGAATATTTTTTTGACTTTTATGACATTCAAGGGATATTTTTGATCTTTTTGTAATAAACTAGCAAGCTGTAAATAAAGAGTCCTTTTAAACTATTTATTGTTCCGCTGTATATTGTCCTTTGTCCTTGGGACAGCGATCTTTCCCATAATCATCGGTCTAAATTCCATCTCTATAGGCTTATCCAGTTGCAATTTGTCCCCTTTCTTAAGTGGAATAACAACTGTTTTATAGCCCATCATCTGTGCACGAAGCTCTTGATCTACCTGAAATAAAGCTTGTGGTACCCATAGTTGAAAATATCCTTTTTCATCCACCTCTGTGCGATAGCTTCCTAAGGTAACTTCTGTTCCCATCATGCTCACATCACTTCCAGCGCAAACAACTTTACCCCTTATACTTACTTTACTACTATCCCGATTTCCTTTTAACACAGGCTCATCGTTTACGGTTAGATTGCTTCGACCTTGCTGTGCTATTTTATCATTTTTTGGTGTAGTTTGCACAACAATAACTTCTCCAGTTGATTTGTTTTGCGCTTGAGTGACTTGAAAACTCATCGACCCGACCAACATAAGTCCTGCGGCAATACCTGTCCAACGTCCTCGCCAAATAGGATTCTTAGAAAAAGAGAGCGTGGCATCCAATTCGCGCATCAACTGATCTTCATAAAATCGACCACATAAGCCTTTGCTGGCTTTCTTGATTTGATCCATAATTTCCTGATCATTCATCTGTGAAAAATCAACAACTATCTTTTCACATTGACCGCAGAACCGGCCTTTCTCCTGTGGGCTCATATTGTTCCATTCCGCAGAGCAAGATTCTTTTATTTGCAATATCATCTTTTCCATGTTACCTCCTGTTTATATTTTGAGAAGGGATGCAGGAAAATCAGGGATTGCATAACACAATCAACAATTAAATTATTAACAACTGATAAACAATGAATTAAAATAAATCCACGTTAAAAACAAGCATTAAACCGCTTAGATAAGAAAGAATAAGGCGAAACAAAATCAGATAAGAGCTAAACGTTAAAAACCGAGAAAAAATGAATATATAAAAATAGGCTATCCAAATTTCCGGACAGCCTATTTTTATATAGAAGCAACGCTAGAAAAGACCTGTTTATTTTATATTATCAAGGATTTCTTTTATAGCTCTTTCCAGTTGCGGATCTTTATTTTCCATCCGATCTTGAACAGTGTTTTTCACGAGTATATCTGGAGCAACGCCAGTTTGTTCGAGATCCTGACCATCAAGCGTATAACAACCCCAAGATGGTAAGCGATAGTTAGAGCCATCTACTAAGCCTTTCGCTGATGTAAAAATGATCCAGCGATAGGTCTCATTACCGATTATTTTACCCAACTTCAATGCTTTAAAACCTGCTGCGGTCATTTCGGCGTCACTCAGGGACTGCTCATTAATTAAAAGAACAATCGGTTTGGCTGCTGGCGCAAAATTACTTTGTGGTGCACGTTTCCCACCTCGGTATTGCCATTGCAAGTAAGGACGCTGCGACAAGAATCGCAAAACTTCATCGTGAACATTCCCCCCTGTATTATACCGTAAGTCTAGAATAATTCCCTGTTTGTTATTTTCCTGTTCGGCCATATCAATCAGGAAGCGCTGCAACTCGGTATCCGACATATTTTTCATATGTGAATAAGCGATCTTATTGCTGCTCAACTGATCCACCCGGCTGCGATTGTCTCTAATCCATTGGTCATAAAGCAGATCTCTAAAAGCTGCACTTGACACCGGGCGAATATTTGTCTGGATTTCCTTGCCATTACGATTCAAAGTCAATTGAACCTCTTCTTCCAGAGATGGCCAAGTGAAATAACTATCGCGATCGGCCTGTGTATTTAATTTTGTTCCATTAATGGCAACAAGAATATCGCCTTCATGAATATCCGCTTCTTTCTTCGCAGCAGGTCCATTAGGAACAACATAATTGATCCTAAATGGGTTGGCAGCATCATACACAACACCAATTTCGTTCGTTACGAAACTAAAAGGTTTACGTTCTTCCAGCCCCATTGAGCTAAAACCCAAATGTGACGAATTGAGTTCGCCCAACATATCATTTAAAAGGATGCGCAAGTCGGTTCGATCATTGATACCGGGAAGATATTTTTCATATTTCTTTTTGACCGAAGTCCAATCAACACCATGGAAGTTGCTGTCGTAGAAATTTTCTTCCAGATTGGCCCATGTTTCATAAAACATTTGATTAAACTCTTTCTCGAGATCCCGATTGAATTTAAAACTCATTGTAATTGCATCAAGCTTATTCAAGTCGAGATTATATTTCTGAATTGTTCCCCGGCTCAATACGAAGTATTTACCAGCGGCTTCTACAAATTGGCCCATACCGCCGTCAGCGACCTTCTCGGTTTTGGCTGGAGTAAACAATTCATATACGGTACGATATGCACTATATTTACCTTCATGATTGGATGAATAGAACAAATAAGATTTATCTCCCTTTTGTATCACCAATGGATCGGATTGCGTTCCAAATGCCGGACTGACTTGCTCAATCCGATCACGCAATCCTTCCAAATCCAATTGAACCAAAACAGGCTTCTTTGGTTCGGCCGCCGGACTTGTAGCTGGTTTAACCTTATTGGTATCAGCCTTCTTCTTATCCTCCGTGCCATTCTCCTTCTTAGATGTACTGGTCTTACTTGTAACCGTATCTTTCTTTGTAGGCGTCAAAAATAATTCATCAAACTTTGCGCTACGATAAGGCAGATCGAAGTTGCTCAATGCCATCCGGAAAATACTTGAGTTTTGCATACCGGTGGGGTAGGACGGTTTGGTTCTATTGCTCGCAAAATAGATGTATTTGCCATCAGGAGACCAATATGGTGCAGCCTCCGTAACACCTGTATTTGTCAAATTTGTTGTTTGCCCACTTTTCAGGTTATGCACAAAGATATCCTGTTCAAAATTGCGTATCGCCGTGAACAAAAGATAATTCCCGTCCGGAGAAAATGAAGGTGAAGAATTTTGAAACGCCCAGATTTCGTCTTTAACCACTGTCTGGCTTTTCAAACTTGTCAAATCCAATGTACGAACTTCATCACGGCCACTGAGGTATACCGCTTTTGTTCTATCTGTGTTAAATGCAATATCACGGTTGTTACGCAGATCTTGCGTCAATTGCCTGACCTCACCTTTACCATCTGCACTCCGCGAAAACCAGTTTTGATACCCTTGATAAGTTTGGCTATAGAGAAGCGTTTTACTGTCTTTAAGCCATTTAACTTCCATAATACGCTCTCCTTGGCTAGGCATTTGGCGCACAAACTTCCCTTCGATATCCGAAACAAACAACTCGCCACGGGATACAAATGCCATCTTCTTCCCGTCTGGAGAAACATCGAAATTACTTATGTTACCCGAAATGTTAAATTCTTTCAGTTTTCCGAGTACCTGATTACGGTTAAGAGCAATGCTGGGTTGTATTGTTTTCTTCCCATTGACATCGTAAATATAGAGCTGATAGCCCTTTTCAAATGCCACTTTACTGCCATCAGCAGCAACGAAGGGACGCTTGATGGATTCAGGGAAAGACGTTAATTGGGTTTTCGATTTTCCAGCGATCTGGTATAGATTGTATTCACCATTACTTTCGTCGGACACGTAGAAGATATTGCCTTTTTGGTCCACCGTCGGCCAAAAATCCTTGCCTATATAATCCGTGTATTGTTGAAAAGCTTTTGTTTTGGGATTATAGGACTTGATATCGGGATTGAAAGCACCTTTATATCTTTTGCGATTCGCCGAGCTATACCCTTCCCAGCTGTCATTGAATAACAGTTCTCCCGATGGAGTCGGTACAACATTACTGATATAGTTGAATACATGTGGAAACAACCTTGTTGCTGTCCCACCATCCAAAGCAACCTGATAGGCGCTCATTCTATTGTAACGCGATGAGGTAAAATAAAGAGACTTGCTATCCCAGCTCCAGCTGTCTACCTCGTCGGAAGCATCATGGGAAGTGAGCTGACGTATGTCTCCCCCTGCAAGAGGCATCACATAGATATCCATATTGCCATTTTGATTGGCCGAAAAGGCGAGCCATTTTCCATCTGGGGAAATGCGCGGATTGATCTCATTTCCTTCCATTCCTGTAAGCCGCACTGCAACGCCACCCTGGCTCCCTACTTTCCAAAGGTCACCTTCGTAGCTAAAAACCATTTCTTTGCCATCGGGACTCAATGTCGGGTGGGATAGAAATGTAGGCTGCTGGGCAATAACACAGGCTGTTCCAGCATAGACTAAAACTGTACTTAAAATTAGTTTTTTTATCATGTTATCTAGGAGGCTAATAATTGTTTGCCAATACAAAGGTAGAATAGGTATTGAACAAACCACTATGAAATGCTGAAGAATTTGAAATTTTATATTTTATCCATTTCTAGGCTTGTCTCAGGTAATCATAGCCTTCTTTCTCGTTAGTCTATCGGTATACATTTGTTAGTAAATAGGAGACGCTACGGTGTTATCTGTAGCCATTTAAAGTATTTACCCTTCTGAGTTGCGATATACTTAAAATAGACTGAAACAAATTCAACTCACTTTATGTTTTTATACCAAGATTGGTCATTAAAAATAGTTTAATATTGGCTAAGAATACTTTAACCGAGTTCAAAAAAGTACGATATTATTTTCTTCTTTAGATACCTAGGAGGGAAGATAATTATTGAAATAAATGCGTATAATTCTCACCTTTCCGGTTAACATACTGAATATAACAACATTAGCCTATACAGACCGCAATCCAAAAGTTCAGGTATTTTTAAATCATTCTATTTTTATATGGAATACTTATCCTTAACTTTGCACCCTCAAATTAGAAACTATGGACGCAACGTTAATTCACTCAGAAGAAGATCTTTACAACAAGCGAAATCGTATAAGAATCGCTGTATCACTTTTCTTCTTTTGCCAAGGTATAGCGTTCGCCTCCTGGGCAAGCCGGATCCCTGTTATTAAAGCACATCTCAACCTAAGTGAAGGCCAATTGGGCACCATCCTATTAATGCTCCCCGTTGGACAGCTTGCTACAATGGCCTTATCGGGAAAACTAGTCACAAAATATGGCAGTGCGAAAGTTTTACGCATCGTCCCCATCGCCTATGCTTTGGTATTATGTTCCATTTCTTTCGCACAGAACGCCTGGCAATTGGGCTGTATTTTATTTCTATTTGGTGTCACAGGCAACATGTGCAACATATCAGTCAATACACAGGGAGTGGCAACAGAGCAGATTTTCAAAAAATCAATTATGACCTCTTTCCATGGAGCCTGGAGTATTGCTGGGTTTACCGGAGCACTGGTTGGTCTACTAACAATGAACCTCGGACTGAACACCTTGTTACACTTTCTAATTATCTTATGCTTTGTCATAGGCAATACGCTAATCAATCAAAGATATTTAGTACCGGGAAAATCTCCTCAAAAAGAAAAACGGAGTTTTTTCTCCAGACCTGAAGGGAGCCTACTTCAGCTCGGCATTATCGGATTTTTCAGTATGGCCACAGAGGGAGCTATGTTTGATTGGAGCGGAGTATATTTCAAAGAGATCGTACAGGCCCCTGAAAAACTTGTTGTTGTCGGTTATGCTTCTTTTATGATCATGATGGCTACAGGCCGTTTTGTTGGAGATGCTGTCATCCGCAAATTGGGACGAAAAAGAACCCTTCAGTACAGTGGCCTATTGATGTTCATCGGTATGATGACATCTGTCGTCTTTCCGGAATTTACCATCTGTACATTAGCCTTTATGTTAGTAGGAATAGGTGTTGCCTGCAATGTTCCTTCCATCTACAGCATTGCCGGACAGAATAAAAATGTGCCATCCGGAGTAGCTCTAGCGATGGTTTCTAGTATTAGCTACCTTGGCTTTCTCATGGGACCTCCCTTAATCGGGTATATTGCAGAAGCCTTCAGTCTACGTTATTCCTATGGTGTTTTCGCCTGCTTTGGCTTGCTCATGTTTATTATGGTGGGGCGGCTATCCTTATTTAAGGATGCATCCCTTGATTAGGATAATGCATATCCTTCACTAAAAACAAAGCTTAGATTTTAACCTGCAGAAATTTCACGCTAAATGACATGCGTTTGCTTCTCAAGACATAGGGCATTGCCAGCAGATATAAACAAGCGGTCCCTGTACCCAAAATGGATCCGAACCATATATCTTCAACGAAATGCTGCCCTAAATACACCCTAGAGTAAGCTGTTAATACGGCAAGAAAAAAGGCAAGTATACCAAAAGTTCTATTCTTTGAGATAATAGCTACCGTAGCAGCCATAGCAAAGGCCGAAGTCGTATGTCCGGAGGGAAAAGAATTAAAGTGTGCGACCGGCAGCCAGGAAACGACATGGAACGTGGGATCGCCCCGAAAAACGGTCGCCGGCCTATCAGCATTAAAAAGATTTTTCAACACACAGCAAACTAAGCCCGAAAAAGCATAAGTCCCTAGTACAGCACGGGCAAAGTTCCATTGTTGTGTACAGCAGTAAGCGATTACAACGCAGATAACAAAAAGACCGTCCCCAAAAAAGGTCTGTATGGTAAAGAAAATATCAGCCCAGAAGGCATGCCGCGTATTAATGAAATGAAAAGAATCACTCTTCGGGACAAAAAACACAACAGCTGTTACCAATAAGGCCCAAACAGCAAAACAGATAAAAAAAGCCGGATTAGTAGCGCAGACCTTCCTCAATTGGCATAATAAAATTTTTCCCATTCAATTATATAACTTAACGCCCAAAAAGTAAAATGGATGTATCAGTAAATGATTAATCGAAAATATAAATATTTTTAAAAATTTACAATTAAATTACGTAAATGTTTTGATAAGAGTACGAAAAGCATTAAGCATTATAAACAAAAAAAGCGATGGAAATCCATCGCTTTTTTACCAGTAGCCCCGAGCAGAATCGAACTGCTATCAAATGTTTAGGAAACATCTATTCTATCCGTTGAACTACGGGGCCTTTTCAGAAGCCAAACTTAGGCTTATTTTACAAATAAGTCAATAGCAAGCCTAAAATCCTATCATTTTTTTTCAAAATAGATTTCCTAGACAAAGAGTTAGCGTCTACGTGCTATGTGAGCGACTGCCATCACCAAAAAAAATCTCCTGCAGAAAAACTGATTTAACAAAAAATCAAACCGATAAATTAAATGAAAATAGAAAAGGGAGAAAATGTGGAGGGAGAAGGATTCGAACCTTCGAAGCCGAAGCAACGGATTTACAGTCCGTCCCATTTGACCGCTCTGGAACCCCTCCAGCATTATGTTGTTCTGAATTGAACGTCGCAAAAGTAGGTTTTGATTTGCATAACTGCAATTATTTTATGCTGTAAATTTGTAACTATCGCTGTATTAATCCTTTTATTTTTACTTATTACCTGCTCCACATCCCCAATGCCATATCAACTTATCATTATTATAATAAAAACTTATTGTTATAATCCAGTCATAATAGATTTTGACAATAGTGTATTGCTAAAATCAATTCGCTTTTTGAAAAGAGTTGCTGTATCTTTGTAACAACAAAAAAAACAAAGATATATTATGAGTTTCACAGGTAAAAGTTTTCCGAGCATTACAGTAGATGCAATAGATTATTTAGGCGATAATTTACAAATCAACATTTTTGAAAAAGCGGTTAAAGAAGGTAAAAAAGTGCTTTTATTTTGGTACCCAAAAGACTTCACTTTTGTTTGCCCTACTGAGTTACATGCTTTTCAAGAAGCTGCTGCTGAGTTTGAAAAACGCAATACGATCTTAATCGGTGCTTCATGTGATACAAATGAAGTTCACTTTGCGTGGTTAAACACAGCAAAAGATAATGGTGGTATTGAAGGTGTTGAATACCCTATCTTGGCAGATACAAACCGTAATTTATCAAGTGTGTTAGGAATTTTGGACGTTCAAGAGGTTGAACACCCAGAATATGGCACTTTAGCACAAGGTTCTGCTGTTACTTACAGAGCTACTTATTTAATTGACGAAACTGGCCGCGTATTCCACGAATCTGTAAACGATATGCCTTTAGGCCGTAACGTTAAAGAATATTTACGCTTGATCGATGCTTACGCGCACGTACAAAAATTCGGTGAAGTATGTCCTGCAAACTGGGAAGAAGGTAAAGATGCCATGAATGCAGACAGAAAAGGTGTAGCTGATTATTTAGCTAAACACTAAAAAATACAAGACCATAGGTCTCATCAACAGGAGCTATTCCCAGTTCCTGTTGATTTCTCCAACAATCACCTTAAGGATAAAATCATGTTACAAGAATTAGAAAAAGATAATTTACAAGAAATTGTAAACAATAACGATATTGTTATGGTTCAGTACTCCGCAACTTGGTGCGGGAACTGCAAAATCATGAAACCAAAATTCAAAAAATTAGCAGGAGAAAATGACAGTGTGCCCTTCGTAATTGCTGATGCCGAGAAATTCCCTGAATCCCGCAAATTGGCTAATGTCAATAATCTGCCAACTTTTGCCGCCTTTAAAAACGGTAAATTGGTCAATCAAGTACAAACAAATAAGTTGGACGCATTAGTAGAATTATTCAATGAAACTACCGGTAATTAAACATTTGACAGAATTTATCGAGCAAAATGATGTAGATTATGTCTTGGAGACCATCGAAACATTGGAAGCGCTGACGGAAGCCCCTTTGAAAGATGAAGAACTCGATGTTCTTGGTGAATTGATCTCCAATCTATACGGAGCTGTCGAAGTCGATAAATTGATAAAAGAAGGTAACTCCAAAAAAGATGCTTTAAACATGTTTATGAAGCGCGTTTTAGGCGCGATCGATAAATAGTATTTACTGCAGAAGCCAAATCGTGAAACTTTCTTTTCCAGGTGTCCTTATCCGTTTTTGAATACGGGAAGCAAAGAGATTTAGGTCAACTAAAATTTTCTTAACGGGTTGGCTATGTCCGAATTTGATCGATCCTATTTTTTTGAAGATAGCAGCGGATATATCCGATAAAAAAATCGCTGTATTGCAGCATTTTAAACGAATAACACCTGTATATGATTCGTTTTTCAAACGCTAAAATGTTGACAAAATTTAGCAATGTGGAAAACTAATTAAAGTAATCTGACAGAACTAAATATTTTCTACATATATTTACTATGTTAAAGGTTGCCACTTGGAGCGAAGCGACAAAATAACTATTCTCTAAAAATTCGTTTCAGGAAAAAATATTTTAATTGTTAAAC
>JAIRVH010000058.1 GCA_031253985.1 Sphingobacterium sp.
GGATAAATTTCTTAATTGTCGACATGAAATCTATTTTTTTTGTCTTTTTTGCAAGAAATTATTGTCATTCCTTTCAGAATTCCCTTTATTTGCACAAATCTCAAATTAGATGGCGAAAAATTTATTGATAGTTGAGTCTCCAGCGAAAGCGAAAACGATAGAAGGGTATTTAGGAAAGGATTTTTTGGTCAAGTCAAGTTATGGACATATTCGCGACTTGGTGAAAACCGATGATGCAATTGATACCGAAAAGAATTTTGAACAAAAGTATGAAGTTCCCTCCGATAAAAAGGCGGTTGTCAGTGAACTGAAGAAATTGGCTAAAGCTGCAGAAACCGTTTGGTTAGCGTCCGATGAGGACCGCGAAGGAGAGGCTATTTCATGGCACTTATTTGAGACTTTGGGTTTAAAAGATGAAAGCACAAAAAGAATTGTGTTTCACGAGATTACGAAGCCTGCTATTCTAAAGGCTATTGACAATCCGCGTAAAATAGATTATAACCTCGTGAATGCCCAACAGGCGCGAAGGGTATTGGATCGATTGGTCGGTTTTGAATTATCGCCGGTTCTCTGGAAAAAGGTGAAACCTTCCTTATCTGCTGGTCGGGTGCAATCTGTTGCAGTTCGTCTGATTGTAGATCGCGAGCGTGAAATCAATAAATTTGAACCCGAAGCGGCTTTTAAGATCGTTGCTTTTTTTCATACGGGAAAAGTTAAAGATAGTTTCAAGGCTGAGCTTCCGCACCGTTTTGCAACAGAAGCAGAGGCGACCAAATTTTTGGAAGATTGTAAAGCCGCGCTGTTTTCTGTAAAAAACCTGGAAACAAAACCTGCAAAACGTTCACCAGCGGCACCATTTACAACATCAACATTACAGCAAGAAGCAAGCAGAAAACTCGGATTTTCGGTTGCCCGCACCATGCAGGTAGCTCAAAGGCTATATGAATCAGGACGAATTACCTATATGCGTACCGATTCTGTTAATTTGAGTGATACGGCAATTGAGGCTGCTGAAAAGGAAATCAAATCGGCGTATGGTAACCAGTACCATAAGGTCAGAAAATATAAAACAAAAACATCGGGTGCACAAGAGGCGCACGAAGCTATTCGTCCTACTTATTTCTCTGAGCATACCATTGACGGTGATTCATCGGAAAAAAGATTATACGAGCTTATTTGGAAGAGAGCAATTGCGTCCCAAATGAGTGAGGCGGAATTTGAACGTACATTGGCAAAGATCGACATTTCAACCCGCACCGAAGATTTGAATGCTTCGGGAGAGGTTATGAAATTTGATGGATTTTTGAAAGTTTACATGGAATCCTTGGATGATGATCAAGACAATACGATGGACGAAGATAGTGACAATGCTATTCTTCCGCCATTAGCCGTTGGTATGCCATTGACTTTGAAAAATATGTCGGCAACGGAGCGTTTTACTCGACCTCCGGCACGTTATACGGAAGCGGCTTTGGTGAAAAAATTGGAGGAACTGGGAATTGGCCGACCTTCAACCTACGCACCTACCATTTCAACGATTCAAAATCGCGGTTATGTTGTAAAGGAAGAGCGTGAAGGTAAATCGCGCGATTACCGTGTGCTGACATTAAAAGATGCTGAATTAACAGCGGTAACAAAAACCGAAATCACTGGTGCCGAGAAAGGAAAAATGTTTCCAACGGATATCGGTGTTGTGGTGAATGATTTTTTGGTTGAGCATTTTAACGGTATTGTGGATTTTCATTTTACCGCTAACGTGGAAAAAGAGTTTGATGATATCGCACATGGATTGACCGAATGGACAAAAATGCTGCACGATTTCTATGGCCCGTTTCATTCTGAAGTTGAAGATACCTTGGTAAATGCTGATCGCGCAAATAACGAGCGTGAGCTTGGTGTTGATCCGGTTTCTGGTAAACCCGTTTCGGTGCGTATTGGTAAGTTCGGTCCACTGGTACAGATTGGTTCTCCTGACGATGAAGAAAAACCTCGTTTCGCCTCTTTGCGGAAGGGACAAATGATCGAAACCATTACTTTTGAGGATGCCATGGAGCTGTTCAAATTACCGAAAAAAGTCGGTTTATTTGAAGACAAGGAAATGACGGTTGCTGTGGGACGATTTGGACCTTATATCCGTCACAATTCAGCTTTTTATTCGTTACCAAAAGGTATCGATCCTTTGGATGTAACAGAAGAAGAGGCAATACAGATTATCAAAGACAAACGTCAAAAAGATATCGAGAAAGTTATTCGGGTTTTTGATGAAAATCCGGATGCTCAAATCGAGCAGGGACGCTGGGGACCATTTATTCGTTTTGGTAAACAAAACCTGAAAATCCCTAAAGGAACCGAGATTGAAAAAATTACGTATGCCGATGTGTTGAAATGGGCTGAGGCGGATGCTCCGAAAGGGAAGGCGACCAAAGCAAAATCGACAGAAAAGAAGGCTGCCGTAAAAAAGACGACGGCGAAGAAAGCTCCGGCGAAGAAAACTACAAAGTCTAAATAAGCATGAAAGCAGATTTGCCTGAAAATATTGTCAAGGACATTATGATCGCTGTTGTTTTGGAAGGTGAGACGGTAGAGACAAAAAATTGGACTGTCTATGTTATCAACGACAAGAATATAGCCATTCAGAATGTGCTGATCAGTTCAAAAGGTTATGGCGAAAAGGATGGCCGACAAGTAACGACAACGACTTTACGTCATTTTATTGGAAATATAGAAGCTAAATCTTTCGATCGTGTTGAAGCGATTGATGAACAGGTATTCGGGCTAACAAATGAATATTGGTTGAGTTTTTATATTGATAATATTATTTACGATAAGAAATATATCTTTTTACCCGAAAGCATTGTAGATGGTAATCTGACTAAGGTTCCTTTGGTCAATCGTCCAGGTGTAATCATAGGAGGAAACGAATAATGAGTGGACGTCACAATTTTATTATTGCCATAGATGGTTTTTCCTCCTGCGGTAAGAGTACACTGGCAAAAGCTTTGGCAAAAAAACTGAAGTTTGCCTTTATTGATAGCGGAGCTATGTATCGGGCAGTCACACTCTATTTTATTCGGCATAAAATAGCGCTGGATGATCAAGAAGCAATCGAAAATGCACTGAAAGATATCCATATTGATTTTATCCCAAATGCAATAAAGACGGAGATTCATCTTAACGATGAGGATATCTCGGAAGAGATCCGTCAGATGTATATTTCTGATAAAGTCAGCGAAGTGAGTGCGATCAAAGCTGTTCGGCTTGCAATGGTTGCCCAGCAGCAGAAATTGGGCAGCAGACGAAATATTATCATGGATGGTCGTGATATCGGTACTACGGTGTTTCCAGATGCTGATCTGAAAATTTTTATGACGGCAGATCCCAAAGTACGCGCTGCGAGACGTTATCTGGAGCTGACGGAAAAAGGAGAGGACGTGACTTTAGAAGAAGTCGTGGAAAATCTAGCTACACGTGACCGTATTGACAGTACGCGTGCGGAAAGTCCGTTACGACAAGCCGAAGATGCGATTGTTTTGGACAATTCAAATCTGACACCCGAACAACAGCTTCATTTTGTTGAAGAAGAATATTTAAAAGCTAAGGCTGCAAAAGCCCAGTCATAAAGCAAAAGAAGGCCGATTAAGTAATCGGCCTTCTTTTTTTCTAGCTATTTTACGCTATTGATCTGCTGTTGTTCCAATAATTTGCCAACATTGTTTTTCTCTCCGAATTCTGCTGTCTCCTCTTGAAAAGATTCCAGAAGAGCCTTAATAGCATCTGAATTATCTGCTGTACGCTGATAGATATCAGGAATTGTTTTTTCGATATTCTTATCGCCGAGTTCAATGTTATCAACTTCGATTTTGCCTATTTTTTCCAAAACAGCTTGTTGACTATTTCTGACATCTTCTAATTCTCTTGCTATTTTTTCCATCAATTGGAATTTCTTCAATTTATCCATATGAAATCTCTTTGGTTACTATAATAAGAACAAGATGCTTCAAAAGTTTGTTTTGTTTTTTTTAAAAAAGCAAATAGAAGAGGGGCTTGTGGGAAGGAATTATGAAAAAAGAAAAAGGCGGTACATGCATGTACCGCCTTTCGTAAGTGCTTTAGTCTTGTTATTAATTTGTTCTTCCCGGATACACTTGGAGTGCTTTTTCCAGACAAACTAAGGCGTTTTTAAGATCATCCTGATTCAGTACATAGGCTAGGCGTACTTCGTGCACTCCGGCGCCCTCCGTGCTGTAAAAGCCAGTAGCTGGAGCCATCATGACCGTTTCATTGTTATAAGAAAATTCTTCCAGCATCCATTGGCAGAATTTGTCAGCATTGTCAATCGGTAATTTAGCAACTACGTAAAAAGCGCCACCTGGGTTGGGAGAGTAAACCCCTTCAATGGCGTTAAGTCCTTTTACGAGGGTATCTCTTCTTGCTGTATATTCTTTGGATACCGCTTCAAAGTAACTGTCTGGTGTATCAACAGCAGCTTCACCTGCAATTTGACCTTCCAACGAAGGGCTTAAGCGTGCTTGTGCAAATTTAAGTGCAGTCTGATATAACTCTTTATTTTTGGTAATGATACATCCTATACGCGCACCACAGGCAGAGTAACGTTTTGATACCGTGTCAAAAATAACGACATTATTTTCGAGTCCTTCTAAATGCATTGGGGAAATAAATTCTCTACCGTCATAGCAGAATTCGCGATAAGCTTCATCGGAGAAAAGGTAAAGATCATATTTTAAGCAAAGTTCACGAAGTGCTTCTAATTCTGCTCTGGAATAGAGGTAACCGGTAGGGTTATTTGGATTACAGATGCAGATCGCCTTTGTTTTGGGGGTAATTACTTTTTCAAATTCTGCAATAGAAGGCAATGCAAATCCACTTTCAATATAGGACATGATTGGCTTGATAACAACATCTGAAGAGCAGGCAAATCCATTGTAATTTGCATAAAATGGTTCAGGAATGATAATCTCTTCCCCTTCATTTAAACAGGCTTGCATAGCGATTGTAATCGCTTCCGAACCACCATTCGTTACTAATATATCTGTTGGCTCAATATTATAATTTAGTTTGTTATAATATTCCGCTAATTTGTTCCGATAAGAGGCTGTACCTTCAGATGGAGTATAAGCCCATACTTTGAACTGTATATTCTTCAAAGCATTAAGCATAATTTCAGGTGTTTGGATGTCAGGTTGTCCGATATTGAGGTGGTATATCTTTTTACCTTCTTTTTTTGCTTGATCAGCATATGGCGTCAACTTTCTAATAGGCGACGCAGGCATATTCAGCCCTTTTTCTGATATTACTGGCATTATAGTTTTTTTAAAATTAGTAGTGCAAAGCTAACCAAAATAAAACGAAAAAAGCCACATGATTATGTGGCT
>JAIRVH010000088.1 GCA_031253985.1 Sphingobacterium sp.
CCATCACGCAATTCTACTGCTTCGTGAATACCAGTTGAAGCACCTGAAGGAACAGCTGCACGACCAACAAAACCATTTTGTGTAGTAACATCTACCTCAATTGTAGGGTTACCGCGCGAATCCAAAATTTGACGCGCATGAACATCGATAATTAAACTCATCTCTTTATTAGACTATAATTTATTTTCATTACTTAGTGTAAATAAGACACACTCTTATCTACAGACATTTTTCACAATCAAATATAATAAAAAATGTCTTTATTCATCTATTTATTATGAATAAAATATGCCCCATCGGCATAACTGTTCAAATAAATACAATAAAAAACCCCTCATATCTTGAAGGGTTTTTTATATAATATTGTACAATTTAGTTTTTGATCATCGCTACAAAATCATCAAACAAATAGCGCGAGTCATGAGGACCCGGCGATGATTCGGGGTGATATTGCACCGAGAATGCTTTCTGTCCTTTGATGCGGATTCCTTCAATAGACTGGTCGTTCAAATTAACGTGCGTAATTTCGACATTTTCAGAATTTTGAATATCTTCAGCCACAACCCCAAAACCATGGTTCTGCGAAGTGATTTCACAACGGTTGGCGATAATATTCTTCACGGGGTGATTGATACCACGGTGTCCGTTATGCAATTTGCTTGTGCGAATACCATTTGCCAATGCCAAGATCTGGTGACCTAAACAAATACCAAACATCGGTTTATTTGCATTCAAAATAGCTTTTACCGTATCGATTGCATAATCCATCGGTGCGGGATCGCCAGGGCCATTGGAAATGAAATAACCATCAGGATTCCATTTTTCCATTTCCTCAAATGTTGTTTTCGCAGGAAAAACCTTCGTATATACATCGCGAGCCTCAAAATTGCGCAAGATATTTTTCTTGATTCCCAAGTCCAAAACTGCAACACGCAACGAAGCATTTTCATTGCCGAAGAAATAAGGTTCAGCTGTTGTTACTTTCGAAGACAACTCAAGTCCATCCATTGAGGGAACTTCAGCCAATTGGCGTTTTAACTCTTCCACATCCAGTGTTTCTGAAGAAATAATCGCATTCATCGCACCTTTATCACGGATATGTCTCACCAATGAACGGGTATCCACATCAGAAATACCAACTAAATTACCCTCTTCAAAGTAGTTTTGAATAGATTCATCAGCCATTTTACGGCTATAGTTAATGTTGTAGTTCTTACAAACTAGTCCAGCAATCTGAATTTGATTTGATTCGGTATCATCCTCATCAATACCATAGTTACCAATATGAGCATTGGTCGTTACCATGATTTGTCCAAAATAAGATGGATCTGTGAAAATCTCTTGATAACCAGTTGTTCCTGTATTGAAACAGATTTCCCCGGTAGTCGTACCAATTTTACCAGCGGCTTTACCGTGATAAACTGTACCATCTTCTAAAACTAAAATTGCAGGCAATTTGCTGTAGTTGGTCATTATCGATGTAATATTATAAAATGTGTATCCTTACTTTTACGAATTTTAAAGCGTTCTTTATTGGATATAAAAAAAGCCCTCAAATGGGCTAAATATCAATTAACAATGCATCATAACGATTGACAAACCGTTTCCTAAGGCACCTACCAATAAAGACTCTACTCTAATTTTCACGGGAGACAAAGTTACGACATATCACTTAAAAGTGAAAACATTTTTTATTTTTTTATTCTTCAACTGATTTCTTCCTCCAAAACGCTACAAAGTCTCTCAAAATCAAAACTGTCAATAAAGGAACAAGCATATAAATGAGTGGATTCTCTAGCCAGGCTTCCCGCCACTCCAAACGCAGCAAGGCAATCAACGCGGTCGTAAGACCGCATCCCGGACAATCATACCCGCTCACAGCCTTCCAAAGGCAAGGAACAAGAATATGGATATCCATGAAAAGATATAAGCTTATAGCAATTCCGAAATACCCCAATACCAACGAATAGATCCAATGATACTTAAGGTATTTCAGTAAGATATAAATCATTAATTATTGTTTATCGGACTTTTAATGTAATTACCATCTGAATCCTTATATCTACCGACAATAATCATAATTAAATCGATCAGATACCAGATCCCGCATCCCCCCAAAGTAAGCAACTGAATTACGGCAGTACCTATTTGTCCCAAGTAAAACCGATGTGCACCAAACGGCCCAAGGAAAAAGCAAAACAACAGTGCCGGTAGCCACCTGTCATCCTGAAACGTGTTATTTTGTTGCTGAAAGGGTTGGTTAGCATAAAATATGGGCTGCCTTACACCGCAATAAGGACAAACCTCGGCCTTGATATTGATCAACTGGCCACATTCTACGCAATACTTTTCGTCTTCTGTTTTCATTTAGATTTAATTTGGTGATGAAGCTGAATGGCAGACGCTCATCATGAATAAAATAATAACAGGATGAAATTAATAAAAAAACTTTAAAAAATTCTTTTTTAAAACAGCTTATCCAACTTTGTATAAACAGGAAAGGCGCATCTTGCGAAGCGCCTTTCCTGTTTATATTTTTAAATTTAGGAGTTGATTGCTTTCCAGATCATATCCTTCAATGGCAATATATTTTTGCCTGTCACCGAAGAAATGAAAATATAAGGCACCCCTTCCGGCAGTTCCTGCTCCATTTCTTTCTCCAGCTCCTCATCAAGCATATCAGACTTCGTAATAGCCAGCAATTTGGGTTTATCTGCCAGCTCAGGATTATATGCCGTCAATTCATTTAATAAAATGGCATATTCTTCACGTATTGTACGGTCTGTATCCGCTGGCACCATAAACAGCAAAACAGAATTACGCTCGATATGTCTCAAAAAACGATAGCCTAAGCCTTTACCTTCTGAAGCTCCTTCAATTATACCCGGGATGTCTGCCATGACAAAAGAACGGTTATCCCTGTAGCTGACCATCCCTAAATTAGGGACAAGCGTTGTGAAGGGGTAATTTGCGATTTCAGGTTTCGCAGCAGATACCACAGATAGCAATGTTGATTTTCCAGCGTTAGGGAATCCGACCAGTCCGACATCAGCCAGAACTTTCAATTCCAGAATAATCCACTGCTCTTTCCCAGGAAGGCCGGGTTGCGAAAACCGTGGTGTTTGCTGCGTAGGCGATTTAAAATGCCAGTTACCCAAACCACCTTTTCCACCAGGAACCAGTACCCTTGTTTCTCCGTCTTCTGTAATATCAAACAAAATCTCGCCCGTCTCCGCATCCTTTGCAATTGTCCCCAAAGGAACCTCCAATACCTCATCACGACCGGTAGCACCTGTCCGCAAAGAACTGCCTCCAGATTCTCCGTTTGAAGCGATAATATGCTTACGGTATTTTAAATGGAGTAAAGTCCAAAGATTAGTCGTTCCTTTCAGTATAATATGCCCACCACGACCGCCGTCACCACCATCGGGACCACCGGTAGCTGTGTGCTTGTCACGATGCAAATGAGCTGAACCTGCCCCTCCGTGTCCAGAACGACAACACACTTTCACATAATCAACAAAATTCGAGCCTTGCGCCATTACAATTTATTACAGTCTAAAAGTATTTATTTCAATTAATAATTATCGATGATATCGGTTAAGCTTTTAAAGATAGTCTCGATCTCACCGATACCATTCACTTTAGAAAGCTTACCCTGTGCCTCATAATAAGGCAATACATGAATCGTTTTCGTAAAATATTCATCGATACGCTTCACTAATTTATCCGCATCATCATCCGCACGGCCAGAAATCTCCCTCCGTTTGGCAATACGCTCTTTCAATTCATCCTCATTCACATCCAGCGCGATTACGACTGAGATTGAGGTATTGATACCTTCTAAAAAAGCATCCAAAGCCTCAGCTTGAGCAACAGTACGAGGAAATCCGTCAAAAATAAATCCTTTCGCATCCGGATTTTTCTTTACTTCCTCTTCCAGCATTGCTATCGTAATCGAATCTGGCACTAAATTTCCCTCAGCAATAATCTGGCTCACTTGCTGACCAAGTGGCGTTTGACCTTTAATATGTGCTCTAAAAATATCACCAGTTGAAACATGAACCAATTGATATTTTTCAATAAGCTTTGCAGATTGGGTTCCCTTACCTGCACCCGGAGGGCCAAATATTACAAGGTTTAGCATAGTTTTATTTAAGAAATTAAAACGAGTTAAAAAATAAAAGCCTAATCACAGATGATGACTAGGCTTTTCAGTTGTGCGCTCCAAGGGAGTCGAACCCCTAACCTTCTGATCCGTAGTCAGATGCTCTATCCAATTGAGCTAGGAGCGCAATAAACCATTACGTTTAGAACTCTGTCCCATGTGTTTTGGTGACGCAAATATAGTCAGAATTCGTTTTTTTACAAATTTTTTTTCAAAAAGAAGTTGCCTCCTTCCATCGACTGTCTTGCAATAATGCGTCTAAAAACAAAAAGCCAATCAAATTGACTGGCTTTTCTTGTGCACTCCAAGGGAGTCGAACCCCTAACCTTCTGATCCGTAGTCAGACGCTCTATCCAATTGAGCTAGGAATGCTTTTTTAATATACAGAACCTGTATCTGTGCGCACCAAGGGAGTCGAACCCCTAACCTTCTGATTCGTAGTCAGATGCTCTATCCAATTGAGCTAGGAGCGCAAGGCAACCAAAACAAATCCGATATCCTTTTCCGTTTTGGTGATGCAAATATCGGTATATTTATCGATTTAACAAACATTTTTTGTCTTTTTTAAACTTTATACAACAACATTTCTTTTATCTCGTTGATAATATTATATTTAAAATATCAACTTTTTTTTTCAGACACGGACAAATGTTAGCATTCATGAGCAAAAGAGAATTAAAACTCAGTAAAATTCG
>JAIRVH010000174.1 GCA_031253985.1 Sphingobacterium sp.
ACATAGTTTTATTTTAGAAATTTTTGATGTAAAGTCCATACCTGCGGTAATAGCGGAGTGGTTCCATCATTAATGATGACGAAGTCTGCCAATTTTAATTTTTCTTCGTCAGATAGTTGCTTATTTATTCGCTCCATGACCTGCTCTTCGGTTGCCCCATCACGTTCCATCACCCGTTGAACACGTACGGATAAGGGAGCTGTGACCAATATGGTATAGTCAAGATCTTTATAGGAACCACTTTCAAAAAGGAGAGCCGCTTCCTTGAGCGAATAACGGAACTTTTGCTGTTCGGCCCAGTCTTTGGCTGCCTGGATAACGATGGGGTGTACAATACCGTTCACAAGTTCGAGCTTCGTCTTATCGGTGAATATCTGTTCAGCCAAGAAAGCCCGATCTAATTTCCCTTCCTTATAGGTCTGTTCGCCGAACTCCGCAATCAAACGTTCTTTGATCCGAAAATCGGTATTCATCAGTTTCTTCGCCTCATCATCGGCATTATAAACAGGTACAGCCATGGCTTTGAAAAGCTGACAGATAAATGTTTTACCGGATCCTATTCCGCCTGTTATTCCAATCTTCATGAAAATATTGTTATTTACGTACAAAAAAGTCCACGTTTTGAGGTACAACGCTGATGACCTTACAATAGTCAGGTACTTTGGTTAGCAAAACAGGCAAATATTGCACGCCGTTTTTCTCCCAATCGGACAAATCCACCACAGCTTCAAAATCCCGCGATGTATAGTTATTATAATCTTTGACAGACATAAATACTGTTACGACAACTTTGCTTGGACTAAGCCTCACAGAACTATAGCGCTGGCCATTTTCAACCTTGACTGGTAATTCAATCACTTTTTCCGTTAGTTCGCCTACCGGCATCAATACTTCGACCGATGTAGGATAGACATTAATATTTGCTTTTTGGTTGCGGGCAAGATTTGCTACGGTTCGGACGTCGGTTTCCACTTCTTTTCCCCTAACGGTATCAGTCTCCCAGTATTCAATCGCCGAAACATCCTCATAGGGACCGGTAATCGTCACATATGCTGGTGTCACTTTGGTATCCGCGATAACACCATAACCACGCTTAAAGCCAATATTGGCCAGCGGTTTGACAGGCACCTTACGTTGGGTCTGTTTAGAAAAGTCAAAAAACAAGGTATCCGGACTGACAGCGACAACCCGCTGTTCATGCGGAAACTGCCGGTTGATAAAGCCCAATTGATTGGAAAAAACAATCCAGTCTTTGGTTTTTAAAGAACTCAGGTCCACCTGTACTTTCGGCGTTTCCAGAGCAGCTTTTGAAAACAAAAATTGCCACCCCGTCATTTCGAGCTTCACTTTTACAGTATCAGACTGCTGCGGGTGGAATGCCCGCTTCTCGGGAAGATTGACATATTCAATTGCTGCCTTGACAGACACAGTATATTGGTTGGAGATTGAAAACAATAACCAAGCTAATAACGAAATTCCAACACAACGCACGAAGACATTCATCTTCCGTCGTTGAGTCTTATTTATCCGAACTGCATTCGCCATGATACAAACTTAATCAATTTGCGTAAAAATCAGTGTTCTTATCTGCATTTCATCCTAAAGAAGCCAATATTTCCATTGCATTTTTCTCTTTTGCAGCCAAGGTTTTAAATATTTCCGATGCTTGCTGGACATCATCTAAATTAGCGTTTTGGCTGATACTATTAAACAATTCCGAAAGGGAGGTCCACCATGATGCAATCTGTACAAACTCTTGGTAAACGAGACCTAGTTGTTCTATCCCGAGCAGATGATGGCTTTCCAGTAAAAAATCGCGATACAGATTTCGAAACAAGGCTCCTCCAGTACCTGCTTTTTCCATCAAATTTGCGGCCATTTTAAATTCACTTTCTATGTGTTTACTCGTGTTGTACCATTTGATGACTTCTTTGCTAGCGTGCAAAATTCCTTTATAGGCAATATTTCGAATAGCCGGATTTAGATATTCTTGCGCATTGTTTGTAATTGCTGCCAAGACGGCTTTCTTCAGGTCAAAATCTGTCTCACAACGGCCTATTGTGTAATACAGATTTTTAGAGGACATGGGGCCCTTTTCCGCTCTGGCTAAGGCTAAACTCTCAAGAGATGTCCGTACCCTTCCACCTTGCTGTCTCGTATCCACCAAGTAGGCGTAATTATCATCATACCCATAAATGGCTACATAATGACCTGCAAAATGAAATGGATTGGTAAAATATTCCAGGTAATAGGCATCAAGTTTCAGTCCAACGGGCCTCCCTGCATCCAAGAGCTGTTTCACATTTTGCCAGGCTTTGGCTTTGGAAGAGGTTTCATGAACGCTGAGCTGAAGACCGAGATTTGAGCAAATATGCCGCGTCAGTAAATCCGTTTTGATCCTTCCGCCCAAAAATGGAAAATCCATGGTTCTCATATTCCAATAAATAAAACTAAGGCCTTCCCCCAATCCAAAAAGCATCGGTTCCGAAAGCTCAATACCGATATGCGCCAATAAGGTGCCTGTTGCCGTTGTTTCGCAATGCTGCCCAACAAAGGGTTTAAAATTGTTCATAGAATTCTTTTTTCCAAAGTTAAAAGCTTAATTGACAGCACGGTGTCAGCAGGAAAAGAGAGGCTAATAGATATTTCTTGCTATTGTGCCTTTTGTTACAAAGATATAGCTCCTTCCTTTTTTCTCTTTTTATTTTTTGGAGCGGCAAGTGAGGATCAGGTAGTAACCAAGTTCGACCTTTTTACAGTGCTTGTTCAGTGCTTATTCAGTGATCGTTCAGTGCTTGCTCAGTGTAGACTGAATAAATAATGACTGACCACTGTCTAAATATAAATTAAACATTGTGGTTAGGTATAACCTGGTATTAGGATGTTTCCATTTTAATGCTTATCTTAATTATCTGTAACATAATCAACAAATTATGGCAATCATCAAAAATGGCGTTAATGGAACCGTTTCCGGGAAAGCAGGTTCTGTTGTGTTTGTGTCTACTAAAACAGGAAATTATGTACGTTCTCTCCCTCGCGTTAAAAAACGGGAGCCCAGTCCAGAACAGCTGCTCAGTAGAACGCGTTTCAAAACTGTGAGGTCACATATTAGCCTTTTAAATCCGATCATCAAGCTAGGCTATAAGGCATACAGTTATCCTAAACGGGCCTATGATGTTGCAATGTCTTATAATCTAAACCACGCCATTATGCAGGAAGGGGACAGTTTTGTGGTGGACTGGCAGAAATTTATGGTTGCCAAAGGAAGTCCCAATCCCATCACTTCCTACACGATGGATTTCGATCAGGAAAACCAAATGCTTCAGGTGACCTGGGAATACGATGCTTATTTGGAAAAGAAGTTTGACACGGGGACTTATGATTCATTTTTAATCCTGTATAGTGCGGGGGATCATGGGGCTGAATATCCTATTTTTACGAACGACTCGAAAAATAACTTAATATCCGGCAGACAAAATATTCAAATACCGAAACATAAAAAGGAAGTGACCTATGAGGTATATATCTTTTTCGTGGAGAGCTACGGTGGAGGTAATACAGACAGTTTGCACCTAGGTACGGTAAAGATTTAAAAAGTACATAAAAAAAGCCAGTTTTCTACAAAAACTGGCTTTCATTTCTTTCAAGAAAAAGCTTATGAGGCACTTTTCTCAGTAGCATTCGCCGCTTTTGAAGCATCTAACGCAATTGCTGATTTGTCAAAACGGATTCTGACGCCTGAACCTACATCCACTAAGAAAGTCGTGTCTGATACTTCTACAATGCGTCCGTGAATACCAGCTGTTGTAACAACTTTAGAGTTTACGCCAAGTTCTTCAATATATTTTTTGTGATCTTTTTGCTTCTTCATTTGCGGTCTGATCATGAAGAAATAAAATACCACGATAATCAAAACCATCGGTAAAAAACTCATCATATTGCCACCCGCTGCCTGTAATAATACTGTGTTCATCTTCTATTGTATCGTTTATTAATTTGTTATTTTGCTAATACTTCGCCTTTCAACTGCACTGTTGTCAAACCATTGGCAGCATTCGATTGGATCGTTATGATCTTCTGCTGTTTGCCGACTTGCCCTTCGCTGTTAAAAGTAACATGGATCTCCGATTTCCCCCCCGGCAAAATAGGACTTTTCGAAAATTCAGGTTGTGTACAACCACATGAAGCAGTCACTTTCGAAATAATGACAGGTGCATCTCCCGAATTTTTCAGCACAAAAGTGTGTTTTACCTGCGCGCCTTCCTTTACCTGACCGAAATCAAATGCAGACTCCTCAAATTCTACTTTTCCCAATTGTGCTGCCGCCTTAGAAAGACTGTCTGCAGCTGCTGTTTCACTCGCTGTCTTCGCTCCCTCTTCTTTTCCCTTCTGTGCATTTCCACAAGAAAAGAAAAATACTGCCGACAACGCTAAAACCGAATATTTGCCAAAGTTTTTCATTCGTATAAATTATTTATCAGAGTTGATGTTAATCCCTTAAACCACGACCCGCCTTCTGGATTCTTCCCTGTTGATTCAAGTCGTTTAATATTTTATCCAAGATACCATTAATAAATGTATTACTTTTCAATGTACTGAATACCTTAGAAATTTCAATATACTCATTTATTGTCACTTTCACAGGAATAGATGGAAAATTAACCAACTCGCATATGGCCATGCGCATCAGTAAAGTATCCATTAATGCAATACGGTCTGACTCCCAGTTCTTCGTTTTCTCAGAGATAAGCTTCTGATATTCATTTGTATTACGAATAGTTTTACCCAACAATGCAATGATATATTCGCTATCGTCATTCCAGTTTTGCGTAATTTCCGCAAGTTTATTTTTACGCGGATCTTCGGAACTAAAATTCTTAAAGGTCTTCGCAATCAACGCTTGTAATACTTCTTTATCAACTGGCCAGTTGATAAATTTCTCTTCGAACACCTGCTCAATAACCGGCGATTTCAAGATGATCTTTTTAAAGATATGCTTGATGATATCTTTTTCCGTACCGATCGAACGGTCTTCTTGCTGCAAATATTCCAAATAAGCCTCAGAATCCTTTAGCTGTAAAAATACTGTACGTACGATCTCCGGATCAAAGCTCCAGGAAATCTTATACTTTTTGACACCTTCTCCATATTGTGGATTTTGTCTCAATGACTCAATAAAAGTGTTTGTACTTAACTTGGTCGTTAAAGACAAGTCTTTTTCAGTAGGCAAGAACTTATTGGCTCTACCTTCTGCATCTATTAAGACATAATCAGATACCTCATCTAATAGATTCAGTGTCCACATATACATCTCATAGACTTCATCCACATTTTTTAATAGTGCTTTTTCAAATGTTTTGATGTCTTTGTCTTCCGAAAGACTGTACGCATAAAGCGTTTGCACTACTTTTACCCTCAGGTGTCTCCTGTTTAACATAGTAATTTTAAAGAACGATTTTTTATAAAATAATAAATAAGAACGATTTTGGGATGAAGACTATCGCTTGATTTTTTTAATATCCTGGATACGTTTCTCCGCGATGCGATTAGCCGCTTCAAAAGTAGAGATATTCTCTTCTTTTGATTTTTTCAATACGTCTCTAGTCGCATTATAAATATTTTTGATCACAAATTCCGTGTGATCTACACCATAATTCTGAATCTCTGAGTAACAGCTGATCAATGCACCGGCGTTGATCAAGTAATCAGGTGCGTATAATATACCTCTTTCATGAAGAATTGAACTTGTGACAAGTTCATCTTTCAATTGATTATTGGCCGAACCAGCAATAATTTTGCATTGCATTTTCTGTGCTGATTCTGGATTGACCGTACCGCCCAATGCGCAAGGAGAATATACATCAAATTCGTGATCAAATACTTTACCATAAGGAATTGGCTCCGCTTTGTATTTGGCCGCTACTTTCAACATTTTTTCTTCGGTAATATCACTGACATAAACACGTGCATTCTCTTCGCGCAACATAGCAATCAAACGCTCACCTACACCACCTACACCATGTACAATAACTTTTTTGCCAGCAACACTTTCTGATCCGTACAATTCCTTTAAGCAAGCTTTTATCCCAAAATATACACCTTGAGCAGCGAAGATTGAAGGATCGCCAACCCCGCTTCCATGAATTGCTTTTGGTAACCCCGCAACATGGTCGGTCTCTGTATAAATATGTTCTAAATCACGCTGTGTGGTACCCACATCCAAAGAAGCAATGAAATTACCATTCAACCCTTCAATAAACTGACCCAAACGGCGCAATAAAACCTCCGATTTGTCTAAACGGCTATTACCTATGATCACAGCACTTCCACCGCCTAAATTCAATCCAGTAATGGCAGATTTATAAGTAATTGCCTTGGATAAACGTAAAGCATCCTCAATAGCTTCTTCTGTCGTTTCATATGGTAACATACGAACCCCGCCTATCGCAGGACCCAAAGTTGTGTCATGGATCGCAACAATAGCTTTCAAGCCCACTAATTCATCGTTACAGAAAAATAAGTTTTGATGGCCAGACTGGCTCATCAATTCAAAAATAGAATTTTGAGATGTTGACATAAAATGTACTACTCTAATTTGTTTTAATTTTTTAAGGTACTTGATGCAAAAGTAGGAAAATTATTCGTTGTGCATAACAACTTTTTTTATCCAAGACTTAACATTTGATTTCCGAATGACAGTAAATTC
>JAIRVH010000113.1 GCA_031253985.1 Sphingobacterium sp.
TTATTATATCCATTGAGCCGAAGTTTCAAATCATCTTGAACGGGTGGAGTCATCCATATGATACGTTTGACCCCCTGATTTGCAAGTCGTTTTTGCAGGCGTATAATTCCATTTTTGTAGGCTTCAAAGCGCGTGGAATCAAAAGGCAGATAGATTCCGTCGTTCATGCCATAACAGACGAAAACCACCTCAGGTTTGATTTTATCAAGCACATTGTCCAGTCGATCAAATAGACAGGGGCGTGGAAATTTTCCCTCCGCATGATTCGGCTCACTCAGTCCAGATACGGTCTCACTTGGTAGCCCCGAGTTAATAAATTGAGGTTTCTTTTTCGGATGACTGCTCAGGAATAAACTTTCGGTCATGGCGACATATTGCCCTGCATAGGTAATGCTATTTCCTAAAAAAAGAACCTTCTTTCCTTCATTCCAAGGAAACTGCTTTCCCTGTTTTTGTCCAACAGCTTGCACATACCATAAGCTTAAGCAGAAGAGGAGCGACAAAACGCGCATTTTTTTTGTAGTTAATAATAGATTCAACATCGTTATAATTGATTCGGCCAATATTCGAATTAGCCTAGTTTTATTTTGAGTGCATACCCCAAGCTGCTATTTTGCATGTTTTTGGGTAACTTCAACTGCAATCCATAGTCATCTTGCTGGAAATGGACTGGACCAAACCCTAAGATTTCCACTGATTTCACTTTAGCTTTATTTTGGTTCAGGGTCCGTACATTCACAATTCCATTCAGCGGCAACACGAGAGCCATGGCGTATATAAAACCATTCTTTTGGGTAAACCAAAAATCAGAAGCCGTAAAAGATGCCCTAAATCCCTCTCTCTCCCGTTGCTCGGTATCCGTTATCCGAATAACTGTAGGTCCCTCATGCGCAGTGATCCATGGGGATGTCCCATAAATCGCTTCACCATTGAGTTGCAACCATTTCCCTAATATAGCAAGATTATTTTTTACCGGCGCAGCTATATTCCCCTGTGCATCGGGTCCAATATTGAGCATATAATTGCCACCTTTACTGACAATCTCCAAAAGCCAATAGCGCAATTCGTCTACATTTTTCCAATCATGATCGTAGGATTTATAGCCCCAGGAATGATTGAATGTCCCGATAGCTTCCCACGGTTGGTTAAAATGTTCCGAAGGATCTGGAATCCGATTATCTCCCGGAATGGCATAATCGCCCATACCATTGCCAATGCGTTCGGAGACAATAACATGTGGATTGCAATCATAAACTGTTTTATAAAACCGAAAACTTTGTTCCGCAGTCATCAGTCCCGGCATATCAAACCAGATATATTTCAGTTGTTTGAATCGCGTCAAAATTTCCTTTACCTGGGGAATTGCTTTTTCGTTGAGATACGAAGGAAAAGAATTTTCACTGGGATCCCAAAGATTGGCACCGAAAGCGTCAGTTTTGGTATAGGCAAGATCATGCTGTGCCTTCGTTACCGTATATTGTGCGTCGCTACCATCCCTCCAATCGATATTCTGTGAATAATAGACGCCAAAATCGAGTTTATGCCGAAGACAGGCATCATAAAGTTCCTGAATGATATCGCGTTTAAAGGGCGTAGCCTGTATGCTATTGAATGAACTGACCTTTGAATCATATAACGCAAATCCATCATGATGCTTACTCGTCACAACAAGATATTTCATTCCTGTATCCTTGGCCATTTTAACAATGTTATCGGCATCAAAAGATTCTGGCGAAAATTGGTCTGCTAATTTGGCATAGGTGGACCGCGGAATTTTTGCGACCAATTGAATCCATTCGGCGACACTAGGACTCCCTAAATCTTCTATTCTCTGACCGTTCCATATACCTGCTGGGATCGCATACAGTCCCCAATGGATAAATAGACCAAACTTTTGTTGCTGAAAATCTTGGAGTGCCTGTGCCTTCTGTCTATTCATATCCTGCCATTCCTTCATCAGCTGCGCAAGTCGATGTCTTCGCTTGTTCCAGCGCGTTAAGGCTTCTAAATAATAATAGTCTGCATACACCAAAGGCACATCAATTTCTCCTTTATGTGGAATACTACCCACACTATGTTTTAAGATAAACAGACCATTTCCTCCAACTTCACTTGCGTACTTTGGCGAGCCTAATGATCGCAAAATCTTTTCAGCCATATCCAAATAATCCTGCTCTTGTCCCGGCTCCATATATTCAACCAGTTCCAAAAGTGCCGATGCCGTTACAGCAGCAGCGGATGCATCCCGCGGAATAGTGCTAAAATATTCTTTTCGGTAGTCCCAGTTTGGAACAAATCCCGCTTGATCGACATCAAAGTCCCACAAGGGAACCCCATCTTCAGGCAAGCGCGGATGCCGTGCATAAAAGTCCGCCATGTTTAGTGCAGCCTGTAAAAACTTAGGATCCTTCGTTTCGCGGTACATCACAACAAATCCATACAATCCCCAAGCTTGCCCTCTAGCCCAAGCGGAATTGTCCGAAAAACCCTGTGCAGTCTCCCTGCTCAATACAGCACCTGTATTGGGATCATAGGTAACCACATGATAAGAACTGTAATCTGGTCGGTATTGATTTTTTAACGTCGTTTCTGCATGTCGAATAGCGGCATTCCGATAGACAGAATCACCGGACAATTTGGAAGCCAAAAAAAGAAGCTCCAAATTCATCATATTGTCGATAATGACAGGGAATTCATATTTATGCTTACTGTCCCAAGAAGAAAATGTATCCCAAGACTTGATCGCTCCAACCTTTGCATTGAAACGTGTCAATAAAGATTTGGCACTCTGGATCAAGATAGATTTGAATGCTGTATCACCAGTCAATCGATAAGCATTGCCATAACTGCAGTTCATGACAAAACCAATATCATGGTGATGTGTATTAAATTGATTTTGACGTAAGGAATTCGTCCATTTTAATGCCGCATCACGCCATTGATCATCCCCCGTATACTCAAAAACATACCAAAGACAGCCCGGCCAAAAGCCACCAGTCCAATCTCGGATATCGGTAAACGTTGTTTTTCCACTGGGATCTGCAGATCGCGGATACTTTGTCAGATCCTTATGATTTTTATACAACAAGGAATATTGCTTTTCGGCAAGACCGAACCCTCTTTTTAGAAAATCTGTTGTATCTGCACGTAGGCAATAAGGATAAAAAAAAATTAAAAAATAAATAAAATATAGGTTATATCTAAAAAAAATCATGTTTAGGTTTATTTTATACCCAACCGGGGAAAGGCCCAGATAACCTGCTCCCCGGTCTTATTTCACAAAAACTAATCAATCCAACCCGGGTTTTGCACCAGGTTTACGTTCATCTGTATTTCTGAGGTCGGAATAGGCCATACCGTCAAGAAATCACCTTTATAGCTATAATTCCCAACATTTGTCCCCCAGACTTGCTTACGTCCATTGCCTGCTTGAAACACCGTCTCTTTCCAGGTCCCCCAACGCAATTCGTCAAAGTAATTGATTCCCTCATTCGGGAACTCCACACGGCGTTCATTCCGAATGCGTATACGTAAATCTTCTTTTCCGTCAACAGTGGTTGCTGCATTTGAATTTAACAGTGCAACACCTGCACGTTGTCGCACTTCATTGACTTTAGCAATAGCCTCATTCAATTTACCATCTTCATTTAATGCTTCGGCCCACATCAATAAGACATCAGCATAACGGAAAATCGGAAAATCGATAGGGCCATAATTGCGATCGACAATCTCATTGACTCCTTCGGCGACAAATTTTCGATAGAAATAAAAGAAATTAATCTGCGTATCACTCTGAATATCGCCATCTACCTGTGCCTGCCCACGAAATGGCCAGCGCATAAACTGAAGACTTTCCACATTGGTAAAATTATACGCTCCCCTAAAAGTGGAATAGGGTGTCACAATATTTGCTTGTAGACGCGGATCACGATTTTCATAGGCTTTTTTGATGCGCTCCTCATTGCCTTGCGGCAGATAAAGGCTCATTTTTGCACCCCTTAATGCCGCCGCTGCCTTCTCAGCTTCCGTTAGGTTGTTTCGTAGAAAAAAGACCTCTCTTTCATTTTCAGTTAAGTCTGCATATCCTGGAATTATTTTATCCCACTCAAATTTGGATCCATCACTATTTTCATAGAGATCTACCAAATGAGGTGAAGGCATATAGTAATTCCAGCCCCGCGAATACACCGAGGGCCAGCCACAAAACAATTGCATGTTATTTCCGTATCCCGGCTCACTCCGATGCTGAATAGAAAAAATCATTTCTGGACACTGCTCATTGGCTTCTTTAAATAGTGCTTTATAATCACCAAAAAGTGAGTGACCAGCATCTTTTACTTTCTGAAAATCAGTCGCCGCTTTTGCCCATTCCTTTCGATAGAGATAAACTTTACCCCGTAAGGCATAAGCCGCCGCTTTGGTTGCATGTCCATAGTTTGCATTACCTGCGGGGTAACGATCGGGGAAATTGGTTTCGGCAATACAATCGTTCAGGTCAGCTAATATTTGATTCCAGACTTCCTCTTCCGAACTACGTCCTTTAATAGCCTCCGCCGCCGTAAAAGGCTCAAGATAAATCGGCACTCCCTTGTAGAGCTGGTTAAGCCTAAAGTAAAAATAAGCGCGTAAGAATTTAGCTTCAGCAATATATTTAGCTTTCTTTTCCGCTGTTGAAGGAGACTTTACCGGAATATTCTTTAGCGCATCATTTGCACGCTGAATTCCTTCGTATTGAATCTTCCAAACATTCAAAAATAAGGGATCTCCCGCGGTAATTGTTCCCGTCAATAAGGGTTCATCAAAACGCGCCTGTCCTGTATATGAGAAACGGTCAAATTGATAGAGCTCGTAAGGTGAGATCAGTCCACTATGCCCCATCAGGAGCCTGAACGAACTATAAATTCCCGCAACGCCCAAGTCGGTTAAATTATCTGTTGTCCACATTGTTGCGGTAGAGACCGATGAATACGGCGAGGTATCCAAAAGATCTTTTTTGCATCCTATTATACTAGTTAGCAATACTATCGCTATAATTTTTTTCATCTTTTTCATTCTTATCATTCGGATTAAAAAGTAAGATTTAGACCCACTGAGTATTGACGCATTGTTGGATAATTGGCGGTTGTTCCAATTTCTGGATCTAGCCCCGGATATTTAGTCCATGTCAGCAGATTTTCACCCGCCAAATAAATACGTAGTTTAGCCATCGAGAGGCGGCTGACTAAGCTTTCTGGAAGTGTATAACCAAGTTGGAGATTACGCAATTTTACAAAGGAAGCATTGTACAAATAATAATCGCTTGTCCGACCATTCTGCGCATCTGTCTCTGCTTTTAAACGGGGATAATACCCATCGGTGTGATTATTGGGGTCTGCGGGATTCGCTGCATTATAGTAATAATGATTGTTGGCTACCAAAGCCGGAACAGATTTACCTTGCGCGACGATGGATGAATTGAGATAAAGTTCATTCCAATAATAAGACATTCCTGAAGACGCAGACCAGATCATAGAGGCATCGAACCCTTTATAAGCCATGTTGACACTAAGCCCATAGTTAAAAGCGGGTGTTTCTCTCTTACCCATAAATCTTTGGTCATACACATTCCCATAAATACCATCGCCATTCATATCCGAATAAATCAAATCACCATACCAGATCTTGGTAGGGTCTATGCCGTCGGCAGGCTGGAATGAATAGCCTGCGGCTACCATTGCTTTCAGCCAGTCCATATCCTGTTCTGTACGGATCATACCATCCCGCGGTCCTCCGTTTTTATCAACAGAACCATCGGTCAAGAAGTGATTTCCCGAACCCTTATACACATTGTACAAATAGAATTCATTGATTTCGTGCCCTTCGATAATCCGTTGGTTGACACCAGTAGACACCATACCAATATTGGACTGATAAACACGATTACCAGCAGCATCTGTTACATAGCCTTCTGATAGTGCACCTTTATATTTCTCTACCCGATTGGTATTGTAGGCAAAATTGGCTGATATGCCGAATTTAAATTCATTGATCTTATCTTGGTACCCCAAGGTCAGTTCAAGTCCACGTTTACTGACTTCGGCGATATTCATCGTTGCTGCGGTAGCGGTTCCTGTTGTCGCTGGAATAGTTGGAACGTAAAGGATGCCATCCGTATAAGCGCGATAGGCATCAAATTCGACTGTCAATTTATTTTTCAAGGCTGTAGCTGTAAAGCCCACATTTGTGGTAGTGGTGGTTTCCCAGTGCAGCAGATCGTTGCCCAATTTAGTTTGTGCTAAACCACGAACAGCCTGATTATTGAATGAGTAGTTGACAGTGCCATACGCAGGAAGGTGATCGTAATTACCCGGAGAGGCATTATTTCCGGTTTTCCCCCAGGAGGCCCTTATTCGCAAATCATTCAGAAATGATTTAAGTGGCGTCATAAATGATTCCTCCGAAATACGCCATCCTGCGGAGAATGCGGGAAAGAAGCCCCAGCGTTTGGCGGTTCCAAATCGCGAAGATCCATCGTAACGTACAACTGCTTCAGCTAGATACTTATTCGCATAAGCGTAATTGGCTCTACCGAAAAAGGAACGCAATCCATTATCAAGCTCATCACCGGTGATGGAACTCATCGTCGTCGCGGAGTTAAACGTTGTTAAATCGGGATGGACAAGGCCAAGTTTGGCCGCACCAATATTATACTGGTTGAAGTATTGCTCATTATAACCTAAAATTCCGCCCACATCATGTTTACCAAAAGAACCTGAGTAGCGCAATACATTATCAATGATCACATTGTAGCTCTTAGTCAATCCATATTGGGTTGTTATTTGCCCCGACGATAGTGCTGCTGTACTCAATTTGTTCGTTGCGAAATTCCATTTTTCATAAGGGACCTGATGGGAATTGGTCTCAGTATACGCATAATTGTAATTTACCTTTGACTCAAACTCCAGCCCCTTCATCAGATTTAATTTCGCAAAAATTGTCGTATTGAATCGATTGACCTGATTCTTTCCGCCCATCCCATTGAGAAAAGCCAATGCATTATTTGCTGTAGCGGACTCTTCGGCAGCAGCTGGAAAACCATAGACTCCATTATAATAAGGATAAACACCAGGTACAGTTTGAGTTTGGTAGGAATATGCGGTAGCAACATCGGCTACGCTCAAGTTTTGCAGATCACCAAAGGTCTGCGTTCCTACAGTCAAAAACTTAGCGACTTTCGATTGCAAATTGATACGCATACGTATCTTATCCGCTCCAGTTTCAGGCATCGTACCTGGATTGTTGAAATATCCTACTGAAAAGAGGTACTGCGTATTCTCGTTGCCACCATTTAAAGACAGATTGTGATTTTGTAAAAGCTTCCGTTGTCCAAAAAGTACATCGCCCCAATTGGTATTTGGATAAGCGACCTCATTTGGAATACCAAATTCGGTTAGCCCTGTTGGATTTTTCTTTGCTTCTTCCCAAAGATTGATTGTCGCGTCGGTATACACAGCTGCCCGTCCCAAATTTTTAAATCCTTCATTGACTAGGCGCATATGCTGCGCATAATCAGTAATAAATTCGGGCACATTATTAGGTCGAAGCATAGAGACCATTCCGGTATAGGAGACATTATTTTTCCCTTTGGCGCCCTTTTTAGTTGTAATTAGAATAACACCATTGGAGCCTAAAGAGCCATAAATTGCTGCTGTTGCAGCATCTTTTAGAATAGAAATTGATTCCACATCATTGGGATTTACTGCATCCATAGATCCTACGATACCATCAATGACGACTAAAGGTGATGTATTGTTCAAGGTTCCCTTTCCACGGATAAGTATATTAGCGCCATCAGCTCCAGGTTTTCCCGTTGAGGTCTGCACATTAACTCCTGCTGCAAGCCCTGCTAA
>JAIRVH010000144.1 GCA_031253985.1 Sphingobacterium sp.
TTATTAGAAGGACGGATTGAAGGAAATCCAGAAGTTACTGTAGGTAACCTTGCCAAAATTGAGGAAGGTAAAAAAGGCGATCTTTCTTTTTTGTCAAATCCAAAATATGAGCATTTTATATATACTACCGATGCCTCGATTGTAATTGTTAATGACGATTTACAGTTGATCCAGGAGACCAAACCGACATTGACGATCATACGGGTAAAGAATGCTTATGCGGCGTTCTCTACTATTCTGAATATGTATAATGAGTTTCGTCTTGACAAAAGCGGACGTGAGGAACCTCATTTTATACACGCTGAGGCGGAGATTGGCCAAGGTGGGTATATAGGTGCATTTGTCTATATTGGTAAAGGTGCCTCTATTGGAAACAATGTGAAAATTTACCCACAGGTCTATATTGGCGATAAAGTGACGATTGGAGATAATACGACACTTTATCCTGGGGTAAAGATTTATCATGATTGTAAGATTGGAAAAAATGTGGTAGTACATTCTGGTGTTGTGATTGGATCAGATGGATTTGGATTTGCACCGCAGGAGGATGGAACCTATAAGAAAGTTCCGCAGATTGGTTATGTTCAAGTGGAGGACAATGTTGAGATTGGCGCCAATACAGTAATCGATCGGGCAACAATGGGGGCTACAATAATACGTGATGGTGTTAAATTGGATAATTTGATCCAAATTGCCCATAACGTGGATATTGGAAAGAATACGGTTATTGCCGCACAAACAGGAATTTCTGGCAGTTCAAAAATTGGAGAGCATGTGGTTTTGGGAGGCCAGGTTGGTGTTGTTGGGCATATTGTTGTTGCAAAGGGATCTCAAATTCAGGCGCAATCAGGGGTGAATAGATCAATTAAAGAGGAAGGTAAAAAGTGGGGCGGTACGCCAGTGATGCCTTACCAGCCGCAATTGCGTTCTAATGTGATTTTTGCACGTCTTCCTGAATTAGAAAAAAGGATCCAAGAGTTAGAAAAGTTAGTAGAAAAAAAATTGAAATAATTATTTTTCATTGAAAATAAACTGTTCTTTAATTGTGATGAAACAATTATTCATAGCCTCGCTCTATAGATTGTTCTAAATAGCCTAACGCATGGATGTTTTATCAAAAGAAGTTTTGATTTAAAAATATGTTATTAGAAATGAATGTAAAACAGAGAACCATCAAAAACGAGGTTGAAATTTCGGGGGTAGGTCTTCATACAGGGAAAATTGTATCGATGACCATTAAGCCAGCTCCGGAAAATCACTGGTTTAAGTTCAGACGTGTAGATTTAGAGGGGCAGCCAGAAATTTTGGTTGATGCGGATAACGTTACGGATACCTCTAGGGGGACGACAATTACGCAGAATGGGGCAAGTGTAAGTACAATTGAACATTTGATGGCATCTTTAATTGGTTTACAGATTGATAATGTGCTGATTGATATTGATGGCCCTGAAATCCCCATCCTGGATGGGAGTTCAGCTATTTTTGTAAAATTGCTTGAGGAAGCAGGATTCGAAGAGCAGGACGCTGATCGGGATTATTATGAGATATCCAATAATATCCATTATGCGGAGCCAGATCGTAAAGTTGAGATATTGGGCATGCCGATGGATGGGTATCGGTTGACTTGTATGATCGATTTCAACTCACCTGTCTTGGGTAGCCAACATGCTGCGATCACATCAATTGAGGATTTTAAATCAGAAATAGCTTCTTCGCGCACATTTTGTTTCTTGCACGAATTGGAAATGTTGGTCGATCATGGACTTATTAAAGGGGGGGATCTGAGTAATGCGATCGTTATCGTGGATAAGGAGACTTCTCCTGAAGAGTTGCAAAAATTAGCGCATCTTTTCCATAAAGAAACCGTTGCCGTTGCTAAAGAAGGAATATTAAACAATAATCAATTGCGCTATCAAAATGAACCTGCCCGGCATAAATTGTTGGACATGGTTGGAGATTTAGCGCTCGTCGGAAGACCTCTGAAAGGACATATTATGGCTGCTCGACCAGGCCATGCTGCAAACGTTGCCTTTGCGAAAAAGATAAAAGAGCAGATCAAGAAAGATAAAACACGTAAAAAAATCAAAGTTTACGATCCGAATATGCCGGCATTGTACGATACGGTAGAAATTATGAAAATTTTACCTCATCGTCAGCCTATGCTTATGGTGGATAAAATCCTCGAATTGACAGAGACGCATGTTGTAGGTTTGAAGAATGTAACCATGAACGAAGATTTATTTATGGGGCATTTTCCTGGAGCACCATTATTTCCAGGTGTCTTGCAAGTAGAGGCTATGGCGCAGACAGGTGGAATTTTGGTTCTAAAGACAGTTCCTGATCCAGAGAACTGGTTAACCTTGTTCCTTAAAATTGAAAATGCACGTTTTAAAGCCCAGGTAACTCCAGGAGATTCGGTTATTTTTAGATGTGACCTGATGGAGCCAATTCGAAGAGGTATTGCAAAAATGAAAGGTGTGGCGATGGTAGGAGAGAAAATTGTGTGTGAAGCAGAGCTTATGGCACAGATCGTAAGAGTAAATAACAACTAAAGTAGTATAGATGATACAGCCATTAGCTTATATTCATCCTGAGGCAAAAATTGCTAAAAATGTGGTCATCGAACCATTTGTAACTATCTATAAAGACGTCGTCATTGGTGAAGGCACTTGGATAGGATCAAATGTGACCATTATGGATGGAGCTCGAATTGGAAAAAATTGTAAGATATATCCCGGTGCTGTAATTTCTGGAGAACCTCAAGATCTAAAATTTGATGGGGAGATCACTACAGCGGAAATTGGTGATAATACAACCATTCGTGAGTGTGTAACAATCAATCGTGGAACAAAGGATAGGTATAAAACGGTGATAGGGAAAAATTGTTTGATCCAAGCTTATAGTCATGTTGCGCATGATTGTGAAGTAGGTGATAACTGTGTTTTTTCAAACAATAGTACACTTGCTGGACATATTACGGTGGGTGATTATGTTGTACTTGCTGGAATGGTAGCTGTGCACCAATTTGTCAAAATCGGTTCGCATGCGTTTGTTACCGGTGGTTCATTGGTACGTAAGGATATTCCTCCTTTTGTTAAAGCTGCGCGTGAACCGATTTCTTATGCGGGGATTAATTCTGTTGGATTGAGAAGAAGAGGGTTTTCAGAAGAGCAAATCGCCGAGATTCAGAACCTATATCGAATTCTTTTTGTCCAAAATAGAAATCTGGCTAAAGCGATAGAAATTATAGAAGCGGAATATCAGGCAACGGAAATCCGGGATGAAATTTTGGATTTTATTCGGAACTCAGGTCGGGGTATCATGAAAGGATTCAATAATAGAGCGATGTAATCGCGTATCGATTCTAGTGAATTTGAAAATTACATTAAAAGATATTGGTAGGAGGTATAACAATGAATGGATTTTTAGGCATATAAACTATACCTTTGAGTCCGGCAAGAGTTATGCCATCCTTGGCCATAATGGTTCAGGGAAATCTACTTTTCTAAAAGTGCTTTCAAGTAGTTTGACACCCTCATCGGGTGAACTGATCTACACAGATGGCGACGAAGTCCTTCCTTTAGACCATATCTATCAGCAGCTGTCTCTTGCAGCTCCCTATGTAGAGCTGATTGAGGAATTTACCCTAAATGAGCTGATTGATTTTCATTTCAAATTTAAAAATTATCTTCCTTCTTTTGATAAACAAACTGTCGTCAACCTTTTGGGATTGGAGCATGCGCTGGACAGAGAGATCCGGTTTTTTTCATCAGGTATGCGGCAGCGTGTAAAGCTGGCGCTAGCTTGCTGTTCCGCATCTGACCTAGTTTTACTGGATGAACCTACAAGTAATTTGGATAGTGCGGGTGAACAATGGTATCTTAGCTTGATAGACCGTACAAAGTTGCCATCCAGATTATTTATTGTCTGCTCGAATCAAAAAAAAGAGTATGAATTCTGCGATGAAACTATTTCCATTGTAGATTTTAAAAAGTAGCCAATGAAATTTTAATAACACAATTAGTTTTTGTACTTTTGACGACTCAATAATGAGATAACCGTTTAAAGTTCAATTCAAAGAATGGCTAAGGCATCAGAGGTAAAATCAGGAAATATCT
>JAIRVH010000153.1 GCA_031253985.1 Sphingobacterium sp.
AAATATTTGATTATCTTTACATATTACAATCATTGAATAGCATTAAGAGTATGACTTTAAAAGAAAAAGTTGAGCAAGCATTAGATACCTTGAGACCATATTTGGAAACTGATGGCGGAAATGTGAGTGTTGAAGAGATTACAGCGGATAATGTCGTGCGTTTAAAATTATTGGGAGCTTGCGCTTCATGTTCAATGAGCATCATGACCTTTAAAGCTGGTTTGGAGCAAGCAATTCGAAAGGCTGTTCCTGAAATTACAGGAGTAGAGGCTATCAATTTAACGGATCCTGATTCCCCAGACGCCACTTTACCATCTGTTAGTTAGTTTTTCTATTAACACAATTTAACGGCTAGCTCGGCTACTTTTGTTTAAATTTGTTTTATGAAGTTCCTGATTTCTATATTATCCACTGTGTTTGTGCTTTTTGGTTCTTCCGAGTTACGTGCTCAGGAGAGAAAGATTATCCAATATTCCGGTATTGTAACAACGGTTGGGTCAGGTCTTCCAGTGGGTTACGTGACGGTTACAAATTTGTCTTTTAGAAACGAAGCTTTTGCAGCAAATAACGAAGGTTATTTCTCTTTTGTAGCGCACGTAGGTGATACAATTCGTTTTACTTCTGTTGGTTTTGACCCTTTAGTTGTCACTATTCCTGAAGTCTCAGGAGATAAGTATACCGCAAATATCATTATGCAAAACTTAGTTACGGAACTCCCTATGGTAACACCTTACCCATGGGCAAGTATCGAAGAGTTTAACATTGCATTTATGAATCTAGACGTTTCTGAAGATAATATTGTGAGGGCAAGAAGATCATTGTCTTACGAGTCGTTAGCAGCGATGGCTGCAGTTATACCGCGTGATGGTAACGAAATGCGCTCCATTAACAATGCGCAGAGCTTTAATACAATGAATAATAAAGTCATTAACCAACGTTATGCTAATCCGTTGTTAAATCCTTTTGCATGGGGTAGTTTAATCCAACAGATTACTAAAGGAAATCAGAGCCGAAAAAGCTCAAATTATTAATCACTAGTCTTTAATTTATTTAGTTCTCGGACACTTAGCGTAGCTGAGAAATAGGAAACTAGACCGGAGATGCCGGTGACTGTTAGGAATACTAAAACGTAGTCACCCCATTTACTGACCATAGGATAACTGTCAATGATCGTATTTGCTCCATCTTCTACCCGAATGATTCCATAGGTTGATTGAATATAATTAAATATGCCGCCAATCAACAAACCGAGCACACAGCCAATAACAGCTATCATAAGACCTTCATAAAAGAAAATACGCTGAATTAGATGATCAGCTCCCCCTAAGCCCTTCAGAATCGTCATATCCTTTTGTTTATCCAGTACAAGCATGGTTAGAGAGCCAACGATATTAAAGATCGCAATCACACTGATTAAGGTCAGTATAAAAAAGACGACCCAGCGTTCGACACGGACATTTTTATACAAGGTGGGATTTTGTTTTTCTCTATTTTTGACAATGTAATCAGCGCCTATTTTGTTCTGTAATGCCTCGCCAAAGGAATTGACGTCTACACCTTCTTTTAAATAAAACTCGATGGATGAAACACGGTTATATTCACCAAGCACTTCTTTAGCAAATGAAATCGGTGTAATAATTAAATTGTCGAAATCTTGTTGATAGCGCAATACCCCTCCGGGAGCAATAGCGCGAATATTGAACTCCTCAGCAGGATTGGATGAATTCTTTACACCCTTTCTTGGGGAGTAGACTTGAATCAGTTCCGATGAGTTTTGCATGGGAATTGCCAAATTCGCCTGTACGCTTGCCCCTAGAATAGCCAAATCGATAGAGTCATGGGTAAGTTTATATTGACCATCCACAGTGATACTGTCGCCGGTACTTTTACTAAGAGATTGAGGCTCGATTCCTTTTATATTTGCTATAAATTGCCGATTTGAATATTGTAATAACACTTTCTCTTGTAAAACTTCGGTGTAATGAATCACGTTTGGATCTTTTCGTAATTCGTTGAATACAGCCTGTTTGCTGTCAAAAAGTTTTCCCTTTTTGGGTTCAATTTTGAGCTCAGGTGCAAACTTACTGTACATAGACAGAATGAGTTGTTCCATTCCATTGAATGAAGACAGCAAAATAATCAATGCAGCACTACTTACCATGACGCCAATCACACTAATGGATGAGATAATATTAATGGCATTAACTGATTTCTTAGAAAACAGATATCTTTTAGCAAATAGAAACGGCAGATTCATGGCTCTTATCCTCGAATAAATGGATTGGAATTTTTTTCAAAGCCAATCGTTGTTGATGGTCCATGCCCGGGATAGACAACTGTGTCATCGGGTAAGGTATAAAGTTTGGCTTTTATACTATCTAAGAGCTGTTGATGGTTTCCTCCAGGAAGATCAGTCCTGCCTATGCTGTTGCGAAATAGTACATCTCCTCCTATCAAAAATTTCTGATCGGCTGAATAAAAGCAAATATGCGCAGGTGAATGACCTGGTGCTAGTATAACTTTTAGTTTATCATTATCTAAGGAAATAGTATCTCCATCATTTAGAAAGGCTTCTCCAATTGGAGAAATGTCGTATCTGAAGCCCATTTGAGGCGCATAGTTCTGAACAGCGACTAAAATCGGCACCTCACCTTCATGGAATTGCGGTAGCAGAGCAAATTTCTCATGGACAAAGCTATTGCCTAAAACGTGGTCTATATGGCAATGTGTATTTAAGAGAATTGTTGGCTTGAGACCATTATCTGTAATGAAGGTCGTTAATTCTTCCTGCTCTTGCTCACCATACATTCCAGGATCGATAATAATTGCATTTCCTAAATCGTTATACAGTAGGTAAGTATTTTCCTGATAGGGGTTGAACGTGAATGTTTTGATCGTAAGCATAATGGTAAAATTACAGTTTTTATTGATTTCTCACTATTGAAAGGTCAACTATTCCAGATTTCCCAGTTCTTTTCTGCCTGAAGAACTAACATTTCATATCCATTTTTGATTCTGGCCCCTTTTTCTTTGCTTTTCCTTAAAAATGCAGTCTCCTCTGGGTTGTAAATGAGATCATAGCAGAGATGCGTCTCATTTATAAATTCGTAGGGAATTTTTGGAGATTCTGTTATATTGGGAAATGTGCCCACTGGAGAGCAGTTGACAATTACGGTATACTCAGCTAAGATCGAGGCATCGAGCTCATCATAAGTAAACTGATCTGCATGTTTGGTTCTACTGACCAGCTTGTGTGTTATTCCCAGCTGATCCAGCGCATATATTACGGCTTTTGCTGCGCCCCCATTTCCTAGAATCAAAGCCTTTTTGTCCAAATGGGGATTTAATAACGGTTTTATCGACGCCTCAAAGCCATAAGCGTCTGTATTAAATCCTTTTAAATGCGTTGATCCATCTGCTGTGTGGCTGATCCGGATGCAGTTTACAGCTTGTATTGCTGCAGCTTCTTCCGAAAGTTCATCCACATAATCCATAACCTCTATTTTATACGGAATGGTCACATTGACACCATAGAAATCTTTATTGGAAGCAATTGTTGTAAAATCAGCTATTTGCGGAAGAGCGTATAGATCATAGTCTACATCGGTAATATTTTCTTGCAGAAATTTCTCTAAATAATATTTTTTTGAAAAGGAATGCCCTAATGGGTACCCTATTAAACCTAGTTTCTTCATTGGAATGTTGACAATATCTTTAGGAATCAGAATGTATCTTGAATTTAAATTTCCGGTCATTGCGCTGCAATAACCGGAGATGGGCCTCGTATATGTTAATCTTTAGGCTTTGTATATTTTTTTACGATCTCGGTGATGATCTGATTCCCCTGTAGCTGTGGGAGGTAATCGAAAAGAATATGATGCTTATCAGGATCAGTGGCTAAACCAAGCTCCAAAAAGTTTAATGCTTCATTGTATTGCCCATTGGCAAATAAATAAGCAACGACACGATAGTATAACTCTGCGGCATTTGGGTTTTGTGTAATAGCATCGGATATTACATTAATGGCTTCATCGATTTTATTTTGCTCAAATAGAATTGATGAATAATCAAGCCAAGCATCTATATCCGTTGGATTTAATGCAACTACCTTCTTATATGCCTCTTCTGCCAGATCTATTTGTTGTAGCTTATAGCGGGCATCGGCAATCGCAAACCAATAATCTGGGTTGGTATCTTCCAGTTCCAGTGCCTTTTTATAAAAATGGAGTGATTCAAAATAGCGCTCTTCAAAATCTAAAGTAACACCGATACCGAACCAAGCATCAGCAAGTTCTGCATCTAATTTGACAGCTTTTTTATAATAATTACGGGCCTCCTCCATCTGCTCAAGTTTCTCATAGCATTCGCCTATCGCACAATAGGTGTCCGCACTTGGCTGTTCGTATTCAAATGTTTGTTTGTAAACATCCAATGCTTCTTGATAGCGATCTAGATTAACAAGGGCGTTACCTTTGTTAAAATAAGCCGAAGAAAAGTCTTCTTTAATTAATATGGCATAATCATATGCGTCTAAGGCCTCCTCAAACCGGCTTATTTTATGATAAGAATTTCCGAGATTATACCAAGCGTAATAGGAGTAGGGGTCTGAATCAATGTATTTCTTGTAAAAAGAGATACTTTCCTCCTGTCTATCCAATACGTCATAACAATAAGCCAATTCATAGAGCGCTTCCTGGTAGTCCATATTGAGTTCAAGTGCTTTCTTTAGATAAATTATTGCCTTATCATAGTTCATTTGCGCTTGAAAGATCATCGCAATATGGAAGTATACCTCATCTTTATTATCTAACAGCGGTAGTGCTTTGAAGAGCTGCTCCAAAGCATTATCAAATTGACCGATACTACCCAATATGCCACCACGGATGAGGAAAATATCTCCTTCAGAGGCTTCCAATAATTCCGCTTTATCCAGTGCAGCAAGCGCATTCTGATATTGCTGAATCGAAGAAAACAGTTGTGCCTGTTTCAACAAAAATGTAATATCAAAAGGATGCTGGCTGATGGCAAATTCGGTAACCTGTAAAGCCTTAACAGGGTCGTTTTTTTCCGCGTAGTAATCAATAATTCCTTCAAAAGCTTTGGAGTCAAAAAAATACTGATCCTCGTTTCGAAGCATTTCCTCATATCTGTCTACCGAGATTTTTCTTTCCTCGGGGTTTTCAAATTCAAAATCCTCTTCCATTCTCAAAAGTTTAAAACCAGTATTCTGTTCCTTTATTCAAAATACTAATTTCTTATCTAATTTGTTCGAACTAATTTTCCACAAATTGGATATCCTCCACAAAGTTAAGGATAAATACGTGTAAAATAAAAAAGCCGGCTTCAAAGCCGGCTTTTGTTATAATGGTATAAATTATATACGATTATTTTTTGATCTCAACACGACGGTTTTGAACACGACCTTCTTCAGTAGCATTAGATGCAACTGGGTTTTTCTCTCCGTAACCTTTAGCAGTGATGCTTGATGAAGAAACACCAGCGTTTACTAAATATTGTTTTACAGAGTTAGCACGGTCTTTAGATAAAGTTAAGTTATAAGCTTCAGAACCTTCAGCAGATGCATAACCATCTAATTGTACAGAAGAGTTGTTATCACGTAACTCTTTAGCCAATTTGTCTAATGTAGAGTAAGATGAAGTTTTCAATACAGAGCTATCAAATTCGAATTGAATTGGAGCGTAGTAACCGTTAGAAGTTACATTTTCAACAACTGGCTCTGGGAATTTGATTGGACATCCTGAACCATCAACTGGAGTACCAGCAGGAGTACCAGGACATTTGTCAAATTTATCAGATACACCGTCACCGTCAGCGTCAGCGCTTAAAGTGTTAACAGTACCTTCTAAAGTGCTTACGCGTTGTTTTAATGCTTCAACTTCGTTTCTCAATGAAGGATCTTTTAACTCATCGTACAATGTAGCAACTGGGTTAGCAAAAGTCAAGTTTTGTTTGTCTTTCGAACCTAAAGTAAACTCTAAACCACCGTACACATTAGAAAAACGTTGTTTTGCAGTTCCGTTTCTACCTGGTCCGTACAACAATGCCTCATCAGTGAAGTTCATTGTGTAACCTAGGTTCAAGGCAACTACTTCAGACAATTTGAATTTAGCACCAACACCTACAGGAACGATCATACCTAAACGGTAATCTTTGTCGCGTGGGTTAGAAGGAGAACGATCACCTAGGATATCTTCACCCCATTTTTGATCGTAAACAACAGTTCCACCGAAATCATTGTTTGAGAATTGAGTTGGATTGTAAGCGAAAGCACCAATACCTACTTTAGCGTAAAAATTAACTGAGTTCTCTCTTCTTAAAAAGTCAATTGTACCCAATTGGAATACACCATTTAAGCTAGCAGCCCAGTTTACTTTTGTTTCAGCAGATTGAGCGCGACCCAAATTTGAACCAGAACCAGCCTCAAAAGCAGGGCCAGACTGATCGTGGTTGTAAGTTTTGATTTTACCACGGTTTGCTTCAACTTCTAAACCGAATAGGTGAGAAAATTGTTTACGTACTGTCAAACCATAGTATTCACCAACTTTGTTTTGGAAATAACCAACTTTTTGACCAAAGTTATTGTTACCACCGATAACTGCATTCGGAGTAGTGATACCACCTTGAACTCCGATAGACCAAGTTCTGTATTGTGATCTACCACCGAATACTTGTTGAGCTTGTGCTGTACCAGCGAAACCTAAAGCGGCAACTAATGTAGCAGCAACAGCTGTTTTTTTAATTGTAGAATAGTTCATACTCTTGTTTTTAAGGTTATTATTAATTTTAATTGTTTTCAAATTTAATTATCGTATTAACACATGGAGCAGTACAATTGCCGTGCCAAAGTCTTAAAATTATGTTAAAATTTTGTTTTTGCTATATTTTGTACTAAATTAAGTATTTAATGTGAAACAACAAAACAAAAATTCCGTACGAAAGTACCAAATTTTTGTTTTGTTTCAATAGGTTTAAGAAAAAAATTAAGGTTTTTTTTTCTAAAGCAAATAATGTACGACTAGCAACGACAATCCGCCCAGCAAAGCCGAAACGGGAATTGTCAATATCCAAGCCCATAACAGACTGATTGTTACTCCCCAGCGTACGGCTGATACACGTTTGACGACACCAACACCGATGATAGCACCTGTAATGGTATGCGTTGTTGAGGCTGGGATTCCAAAATGTTCGGTGATACCCAATGTTACCGCTCCCGCAGATTCAGCACAGACACCTTCTAACGGAGTTACTTTGGTAATCTTGGTTCCCATCGTTTTAACAATTTTCCATCCGCCGCTCATTGTTCCTGCTGAAATAGCAGCATAACAAGTCAATGGAATCCATTCCGGCATGTGTTCAGTTGTTGGGACATAACCTCCGGCAACCATAGCCACCAAGATGATACCCATGACCTTTTGTGCATCATTACCACCATGAGCGAAACTCAAAGCGGCAGAAGAGATCAATTGTAAGATCTTGAACCATTTTTCGGCAACACTTGGCCGTGATTTTCTAGCTAAGTTTATGACAATTAATGTGATGATAACGGATATCGTCATACCGATAATAGGCGCGAGTACAATAAATGCAATAATCTTTAAAGTAGCGTCAATATTGATTGCGTGGATAGGGTCTGCGCCAAGAATAAATGCGTAGGCCATACCTGATCCTGCAAACCCACCAATAAGTGTATGGGAAGAGCTTGATGGTACACCATAGTACCATGTAAATAAGTTCCAGCCAATTGCTGCAAGTAGTCCGGCAAAAATAACCTCTAAGGTAATGTATTCTTCCAATACTGTTTTTGCAATGGTATTGGCTACTTTATGATCTGTAAAGTAGAAGTAAGCTGCAAAATTGAATATCGCAGCCCATAAAACGGCCATTGCTGGCGTTAAGACTTTTGTTGATACAACTGTCGCAATGGAATTGGCCGCATCATGGAATCCATTGATGTAGTCAAAAGCAATTGCAAGGACAATCACAACAACGAGTAATGTTGACATCATAATCTCGTAGAATTTTTGTGCACTTAAATCGAATGATTATGCGTTTTTAACTAGAATGCTTTCTAATACGTTAGCAACATCCTCACATTTATCGGTTGCATCTTCCATTGCAGACAACACTTCTTTGTGTTTAATTAATGAAATGGCATCTTTTTCAAATTCGAAAAGGTCAGCTACTGCTTTATCAAAGATATAATCCGCTTTGTTTTCTACACTATTGATACGAACACATGAATCCGTAATATTGCGGATATTTTTCAAGTCTCTAAGCTCATGAATAGCTTTTGATACATGTTCGGTAGCTTCAACCAATAAGTCTGCAATTTCAATCATAGGCTCGGTGGCTTTTTCCACTTTGTAAAGGTCCATTCTATTTGCAGCACCGTGTATAAAATCTGCGACATCGTCCAACGAGCTTGCCAAAGAGTGTATATCTTCACGGTCAAAGGGAGTGATGAAATTCTTTCCTAACTCCAAATGAATCTGATGTGTGATATTGTCGCCTTTGTGCTCCAAATCTTCCATCTTGCGCGTAAAATCTTTTTTCTTCTCAGGATTGTTTGAGTTAACAATATCTTTTAACAACAGTGACATTTCGATCAAATTGTTGCCTGCTTGTTCAAACAAAGGGAAGAATTTTTTGTCCTTTGGAACGAAGTATTGAAAAATGCTATTTAAAGACATATCTTAAATTTATTTTTGCAAAAATAATACCTTAATGTTAAGTTAATGTTAACATTGATTTTGTTTAAACACAGAAGTGTCATCAAATGTTTAGTTTCCTGACTGAACTTTTTGTAAAGTAAAGCCGAATGTTGTTCCAATGCCTTCTGTACTACGTACATTGACATTTTGCTGATGTGCTTCGACGATATGTTTTACAATGGCCAATCCCAATCCCGACCCTCCGATATCACGAGATCGACTCTTGTCAGTCCGAAAAAAGCGCTCGAATACGCGGCTGAGATTTTTTTCTTCAATTCCGTAGCCGTCGTCGGTAATTTCGATGAGAACCTGCTCAAATAGTGGAAAAATCTTAATTTTTGTTGTCCCACCTTCTTTCCCATACTTAAGCGAGTTGTCGATCAGATTGTATAACACCTGATGGATTTTATTGCGGTCTGCTTTGACCCAATGTGGTGTGCCTGTTTTAGGCTTAAATTCTATGTTAATATTGTGCTGGGTAGCTTTGTCCTCTAAAGAATAGGTCGTGTCTTTGATCAGTTCAACGATATCGAATTTCTCAATATTAAGGACCATTTTTCCGGACTCCAGTTTGGATATCTCATCGAGATCCTGAATCAGATAATTTAGTCGGTCTAGATTTCGAGCCGCTTTATCTAAGAAATTCTTTGCCATTTCCATATCTTCTTCGATAAGCCCATCTTGCAGGGTCTCAATGTAACCTTGGGTAGCAAATAGTGGAGTTTTGAATTCATGAGAAATGTTGGATAAAAACTCTCTACGGAATTTCTCTTGTGATTTTAATTGCTCGATTTCATTTTTTTTGTCTTTGGCCCAGGCTTTGACGTCGTTCTCCGCATCTGTAATAGGATCTTCACTGACGTGTTCTCCGATAGCATCTTTGAGGTCCTTACCAAGCTTCAGGTTATGAATTAGTTTATACATCGTATTGAGTCTACGATATATATATTTTTCAAATAGATAGTTAAATAGAAGGAAACTCGTTACTACAGCAACAAGGAAAATGATCAAAGCTGTCTGTAGGTCATGTTTATAATAAAAGCTGATCGTGGATATTGCAATGCCGACAGCCGCGGAGTTTGCCAGTAATAATTGTCTAAAATTCATTTGTTGAATAAAAAAGGCCCCTGATTTGGAGCCTAAGTTACTTATAATGATATTAATAAATTGTTAAAATTTTCCGATAATCGTTTTTGCTCCGGTAACCTTGTCACCAATGTTAACATTGATTTCAGTTCCTAGCGGAAGAAATAAATCTACGCGCGAGCCAAATTTGATGAATCCGAATTCGTTCCCTTGTACAACTTCATCTTTTTCTTTCACATACCATACAATACGACGTGCCAGGGCTCCTGCAATTTGACGGAAAAGAACCTCTCTTCCGGCCTTATCTTTGACAACGACCGTTGTTCTTTCGTTGTCTGTAGATGATTTGGGATGCCAGGCTACTAAAAATTTTCCTGGATGATATTTGAAGAAAGTAACCAGGCCGCTGATCGGATTTCTGTTGACATGTACGTTAACCGGCGACATAAATATAGACACCTGTATGCGTTTATCATGGAAATACTCATTTTCTTCCGTTTCCTCAATAACAACAACTTTTCCGTCTGCCGGGCATAGGATTATTCCATCTTCTGGACTAACGATTTTTTTGGGGCTTCTGAAAAATTGAACAACTGTAATGAATAGGAATGCTGATAGGGCATAAATAAACCATTTGGCATATTGCGAAACGTCATAATAATCCGCAACGGCATTGATAATGAAGATAAAAAGTACAGCGATTGCTAATGTGGTGTATCCTTCTTTATGAAATTTCATATCTATTTATTTCTCCTTATTTCTGCAAAGATAATTATTTAGTCGAATTGTCTATTTGTCTTTCTATTTTAATTGAATGGGTATAGATTTTTCCGTCGCTACCTTGTGCTATTCCTCCAGTTACTCTAATGATGTCATCTTGGGGCTGATTTTCTTTATAGGTAGGAAAATAAAAATCGATACTTTTTGCAATCTGGCTCAAAATGCCATCGAAAGACTGATTATTGGAGTCCGAGCTTAATTTGAGATTTTTCAGGTTTGGCATTCCAGATTTCTTAACTTCTACGAGATAAGAAAAGTTAACCTGATTGGTGACATCCACGCCTGCTTTATTCAGTCTATCGTTAAAACGTTTTGCGATGAAAGCATAAAAATTGGAATAGTCATCAAAGCTACAAGACTTGCCATTAAATAGCTCTGCTCGGATAAAATAATCGTATGGCAGGACGCTTAGTGACATGAAATCCTCATTATTAAGGTCTCCATCATCATCATAGGTGGTTGTCAGCACACCATTTGTAAAACGTTGGGTCATGGCATAAATTGGTTGCTGGCCTACATTATAAAAGTAGGTATTCCAGTTGCCCTGAGGCCGGCCATTTTTTACCTTTCCTTTTCGTAGATAGAAATCGAAACCGAACTCTGTGAAACCTTCAAAAGGAATAGAAAATTCATAGTTGCCTTCGCCATTCATGACCTCTTGTTTACCCCTGTTGTCCCAATAGTCCTTAATAAAATAACCTTGCTCATTATAGGTAATGCTCAATAGGGGTTTACCATCGGGGTAATAATATTTCCAATCCCCAGCCGGATGGTTGTTTTGAAAATTTACTTCCCATTTTAACACTCCATTTGGATGGAAGGCTTGAAATAAGCCTTCTTTTTTACCATCTTTATAGGAACCAATGAGTATTCTCGCTCCATTTGGCGCAAAATCGCGAAACTCACCATCAAAAACTTGTTTTGCAAAATCAAATTTGCTTACACGCTCGATCGTTTTAAATTCGCAATCTTTCGAAACTAGATAGTAGAATTTGTCAAAATAAAAACGAATCAGTCTCTGGTCTAATTTTTCATAAAATACAGGTTTTTCGTCCTGTGCATATAGCTTTGTAAAGCTACATACAGAGAATAATAACAGGATATGGATGAGTTTTCTAATCATATCATTAGTGTGCTTCTAACCAATTTTTGCCTTCTCCAATTTCTACGATCAATGGTACATTTGTTTTAATAGCATTGGTCATTTTATCTAGAATAATTTTTTTGAATGCTTCAACCTCCTGTTTAGGCACGTCAAAAACCAATTCATCATGTACTTGCATGATCATTTTGCCCGATAATCCCTGCTGTTTAATTTCTTTTTGAATAGCAATCATGGCAAGTTTGATTAAATCTGCTGCTGAACCTTGGATCGGCGCATTGATGGCGTTTCGTTCAGCAAATCCACGAACAGTCATGTTTGCTGAATTGATATCTCTAAGATAACGTCTGCGTTTTAGAATTGTTTCAACATAGCCATTCTCTTTTGCAAACTCGACGGCATCACTCATGTATTTTTTGATACCGGTATATTGGTTAAAATATTCATTAATAATATCAGAAGCTTCTTTACGTGAGATGCCCAGGTTTTGAGAAAGGCCAAATGCCGATTGACCATAAATAATGCCGAAGTTTACAGCTTTCGCGTTGCGTCGTTGTTCAGAGGTAACAGCATCAAATTCTATATGATACACTTTTGCGGCTGTTGCCCGGTGGATATCATGGCCTTGGCTAAACGCGTCCATCATATTTTGGTCTTTACTTAGCTCGGCAATCAGGCGAAGTTCAATTTGTGAATAATCGGCTGATAGGATCACATGATCTTCAGACCGTGGGATAAAAGCTTTTCTGACTTCTCTACCCCGTTCAGTGCGGATCGGGATATTTTGAAGGTTTGGATTGGTTGAGCTCAGGCGTCCCGTTGCGGCAACTGCTTGATTGTAGGAAGTGTGAATAAGTCCTGTTTCGGGGTTTATAAGCTCTGGCAGTGCATCAACGTAGGTTGATTTGAGTTTTTGCATTTGCCTGAAGTTTAGGATATCTTGAACGATGTCCGATTTATGGGCCAAGGCCAATAGCACATCTTCTCCCGTTTTATATTGTCCTGTTTTAGTTTTTTTAGCTTTAGGGTCCAATTGGAGCTTGTCGAACAGGACTTCCCCCAATTGTTTTGGGGAAGCGATATTGAAATTTACGCCTGCTTTCTCAAAAATTGACTCTTCAAGATTTTTTATGTCCTGCTCTAGTGTTTTTGAGAATTCCTCAAGCGCTGGAACATCTATTTTCACACCATTTCGTTCAATTTCAGCCAGTATATAAACTAATGGGAACTCGACCTCTTGAGCGAGTTGTATAGTGTTGGTTTCAACAAGAAGCGGATGAAATATATTTTTTAGCTGTAGGGTAATATCTGCATCCTCGGCGGCATATTCTTTTATTTTTTCAATTTCAACGTCACGCATATTACCTTGTTTCTTGCCCTTTTCACCAATAAGTTCGGTAATCGATACAGGGCTGTAATTCAGGTAATTTTCTGCGAGTACGTCCATACCATGACGGGTGTCTGGATCAATCAGATAGTGCGCAAGCATGGTATCAAATAGCGTGCCCTGCACTTTTACTCCATAGCGCGCTAACAACAAAATATCGTATTTGATATTTTGTCCCACTTTTTCGATGTTTGGGTTTTCTAGTGCAGTCTTGAAAATATCGACTACAGCCTGTGCTCCATCGCGGTCAGCTGGTGTCGGAATATAATACGCCTTGGTATTCTCGAAGGAAAATGATAGCCCAACAATGTCCGCCAGGTTGGCATCTAGACCTGTTGTTTCCGTATCAAAGCAAAAGCTATCTAAAGAAGCAAGTTGCTGGGCAAGTTCTGCTTGTTTTTCTCTTGTATCGACCAAAACATACTCATGCGCTGTACTATGGATGTTATTTATCGCAGTATTTTCAACGATTACCTCAGTAATAACCTCTGTTGTCGTCACCGAAGTTACCGTTGCAGAAAATAAATCCATTTGTCCACTTGTGGGGGCGCTTTTGTCAAGAATGGAGAAATCTTCGCCAAAAACCCGCTTTCCAAGTGTTCTAAATTCTAATTCAGCAAATAGCGGTTCAAGAATTTCTTTGTTTGGATCTTCCAGTTCAAGTGATTTTTCATCGAGGTCAATTGGTACATCCAATAAAATGGTGGCTAATTTTTTAGAGATAAGTCCTTGTTCAGCAAAATTTTCTACGTTTTCACGCATCTTTCCTTTGAGTTGATCTGCATTGGCGATAATTCCTTCTACAGACCCGTATTCCTGAACAAGCTTTTTTGCTGTTTTCTCACCTATACCGGGTATTCCGGGGATATTGTCTACTGCATCGCCCCAAAGACCGAGAATATCAATTACCTGGCAAACATCGGAAACTTCCCATTTTTCCAGAATCTCTTTGACACCTTGTACTTCTGCGCCATTACCCATACGGGCGGGTTTGTAGATAAAGATATTTTCAGATACGAGCTGCCCAAAATCTTTGTCAGGTGTCATGCAATAGACTTGGAAATCTTGCTTTTCAGCTTTTTTTGCGAGCGTGCCAATAATATCATCGGCTTCGTACCCATCCATTGTGATAATCGGGATATTGAAACCTTCGATTAAACGATTTATATAGGGGATAGAGGCTGCAAGATCCTCAGGCATTGACTCGCGATGCGCTTTGTAAGCTTCAAATTCAATATGTCGCGCGGTAGGTGCCGCTGTGTCGAACACTACTGCTATGTGGGAGGGTTGCTGATTTTTCAATACGTCCAACAGCGTATTGGTAAACCCCATGATTGCTCCTGTATTTAACCCGGTTGAAGTAATTCGGGGAGTTTTGCTCAAAGCAAAATAAGCTCTATATATAAGAGCCATTCCATCTAGAAGAAATAGTTTTTTCACAAAATTGAATTTTAGTCTCCTTACAAAGGTAAGAAATTCATCAAAGGGTAAGTTTAATAAATTTTTCCGATTTTTGTGCTATGACACATTTAACGCAACAGGATCTATGAGAGGATTGGTGACTAAATCGACAGGTAGTTGGTACCAAGTTTTGGGTGAAGACGAGAAAAGATACGACTGTCGTATCAAAGGAAAGTTTCGTACCAAAGGAATAAAGACAACTAATCCTGTTGCTGTGGGTGATTGGGTATATTTTGATGTGGAACCTGATCAGGAAAGTGCGGTTATTTATGAACTAGAACCTCGTCGAAATTATATCATTCGGAAATCCGTCAATCTTTCTAAGCAAACTCAAATTATTGGAGCAAACTTGGATCAGGCTTTTTTGGTCGTGACACTTGCCTCGCCCCCAACTTCTTTAGGGTTTATCGATCGCTTTCTAGTGACAACGGAAGCTTACGGAATACCTGCTGTAATTATCTTCAATAAATTGGATCTTTTCAGCGATGAAGGATTGGAGATATTGGCAGATTATAAGGCTATTTATGAAAATATTGGTTATCCCTGCTTTGAGGTTTCTGCCTTAACGGGGACAAATATAGATGTTGTCAAGCAGCTGCTTAAAGATAAAATTACCTTAGTGTCAGGCCATTCGGGGGTTGGTAAATCAACATTAATCAATGCAATTGTTCCCGAATATGGATTGAAGACGGGTGAAATATCCGACTGGTCGGACAAAGGAAAGCATACAACCACTTTTGCTGAAATGTTTGATCTTCCTTTTGGAGGCAAGCTGATTGATACACCTGGGATTCGTGAATTGGGAATAGTCGATATAGAGAAACAAGAGTTATCTCATTTTTTTCCAGAGATGCGCGCATTCATGAATCAGTGCCGATTTAATAATTGCAGGCATATCAATGAGCCCGGTTGTGTTATTATGGAAGCGGTGGAGGATGGTCGTATTGAAAGTTCACGATATGATAGCTACCTCAGCATGTATCATAATGAGGACAGCAGATCCTGATAAAAAAGCGGTTTCCGTTGTGCACAGCTTCCAAAGAGTGTCTAACTTTTTGGAAGCTGTGCATTTAGGAAAATCTTTTTTCTTATCAGGGCAAACCTTAGCGTATCGCTTGAGTTAAATTCAAAAAGTCGCGAAGATAGGTACACTCTTTCGAAGCGATAGTAAAGAATGGTGTATTCTTATATTGTGTGTTCAACTCTTTGAAATATTTGTTTTGCATCGAAAAGCGATAAAAAGGATTTTTTAGCGGTGAATCATAATATTGCCAGCGTGATTCATTGGTATAAACAAAATCTTTCTGCTCGCATTTGGCTAGCATAAATGTGCATTTCGCCTTGAATTCTTTATCAGTGCTAAGCGAGCGGGCTTTGCTATACCATTCTTTTGCAGATGTTGTCTGTAAATAATTGCGTTGCCAATGAAGTGTGGAGGCCGCATGGCTATCTGTCGATGACCAGTCATAGGACACCATTGACCAAGCATTTCCATAGGTACTTGTCTGGTAGATACCTGTCGCCATCTGGAAGTAATACGCCGCTTTTTTCTGGTTATCTTTTTCTGTTTTTATTGCATTTTCCAACCGGGCCATACGTTCGGCATATTTTAGTTTGGTTGTATATTCTTTCCCGTATTTTTTTGGATAATCATTTATCGTGACAATAAAGGGGTTGGGTTTGATATCATCTTCATCTTCGCTATACCAATTTTTAATCTCCTTTATTTTATGATCTTTAGGAAGGCTTGCTAGCGTTTTCGCTGCTTTTTGGAAGTCCAGTTCCCGTAGATAGGTTGTACCCAATAATTCTGTGAGGTAGTCTTTATTGAAATGCTTGATATCTTTCAATAAGAATTTGGATAACGTCTGCTGCTGGGAGTTGTCCGATAATAAATTTCTTATCTTTAATAAGGTTTTAGGTGTAAGGCTATTCTCCCAAAAATGCATTGTTGTCCATTGCATATTGTCCTCCAAGGAGTCTTTCACAAAGCCATAATTGTAAAAAGCATCCGCCTTTACGGCTGCTAGGCTCGCCATGGCGGTATCCTGCGTATTTAAATAGTGCTTTACCACAAGATTTTGCAGAATATTCCGGCAGATTAAGCTATAGTTACTATACTCAAAAGCGCTATAACCCCAGCTTTGTTTTCTCGCGTCTTCTTTTCCGTCAAGTCTTGCCTTTTCTTCCAGCCACGTTAACGTTTTGGTCAATTGAACTTCATCCAGCTGTTTGCTGCTCTGCCAGTCAGTCAATTGGGTAAGCAATCGGGTAATTTGAAATTGATCAATCAATTTCGGACTAAGATCAGTCTCTTTTATTTCGGAAAGATATTCTTTTGCTAAAGTATTATCCTTATTCATCCAGCTAAGGTACGCAGCAGTAATAAGTCCCAATTGAGGTTGGATATATTTTTTGTCGCGATAGATTTGTAAGGCAAAATTGCGGACAGAATCTAAGTGTAGTTTAACTTTTCCTTTATCTTCATTTCTTGTGTAATAATTATAGTTATCACTACTGAGGTAAAAGGACTCATTCATTTCTGTTTCAATCTTATTGACTTCGCGTCCTAACAGTACAGCATTGACGGTATTGGCAGGGTCAAGCTGATAGCAGGCGGTCAGATATTTCAGCGCATAATCACTTGTCCCAAAGCCTATGATTGCGTTGATATTGAATTTATCCGCATCATTTTTTGCATATTGAAATATCTCGGCATCGCTTGCCGTAATATAATGGAAATTAGCGTAAGCAAGGATGCGCCGTTCTGGACTAGCAGTGAATAACTTCGAAAAGAGATAGGCAGATTTTGCGGGATCGCCATTTTTGCGGACAGCACCGGCATAGTTGGATAGTGCCCAATTGAGGATAGCGTCATCTCCTTTTGCAGTTTGCAGATACTTTTCATAAACCGTCATACTCTTTGCGTATTCCTGTCCAAATAGATATAAACGGGCGGCTTGATAAGCATAGCGGGTATACAGAAAGCTATTTTTGGGATATTTGGCGATTTGCTGTTCGGCGAGCTCAGCAAATTGTATAATTTCTTTGAAATTTCGGGTATCCGGATCCCAATAGTTATGTTGAATATTCGTGATCGGTTCCTGCTTTTTGGTGAACATAAAATAAGCACGTTCAGCTTCATGTTTTCCGTCGATCAATGTGCTTAGGAAAGTATTTCCTTTAATCGAGTCGGGAAGGTTTGTCCAGACAGCCTTTTGTTGGTTGCTCGCTAAATTAGCGGTTGCATCATTGCTATTGTACATCAATTGCTCAACATCCTTAACTTTAACCTGTGCACCAAGGTGCCGGGCCCAGGCTTCGGCGTTGATTAAGCTTTCCTTTACTGGTGCTTCTTCGGTATAAAGAAACTGATAGGGAATGAATTGAAAGGCAGAAAATCCATTATCCTCCAGATTGGGGAGGTAATATGTCGTTTGATTGTCGTAAGGATCCACTTCGGGACCGCAGGCGATATTGGTTGCAATCTCCCCAAAGAAGAAAGCTAATGTTGTGCTAGAAAGCAGCAATAATTTTTTGTAATTCGGCAGCGCCATGGTTTGCTAGTGTAGCTTGATCTAAATGATAAAAAATAATCCGGTGTCCTTTTCCTTTCAGCTCTCCCCTCAAAAATTTTGCCGTTTGTAAGAGATCATCCTGATTTATGGATTCAAAGCGTATGACATCGCCCTTTTTAAGATTTGCTTTTGGGAGATCTTTTGTTAAAATATAGAGGTTCGTATTGGGATTATGTGTAAACATTGAGGCGTCTTTAATATCCTCTTCGTTGATGTGTTTTGAAATGCCTATGTAGTTGTTATTTCTGAAAACGACAAACCACTGAAACAAAGGTAAGGCAATATCCATTTCCATCGGATAGTTGCGCAATGTTCCGCTTAGGTAGGTCTTGAGATCCTGTTGATTTAAAATGGAGTTCTGATTGCCGAATTGTCTGAGATTTCCCATGTTATAACACATTAGCATAACCTTTTTTACGGGTGGAATACCACTCGTAACGGTATTTTTGACTTGATGCAACCGCAAGGTAGAGCTCACTATAACCTCTTTTAATGCAGGTAATTCCTGTAAATAGGTAAGCAGATAGAAAAACTTATCCCGGGATGTCTTGGTCCAATCGCAGTCCAGTTGGAGTTCGGTAAACTTATCTTTTCCCGCCTGTTGTATTTTGGCTGTCACAAACGGAACAATTTTATTAGCCAGTCCTCTGATCTGTAGACTATCCATTTCCGCAAAGACACGTTGATTGACAAATACTACAGGAATCAATTGCTGCTCTTTTGGGACAGGCTGTGTAAATGTAATTGGACTTATAGGGACGGCTTGTACACCCGATGGATCGAAGTCAATATCCATGATGCGAACATAGACAGATTTCGCGTCTATCTCTTTTAAAGCACGGTATTCTATAGTATCTAACTGGAATACCGTCTTCCAAAAATAGAAGCCTGTTTCATGCTTTGTTTTGTTACAGGAACTTAAAAAAAGTAGAGATAGCGGTACAAGAAATAAAAATAGTTGTGTTTTGCGCAGCATATTCGCTTTATTTAGTCGTAAGTCAAACAAAATGGGCTTAATTTTGTTTGTTATTCAATAAAATAAAGACGAAATTACAAAGAGATTGTGACTTTATGAAGCCTATTTTTAAATGGATCCTTGGTATTGTGGTGTTTATCCTTCTGGCTTTGACTGGAGGCATTTGGTATTTCAGCAATAAGTGGAAACCTCTTTTAGATACAAAAATCAAACAGCTGGTGTCGCAAGCAACGGACAGTCTGTATTCAATTCACTACGATGATATTGATGTCAACTTAGTTCTCGGGAATGTAACAATAGAAAATTTAAGACTGGTACCAGATAGTTCCGTCTATAAAAAGTTGGAACTGGTCAAAAAAGCTCCGGACAACCGCTTTGAAGTCACTGTAAATAGACTAAAAATAAAAAGCTTTGGTATCCGAAGGGTATTAATGGATAAAGAGCTTTTTTTGCATGATATCACCGTTGAAACACCAACGATTCATGTCATTAATGAGGTGCATAGTTATAATGACACGGTGAGTAGGGGACCTAAAAAACCACTATATGAGAAGATAAAAGATAACCTAAAAAAAATTCAGGTACGGGCTGTCAATTTGAATGACATCGATTTTAAATATACGCAAGTCCAAAAAGGAGTTCATCAAGATTTCGAGATCAAAAAGGTGAAGGTCCGGATAGATGATGTTTTGATAGACTCAACTTCTGAACGGGACAGGCAGCGCTTTTATCATACCAAAATGATCGATGTTGAGGTACCTGGTTTCACCTATAAAACTCCGGATGGGTTTTATAAAGTAAACTTTGATCAGTTGAAAATCAATAGTAAAAGCCGTAATGTCCTGTTGACTAAAGTTGCTTACCAGCCTACGTTGAATAAGGCAGCCTATTATCGGAAAAAAGGAGAAGGTGGGAGTTATATGGTACTGAAAATGGACACCCTCCTTTTGACAGGATTCAATTTCGCTGAGCTTTCCCGGGATAAAAAAATATATGCACAAAATGCGCGGTTAAAAAATGGTTCACTTTCAATTTACAGTGATAAGCATTATAAGAGTCCTCCAACCAGTCAGATTGGAAATGCTCCCCATATGAAATTAATGCAGATGTCGACACGTTTGGGAATTGATTCATTGATTTTAGATAATATTGGTATTTCGTATTCTGAAATGAGTGATGAGTACAGTCAGATCGGGACGATTACTTTTGATCACACGTATGGCACAATCTTAAATGTGACAAATGATTCGACAAAATTGCATAAGCAGAAGCTTATGCGCGCAAATCTGAGCAGTAATTTTATGAATGCCGGCAAGCTTTCTACCAACTTTGTTTTTGATATGACATCTAAAGTAGGAGCGTATACCTATAAAGGCACACTCGGGAAAATGGATCTAACAGTCGTCAATAAAATGATTCGCCCATTGTTAAACGTAGAGGTTAAATCGGGCAATCTCAGTCAGATTGCATTTGACATCTGGGCTAACGATTACCGTAGCAAAGGAACCTTTAAAATGGACTATGACGATTTAAAAGTTAATATCCTATCCGAAGCAGGTGATGATGGTCGACGCGAAAAGAAGGGACTGCTATCTTTTATGATCAATCAGGTTTTGTTCAACCCCGGCAATCCAGATTTATATGGTAAATATACGGTAGGGCATATTAACAAGCACCGGGATCCCAATCACCCATTTTTTAAAGCGTTGTGGCAGACCTTGTTAGTTGGAATTAAGCAATGCGTCGGCCTTGGCCCAGAAAGGGAATCTAAACTGATGAATACGGCTGGAAAAGTTGAAAAAGTCGTTAGCGGAGTTAGCAAGGCCAAGAAAATGATTTCAAGTATATTTAAGAAACATAAAACTCCTGAGGAATTGCTGAAGGAAGAAAAAGAAGACGAGGCCAAAGAGGCGGCAAAGATTGAAGAGAAACGGAAGCGTGACCGTGAAAAAGCAGAAAAGGAACTCGAAAAACAAGGAACGGGAAACTGAGGTACCGTTTCACGTGGAAAGGTTACCGGTTGAGGCTGTTGCCCCTATTTTTGAGAACCTGCTGAGGAAGTGTATTTATAAATCCTCCTTGTAGGTTTAGTCAGCGCGCAAAAAAATACAACGAAGATATATTTGTATTTGAAGATATATTTGTATTTATTGACAGATTTATCTTAGTTTGATGCATTATGATAGATTCGATTTTAAGTTTTATCCGATTTGTTTTCAAGTATAAAAATGGCCTTGTGGACAAGATCATGTTCTATGCGAGCATGATTTGCGCTGCAATTGTTATTTTTAATGTGGGCTATGTCACTGATCCTACATTGGGTAAATTGCTGGGTAAAACGATCCATTATCTTTTCTTTGTGCTCTTTTTCATGATTGCTCTCCGCGAGTCATCGTCCATTTACGCCCTCAAAAAAATTGATGTAGAGCATTACTCCGGCTTGGTTATCCTAATTTATTTTGTATTTATTCTTATTGCCCGCTTTGCTGGATTTGGAGCTCTTTCTGTTTTTTCTAGGGAACAATGGGTTTATCTCGGAATCTATCTTATTTTTATCGCAGAGCTATCAAAGAGCACCCTTTTCTTTGACAATTTTTATTTTAATCCAACAATATTATTTGTCATCAGTTTTTTGGTTCTTATCTTGCTTGGGACCGTATTATTGATGCTGCCACGTACTACAGTAGAAGCCCCGTTAAGTTTTGTAGATGCCTTATTTATGGCCACAAGTGCTGTTTGTATCACAGGCTTGTCCGTCGCCGACATTTCAACCAATTTTAGTATGTTCGGACAGACTGTAGTCATTGTGTTGATACAGGTGGGAGGATTGGGCATTATGACATTTACAGGTTTTTTTGGCTATTTTTTTTCCGGTGGATTCTCCTTCAAGAATCAATTGATGTTTGGTGAAATCTTAGGCGAAAATAAGGTAGCCTCCGTTATTAAGACCTTATTGACCATGATATTTATTACGCTGCTGTTTGAATTTCTTGGAGCGATACTGATCTTTAGTACCTTGGAAAGTGCTAATTTTCCAAATTTGGGGAGCATGGTTTTCTTTTCGATCTTTCATTCTATTTCTTCATTCTGTAATGCCGGTTTCTCGATTTTATCTGGTGGAATTACCAATGAAGCTTATAAATTCAATTACCCGTTCCAATTGGCACTATCCTCACTCTTTATATTAGGAGGCTTGGGGTTTGGAATTGTATTGAATTTTTATACCTACATGAAAGAATCTATATTGCTTTATTATCACCGATGGATCACTAAGAAAAACTATAAGCACAAAGCATGGAGCTTTAGCTTTAATTCTAAGTTGGTGCTGGCCTGCAATGCGATCATTATTGTAGGTGCAACTTTGTTTTTTTATTTTTTGGAGCGAGGGAACACACTTTCTCTTGAAAAGGGAATCAATGGTGAATGGGCGACTTCCTTTTTTATGGCCAATGCGGCGCGATCGGCGGGTTACAATAGTGTTGATTTGAGTTTTGTTGGGGCGCCGACAGTTTTTCTGATTATGTTTCTGATGTGGGTCGGAGCCTCCCCCGGGTCTACTGGCGGAGGAGTCAAGGTAACTACCGTTGCTGTTTCACTATTGAACATTATTTCTCTGGCTAAGGGAAAAGAATATATCGAGATTTTTAAAAGGAGAATAGCCGGAGAGTCTGTTAATAAGGCTTTTGCGATTATTCTGTTATCGCTTTTCGTGGTTGGGTTCAGTTTTTTTGTGCTCATTTTTACAGATCCGGATAAGAGTATGAAAGCACTCCTCTTTGAATCTTTATCAGCCTATACAACCTGTGGGTTAAGTTTGGGGATTACACCCTCGCTCAGTATGGGCGGAAAATTAATTATTGCCTTAACGATGCTGGTTGGACGTGTGGGCATGTTGACGCTGCTGGTTGCTTTTATTAAAAATACAACACGGAGAAATATTGTATTTCCGGAAGAAAAGATCTTATTTTAAGTAGACTTGAAAAATGTTTTCATTTTCCTTAGCTGGGATGATGAGAAATATGAATCTGTAATTCGAAAGAATGCTTGGAAATAAAAGTAAATTTATATTAGTTTGAGATATGAAGTATATTGTTTTAGGATTGGGGCATTTTGGACGTTCTTTGGGTGTGCATCTGACTGAACTCGGGCATGAGGTGATTGGTGCTGACCGAAATCTCAGCATCGTTGAACAATTAAAAGATAAGATTACGCACACGGTATGTCTGGATACAACCGATCGAGAAGCAGTTTCGTCATTACCTCTTAAGGATGCACACGCTGTCATTGTTGCGATCGGAGAGGATGAAGGAGCTTCGCTTATGACCGTTGCCCTCTTAAAGCAACTGAAAGTAAAGCGGATTATTGGACGTATCGTTTCAGATCTACAAAAAACTGTTTTGGAGGCAATGGAAATCAACGAATATATTATGCCCGAAGAAGAGGCTGCAGAGCGGTTGGCGATGCGCTTGGACAATATTGATATTGTCGATTCGTTTAAGGTTTCGGATAAATATTCCATTGTAGAGACTAAAGTTCCAACGCGTTATGTGGGCATGACATTACGTGAAGCGAACCTGACCAATTTATACAAGGTTATCGTGTTGACCACCGTGAAGATAACAGAAACGAAGAAGGACGGTGTGACGAAAGAACAAAAGGAGGCTTCGGGAATTGCGGCCTCGGAAACGATCATGGAAGAAGGCGATATTTTAGTTGTTTTTGGGGAGCTATCCAATATTAATAAGTTAATTCAAAAAGGAGAATAAAATATGTTATTAACAACAACAGGTACTATTGAGGGACACCAAATTGAACGTTATTTGGGGATAGTCTCTTCCGAAGTGGTTCTGGGAGCGAATGCAATTAAGGATATGATGGCGGGGTTTCGCGATTTTTTTGGCGGGAGATCCAACTCTTATGAACGCGCATTCCAGGAAACTCGTGAAGCAGCGCTGCGCGAGCTTGAAGACCGTGCACGCGCATTGGGCGCAGATGCTGTCGTTGGGGTTCGACTGGACTTTCAGACAGTAGGTACGGGCGGAATGATGATGGTGGGCGCAACCGGAACGGCGGTAAAAATGAGATCTTAAACGGAAAAAGCCCTAAGTAATTTGAGGGCTTTTATTTTTACTGAAAATTAGAAAAAAGGTCATTACACTGTTTTTATGCAAAATGTATCGTCTTTTCGTGTGTAAAAGAGATGATGTGGTCCGACCGGATTTAAAATCTATAATGAACTTTCTGTTAATAGGAATCTGAGCGATAATTATAATTGTATATAAAAACAAATTTATCTAAGTTTGGCTTTTAAGACTTTTAAACAACCTAAGAGGGTAAATGAGACTGTCGTAATTAAACAAAGCGCATGTAAAGCGTTCATAAATACTGAAAAGTAGGTAATACGTGAATATTCACATTGCAGGATGAAATATAGGATAGCTTCATCACCTTTAAATGACAAATTTATACGGATGAAAAATTGGTTTAAGGCGAATTCGGCGCATTTGATCGTTATTGCGATATTTATTACGCTCGTATTTTTTTATTTTACTCCTGTCTGGCAAGGCAAAACACTTGCCCAGTCGGATGTGGTACAGGCGCAAGCAGCACAGAAGGAGTTATTTGATTTTAAAGCAAAGGATGGAAAAGCCCCATTGTGGACAAATTCCATGTTCGGTGGAATGCCTACCTATCAAATCTGGCAGGAAAATGAAAATAACATTGGTACTTATTTCCTAAAAGCCGTTAAGTTTGCCTTTCCAAGCCCAATGGACACTGTTCTTTTCTATTTGTTGGGTGCATATTTTCTCTTTAGTGTATTACGAATCAAACCCTGGTTGGCTGCGGTCGGCGCTATTGCCATAGCCTTTACATCCTATAATTTTATCTATATAGAAGCAGGCCATATAACGCGTGCCAATGCGATTGCATTTATACCGCCTGTAATTGGGGCCGTAATTATGTGCTATCGGGGCAGCAGACTATGGGGACCTGTGTTATTAGCCTTATTTCTCTCGTTGGAAATCCGTGTCAATCACTTGCAGACGACCTACTACCTGCTGATGGTGCTTATGGTATATGTGATTTTCACGTTCATAGATGCTTTTAAACAAAAGCAATTAAGGGGATTTTTTATTGCTTCGGGCAGACAGATTATCGCAGTTGTCATCGCTTTGATGGTAAATGCATCTATTTTATTGCCGACTTGGGAATATAGTAAATTAAGTACCCGTGGGCATGCCAATATCACTAAGGTTGATAACAACAATACCAAAGAGAAAGGACTCGATAAAGAATATGCTTATGAGTGGAGCCAAGGAATCGGAGAGACAATGACCTTTTTAATTCCAAATGCTTATGGCGGCTCAACTGGAGGCCAATTGGACGAAAAATCGCATGTAGCGAAGTTTCTGATGGAAAGAGGAGGAGTCTCCGAGATTCAGGCTGGGCAGTTTGCACAAGGTATGCCTACCTATTGGGGGGACAAACGTTTTACTTCAGGGCCATGGTATTTTGGTGCTGGAGTTTTCTTCCTATTTGTTTTGGGCCTTGTTATTGTTAAAGATCGCTTCAAGTGGTGGATTTTGGCAACGACAGTTTTAGCGTTGCTTTTGTCATTTGGAAAGAATTTTACGTTGGTATCGGATCTGTTTTTCGATTATTTCCCGATGTATAACAAATTTAGAGCGGTTGAATCTATCTTAGTAGTCGTTTCCATTACGGTGCCTATGATGGCCGTTATGGCGGTCAACGAACTGTTGACACGTGCAAAGGAAATTCCAAATTTGGATAAAAAAGTTCTATATACCTTTATTGGCGTGGGAGGATTCTGTTTGCTCATTGGCGTGTTGCCGGATCTATTTTTAAACTTTAGAAATGCGGGACATAGCAATTTGATCGAAATGTTAGAGCATAATATAGGCGATAAGGGCTTTGCAACAGAATTAGCAAACCAGTTGGTTCTGGATCGCAAAGATATTGCAAGCAAAGATGCTTATCGTTCTTTTGTCATTGTCTTATTGACATTCGGTTTTGTTTGGATCTTTTTAAAGAAAAAGTTAAGCGAGGGGATATTGTTAGGTAGCTTGCTTGTTTTATTCTTATTTGATTTATGGAGTGTAGATAAACGTTTTTTAAATGATAAATCATTTATGGAGAAGGGCGCTACTGCACAACAGGTATTCCAACAACGGGAGGTGGATCAATTGATTTTAATGGATAAGGATCCAAGTTACCGCGTCCTTGACCTGACTTCGGATCCATTCTCGGATGCTCGGCCGTCTTATTTCCATAAGTCACTGGGTGGGTATCATGCTGCAAAATTAATGCGCTTCCAGGAAATTTTGGAAAATCAATTTAATGGTGCTCTTAATGAAGATGTGTTGGATATGTTCAACGTACGTTATTTGATTACGACAGATCCTCAGAATCAGTCGCAACGTATCGTAAGAAGAAGTACAGCTGCAGGAAATGCCTGGTTTGTGGATAAGATAAATTTTGTGAAAGGAAATGCCGAGGAAATGCAAGCTATCAGCTCTTTTGATCCGCATAAAGAGGCTTTTGTTAATCAACAATATCAAAATGAGATTAAAGCTAAGACTTCGAATGCCTCAACGACAGGAGAGATTAAGCTGACCTCTTATCATCCCGATAAAATGCAATATGAATATACTGCGGCTAATGATGCGTTTGCCGTATTTTCTGAAGTATTTTATGATAAAGGATGGAAAGCATATGTGGATGGAAAGGAAATACCAATTATTCGTGCTGATTATATCTTAAGAGCGCTGCAATTGCCTGCGGGCACGCATAAAGTGGAATTTGTATTTGATCCAGAGTCACACAAATTTGGTAATCTATTGACTTTGATCTCGTCTATTATTCTTGTATTGGGAATAGGGGCTGCGATATATCTTTCCTTTAAAGGGAATAAAAAAGAAACAGCGGCTTAGGTGCTGTTTCTTTTTGAATTGTTTGAGCTTTAGAATAATTTGAGCTGCGGATCTGTTATTCTAAAGCTCTTTCTATGATGTGGTGTAGAGCCGTACGCCAATACGGCTGTTCTGTGCTTAACTGTTGGGTACCCTTTGTTGGAGAGCCAGTCGTAATCGGGATAATCCAAAGCGATGTTGTCCATGTACTCATCCCGATACGTTTTAGCTAAAACAGAAGCTGCTGCAATGGACAGGTATTTCCCGTCTCCCTTGACGATGCAAGTATGAGGAATTTGCTGATAGGGAATAAACTTATTCCCATCCACAATAATATACTCCGCTTTGATCTTTAAGAGATCAAGTGCCTTGTGCATCGCTAAGTAGCTTGCATTATGAATATTTATACGATCGATTTCTTCTGCAGAGACGCTCGCAACAGCATAGGCAAGAGCCTCGCGCTCAATGATAGGGCGTAGCGCCATCCTTTTTTTCTCACTCAGTTGTTTGGAGTCATTTAGCAATTCGTGGTGATAGTCTGTGGGGAAAATCACAGCCGCCGCGAACACCGGTCCTGCCAGACAACCTCTTCCTGCTTCGTCACAACCGGCCTCTACCCACTGCTCCTGATAATATGATAATAGCATGTTCAGTCCTTAAAATAGCCGAAAATACAAATAAATTCAGAGTTATCCATTGTAACTTCTGTGTGAATTTTGACCATTTACATTAATTAACACTAATAATGTCTTTTTTTGTAAAGATTTAGAACACTAGACTATTAAAATGCTGGAATAATTTCATTAGCAAAATAAAAGGTTGTTCTAGTTTAGGCCATATTGTGTCAAAATTAAACTTGAGCACTGGTTTTGGTGTCAGAGATTTATCAATTATAGAAATATAAAAATACGTATTATGAGAGGCTTTATGCTTTTTTTGTTTAGTATGCTGATGGGATGGACCGTTTATGGCCAGACGAAGAGTGTACAGGGAATTCTGAAAGATGATAAGAATCGAATTGTTGCCGGGGCAACAGTTAAGCTGACGTCAAAGTCGGATTCGATGACTACAGGATCTAATATGGCCGGGATTTTTATCTTTGGTAAGATCAAAGCCGATACCTTTAAAATTACGGTTTCAAACTTAGGATTTGAGCGTTTTGAGAAGGAATTTAGTATTCCCAAAGGAGAGTCAAAGTATATTATCCCAAGTTTGACCTTACAGCAGAACTCACAGATGTTACAGGAAGTCGTTGTCGATGGTGTACCTACGGTTGTTGTGAAAAGTGATACCCTGGAATATACAATGAAAGATTTGAAGTTGCGGGATGGGGCTGTTGCCGAGGATGCGTTGAAAAAATTACAGGGGGTGGAAGTTGATAAAGACGGTAATGTAACAGCACAAGGAGAATCCGTGAAGCGGGTTCGTATTAATGGTAAGGACTTCTTTGGTGGGGATGTAAAGACAGCTACACAGAATTTGCCTGCAAATATTATCCAAAAGATGCAGGTAATTGATGATTACGGAGATATGGCCAATGTCACCGGTAATAAAACGGGTGACTCTGAAAAAGTGCTCAATATCCAAATTGATCCCAAATACAATACCGGACATATGACTACCTTACGGGCAGGCGTTGGAACAGAAGATCGCTATCAGGCAACGGGTATGTGGATGGGAATGCGCGAAGGCGAGCAAATTTCTGTTTTGGGAAATTTAAATAATACCAATGCGCCATTATTTGATTTTAGTACTGTGGGCGGCGGTGCACGTCGGGGGCAAGGCGGTGGCGGCCGTCGTGGCGGTGGCATGTTTGGTGGTTCGGACGGCTTAACTAAAATTGGTTCTATTGGACTTAATTACCGGAAAGACTTTAATGATAAATTGACGGTTTACGGTAGTTATAGTTATAGCCATAGCAACAATACAACACTTTCGCAGCGTTTTCAGGAAAATACACTGCCTAATATCATGCAAACAGATAGTGTTCAATCCAATTCCAATACGATAGGAGCAAGTCATCGTTTTGAAGCAAATGTGGAATGGAAGCCCACAACGAAAGATTATATCAAAATTTCTCCTCAGTTTGGTTACGACAATAGTGATGTGACAACGGGTACTAATTCGCTCACTTACCGTAGTGGCGCATTTAATAATTCACAGGCTCAAGATATTGTTGCAAATTCGACTGCACCGAGATTTGGAATCAGTGGATTGTACAACCATAAATTTAATGACAAAGGAAGAAATGTTTTTGTAAACATGAACTTCAATAACGCAAAAACAACGAAAGATCAAAATGCAATTTTAGATCGGTTATTGGCCGATCCAAATAATGCAAATGCTCCTTTAGATTCGATTTATGAAAAGACGATTCTAGAAGCAAATAATAAAAGTTGGAATGGTGGAGCTTCGGTTAATTACACGGAACCGGTTTCTGAAAAGGGAAAAGTGGAATTTACCTATGACTTTAACAAAAATAAGTATGACAATTCGAACAAACAGCAAGGGTTTGATCGGGATGGAAATTTAATTTCAGAGGATCCCAAATTGAATTTTGATTACAATTATGATTATTCCTTCACAACACATAAAATAGGTGCTAACTATTTGTATAGCGGCGATAAAATAACCTATTCCATTGGGGCTGCAGCTCAGCCTTCGCAATTGAGGGGAGATGCGATCAGTTCAGGTTTAGTGGTACCAATTCATCGGAATAATATGAACTGGATGCCGATTGCCCGCTTTGAATATAAATTCTCTAGACAGTCTAATATTTCGGTGAATTATTCTGGAACACCAAATGAACCTTCGGTAACGCAAATCCTGCCTTTCGATATGAGTACAAATCGGACCAGTATCGTGATCGGTAATGCTAATCTGAATCCGGAGTTCAGCCACCAACTGAATGTACGGTTCCGTAAAAATGATTTTCAAAAAGGAAACAACTTTTTTACGTTCGTCAATGCCGGTTTGACCAACAATAAGATCGTGAGCTTGAGCAAAAGCTATTTTGATGATTTAATGGATTACCAAACGGGTCAAACAAATTCAACTTTAGTTTCCGAAACCCGCTATTTAAATGAAACAAGCGATAAACCGTTTAATGTAAGCTCGTTCTATCACTATGGAAAGTCCTTGAAAGAAAAAACATATAATATTATGTTGATGGGCGGGATATCCTACAATAAAAATATTGGATATGTGTCTACGGAGAAAGATGATAATATTGGTCAAAAGAATGTCGCCCGGAATATTGTATTGAATCAAGGTCTAATGTTTAGATACAATCCTTCGGAGAACCTGGAAATTAATCCAGGGGTACGCTATCAATATAATCATACAGAAAATTCATTGACAAATCGTACAACGAATGTTTCTTCCTGGACACCAACTTTGATTGGCTCCGTTAACATCACAAAAACCACTATTTTCGGAGCGGATCTCTCCAAGCAATTCAACAATGGTTATGGTGCTGGTATTAACGCCAACCCTTTTGTCATAAACACCTACCTTGAACAGAAGTTCCTGAATCAACAACGTGGTACAGTACGCCTACAAGCATTTGACTTGTTAAACCAGCAAACGAATGTTTCTAGAACAGTGAGTGAATCGATGATTACTGATAGCCGTACCAACCGTTTAGGACGCTATTTTATGATTTTGTTTACATACAAGTTCCAAAAATTCGCCATGGGAAATCCAGAGGGCGAAAACAGATTCCCCGGAGGGATGAGACCACCGCGTATGTAATCTAAATAATCGGGATATAAAAACGGTCATAGTGATTTCGCTATGACCGTTTTGCGTTTAAAAATGCCTAGTTTTGTGGCGACTTCATGTGCCCATACGATTTGAAGATTGAGCCAAGTGGCAAAAAATGTAAGATTATATATTTTTTGTGTTAGGGGAGATGGTCAAGGCTAATGGGCGCACAAAAATAGATAAACTAAAAGAAGCTAGAGCAAGTTTGTACTGCATGGAATACGAAATTATTAGACTTTCAAATGGGATACGCGTAGTATTTCAATATCAGAATTTACCGGTTACACATGTATGCATGGTAATCAATGCGGGGTCTCGAGATGAATCTGCGGGGAAGTATGGCGTTGCTCATTTTATTGAGCATTTGCTGTTTAAACGGACCGAAAGACGCTCTACACAGCAGATTATAAACCATCTTGAATCGGTCGGAGGAGATTTGAATGCTTATACGACGAAGGAATATACCTGTGTCCACGCTTCTATACTTAGGCCCTATTTAGATCGTGCATTGGATCTTTTCGAGGACATCTTTTTTCATTCTACTTTCCCTGAAATAGAAATGGACAAGGAGAAATCCGTGATTGTGGATGAAATGGCTTCTTACCTGGATAGTCCGGAAGAGTCAATCGTTGACGATTTCGAAGATCTTATATTTCAGGGGTCCGGATTGGGACATAATATCCTCGGATTGGAAGATCAGATTCTTGCATTGCAAAAGAACGATATCACCGATTTTATGCGGGCAAATTATGATACCAATGAAATGGTTATTGGTATCACCGGCAATTATACGCTTAAAGAAGTTGAGCGATTATTACACAAAGTTTTCGGGACGGTGCCTTCAAATACAATAGAACGTCTTCGCAATGATGTCAGCCCAATTGTTGAACAACATATCGCGATAGCAAAACCAATTAATCAGGTTCATTACATGCTTGGATCTTTGGCTTATGGTTATCGTGACGAGCGTAAGACAGGATTGCTACTTTTGAACAATATGCTTGGCGGCATGGGAATGGGATCTATCCTGAATCTATCTATACGTGAGAAGTATGGAATTGCCTATACGATAGAATCTAACTATACTATATTCTCGGATACAGGTTTATTTAGTATATACCTTGGTACTGATGAAGAAAAAGTGGAGAAAGCTAAGAAGCTTGTCTTTAAAGAACTTGCTAGGATGTGTGACCAACCGCTTTCTGAGCTAAAAATAAAAAAGGCGAAGCAGAAATTCATTGGACAGATTGCATTAACGGAGGAGAACCGGATGAGTATGATTATCTCGGCGGCCAAAAACGTGATGGATTACGATCGGGTTATTTTGTTGGACGAAGTTGTTGAAAAAATCCAGGTATTAACCGGTACAGCGTTATTGGAGATTGCACAAGAAGTATTTGATCCGAAAAAAATGTTATCGCTTAGTTTTGTTCCTGAAGAGTAGAAACAGTTGTTTGCAGGATAGATGCGGGCTGCCGGATTTGTCTATTTGCATATAAAAAGCAATTTATCTAAGTTTGCGCTTAGGGGAATTCGTTCTTCTCAACCATTGACTGCCACAGGCGGTATGAATACCTATGATAATAGCAAATAATAAATAAACAATAAAAGGATGAAGACAGCATATGTATTTCCCGGTCAAGGAGCCCAATTTGTTGGAATGGGACAAGACCTGTATAATTTAAATGATGAAACGAAAGCGTTGTTTGAACAAGCCAACGATATTTTAGGGTTTCGCATTACGGATATTATGTTTTCCGGTACAGACGAGGAACTAAAACAGACTAACGTAACCCAACCTGCTATTTTCTTGCATTCAGTCATTTTGGCTAAAGCGTTAGGGGCATCTTTTCAGCCAGATATGGTTGCAGGGCACTCATTGGGTGAGTTTTCAGCTTTGGTGTCAGCTGGTGCATTGAGCTTTGAAGATGGCCTGAAATTGGTTGCACAACGTGCCAATGCAATGCAAAAAGCCTGTGAGCTTCAACCCTCAACGATGGCCGCAATATTAGGGCTGGAAGATGCTGTCGTAGAAGATATCTGCGCTAAAGTTGATGCGGTCGTTGTGGCAGCTAATTATAACTGTCCGGGACAATTGGTTATTTCGGGCTCCATTGAAGGGGTTGACAAAGCCTGTGCTTTGTTGACAGAGGCAGGTGCTAAGAGGGCATTAAAATTAAATGTGGGCGGTGCATTTCACTCTCCATTGATGGAGTCTGCGAAAGTGGAATTACAAGCGGCTATTGAAGCGGTAGATATCCTTTCGCCGAGATGCCCGATCTACCAAAATATAGATGCAAAACCGCAGACAGATCCTGCAGTTATTAAACAGAATCTTATTGCGCAATTGACTGGAGCTGTACGATGGACACAAACGGTACAAAATATGTTGGCCGACGGTGCAACAGCTTTTGTAGAAGTTGGCCCGGGCAATGTATTGCAAGGATTGGTAAAGAAAGTCGATCGTCAGGTACAGACTTCTGCGGCTTCTGTAACCGCCTAAGGATAGAATTCGGTATAAAAAAGGATCGTATATCCATTTGTGGTCGGAAGATTTTTCTTCCGACTTTTTTATGCAGATCACAAAATGTAGTGTAAAATATATACAGTAATCTGTTCGGTATAAGTAAGCCTATTTAAATATAAGACAAGGGTATTAAGTTGAGACCTTTTTCGGCCTTTAGTCGGTGCTTGGTCGGAGCTTGTTCGGAGCGTGTTCGGTTGCGACCGAACAAACACCGTTTAATCTCCGAACAATATACGTTCAAGATCCGTGTGAATGGTGAACTTGGTAAGCGGGAAATTTGAAGTTTTAAGGCTATTTGTCCTTAAACATCGTATAATGGTCTTTCATGACCTGTAAGACAAAATCATTGGGAGTCATTTTTTCAGGATGTTTGATTTCCATAACCGCTTCAAGACGCTGTACCAAAGCAGTTAAAATTCCTACATCTCTTCTGTCAAAAGCTGTTTGATAGATTTCCTTGACCGAATTAGCATCCTTATCACTTAATTTGATCACTTGAGGAAATAGAATTGGATGGTTGTCGAAAGTCTCCTCGTAGATTGTGTCGCTCAATTTTAAGGTTGGCTTGAGACTGATTACAGAAGTTTCTCCGGCAATATCGCCGATACGTTGCCCATTTTTGGATAACACAATAGAAGTTATGGCAACACCACCCATCGTCATCCAAACATCTACGATCGATAGACTCCATCTGGACAAGTATTGATAAAAGTTGGCACGAGAGCCGTCGAGTTTGACAACCTTTATCTTCATGATTTTCTTGCCTATTGTCTGCCCGCTAAAAGCAGTTTCGGTAATCAATGTATAAAAAAACGCCGGTAAGGTCAAGGCCATCATAATCCCATAAAACAGATAGGGATCACCACTTTTGATATTGATGCTGTCCAACAGGAAAAAGCAAAAGAAATAATAACAGACTATAATAAAATAATCTATTGCAAATGCGATCATTCTTGAGCCAAGACTGGCAAGATTATATTCAATTTTCACATTTTGTGCTGTATTTATCTCAAGCTTATTCATATGTAAATTATTTGAATTTAATGGCAATATAGGATATCTAGGTCATTTTAGCTCCAATTTGTGCTTTTCAATCATGGATATTTCATATATTTGGTTCAGCCAGTTAAAAAAATTAATGAGAGAAGCATCATTTGTAGAACGAAATAAAGAAAAATGGACGTTAATTGAAAATAATTTGTCAATTAATATGCAGGTTGATCCAGATGAGCTGGCCTCAAATTATATTGAGCTCACAAATGATCTGGCTTATGCACAGACTTTTTATCCTGAAAGTAAGGTAAGGGCTTATCTGAATGAATTGGCGGTGACCGCACATCAGAAAATTTATAAGGATCAGAAAGCTTCCAATAATAAGTTCAAATCGTTTATCAATGAAGAGATACCGCAGGCGATCTGGTCGATTCGTCGGCCTTTGTTGTATTCCTTCCTAATTTTTACGTTGGCTTCTGTGATTGGATTTTTATCGTCTGTGTATGATATCGACTTTATTCGTCTTATTTTGGGCGATTATTATGTAGATTCGACTATAGAAAGTATAAAAGCAGGAGACCCTGCTGCGGTATATGGCAAGGGCAGCAATTTTGGATCGGCAATCTGGATTACGATTAACAATGTTCGTGTTGCTTTTATGGCTTTTGCTGCTGGTTTATTTTTCAGCGTGGGAACAGGTTACGTTCTTTTCAGCAATGGCATTATGCTCGGTGCATTTCATCAGATGTTTTTTCAGTACGGGGTCATGGGAAAAGCCATGTCCGCAATTTGGATTCACGGTACCATTGAAATTTCCGTCATCATTGTGGCGGGGGGATGTGGATTGGCGATCGGTAATAGTATTTTGTTTCCAAAATCATTTACACGTTTGACCTCTTTTGTCCGTACAGCAAAGATTGCGATGAAAGTTCTGGTCAGTACAATTCCTTTTTTTATTATTGCAGGTACATTGGAGGGTTTTGTAACAAGGTATTATAATGTATCAATTTGGTTATGCCTTTTGATTATCGTTTTATCCTTACTGGCTATCCTTTACTTTTATGTTATTAATCCTTATCGACTAGCAAAAAGATTTCAATGGAAATAGACTTTGAATTTCAAAAAGAACGGAAGGTGGGGGACTTTATCCAAAGTTTCATAGATCTTTTTAAATTGATCTATAAGCACTTTGTTTCTACCATTTTTGGTTTATCTGCGGTACCACTAGCGGGGATTGCTTTAGTTTACTATTTCCTTTCTACAAAAATCACTTTTTCTGCCAATAGCGATTCTTTTGAGGATATCGATGCTTTTACTTGGGCGGGAGTACTCATTTTGGCATTGATCGCGCTGGGGTTGTACGTTTATGGCATCTCTATCGAGTATTTTATGCTACTAAAAGAACGTAAAAGCACCGCATTTTCAGGCACGGAAGTCTTCAAAAATTTCAGATCGAACCTCGGTAAATACTTTATGTTTTTGATCGCGATGATATTAGCTTTAATCGTTGTATTTATTCCACTGGCAATCGTTGCTGCGATCTGTGCTTTTATCCCTTTCATTGGAAGTTTTGCCATCGGCATATTAGGCTCAATGGTCGGAATATGGTTGTTTTGCTCTTTTCTATTTTATCGGGAAGGTTATTCGGATTTGGGGAGCTGTTTTACAGATGCCTATGTCATGCTGAGCAAAAAATTGATTCAATACGGTATCGCTACCTACATTGTGAATTTTATCTTCCAAATGGCTGTCATGATGATTTCTATCGTGCCGCTGATTATCATGGGGCTTCTGTCATTCAATTTCTTGGGTATAGATGCCGCATTTTTTGACTCATCCTGGGGGAAATTGCTGATGACAATGGGTGGTTTATTTATTACCTTATTTACCCTATTTCTGTACATGTCTGGTGTTCTGGCCAACGGTATTATTTATGAAACAGCCAAGGATCTCAAATTTGGCGAACGTATCTATGGTATGATCGAAAAGATTGGAGGAAAAGGTGAATAAACTTTTATCTTTTTTCTGCATTGTTTGTTTATCGCTTTTTTATGCCTGCGATCCCAAGCCAAGGAATACGGATGCTAACAGCGATAGGATCGATTCGCTCAATGTACGTATCGACTCCACCTTGGTTGCAGCAGATTCGGCCGGGGTTGACTCCATTTCAGCTGAAGCAGCGCTGGGACAACAGGGAAAGGATGAAATTGATTTGTGGGACCCTACATTATTTGACTCGATTCCAAAATATACCGAAGAGCGTACGTTTAAAATGGATCCCTATCAGGATATCATCAAACGTTACGAGACCGACGATTTTATCTATTCCGAAAATATTAAAGATCGGGTAGGGGCCTTGCAGCGAATCCTTGCCCGGCTCGCCGATTGGTTAGGTAGTATCATGCCAGATAATCCCTATAAATTTCGGGAAGAGTTTGGGTATGTATTTGCATTTTTGGCTGTTATAGCGTTGGCATTTATTCTCTATAAAGTACTTTACAATAGAAAGCAATATTTTATTAAGCACCATGAAGAGGAGAATGAACTTGACGTTTTAGCATATGTAGAGCGAAATTTAATGAACAGCAATCTTGATCCATATATTCAGGAGGCTGTTGCTCAAAAGAATTATGCGCTGGGAATCCGCTATCTGCAGTTGTTGAATATTCAGAAATTGGCGCAAACAGATCATATAAAATGGAAGCAGAGCAAAACAAATGCTGAATTTGCGCTAGAAATTCAAAACGAGGAACTGCGCCGTGGGTTTTTGGAATGTACGAGAATATTTGACTATGTCTGGTTTGGTCAATTTGAATTAACCGAGGTTAACTTTAACCAATATCAGGAGTTGTTTCACCAATATCAAAATCAAATTAAATGAAGGGATCGGTAAAATTTGGATTGATATTATTGGGTGTTGTGTTAGTGCTAATTGCCCTTATCGATGCAACGAGTAAGAAACCTATTATTTGGAACCGGACTTTTGATGCAAAGGATAAAAACCCTTTTGGAGCTTATGTATTACGTCAAGAGCTGAAGCATATCATTGACCAAAAGAATACGACCATTGAGCGACCATTATATGAATATCTTGACAGTGCAAAAAAAGTAGATGCTAATTTATTTTTTTACACATCCTATTTTTCAATGGGCGAAGCGGCAGAAGATAAGTTACTGGATTATGTAAATCGAGGCGGGAAAGCAATGATTGTAGCCGAGGATATTGATCATTATCTGTTGGATTCTCTAGGTGTGGAAACAGATAATTTCTATGGTTATAAAAAAGGCGTAGATATAAAAAGCCAGCTGCGCGTGCGGTTAATGAACGATAACAATAAAATTCACTATGGTAAATCGGATCTGGGTGAAGTATTCAGCAAACTTCCTAAAAATGCGACCATTTTGGGCGCAATAACCTATAAAGAATTTGCGCTGCCTAACTTCGTGGCAGTTCAATGCGGCAAAGGAACTTTCTATCTGCACCTGACTCCTGATTTATTTGGAAATTATTATTTGTTGAATTCTGCTTCGCAATATGCTTATGTTGCTAAATCTTTATCCCACTTAAATGATAAGCCGCTCGCTTGGTATAATTTTAAGGCGAATGTGGACAAATATCAGACACCCCTTCGGGTATTGCTAACCAATGATGGTCTTCGGCAAGCCTGGTATGTTTTGTTAGGCGGATTGATTCTTTTGCTCGTCTTTCGAAGTAAGCGCGAACAGCGGGCAGTGGCGGTTGTGACGCCAGAACCCAATCTCTCTAAGGAGTTTTGTGGAACCATCGCTACCTTATATTATGAAAATGGTGCGCCCGGAAATATGGTTGCAAAAAAAATAGATTACTTCCTCCATGATCTTCGGATCCGATTTCATTTGGATACGCTGAAACTGCGGGAAGATGAATTCAGTGAAGAACTGGCTGAGCGGTCTGGAGTTTCTCTTGTGGAGACACAATCTTTAATTAAGCTGATTGTCCGTATGCAAGATGCTAAACAACATGACTTGGCTGAACTTAAATTGATTAATGATACGATAGAAGAGTTTAAACATAAAGCAAAAATGATATGAGTGACTTCGATAAATATATATCTTTTGAAAACCGGATAGATGTCTCGGTTTTATTCGATAAAATGGCTCAGGTAAAGTCGGAGGTGAAAAAAGTAATCGTTGGACAGGATCAGCTGATTGACATGCTCCTGATCTCGATCTTGGCCTCAGGGCATTCGTTGATCGAAGGACTGCCTGGAGTAGCAAAAACATTATCGGCAAAATTGATTGCCAAAACGATCCATAGTGAATTCAAGCGGATCCAGTTTACACCGGATCTAATGCCTTCAGACGTAACGGGATCGTCGATACTCGATCTGAAAAGCAACGAATTTGAATTTCGTAAGGGGCCGATTTTTGCAAATATTGTTTTAATCGATGAGATCAATCGTGCCCCAGCAAAGACCCAAGCGGCACTCTTTGAAAGCATGGCAGAGCAACAGGTTTCGGTAGATGGAACAACCTACAGATTGCCTGCCCCCTTCGTAGTTTTTGCGACGCAAAATCCTATTGAACACGAAGGGACGTATCGGTTGCCAGAAGCTCAGCTCGATCGCTTCTTGTTTAAGATCAATGTGGACTATCCTGAACTTGAACAGGAGTTGGAGATCTTAAAGGAACATCATGCCCAAAAAGCGCTGAATAAAGAAGATCAGGTTCAGGCGGTTGTGTCGGCAGTAGAAATCTTAGAATTTCAGCAATTGATCAAATCTATTTTTGTCCATGAGGAGCTGCTGAATTACATTGCTCAAGTTATTATAAAGACACGAACAAATCCGAGTTTGACATTGGGAGCATCCCCGAGGGCTTCTATTGCTTTGTTGGAATCGGCGAAGGCTTCTGCAGCGGTCAACGGCAGAGACTTTGTCACTCCTGAGGATATTCGAAAGGTCGCATCGGCAGTGCTTGGGCATCGTGTTATGTTGACTCCAGAAAGGGAAATGGAGGGATTTACCACCGCTTATGTCATTGACCAAATCATTAATTCTGTAGAAATTCCAAGATAATGAAAAAACTAAGGCAGCTCTTTCTAACAAATCAATTCTTCTATTCGCTATTGGGCATGGCGACACTCTTTACATTTTCTTTTTTTATTAAGGGCTTGTTGATTGTGGCTTGGATTGTTTTTTGGATCTGGCTGGCTGTGTTGGCTTTTGATTTTATAGTCTTGTTTTCTGGAAAGGGCAGAATTGAGATTACGCGTGTATATCCAGAGAAATTATCGAATGGAGATGAAAATCCAATGAAGCTAATTGTGAGCTCTTTTTATCCATTTGCAACGAAAGTGGATATTTTGGAGGAGTTTCCAGTGCAGCTCCAAATTCGGGATAAGGATTTTGAGTCCCGTTTACTTGCCTTTCAGCATTCGGAAATCTCTTTCTCCTTGCGGCCGACACAGCGAGGGATTTATCAGTTCGGTCGTTGCATGGCTTTGGTTAAGCGTTATGGGTTTTTCAAAAGAAGGTTTGTTACCAATCAGGAACAGGAGATCCCCTGTTACCCGTCCTATATTCAGCTGAGAAAATATCAGCTTCTGGCAACGAGCAATCGATTAAATGAGTTAGGGATAAAGCGCATTCGACGTATTGGTTCGGCCATGGAATTTGATCATGTACGGGAGTATGTTCAGGGCGATGATTATAGGCACATGAACTGGAAGGCATCTGCGAAAGTAAAAAAGCTGATGGTCAATCAGTATGAGGAGGAGAAATCTCAGCCGATCTATTCTTTTATTGATTTAGGGAGGGCAATGCGTATGCCCTTCAACGGTCTTACCTTATTGGATTATTCCATTAATGCTGCACTTGTTCTTTCCAATGCGACCATCTTGAAGCAGGATCGGGCAGGATTATTGACCTTTTCAAAAGATATCAATGCATTTATAGCAGCGGAAAAAAGGAATAACCAAATGCACAAAATTTCGGAAGCACTGTATCAGGTGTCGACCAAATTTGAGGAGTCTGAATTTGGAAGATTATATAGTTATGCCAATGCTCATATCAACAAACGCTCGCTTATCTTTGTCTATACAAATTTTGAAACCTTAGATTCCTTAAGACGCCAGATAAATTATCTGGCGATGTTGAATAAGAGCCATATTATTGTCGTTGTTGTCTTTAAAAATGTTGAAATAGAGGATTTGGCAAAGAGTACGCCGAAAAAGACAATCGACATTTACAACCAGGTCATTGCTGAAAAGTTTATCTATGAGAAACAGCTTATTGTACAAGAACTGATTCGTAACGGGTTTCAGACAATTTATACTGCGCCTGAAAATCTAACCATCAACTCCATCAATAAATATCTGGAAATTAAGGCACGGGGCCTTATTTAATGATGGAGGTATCTTTGACCGTTACTTTTGTCCAGAGATGCTGATATTTTTCGATAGCCTTCAAATGAATTGGATGTGTCTCGTAGGTGGTAATATCTTTAAGGTCTTTGAAAGTGACGATCAATGTGTAGTCAAAGCTGTTATCGACGACCGGGCGCGGATTTGTCTTTGCCGGAATCCCATAGTTCAATGTTTTGATTACTTCAATTTTTCGAAGTTCTTCAAAGAATCCAATAAAATTCTTTTTGTCTTTTTCACTGAGATCTTTTTTTAGCCAGAAATTAACCACGTGCACAATGGTGCTGGGTTGGATTTCCTCATCCGACTGAACTGTATTTGCCCATGTTGGAGCAGTGATGAGCACCATTGGTGCTAGCAGAAAATTACGTCTTTTCATGATTGAAACGGTTTAGAACCATTAAGATACAAAACCTTCGTGATTTCGCAAACAACAATAGCGAAGAGACCGAGAGAAGAGTTGTTTTGGTTATTAAAGAATGTGCATTTTCAGCAAAACAAAAGATGGGGACCAAAGCGTTCGCTCAAACTGTTTAAGAATAGAATTTCTGATAAGGTACCGTAAAGGGATGCGTATAGAGTTTGATAAAAAAGGGACTATCCAAAAGCGGATAGTCCCTTTATATTTTGATGGGAATAAGGGGCTTATAAGCCAAATTCCTCTTTCACCTTCTCGATATAATCCAATTTTTCCCAAGTGAAAAGTTCAACCTCGACTTGCTTTTTCTCGCCCGTTGAGCTTTCAAATTCTTTGGTTACTTTTCTTGGTGTTCTTCCCATGTGCCCATAGGCTGCAGTTTCTGAATAAATTGGATTTCTAAGTCCTAGGCGCGTTTCAATTCCGTATGGAGTCATGTCAAATAAATGTGCAATTTTTTCGGCGATCTGGCCATCAGTCAAATTTACTTTGCTCGTTCCATAGGTATTTACATAGATTCCCATAGGGTCTTTTACACCAATTGCATAGGAGATCTGTACGAGAATTTCATCCGCAACACCTGCTGCTACTAAATTTTTGGCAATATGACGCGTTGCATATGCCGCAGAACGGTCTACTTTAGAGGGGTCTTTTCCGGAGAAAGCACCGCCGCCATGTGCACCTCTACCGCCGTAGGTATCTACAATAATCTTACGGCCGGTAAGCCCCGTGTCCCCGTGAGGTCCGCCGATAACAAATTTACCTGTTGGATTGATATGAAACTTAATTTCATCATTAAATAACAACTGAAGTTCTGGTTTCAATTGTGCTTTAACACGTGGAATTAAGATTGTTTTGATATCATGTGTAATTTTATCCAACATAGCTTGTTCGGCATCGAAATCGTCATGTTGTGTCGAGATGACAATTGCGTCAATCCGTTTTGGTTTGTGATCGTCGCTATATTCAAGTGTAACCTGAGATTTTGCGTCGGGGCGCAAATACTTTATTTCGTCATTTTCGCGACGCAATTCTGCCAATTCGTAAAGCAGACGATGCGATAAGTCTAATGCCAGAGGCATAAAATTTTCGGTTTCGTTGTTTGCATAACCAAACATGATACCCTGGTCACCTGCTCCCTGTTCTTGTCGTGTCTTGCGGTCTACCCCTTGGTTAATATCAGCAGATTGCTCGTGAATCGCCGACAATACACCACAAGAGTTTGCTTCAAACATGTATTCAGATTTGGTGTAACCGATCTTGTGGATAACCGAACGGGCTATTTTCTGAACATCGAGGTATATGTTTGATTTAACTTCCCCGGCCAGGACAACCTGTCCAGTCGTTACTAACGTTTCAATAGCGACGCGTGAATCCTCGTCCCATGCTAAAAAATTGTCTATTAATGCATCTGAAATTTGATCCGCAATTTTGTCCGGATGCCCTTCAGAAACAGATTCCGACGTAAATAAATAAGCCATGCTTTACGTAATTTTTAATATTGGATTTGCGCTAGAATGAAATAACAGCAAAGTGATAAGAGCCGTGACAGCGAAGGGTTTTTAGCACTTTTTTACTGTGGTTGCAATCTCCTTGTCGTTGCCTTGTTATGCAACAGCACGCAAATCAGTCCACATTCTATTTTTTGTGCGACAAAGCTACAATACTTTAAGGAGTATTTAAAATCAAATTTATATTTTAACTTTTAAAAGCTTATGTAATCGCTTCAATAAGGATAAAGATTACATTATTTTAAGAAATTGGTAATTTCCGCTATCTTTGGATATGTCAGAACGTAAACAAATATTGTTTGTTATTAATCCTATTTCGGGAGGAAAAAATAAAACTTCCTTTAAAAAACAGGTGTTAGATGTGCTTGATCTACAGAAATTTGACCCTACTTTTCAACAGACGGCAAGACCAAATCATGCGTATGAAATTGGTTTGAAAGCCATCGATGAAGGCTACGATGCGGTCATAGCTGTGGGTGGTGATGGGACGATTAATGAATTGGGCTCTGCTTTGGTTGGATCTGGTATTCCATTGGGAATTATTCCGGAGGGCTCCGGCAACGGTTTGGCGCTCTACTTGGGCGTGCCGATGAATGAGGCTGCGGCTATCCGCAGGATTAATCGTTTTGAATCAATTGAGGTGGATTGCGGCGTAATTAATGATAGAAGGTTTTTCAATATTGCCGGTTTAGGTTTTGATGCATCCGTAAGTGAAAATTTTGCCAATGAAAATATTCGTGGACCCTTGGGCTACATGAAATCGGTTTTTAATGTGCTCAGTAAATACCAGCCTGCACATTATAAATTGACGATTGATGGAAAGGTATACGAAAGACAAGCCTTTATGATCAGCGTGGCGAATTCTCCTCAATATGGGAATAACGCCTATATTGCGCCACAGGCTTCGGTGAACGATGGTATTTTAGATGTCTGTATCGTACATAAATTTCCACTCTATATTCTACCAAAGATGATTTTTCATCTTTTTAATAAATCGGCAGATCAATCTAGTTATGTGGAGATTATCCCTGGGAAAAATATACAGATTGAGGTCGACAAGATTTCACCGGTTCATGTGGATGGAGAGCCGATCGAACTTGGCGATAAATTGGATATTTCCATTATGCCAAAGGCATTAAAGATAATTTGTTAAGATCATGAGTAAAAATAAGAAACAGTCCTACGAGGGCGTTGTATATTCGACAGATGATAGCTTCAATTATCAGCTTGCTGATTTTTTTCAGGAAGAGGATACTTTACCTATCAATCAACAAAATTTAAAAGTACAGCTTGATCGGAAAATGCGGAAAGGGAAAGTTGTTACGTTGGTTACAGGTTTTGTTGGAAAAGTGGAAGATCTGGAGAGCTTGGGTAAACTGTTGAAACAGAAGTGTGGAGTTGGAGGAACGGTGAAAGATGGGGAGGTCATTATTCAGGGGGAGTTTAAACAAAAGATCTATGATTTGTTACTAAAAGAGGGATATCGCGTAAAATTAGTTGGTGGTTAAACAAGTATATCAAGGATAATGGTGGCAAATCTAATGAATTGTTTATTAGGCAAGTATGCTTTGAGTGGAGCTTGGTGTGTTGTTTCAAAACATGAGTAATCACTTACTTTTTGTGGTTTAAAATCCTTGATTTTCTTGCATATCAAAAAAAAAATGGCTTTCATTGTAAAATAATTATTGCGAATAAGCGATTTAGCATAAAGCAATAATGATTATATAACGGGAACTGCTGAGAAAAATAACACTGATTAATGGTGTGTTCAGTTTGAAAAAACAAATTTGATTTTTTTTATATATTTGAGATGAATATTTTAAATTTGACATTAAATATTAAATTTGCTTTGCAAAATTGATTTCAAAAGCGAATAAGAGTGCATATAATTTAAACAACATTATATATTTAAACAACAGTAAAAAACTAAAAATTAGAAAAATGGCAAACGCACCTAAAACTGCTGCAAAACAAGAGAGCAACAACGGAGGATCTTTCTTTGCTCAAGCTGCAATCATCATCTGTTTCATCGTGGGTTTCTGTGTATGGAAATTTGTGATGGGTAATCCAACTAACTTCGTTGACAACAATCCTGAAAATGCTCCAAATCCAGGTAACTACTTAGGAATGGTTTACCATGCAGGGGCTATCGTACCTGTTTTGCTTGGTTTATTCTTAATGGTATGGGTTTTCTCCGTAGAACGTTTAATCGTTATCAACAAAGCATCTGGTACAGGAAACGTTGGAAACTTTGTGAGAAAAATCCAAACGTTGATTAATGGTGGAAACATCGACACAGCAATAGCTGAGTGTGACAAACAAAAAGGTTCAGTAGCAAACGTAGTTAAAGCTGGTTTATTGAAATACAAAGCAGTATCAGTAGATCCTAACGTTGACACTGAAAAAGCTACTATCGCAATTCAAAAAGAAATCGAAGAAACTACAGCATTAGAAATGCCAATGTTAGAGAAAAACTTGAACGTTATCGCTACATTAGTTTCTATCGGTACATTATGTGGTCTATTAGGTACAGTAACGGGTATGATCAAAGCGTTCTCGGCGTTGGCAACAGGTGGTGCTCCAGATTCAGCTAAATTAGCAAACGGTATTTCTGAGGCCTTGATCAATACAGCAACTGGTATCGCGACTTCAACTTTCGCTATTGTATTGTATAACATCTTTACTGCAAAAATCGATAAATTAACTTACTCTATCGACGAAGCTGGTTTCTCAATCGTACAAACATACGCTGCAAACCACAAATAAGAACTATGGTGAAAATTTTTGATTTTGTTTTATGGAAATCAAAAGTCAAAAGCATCATAGATTAGAAGATTGAGTTTTTAATTTAAAAGGAAGAATTTAAAATGGGTAAAGCAAAAGTAAAAAGAGCCAGTACGTCGATCGACATGACAGCGATGTGTGACGTATCGTTCTTACTGCTTACGTTCTTCGTCTTAACGGCGACAGCGCGCCAACCGGAAGCATTGACGGTGGATACCCCAGCATCGACTACGAAAGATAAATTACCTGATTCAAATGTAGGTATGATCACAATAGGCGATCAAGGTAAAGTTTTCTTCGGTACGACTGATCAACAGGTTCGCGTAAAAGCACTAGAAAGAATGTCAGCAAAATATGGCGTTGGCTTTTCACAAGAAGATTATGATCGTTTCAAATTGATGGAAAACTTCGGTGTACCAATGTCTAAGTTAAAAGCATTGTTGGCCTTGGATGGAAGTAAGCGTACAGAAAAAGGTGTGCAAACTGGTATCCCGATTGATAGTACAGAAAATACTTCAAATGAGTTGTATTACTGGGTTCAAAATACCCGTCTTGCAGCTGAGGAAGTAAATAAGGAAAAAGAGGCAGCGGATAAAAATTTCGTGCATCCTGGACCTTTAAAAATGGCTATCAAAGCAGATGCGAATGAAAAATATCCTTCGGTTAATTTAGTTATTGAAACATTGCGTAATCAAAAGCAGAACAAATTTAGTTTCATAACAGGCATGCGTGCTGAGGAGAAATAATTGACGATTTAATAAGAACAAACAATGGCAGAATTAAATCAGGATAGTGGTAAAAAAGGCAAAGGTGGGAAAGTAAGATCCAAAAAAAATGGTGGTAAGGTCGATCTTACAGCCATGGTGGATTTGGCGTTCTTGTTGATTACCTTCTTCATGTTGACCACGTCCTTAAATAAACCGCAGGCAATGGATGTGGCTATGCCAGACAAAAATAAAATTAAGGAGCAACAAAGCGATGAATTGCTTACGGCAGATAATCGTTCCTTGACAATTTTATTGGGTTCTGACAATAAAGTCTCTTGGGTATATGGTCAAGTTGCTCGTCCGATCGAAGGTCCTACTGTCGCTGGTTATGGCGCAGATGGTATTCGTAAGGTCTTGATGGAAAAAAAGGCTTATGTACCTCGCGTTTCAGGCGGTAAAGACATGATTGTAATCATACGTCCTAGTGAAAAATGTACACAACGTAATCTGGTCGATATTCTTGATGAGATGAAAATTGTAGACGTGAAGCGCTATATGATCGGAAAGATTACACCAGAGGAAGTCGAAGTGTTAAAACGTGACAATATCTATAATGATTAGTTATTAGATTGACACAAAAAACTAAAATAAAATGATAGGGTCAAAATTAGATATTTTTAAGAAAGAATGGCTTGACGTCGTTTTTCAAGGCCGCAACAAAGAGTATGGAGCTTATGAGCTTCGTAAACTTGCGCCTAAAGCGACTAATAGAGGATTACTTGTCGTTATTGGCTTCGTAGTTCTTGCAAGTCTTCTTCGTCTTTTCGGAGATAAAATTTTTCCGAAAAAGGCAGTTGAAGCACCTCCAGCGGTAACTGAGGTTACGTTGGAAGACCTTGAAGAAATCAAACCACCAGAACCACCAGAAGAGGAGCCGCTTCCGCAAGAACCGGAAGAAAAACCTCAACAAGTGGCTATGGATGTACCAAAAGAGGATTTGGTTCGTTTTCCTGAGCCTAAAGTAGCACCTGCAAACAAAGTTGTGGAAGAAGTTGCTTCTCAGGAAGAGTTGAAAGATCCAAATAAAACTCCTGCACGTATTACGTTAAAGGGTAGTCCAACTGGTACTTCTGTTGCTCGTGGTGAATTTGGTTCGAAAAAACAAGATGGTGCGATCACTGGTGCTGCAAAAGGAGATCCAAATGGTAATGGAGATGAAATTCTTCCATTTAATGCCATCGAGGTTCAACCAACTCCGATTGGTGGTATGCCTGCTTTTATGTCTTGGATTGCTTCAAACTATGAGTATCCGGCTGCCGCAACAGAAAATGGTGTAAATGGTGTCGTTGAAGTTTCCTTCGTTGTAGAAAAAGATGGTAGCTTAACAGACATCAATATCAAACGTGATTTGAAATATGGTACTGGTGATGCAGCTGTAAGGTTGCTTAAAAAAGCGAAGAAATGGAAACCAGGTATTCAAAATGGTCGTCCGGTTCGTGTAGCTTACACTTTACCAATTCGATTGAACCTTCAAAATTAGAATGACAAATTTTAATTCGAATAACAGTTCAAATTATAGACAGAAATCGCCTCTGAAGCGGTTTCTGTCTATTTTAGGACTTTTTATGTTTGGCTTTTATTTTGTTTTGGGCCTATTGATTATTTTTTGGGATAATTTTCCCATTGAAATTAATCCAACTTACAAAACAATTTTTGGTGTCGTATTGATTCTGTATTCTTTTATGCGGTTTGTACGGCTTTGGCAAAATAACTTCAATTAATTGCCTCTTTCTTTTAACGGCAGCCAAACTCTCTCTTCAAAAGTTAAACTATTCTTTATTTAAACTGTCTTATTTTATGATGTATCGTATGAGAAAATATAAAATGGTTCTTGTGATGCTGGGCATCTGTATGGGAGTATTTGTTTCCTGCAAAAATAAAACGAAGAGTACGAAGGAAGGCGAAGATATCTTGACAGGTAAACTTCCGGTTATTGTTGATCAAACTTTGTTGCCCATTATTCAGGAGTCTGCAGATGTTTTTGAAAGTTCCTATCCAAATTCGAGTTTGGAATTGATGGCTAGACCGGAGATTAGAGCGGTGAATGCTTTGCTCGCTGATTCGGCTTATGTGGTTGTATTGACTAGAAAGTTGACGAACGAGGAAGATAGCTACTTTAAGAAACGTGGTATTCAGCCCAAGATATTTCAAATGGCTTCGGATGCCGTTGTGTTGATCAATAATCGCAACAGTGCGGATACTATAATGCCACAAAAAGACGTTAAGTCTTTGTTGGAAGGTAATTTAGCCGGACAACGTTTGATTTTTGATAATGCGAATTCAAGTACACTCCGCTATTTGAAAGACTATTTCAAATTGAACAAAATTGATCCGAAAGCTGTTTCTGCAATGAAGGACAGTGAAGATGTCATGAAATATGTTAGCGAGAATGCGAATACTGTGGGTGTTATCGGTTACAATTGGTATTTAAAGGCTATAGAAAAAAATTCGAATTTATTGGATAAAATTCGTACATTGAGCATCGAAAGTACTGGTAAGGAGGGTGAAAAGGCGAGTTTTTACAGACCATCCCAATCGACTATCGCTGACGGCTTATATCCTTTTGTAAGACCTGTCTACATTATGAACTATCAGCCGAATATGGGCTTAGGTTTGGGCTTTAGTGCTTTTTTGACAGGAGATCGCGGACAACGTATTGTATTGAAAGCTGGATTAGTTCCTGCTACGATGCCTGGACGGGAGATCATTATTAGAGATGAAAGTTATATTAAATAGATAATAAATAGTACAAAAATAGATTATGACAAACAGCAAATTATTATTTAGTCTTTTATTGGCCGGATCTGTGGGCACAGTAAGTGCACAAAGTTTGAAAGATGCTAGAGCAGCCATCGAGGCTGAAAATTATGGTAAAGCGAAAACTATCCTTCAACAGTTAGTGACTAAGCAGCCTAAGAATGGAGATAATTATTTCTATTTGGGTCAAATTTATTTGGTAAACGACAGAGCGGATTCTGCCGCTGCGATTTTCAACCAAGGTTTGGCTGCTGATCCAAAGGCTACAATCAA
>JAIRVH010000005.1 GCA_031253985.1 Sphingobacterium sp.
ATCTGGGGAGATTACCTTCACTTTAAAAACAAACTAAATTTTCAGACGTGTTTCACAACAGATCTACACATTAACCCTAACTCTTTATGAATCAAAAATTACTCTACACAAATATAGGACGGTTATGTTAAGTGCATCTTAAGCTATCTTTAAACTTAAAACAACTCTACAGTCGGTTATTTATCTCACCTCAATAGTCTTCGTGGCGACATGCACCCTATTGAACAGATCAACCGCCTGAACCTCAATCTGATATTTTCCAGCTTTGAGTTTTGGCAAGTTAGCCGTCCATAAATGGCTGGATTTTTCTGGATTTGAAGGTCTGCGGGTATTTTTTAATTCAGTTGCTGTATCGTACTTAGCCAGGGAATTTAGAAATGCGGGATCGTTCTCATTGACAAAGTCCATTTCTTTCCATTCGCCCTGATTGATTCTATACGTTACCTTGTCTCCTTCCTTTCCAATAAAAAAATTAGCGTAGATTGGATACCTTTTTGTGTATTTTTCTGGCACAACTGAAGCACCATACAGATCTATCTGATAAGTAGCAGGCTTTCCTACGACCTTATAATCAAAACTGTATTGGTTACCTGCTATCTTTAAAATGGCGTATCCTTTTGGAGTACCGTCGCGCATCGTAGAAACGGGAATCCCTTTATCATTCAGCTCACCCGAATACCAGTCTCCTGATGTCGTTCCCACATTATATTCGTGATGTGGCTTTTCCTGTTTCCATCCGTCCTCTTGTCCATAAAAATATTGACGCTGAAAGTGTGTATGTGCGGATAAAGACAAGGTATGGGCAAATGGAGCCAAAATATCGAAAAGACGTTGTCTATCTTCATTTCGAAAGACATCTGAGTTTTGATGATATAAAGGAATATGGAATGCCAATACAATCAGTTTATCTTTGGCAACGTTTTTTAAGTCATTTTCCACAAAATCAAGCTGATCTTTACGGAACCCACCTAAATAACCTTTTCCTGTCCGCGGATTGGGATAAATGATATTATCAAGAATGATAAAATGCGCGTTTCCATAGTTAAACGCATAGTTATTGGGGCCAAAGGTCTTCTCGAACGATTCATCGGAAAGACTATCCGCTTTTGCATCATAATTCATATCGTGATTTCCCATGACATTATACCAAGGCAATCCCATGGTAGAAATCACCGACTTATATTTTGGTTGAAGTGAAAGATCGTCTCCCACTAAGTCGCCTAAGCTTATTCCGAATTTTGCAATTGTCTTATCGGAAATTTCATTGATAACACCATTTTTGAAATAAGCCAGCTCTTCCTCCGTGTAAGCTTGTGGATCACCAAAAACAAAAGCGGAGAAGTTAGGATCCTCTTCTTGCTGGTACAATGCAAAATTTACAGCAGCCGGGATTTTTCCTGTAGCAGTAACAGCAGGGTATTTTGAAACTGGACTACCGTTTAACTTATGGATATAATAGAATTTTGGATGGTTATTTTCATCCAAAGGCAAAGCATACCCTGTCGGTTTAATCACGAAAATAATGTTATCATTTCCAATGGGCAACTGATAATTACCATCTTTATCGGTTGTCGTCACCTCACGTCCATTACTAACAGCAACGGATGCAAGGCCCCTTTCGTTTTTATCCAATTTTCCGTTTTTGTTTACGTCCAGATAAACTTTTCCTTTTGCAACATCTTGTGCCTGCACAGCGTTGACGCATGCCCAGGAAATTGCTAATGCCAAAAATGCTTTCATATGAAATTTTGTTTTGGCGCTAAAGTATTCGATTCAGGTTAAAGCAATGTAAAGGGAATATGAAGAATTCAACAAAAAACAAAGAGAGAAATATCACATATTCAAGAGAACAGTCTATTACTACTTTATCAATAGATCAATATTTGATAATAAATTTATAGGTACTTAATTTGTACTCAATACGTTTTCACCCGAACGAGGTCTCTGTTAGCTCCCTATAAAGTCCCCATTAATACAAATGTTGTTAGTTGAGATAGCTGTCGTTTTCCCCTATACATTGCTGCTTGTTCATTCCCTTTGATCCTTCCATGTTATGGACGAATATTTGAAGAAAAAAAGGAGAAACCAATTGCTTGATTTCTCCTTTTGCTGTTAGGGTCTATTTCTTAACTATCTTGCTTGCGCAGTTGCCAACATGCGGTTGATTTCATCGATCATTGACTTCGCAGCGTCATGCATACGGGGATTGCCTGCGAAGTCTGCATCTAAAGTTACATGTTTGGATTTATCTTTGTAGTTGAACTCCAGATAAAAACGTGGAACCTTAGAATTTGTCGAATCCTGTTGCCATTCCAGACCTGTCATATCTGTATCCAGGTTCCAAAAGCCAAGCTCCATTGCTTTGCGATGTAGGTACAATAAATCGTCTTTTGTAAATTTTACAGTATCGGTAATTAAAGAATCTTTTTTGTCTAAATATTTATAGATACGCGTTTTTGAATTGTATTCGTTGACCATATGCTTCGGCTCACCGTATTTGAATTCTATGGATTCAAAATCAGCAAAACGAAAAGGGGCATTTTTGATCATATTACTATAATAATAAACACAATACATCAAAAACGGCACAATAATACAAAGGCCCAAAAAAATCTTCTTACTCTTTATTGTCATTTCTATAAAATTTTGACAAAAATAAGGATTTATATAGGGTATAAAAGTTTATGTCAAGATATGACATAAAACCTACATGAAATTCACGTATTTAGATATTCGGAGAGCCTGCATCAACAAAGGTCTTCGCGTACCAGCTGTCGGAAAGGTCAGAGATAATAACGCCTTTACGTGTCGAAACATGAACAAACTTATTATTATGAAGGTATACACCAACATGGTCTATCCCATTGCGACCAAAAGAAAAGAACACGAGATCTCCCTCTTCAAGTTTATCGACCTTCTTTCTTTTTACGATCCCTTCCATATCACGTGAAGTCCGCGGCAAATTCCCTTTGTATACTTCGATATAGAGCAGATTAACAAATCCCGAGCAATCGACTCCCGATTTGGTCTGGCCACCCATACGATGCGGTATGCCCATCCAATCATCAATAAATGAATAAAGGTGCGGATTTAGTTTTTTGGCACTCACATTGAGTAAATCGGCATAATTATCGAGCCTTGATCCCGAAAATGATTTCCCACGCGCCGAGCTCGCGTCGGTCAAAACTGAACCGTTGGACGAATGTGCATTGGAGCTGAGTACCTTTTTCTTCGTTGAACAACTGCTCAAAAATAAAACTGAACCTAAAAAAAAGATAAAATAAGACTTGACACTCATGCTGTTCGATTTACGTTCTTGCCTAACAAACTTAAATAAATTGCTGTTTAAATGCAATAAATTTGCCCGGCTGCTAAAAAACAATGTATTCCTTTAACCTCTCTTATTAAATCATCCCTTGCAACATTTCAGGATCCACAGTAAACTTTTCAACAATGGGGCCTCCATTCTCAGGTGCACTTCCCCCTGCGGTTAAGTTTACCAACAAAAGATTGCTTTTCTTGATAAGAACGTCAGATCAGGAAAAGAATTGTTCAGAAATCGTAACTTTGACGCCTAATTTATTTGAGAATGGAAAAATTAAAAGGTGTATTAGCTGTCTTTTTAGGTGCGAGTAGTTTTGGGATACTATCAACGTTTGTTAAAAAAGCCTACGGTAAAGGGTTGACTCTAGGAGAGGTAACGGGAATTCAGGTATTATTTGGCATGCTAATCCTTTGGCTTATCTATATTGTCATCAAACTCTTTTCGGCAAAGTCGTTTCAATCTTCAAGCAAGAAATCTTCTTGGATCAAGATATTAATCAGCGGTACTTCGACCGGTCTGGTGAGTATTCTCTATTACAAATGTGTACAGCTCGTTCCAGCTTCCTTGGCGATTGTACTGCTGATGCAGTATATCTGGATCGGTGTAGTGATTGAATTTGTATTTTTCAAAGCAAAACCTTCGAAAAACAACCTGATTGGCATTGGTATTGTACTCATTGCAACATTATTGGCAACCGGGCTTATTGAAAAAGGCTTGCAGCATCTCAACTTAACAGGTGTTCTATTTGGTCTTTTGGCAGCAACCGCCTATTCGGTCTTCATGATCGTGAATGGCCGTGTCGGCAATGACTATCATCCCATTCAAAAAAGTGCCATTATGGTAACAGGCTCCTGTATTCTGATTTTCACCCTGTTCCCGCCAACGTATTTATTTAACGGTGAATTTGATGAAAACTTCTTCTATTTTGGTCTGATACTTTCATTATTTGGTACAGTTATCCCCCCCTTATTGTTTGCCTATGGTTTACCTAAAACAGGATTCTCTTTAGGCGGGATACTGAGCTCGGCGGAGCTACCTGTAGCCACCTGTATGTCGTTTTTTATACTTCATGAAAGTGTATCGATGATCCAATGGCTCGGTGTACTTTTAATATTGGGTACTGTCATCTGGTTGAACGCAGCAAAGAACAGTACACATTAGAAGTACCGGTCAACTTCAGGTTAGATTTCTGCAAGCAATTTTAGGAGAAATATAGCTGCATACAACAATCAATACCGGAATTATGGAATTCCCTTTAACAAAACCTTCATGTTTTATAAACGCCAACAATTATAAAGCGAAAGAAGGTTCTTTCTGGTCACTAACAGCAGACACTTTCAGAAAAAAAGGCAATCTTATTAGAGAAGATTGCCTTTTTTGTATATTATAAGTCTTTATTGGACTAATGTGCCAATGTCTCTGGAATTTCTTCCACCTCTACTTCACAGGAGTCCGTTACTTCCATAAACTTGACCGGCACAACTTCATTTACCAATAATGGATCGTATACAGTCCGTACTTTAACATAATTTTTAGAAAAACCATGCATGTAACCGTCTTTTTCATCAGCCTCAAACAAGACATCACCAGTCTCACCAAGCTGTGACTCATAAAAAGCACGGCGTTTTTTCTCCGAAAGGATATGCAGCATTTTGCTCCGGTCACTACGTTGTGCTCCCGGTACGGCACCTTCCATTTGAGCAGCAATGGTATTCTCTCTTTCTGAATATGTAAAGACATGCAGATAAGAAATATCCATATCGTTCAAGAAATTATAGGTATCAATAAAGTCCTCACGTGTCTCTCCCGGAAACCCTACGATAACGTCAACACCGATACAGCAATTAGGCATTAAAGATTTGATAAATGCAACGCGCTCGGTGTAAAGCTCTCTTTTGTACCTTCTGCGCATTAAGCTCAGAATTTTATTGCTTCCAGACTGCAATGGCATATGGAAATGCGGCACAAATCGTTTGGATTGCGCCACAAACTCAATAATATCATTGGAAAGAAGATTAGGCTCTATCGAGGAAATCCGAATTCTATCGATACCTTCGACTTCATCCAATGCTTTCACCAAATCCAAGAATCGGTCTTCGCGCTTCCCATCCCGAAGACCAAAATCGCCAATGTTTACGCCTGTCAAAACGATCTCTTTAACGCCTGAAGCTGCAATTTCTTCTGCTTGACGCACAATATCCTCAATTTTGCCCGAGCGGCTTCCACCACGTGCCAAAGGAATTGTACAAAATGTGCATGAATAGTCGCACCCGTCCTGTACCTTTAAAAAGGTGCGGGTACGGTCACCAATTGAATATGCCGATACAAATTGATTGGTCTCATCGATTGGACCATTATATACGATCGTTTTTTCCTGTTTCGTCAGATCATTGATATGCTCGATGATATTAAATTTTTCCGCTGCACCTAAGACCATATCCACTCCGGGAATTTCTGCAATCTCTTTTGGTTTTAGCTGCGCATAACAGCCAACGATTGTAATATAGGCATTGGGAGAGTGCTTTAAAGCTTCCTTCACTACTTTTCTACACTTCTTGTCAGCATTATCCGTTACCGAACATGTATTGATTACATAAACGTCTGCACGGCTATTGAACGCTGTGGTATCATAACCTGCATCTTTAAATAAACGACCAATGGATGATGTCTCCGAATAATTCAGTTTACATCCAAGTGTATAAAAAGCTACTTTCTTATTCTCCATAATATTTTGCAAAATTACATTTTTTTTCAGTAACCCCTCTTATCATTTTAAGTTTTGACTTTCTCGTTATAAGGATTTTCCTTAGTTTTGACTATCTTAAAAGGTTGAATGCATCAATAGCTTATTCAAGGCGGAATAAATCAAATTCAAACATCATGCATTCAAATATCTCCCGATTGAGAATCAAACATATAGCGCTAGTCGTTCGTTACAGTTCGACGATAGCATTGATATTTAGTATTTAATAATTACTTTTTTACAGATGAAACAATATTTAGATTTACTCAGACATGTATATACGAATGGTGTTGTAAAGACAGATCGTACCGGCACGGGCACCAAAAGTGTCTTTGGATATCAGATGCGTTTCAACCTTCAGGAAGGTTTCCCTTTGGTAACAACCAAAAAATTACACCTGCGGTCCATCATCCATGAGTTGATCTGGTTTCTAAAAGGTGAAACCAATATTCAGTATCTCAAAGAAAATGGCGTAAGCATTTGGGATGAGTGGGCGGACGAACAAGGTAATTTAGGTCCTGTATATGGCTCACAATGGCGCTCCTGGCCTACACCTGACGGCCGTCATATTGATCAGATTGCACAGGTTATCAACCAGCTTAAAAATACGCCAGATTCTCGCCGCATTATTGTATCAGCATGGAATGTTGCTGAAATAGAACATATGGCATTACCACCCTGCCATGCTTTTTTTCAATTTTATGTCGCTCCGGCACAACCTGAAAAAGGGATTTTAAAGCCACAATTATCTTGTCAACTCTATCAGCGTAGTGCAGATATATTCTTGGGGGTACCTTTCAACATTGCTTCATACGCGCTTCTGACCATGATGGTTGCCCAGGTGTGTGATATGGAAGCGGCAGAATTTGTCCATACCTTAGGCGACGCACATATTTACAGCAATCACTTTGAGCAAACAGAACTACAGTTGAGCCGGGATCCGAAACCCCTACCGCAACTAAAAATCAATCCTAACGTGAAAGATATTTTTGATTTCAAATTCGAAGATTTTGAGTTGTTAAACTACGACTCACATCCACATATCAAAGCTCCGGTTGCCGTTTAGTAATCAAAGCTGAGAATTTTTGCAATAACATTATTTTAGAGGACGACTAATCACCCTAACAAAAATGAGTAATCCAACGATCACATTAATCGTAGCTGCTTCGGAAAACAATGCAATTGGCATCGACAACCAGATGCCCTGGCATTTACCCAACGACTTTAAATATTTCAAAAAAAATACCATTGAGCACTCGGTTCTGATGGGTAGAAAAACCTTTGAAGCCATAGGCAAAGCATTGCCGGAGAGACGGAATATTGTCATCACACGCAACGCAGATTTTCAGGGCGAAGATATTGATGTCGCCAATAGTATCCAGGAGGCACTTTTATATTGCCGTGACGAACGTGAGGTATTTATTATTGGCGGCGCAAACATCTATCAGCAGGCCCTTCCACTGGCAAACAAAGTACTTTTAACACGGGTGCATACAACCATCAAAGGAGATGCTTTCTTTCCTGAATTACCGGCTGAAGAATGGAAGTTAGTTTCCTCAGATGCGCATCAGGCCGATGAAAAACACGCATTTGCTTATACCTTTGAAGTTTATACAAGAAAATAGATCCATGTGTATTAAAAACAAGTTGCAGACATCCACCGAAACACCTCTTTTGATTTGCCTGTTTTGAAAACTTGAACTATTAATTTGAAAACTTGAGCTATTAAACTGTTAGACACATGCACAAATACCTCATCTTAATTTTTATCTTATTCATGTCAGATGCATACGCTCAAAAGGTAGATACCCTATACCTGGAAAGGCTGCTCCAGAGCCATCCAGATCTATTTCAGAAAATATTAAGTCATCCGACTAAAAACGAGGTACAGATCCTTTACACGCAGATTGATCGTGATAAATCCAACATACCGCATTTTAAGACCTATAGCTATCGCCTTAATCCACATTGGTATTTTTATCCGGCAAGCACTGTAAAACTTCCGACCGCAATTCTAGCGTTAGAAAAAATCAATGACCTACAGGTTGCCGGTCTCAGCAAAGACACTCCGTTACGCATTGATTCTGCCTTCGAGAAACAGACAAGGGTATCCATAGACGAATCTGCTGCCAACGGTCTTCCGTCCGTGGCGCAATATGTAAAAAAAATCCTATTGACCAGCGACAACGATGCTCAGAACAGGCTCTTTGAATTTATTGGCCGTGCTGAGCTCAATGCAAAACTTAAAAAATACGGCACCAAGTACAGCCGTATCGTCAACCGTCTCGCTATAGGTGACAAGGGTATCTGGGCCAAACATACCAACCCAGTCACCTTTTACAATGGGAAGGATATTATTTATAAACAAGAAGCACAGTTCGATCCCAAAGACTATGCTATCGCGCTGTCGAATACGCTTCAAGGAAAGGGTTATATGAACGACAAAGATGAGCTAGTCCATGAACCCTGGAGTTTTGAGGGGCTAAATGTCTACGCGCTTGAAGATCAACGGCTCATCCTGAAGAAATTGTTATTTCCTGAAGTATTCCAGCCTAAAGATAGATTTAATCTGAAAAAAGAGGATTATGCCCTACTCTACGATTATATGTCGCGCTACCCCTTTGAATCAGATTTCCCGAAATATGACTCAACAGAATTCTGGCCAACGTATAGCAAGCTCCTTTTTTATGGCCGTGAAAAAGATGCAACCTTAAACCCCAACATCCGAATCTTCAACAAGTATGGAGATTCTTATGGCTATAATATTGACAATGCCTATATCGTCGACTTCGAACATGGGGTAGAATTTATGCTCGCCGTTGTTGTGCAGTCCAATGACAATGGCATCTACAACGATGGACGCTATGAATACGAAACGGTAACTTACCCATTTTTAAAGAATATCGGGCAGGTAATTTATCAGGAAGAGCTGAAAAGGGTGAAAAAGTTTAAACCTGATCTGTCTAAATTTGATTTCAGAAAATAAAATACAAAGACGGCCTTCAAAAATTGAAAGCCGTCTTTTGTTATCTTTGAGTATCGCTGCATATTTTTATCAACTACAGCTGCAAGGCCTCTCATTTCAGGGCTATTAAAATAGGACAATACTATTTCGATTGCAAGGCTGTTTCGATCAACTCGCCATAGAAATCCCCTTCTTTCATTCCAAAAGCCCGTACTTGCTGTGGGATAAAACTTTGCGCAGTCTGCCCCGGAATAGTATTGATTTCGATAAAATAAAATTTATCGGTATCGTTTTCCAAAAAGAAATCTACACGGACCATACCTTTGCAGTTCAATCTGACGTAGATCTCTCTCAAAATACGTGCTGCACGCTCCTGCTGTTCAATAGTCAGTTCCGCCGGCGTAATCTCTTCGGTCAATCCGGGTACATATTTCGCTTCATAGTCAAAAAATTCGCGTGTAGTGCGTACTTCGGTGGCCGGTAGAACGACCAGTTCGCCTCTCGAATTGCGAAAAATTCCTTCCGAAAATTCGCGTCCGGTTACAAATTCTTCTACAATAACCTGTTTCCCTGTATTTTCAGCATCAAACGCTTTATCGATCGCTTCTTGCAGTTGCGTGGATTCTTTCACCTTGGTCATGCCGATGCTGCTCCCGCCTGCATTAGGTTTCACAAAATAAGGCAGAGAAAGATTGCTTTCGACGATTTTGATCGCCTCAGACCGCTGCGATTCGAATAATAAGACCGATTTTGCTAAATGCAATTCTGGAATATCCGTTAAGATCGCTTTTGTATACCCTTTATTCATCGTCAGGGTAGAAGTCAGGGCATCACATGAGGTATAAGGAATATCTAGTAAATCAAAATAGCTCTGAAGTCTTCCATCTTCTCCAGGTACACCATGCACCATAATAAATGCCAAGTCAAAGGTCAGGATCTCCCCGTTCAATGGAAGCGTAAAATCTGCTTTTGAAATCGGGTGACGCTTACCATCTAAATCTTCATAGTACCATGCTTCTTTGCTCACTGTAATCAAATACACATCATATTTGTCGTGATCAAGCTGAGAATTGACAAAGGCAGAACTTTTAAAAGAAACTTCTGCCTCTCCTGTATAACCTCCAGTTATTAATGCTATTTTTGCTTTCATAAATTTTAGCGATTCGAATAGCAAATATAATTTGCTATACACGGAAAAACGAATAATTTTGTGAGGAATAATTTTATT
>JAIRVH010000026.1 GCA_031253985.1 Sphingobacterium sp.
AAAAATAACTATATCAGAAAAGTAAAAAGGATGGTGGACCAACACCATCCTTCATTGAAAAAATGATTAACCAAAAGCAGCAACATTGGGGCGTGCTGCTTAATATTAATTTTAACCAACACTAAAATATGATTAAAAATTGCTTATTGCAAATGCGCAATGGATATATTGTGCATTTTAGATTCATTATCCGGATGAAACTAGCCTTAATTATGACTACGTGTGCTGTTATGAATGTTTCGGCAAATGTATTTTCCCAACAAAAAGTCTCCTTGGATGTCCAAAAAACAAAACTGAGCAAGGTACTTAAAATGATCGAAGAGCAAAGTGATTATTACTTTGTCTATAATTCGACGAATGAAAATTTAAATAAAGAGGTATCTGTCAATGTGAATAATACAAAGGTATTGGACGTATTGACAAAGCTTTTCAATAAAAGTGGATTGGTTTATTCTGTTTCCAAAGAAGGTCTCGTGGTCGTGAGCCAACAGCAGCAAGTCGCCGTTACAGGAGTTGTCACTGACGATAAAGGTAATCCTTTGGCTGGTGCTACGATACGTGTTAAGGGAACCGCAGTAGGAAGGGCAACGGATATCAATGGACGTTTTACGATCGATGCGGCAACCGGAAACACCTTGATTATTTCTTTTGCAGGTTACACTTCGCAAGAAGTAGCCGTAACCAAAGAGGGGGATCTGAAAATTGTTTTATTGGAAGATAACCGGATGCTGAATGAGGTCGTTGTGACGGCACTGGGTATGAAGAAAGAGAAGCGCTCGTTGGGGTATTCTGTTACGCAGGTTGCTGGTGAAACCCTAACCACAGCCCGTGAAAATAATGTGATGAATTCACTTGCCGGCAAAGTAGCAGGCTTGGATATTAGCTCCACTTCTGGAGGAGCAGGAGCGGCTTCCAATGTAACAATCCGGGGGGTATCGAGTTTGAATCAAACCAATCAACCTTTATATGTAATCAATGGTATCCCCATGGAAAGTAAACCAGTAGGTATCGGAAATGCGAATTCTAAAGGGAACTCCGGAAGTCAATGGGATAATGCACCCGATCTAGGCGATGCCATCAGTAATATAAATCCCGACGATATCGAAAGCATTTCTGTTCTGAAAGGTGCTGCAGCATCAGCGTTATATGGCTCAAGAGCAAAAGCTGGTGTCATCCTGATTACGACAAAATCAGGTAAAGGTAATTCGATCGATTTCAATAGTAACCTTGTTGCCGAGCAGATCATCGACAATACAAATTGGCAAACAGTCTACGGTCAGGGGGCGAACGGTGAAAAACCAACTACGCAAGCAGGAGCGGCGCAAGTGGGCGGCTCAAGCTGGGGCGCCAAATTGGACGGCTCTCCGGTCGTTCAATTTGACGGTGTATCAAGACCATATTCATTGCAAAAAGGGAATTTAGATCGGTTTTACCGTACGGGTTCAACATGGACAAATACGCTGGCATTAAATAAATCATTTGATGGTGGATCTATCCGCCTGTCAGGAACAGATGTCAATAATCGATCTGTTGTTCCGAATTCAGGATTGAAAAGACAGTCTTTTAATTTGGTCGGACTATTTGAACCACTCAAAGGTTTGACGATTGATGCGCGCTATAACATGATTTTGGAGCAAGTAAAAAACCGTCCAATGGTTTCGGATGGTGCGGGAAATGCCAACTATAATGTCATGTTTTTACCGACGAGCATCAATGTCAATGATTTGAAGCCATGGAAAGATAGCAATGGAAAGGAGATACTTTATAACTCTGGTAATGTGTATGCAACGAATCCTTGGTTTGCGGCAAATGAATTTATCAATAATACCAATCGCGACCGCTCCATAGCATCGGTTACGGCTAAATATACGATGGGCAACGGTTTGTTTGTTCAGGGAAGAGCCGGCCGAGATGCTTATACAGATCATTATAAGAATGTGTTGCCTTCTGGTACGGGGTATTATGAGAATGGTAAAATCGCCGAACAAGAGACGAAGTTCGCTGATATCAATGCAGATGTTTTGGTCGGAAAGTCATTCACTTTTGGTGAATATACGTTGACACCTAACCTAGGTGCAAGTTATAGAAATACCAAAATTAGACAGACAACTAATTTAGGCACCGACTTTGCAATATTCGGTGTCTACAATATTCTGAATGCGAAGAATAAATCTGTCGGCTATCTTGAAAGTGAATCGGAGACACAGTCTACTTATGGTACCTTAGAATTTGCTTATAAAGATGTCGCTTATTTAACTGGAAGCTTACGTTCAGATTGGTTTTCTACCTTGGCTACACCTGGGTTTGATAATAAATTGAATTCGGTTTATCCGGCCGTTTCGGGATCATTTATCTTTTCAGAGTATCTAAAACCATCGTGGTTAAGTTATGGAAAGCTGAGAGCGGGTTTCGCACAAGTAGGTCAAGCAACTGATCCGTACCAAACTTTATTGACCTATAATTTTAGAAGTGAAGTGCTCAACGGTCAACCTTTGGGGGTAATTTCTAATGGGAATATTCCAAACTCTTCCTTAAAAGCTTCTACAGCTACAGAATTGGAAATTGGAACAGAGTTACGTCTTTTTAATGACCGCTTGAACTTAGATTTAACTTGGTATAATAAGAAATCAAAAGATGAGATTTCTTATATCACTACACCATCTGCGAGCGGTTATGCCGGAGCGGTACTCAATGCAGGCAAAATGCAAAACAAGGGATTTGAAGCCTTGATTTCGGCTACTGTTGTTAAAACGGAAGATTTTAAATGGGTGTCCTCATTAAATGGTTCTTATAATGATAATAAGGTGATTTCATTGGCGGAAGGGATGGATGAGCAGACCGTGGCCACATCACGTTCAGGGGTAGGTTATTTAATGAATAAAGTGGGTATGCCTGCCTTTCAGATTATGGCTTTTGATTATAAGTACGATAGTAAGGGTGAGATCGTGAAATTGGCGGATGGTTCTCCGGACCGAGGGGAATTAACTTCTTATGGTTCGGCGATGAACAAATGGTTCGCAGGCTGGAATAATGAGTTTAGCTATAAAAGGTTGAGTTTCTCTTTCTTGGTTGATGGAAAATGGGGTGGGAAACTTTTCTCAGGCACGGATTACTACGGTTATATTTTTGGATTACATCAGGAAACTGTGGCTGATCGCGAAAGTTTAGGGAGAACAGCATCGACTTATTATACCAATACAGCCAATAATGTCTCGAAGATATTTGTCAATAGTGCTGATTTTATCAAGCTGAGACAGGTTGTTTTGGGTTATACTTTCCCGTCCAACTTGTTCAATAACAAAATTAAGTCGATTACGGTAAGTGCTGTGGCCCGTAACCTCTGGACCATTATGAAGAAAACCAATAATATTGATCCAGAATCGAGCTACAATGCAACCTTTCCAGGGTTAGAACTTGGTGGAGTGCCAGCGGTGCGTACTTACGGTGTTAATTTAAGTGTTAAATTCTAATTGCAAACAATCATGAAAAGATATATTAAACCGGTATTTGTTAGTTTAATAGCAGCGACTTTGTTTCTGGAAAGTAGTTGTACGAAAGACTTTGAAAAGATAAATACAGACCCCATTGCCTACGGTAAAGATAACTGGGATCCAAATTATACGTTGAGCTCGGCCCAGTTGTTTTACACAGGAAGTTTTGATTTTGCATACGACACCTGGCGTGGAAATCTAATTTATTCGTCGACAATGATGCAGGGGCTATCGACCGTAGTGAGTTATTGGGCTGGGGATAAATATATGCTGAACGAAAGTTACACTGCAGCATATTGGGGGACGGGCACTGTTGGCGCATATATTGAACAGGTGCGTAATATTGCTGATGTCGTTGAATTTACGCGGGATAAACCGAAATATGGTAATCTGTACAATGTTGCCCGTATTTGGAAAGCACTCATATTTGCCCGATTGACAGATTTGTATGGTGATGTTCCTTATTCAGAGGCAGGATTAGGTTTTTATAATAAAATATATAAACCCAAATACGACAAACAGCAGGATATCTACAGCGACCTATTAAAAGAGCTGGAGCAAGCTACTGCTGCTTTAAAAGATGATGGCGATAAAGTAACTGGCGATGTTATTTATAAAGGGGATATTGCCAAGTGGCGGAAATTCGGTAATTCTTTATTGCTTCGTACAGCGATGCGCCTAGTGAAAGTTGATGAAGCAAAAGCGAAGGAATATGTGCAAAAAGTTGTTGGTAAAACAATGGATAATAATGCAGACAATGCATTTATTCTTCATGACGAGTCTGGGTCAAGGGTCACTCAAAATAGAAATAGCCAAGTGCTATTGGGAGATGGCGGCCAGGAAAATTATTATGTAAAATGGTCTAAAACATTTATAGATTATTTAAAAAACAATAATGATCCGAGATTGCAAAAAGTTGCGGTCACCAAACTCTATTTATCTGAAAAGGACAAAGTGCAAAACGGAAGTTTTGTCACCGACCCAGCGAAACAAAAGGGTATGCCTAACGGCAAGGATCTAGGCTCTAATGCGCTATATAATATCAGCAGTGATCCGAGCTATACAACTTTTTCGGATTATTCCTCGCCCAATCCTAATATGATTAAGCGTACCGGTGCGACATTTATTCTGACCTATGGAGAGTCCGAATTGCTTTTGGCAGAGGCTGCTCAACGTTGGGGCATCGGTGGTAGTGCAAGCGATCATTATAAAAAAGGTGTGAAGGCAAGTATTACTTATTTAAATCAATATGATGGCTCTCTAGCGATTAGTGATGCGGACGCAGAAACGTATCTCGCAGCGCATCCATTCGATGCGGCAGATGCCCTGAAGCAGATAAATACCCAGTATTGGGCGCATACGATAACCATGCTCGATTTTTATGAAACTTGGAGCAACTGGCGCAGAAGCGGATATCCGGTGTTGACTCCGGTGAATTATCCTGGAAACGCGACTTCGGGGACTATCCCAAGAAGATTCCCTTACCCTTCAACGGAAGCCGCTATCAATGGTGAAAATTATAGGGCAGCTTCTGCCGCCGTACCAGGTGGTGATAAATTGTCTGGCCGTGTGTGGTGGGATAAATAATTACATTGGTTTGTTTTTGATTGAGGCTGAACTTTCGTAGTTTGGCCTCTTTAAACCTTTTATAAAATATGATAAACCTAAAAAATCAAGTGCTATTTGCCATCGCGGCCTCCTGTCTTGTCTTTTCATGTAATAATAGCACTGAAAAGAAGGGAGCTGATGCGGTAAAATCAAAATCTTTGACCGGTACCTATAAGCTTATTGAAAGCAAAACAATCAAAGGAAAGGATACCGTAACTGCTTTTACGGATACCAGCAAAACAGAAATGTTTAAAATGTTCAATGATGACCATTTTTCTTTCTTTAATCACGATAAGGAAAAAGGCAAAGGTAAAGCGCCGCTTTTTGTTGCTGGTGGAGGGACCTATTCTTTTGATGGTGTCAAGTATCAAGAGAGATTACAATACTGTTCAATGCGTGATTGGGAAAGCAACAAGTTTGATTTTGAACTCACTTTAAAAGGAGATACTTTGATTCAAACCGGTGAGGAAAACTTACCTGAATTAGGTGTCAAACATACGATTGTTGAAACCTATTTAAAAGTCAAATAGCGATATTCGAATACCTAAAATTTTACAATCCCTATTAAGTTTATTTTATTAATGCAGGCACTCAAGATCATTCTTGAGTGCTTTTTTTGTTGATAGAATGGGATTTTAACGGCTTTTATGTTTTTTTTGGATTATTTTAGAAAAAAAATAAAATTATAGTGCAACATTTTCAGCAGGCTCCCGACTACATAGTAGAAACATAAGAATTAACAGTATTAATTTTAGAACGTGCAAAATCAGCTTAGCGATAAAGATTTATTAGCGATGTGCCAATCTGGTAACGAGTCTGGATTTGCGCAGCTCTATCATCGGTATGCAAAAAAGATTTTTAATTCTATTTATCGGGTTTTGTCCAATCAGGAAGAAAGTGAAGATATTTTGCAGGAAACCTTTGTTGATTTTTTTGCAAGATCGGATAAATGGCATTTAGTTCTCAGTGTAGAAGCCTGGTTGAGAAGAATGGGCGTGAATAAGGCAATCTCACTATTACGGAAGAATAAGCAATATTTTACGCCGGTGGACGATTTGGAAATTCAGGATGATGGCGAAGATGAATTATTGGAAAAAGAATGGCGCGAATGTCGTTTAACAGATTTGGAAGCTGTAATCGATCAGCTGACCGGTGTACCTAAGATGGTGGTTAATCTTTATCTGTTTGAAAATATGAGTCATGATGAAGTTGCCGAAACCTTGGGAATGACGGCGGTGGCCGTGCGCAGCCAGTATCATCGTGCTAAAAAGAAAATTTACGAACAATTGAAGGAAAGGTATAATTATGCGGGATAATTTAAAAGATTTTGTAAACGCCAACCGAGAGGCATTTGATCAGAGAGAACCGTCGGCGGACCTATGGAATAAAATCAGACCGCAAGTAGTTCCCCCTGTTCAGGAAAGAAAGATTAAGCCTTTATGGAAATGGGCTAGTATTGCGGCAGCAGCATTATTGGTTGGAACAGCGACTTTCATTGCTTTTGATCAACAAAATGGAACAGAAGTAGAAAAACGAATGGCTGAAGTTCATCCGGTTGCCGTTGGGAAGAAAGATAGCGAGGTAAAAGCTATTGATGTGGAAATGCCAGGTGCTGCTACCGAAAATAAGCAGATTTTAGCTCCCGTTAAAGTCCTAGCAGGGATAAAAAGTAAAGGACGAGAATTTTTCCGGGAGAGTTTATCGGAAACTGATCATCATGAAATGGGAGGAGGGGTAGATTATGTGCAGATGCTTCAGGATTCGAGTTCGGCAAGCACACGCTTAACTGCTGTTTTAGCATTGAAAGATGGTGGCAAGTTAGATAGAAGTAGCATGGGGGCTTTGGAAAAGACAGCGGTTTCAGATCAGAACAGTAATGTACGTATGGCCGCAATTGAAACCATATTAAATGGACTAAGTCCAGAAGCACGTCAGCAGAAGGTTCAGGATTTCTTTGTGGAGCAAAATGATCCTACTTTACAAATGGAACTGATGCAAATAATGGCCCAGCAGGATGATCAGACAATGAAAGCGACAACAAAAGATAAGCTAAATGAAATTGTGGAAGATCCATTTACGCTGAAATTTGTGAAGGAACAAGCATACGCGGTATTGTTGAATCAATAATTGAAAAGTAAAAGAGAAGCCAGACCGTGTGCGTTAATTAATGATAAAGCATCAAACGCATTATTTGGCTAATAAATAATGAAGACAAACTAAAACGAGATGAAAAAGATAAGGATAATGATGATTGGGCTGGTACTGATTTTTGCAAGTGCATTGCAGGCCCAGGTAAATGAAAACGTCGAAGGAGTGGCTGCACCCAAACCGCCTAGCCCGCCTAAAAAGGCCAGAGCGACTTCAGGCGTTATTGTAAGTAATAGTAATAATTTCACTTTTAATTCCGCCGGGTTCGGTCGTCGTAGTGGGCCGAAAAGCTGGAAAGAAATTAAAGTGGCCAATTTAGGAAGTAAGCTGCTGTTAAAATTGGATAATGTTTATATCGAAGGATATCGGGGGAAAGACGTACTGATTACTGCCAAGGTGGAGGAGACTGAAGAAAATGACCGTGCAAAAGGTCTACGTGTGATTAATGGCTCCGGATTATCGGATAATTCAGGGCTTGGTATGAATATCAAGACAGAAGGCGGGGTGACTGAAGTAAGTATGGTCGGAATGCCTTTAGAGGATTCTATTCGTATCAAGATACCGATGGATCTACCTGTTACGATCAAAGGCGGGCGTGGGGCTATGTTTAATGCAGGGGTGATTGAATTGAAAGATATCCGGGCTGAGGTTGAGGTTGCCAGTACGATGGGGAACGTGAATTTATTGAATGTAACAGGACCTATCAATGTAAAGGTTTCACAGGGAGATGTTACGGCCAAATTTGTTCAACCTGTCAAAGGGCCGATTTCTTTGGTGGCGGCTATGGGGGCTGTAGATGTTGCTTTTCCAAAGAATTTTGGAGCCAACGTGGACGTGAAATCTTCTATGGGGAATATTTATGCCGCAGATGAATTCCAATTTGAAAAAACCGATGAGGAGCCGAAGTCAAACCCTATGGGTAATGCAGTGAAGGGTAAAATGAATGGCGGTGGACAGGACGTGATTTTAAAAACATCGATGGGCGATATTTATATAAGAACGCAGAAATAATTAAAAAAAAGTAGCCTGTTTTTAAAACAGGCTACTTTTTTAATTCCATGCGAACAAGATATTGATCATTTTCGTCCTCATACAATATTTGGACAACCCAGCCTAGTTCGTGAGAAATTTTAATCAATAGATCTTGGTCCAAATAAAGCCATTTGAAAAGATTTCCCCGCGTTCCTTTGTACTCATATTGATATTGAATTTCCCCAAAGTAATGTTCTGGCTTTTTAATATTATAATCTTTATAAAGATAACTGATGTCTGAAGAATCAAATATGAGCTGTCCATTCGATGTCAGCAATTCTTTGCTATGCTCTAGTAACTTTCTAAAACCGTCTACATCTCCAGCAAGGCCTATTCCGTTCATCAAAAGCAAGAGAGTATCGTATTTTTGACCGTTGAATTTATAAAAATCTTCGCAGATAATATGTTGTACACCGCGCTGTTGCATAATATGGCAAGCAGTTTGGGACAGTTCCAATGCATCGACTTCAAATCCTTTTTCCTGTAAATAAAGGCTGTGGCTACCAACCCCTGCACCTACATCCAATACACGTCCGTCACATAGGGAAAGACCAATAAATTCCAGTTCGGGGAAATCTTCGGGTTCCCGAAAGAAAATCTCGACGGGCATTTCGTCCTGATCGCCATAACTCGTGTGGAGTATCAAAGGGAACTTTTCTTCTTGATGTACAAAGTAATCATCTAAGGCTTCACCGTATACGTCTCTATGCATTGTCATCATCAATCATTAATACTTTTTTAGCAATATATATGGAGTCTTCATCTCCGGTATGTTTCATCGGTTCGTCAGATAGTTTGATGACGGGGGTCCATTGATCATCTTCTGGTAAAGCGTCGGTCATTTTAATGACTATATTCATGGGTTTAAGGCCTACATCATTGGTAAAATTGGTGCCAACGCCGAAGGAATGCAAGATTTTGCCCTCGCAGTAGCTGGCGATTCTTTCAACTTTCTCATAGTCCAGTCCATCCGAGAATATGATTGTTTTGGAGAGTGGATCTATTCCATTTTTCTTATAGTGTGCAATGACCTTGTCCGTAAATTCAAGTGGATCTCCGCTGTCATGGCGGACCCCATCAAATAATTTGGTTAATTTTTTGTCAAATTGCTGAAAAAAGACTTCTGTTGTATAGGTATCCGACAGCGCTATTCCGAGGTCTCCCCGATAGACATCAGACCAATGTTCAAGACCAAGGAGATTGGCCATTTTATAACCATATTTAGCAGCATGAAACATAAACCATTCATGCGCATGAGTACCAATAGGTTTAGTTTCATATTTCATGGCCAAATGCACATTGCTGGTGCCAATAAATGTTTTTTCACCATATTGCTTGAGTGTGCGAACGACCAAATCATGAACTTCATAAGAATGGCGTCTGCGGGTTCCAAAATCAGCAATGGTGATATTGAGTTTTTTGTATTTTTCGATTTTGTCTTTGGCTGTTGCGATCACGTCTGCATCTGAGGCACGCTGTAAACCTTGAGACTCGTAAAAAAGCTCACAGATAAGAGACATCAGTGGCACTTCCCAGAGAATAGTTCGGTACCAATAGCCTTCGATAATAACTTCAAGGTCAGGGCCGTCCTGAAATATCTTGATCTCCTCGGGATCGTAGCGATAACCTTGAAGAAAATCAAAATAAGTGGGGTCTATATAAGGACAGGTCCGGGCAAAAAATACTTTTTCTGCTTTTGTTAATTTCAAATTAGCCATTTCATGGACTGCTTCCTTTAGGAGGACGTCAAAACCATCGGGAAATTTATGATGCCCCCGATTAATAAAATGATAGCGAGCTTTGGCCTTTGGAAATAACTTGACCACAGCATGCTGCATGGTGAATTTGTAAAAGTCATTATCTAATATAGAGGTAATTGAAGCCATCTTTATCGATCTGTTTTTTTGTTGAAGCCGTAAATTTACTAATTAACGTCAAAATGTAGGGATTGTTCATGATAAATATAAAAAGGTATAAGCATAAAAAAGCGGGTAAAGTTTGTCATTCTACCCGCTTTTTTATGCTTATTGTTTTATTTTGTTACCTTATCTTGTTCTAGAAGATCTTTCTGATCCTTGTGAAGAACGTCCAGAGCTGCGTTCAGCACTACCTTCTGATGACCTTGATCGTGATACTGATGATGAATTATCGGTAGTCGATCTACTTCTGGTATTTTCATAGCTCCGATTTTGAGATGGTTGAGATACAGGCTGTGACACGGGTTGGCTCGAACGTGTCCTATTGCTACCGCTATCATAGTTTCCATTTCGTTGTGGTGTTGTTGTCGGTGGAACTACACGTTGAGGCACAGACTGGTCAGAACTGTTCGCGTTTGACCGCGCACGTGAATTATAGTCGGTGTTTCTGTTGTAATCTGTACTTCTGCCGTTGGCTACACCATTGTTGTCGACGGATCCGTTTTGTCTGTTCCTACTGACAGGTGTACTGTTATTTGAGCCATCAGCTTGTCTACCTGATCGAGTTCTAAAATCATAGTTATTTGTATTGGGTTGTGTCCCGCTGTTGTTTCTATTGACCGTACCATTGTCTCCAGTTCTCGTGTTGTTATTAGAGCTACGGCTTGACCCACCATTGTTAGCGTCGTTACGAGATCTTACAGAAGCATTTCCACTGTTGTCAATATATAATTCACGACTTCCTGATCTTGAATCGATATTGTCTCTATTAGTAATGACACGATTGGTCCGGTCTGAAATCTCACTATTGTTATTTCGTGTCCGGGTAGCGGCATCAACGACATTTGTCGGACGAGCTGAAGATCGGGTATTACGGTCTACTGTTGGACGGTACATACTGATTTCATTGCTGCGGTTGCTGCTACTACGGGCAGATCCAGGTCTATCTGCATTTGCAATTCTATTGACAGTTACACTTCTTCCTGTAGAACGCTCAATATCGGATCTTCGAGGGCCGCCCACATAATAATTGTTGTTAATTATTGTCGTATTATTGATAATCGTGGTTCTGTTATAAATATTATTGTAATTTCTTCGATTAACATAATATCTATCCATATCCCGATTCATAAAATGATTGACCGCCACAAATGTCCAGAAGTTCATCGGAATATTAACTGAAACATTGATATTCATGCCGGGACCCAGCGGTGCCCAACCATAATAGTCGTTACTTTGACGCCAATTTACCCATGCTGGTCCCCATTCATAGTCAGGTACCCATCCCCATCCATAACGATCATTGTAATTCCAGCGACCATAGTGGAAAGGAGCCCATCCCCAATCATAGTTAGATACCCACGTATTACCATAATCGGTCATTGTCCAATAACCATTGGTTGCATAAGGCTGGAAGTTCGGGCCAACGTCCGGAATCCAAACGTAACCATAATTGGGGTCATTAACCCATTCTCCATAAGGAGAGAGCTGATCATAGAACATCTGGAATGAAACTCCAGCGTTGTTATAGTTGTTATAGCCAGTATAACCTCCCCGTTGTGCCATTGAAGTAGCGCAACTTGAAAAAGAGGCGATACCGATAAAACCAAGCACCCAATATTTTATGTTACCTAAATTTTTCATTGCAGTAATATTTAAAAGTATGACAAAACTCTATGCTATTGTCTTTGTTATTATGACAGCATAACGTATAAAATGGTTTAATCGGTACAGTGGAAATCTGATTTTTTTATATGAAAAGTCAAATTGATGATCTTTTTACATAAACGACAATTTTAGATACATATTTTTATTTACCTTTACCGCTCGAATTGCTACGTGTTTGTTCAGCATAAGACGTGTTTTATGACACATTAAATTTGAAATAGACATCATTTAAATGGCTAAAAAACTTCAGACTTTTTTTCTAGAATTCGCAAACATTCACCGTTTTTTGCTACGGTTTTGGCGCGAATTGGTAACTCCTCCATATGAATTCAAAGAAATTGTCCGCCAGTGCTATGAAATAGGCTATAAGTCGTTGCCTTTAATTAGTTTAACGGGATTTATTGTTGGATTCGTTTTCACAAAACAATCACGTCCTTCATTGGAAGAATTTGGGGCAACATCCATGTTGCCTTCTCTTATTTCAATCGCTATTGTTCGCGCATTAGCGCCTTTGGTGACTGCATTAATTGCTTCGGGTAAAGTAGGGTCGCAGATCGGTGCGGAATTAAGTTCGATGAATGTCACAGAGCAAATTGATGCGATGGAAGTTTCGGGCACCAACCCCTATAAATATCTTATTGTAAGTAGAATATTGGCCACAACTATTGGAATTCCCGTCCTGTGTTTTTATGTTGCAGGTATAGGTCTTTTAGGTGGATATCTCAGTATGATGAGTAAAGATGACTTAAGCTTTTTGAGTTTTTTTACGCAGGTTTTTGAAACCATAGCGTTTAAAGATTTAGGAGCGATGGTTTTACGTGCGGTTATCTTTGGTTTTACTATCGGCGCTGTAAGTTGTTATTGTGGCTATTTTTCTTCCAAAGGGACAGAAGGTGTCGGTAAAGCTGCCAATGCTGCGGTTGTCGCTTCAATGTTCCTCGTATTTATTGAGGAAATAATTATTGTTCAGGTTTTATCGTTCTTTGGATAGCAAGATATGGAAAAGATTAAATCAACTATCGACCATTCGAAGCCGGTCATTGAGATTAGGAACGTCAGCAAGTCTTTTGGTGATAATCATGTCTTGCGAGGTGTAAACTTGGATTTATATAAGGAAGAAAATCTCGTCGTACTGGGACGTTCCGGAACGGGAAAATCTGTGTTGATCAAATTAATCGCGGGGCTATTAAGACCTGACGAAGGTACGATCAATGTGTTAGGGGATTCTGTCACGGAGTTAAATGATCGTGAATTGCGTGAATTGCGTTTGAAAATAGGATTTTCTTTTCAGAATAGTGCACTTTATGATAGTATGACCGTACGTGAAAATTTGGAGTTTCCATTGGTTCGGAATAAGCGTAATTTGACACGATCTGAGATAAATCATGCCGTAGAGGAGGTATTGGATGGTGTAGGACTTTCGCAGGCTATCAATCAGATGCCTTCGGAGTTGTCCGGTGGACAGCGTAAGCGAATTGGTATTGCACGTACGCTGATTCTTAGGCCTGAAATCATGATGTACGATGAACCTACAGCAGGATTAGATCCGATTACCTGTTTGGACATTAATGGGTTGATCAACGAGGTTCAGGAGCGGTATAAAACAGCATCGATTATTATCACACACGATTTGGCATGTGCGAAGGAAGTGGGAGACCGTATTGTGATGTTGTTGGATGGTAAATTTGAAAGGCAAGGGTCTTTTGAAGAAATTTTTGATACAGATGACGCGCGTGTAAGGGCGTTTTATAATTATAATTTTATTCTATAATATACATGAGTAAGGCAGAAAATAAAAGAGCAATCATTGTCGGTATTTTTGTTTTTTTAGGCGTATTGATTCTTTTGGCGGGTATTTTTATTTTGGGTAGCCAGCAAAAGAAATTTACGAGAAATATCGAAATTACGACTTCATTTCCTGATGTCGCTGGTTTAAAAGTGGGAAGTAATGTGTGGTTTTCTGGAGTCAAGGTGGGAATTATCAAGAATATTCATTTTAAAAGTGTGCAAGATGTAGAGGTCGTATTGACAATTGAGGAGAAATCCGCTGAGTATATCCGTAAAGATGCTGTGACAAAATTAGGTTCTGACGGCTTGATTGGTAACAAGATTGTTGTGATCTCTGGTGGATCGCAGAATGCACCAACTGTTGAGACCGGTGATTTCTTGCGTTCGGCGAAGACTGCAGATATGGAAGCCATGATGGAAACATTGCAGGTAAATAACGAAAATCTGGCCAAGATTACCACTGACTTTGTGGAAATATCCCGTGGATTGGCAGATGGGAAGGGGATGGTTGGTGCAATGCTGACAGATACCTCTATGGTGAATACACTTCGTGCGACCCTCCTGTCGATCAGTGCAGCAATGAATAATGCAAATAAAGCATCTGCAAATTTGGTGACATTGACAAACTCTTTAAACAGCAATAAAGGGTTGATTCATGATCTAACGACAGATACCGCGATATTCTCTAATCTGCGTCAGTCAGCAGCACAGTTGCAAGGAGTTTCTCAGACAGCAAATGCATTGATAAACAATTTGAATAATGCATCCAGCCGATTAAATGATAAAGATAATGCGGTGGGTGTTTTGTTGAACGACCCTGCTTCGGCAAATCAAATTAAATCGGCAATCAATAATTTGAATTCGAGTACAGCGAAGCTGGACGAAAATATGGAAGCCCTGCAACATAATTTCTTATTGCGCGGTTTCTTTAAGAAGAAGATGAAAGAGGACGCGAAAAAGGCTGAATTGCTTAAAGCGGACACGGCAAAATAATTCGAATTAAGAATATATAGAAAGGCTGTACGCTTGCGTAGGGCCTTTTTTAATAAATAATTAAGTCATTATTGGGTAGCAGGTAACAGATCTTTTGAACTGTATGGCATCTAGATTACCCTTTTAGATTTGAAAAAATGAATCATACTGAAATTACTGATAAAGACGTCATTTATGAAGACAATCATCTCATCGCAATAAATAAAAGGGCGGGGGATATTGTGCAGGTGGATGAAACGGGAGATCTATCGCTAGAAGATATGGTGAAGACCTATTTAAAAAAGAAATATGATAAACCAAATGAAGCTTTTGTTGGTGTTATTCATCGTTTAGATAGGCCGGTCAGTGGTATGATTCTTTTCGCTAAGACCAGTAAAGCACTGGAGCGTATGAATAAGTTTTTTCAGGACAGAACGGTGAAAAAGACCTATTTGGCGATTGTTAGACAACGCCCGCGAAAAACCGAAGGGAAACTTATCAACTGGTTGGTTAGAAATAGGCAAACAAGAGTCACGAAGGCATTTCCGCGAGAAGTGAAGGGCGGGAGTTATGCTGAGCTGGATTATGCATTGGTAGGCGAATTGAATGGGTTTTATTTGTTGCGCGTTGAACCCCTGACTGGTCGTACCCATCAGATTCGTGCACAGCTCGCGGCGATGGGCTGTCCTATTGTTGGCGATAATAAATATGGCTATCCAAGAGGTAGTTCTTTGGGTAGCATTTGTTTACATTCTCGTTCATTGGTCTTTGCACACCCAATCAAAAAAGATAAGATGGAATTGAAAGCGTCATTGCCTAAAGATGGTTTCTGGGATAAATTTGAATCTTTGGCGCGCTAATCGTTAAAATTTGAGTACATTTGCCTTATGAAATGGTTTAAATATTTACTCCTAATATTTACCTTAAGCTGTTCAGCTGTATCTGTTTCTTACGGACAGTGTGCGATGTGTACATTGAACGCTGAAAATTCTACGAAGGAAGGAAATATGCAGGGAAGAGGTCTGAATGACGGTATCTTATTTCTACTGGTAATACCTTATCTGGCCGCAGCAGGCCTTGGTTATCTGTGGTATAAAAAATATCGCAAGAAGAGTCCTGTAACAAAGAAATTCATAAACGAAATAAAATAGATTTTTAATGCCTACATCCAGATTTCATGCACTGATACATTCGAAATGCCCAAAGTGTCATATCGGCAATGTATTTGTAGGAAAGGTATACAGTTTGCATAAGCAGCATATGAATGATACATGCCCACATTGTGGTGTCAAGTATGAGGTTGAACCCGGTTATTTCTATGCGGCTATGTATGTGAGTTATGCTTTGTCTGTCGCAGAGATTGTTACGGTGTCGGTTGCGATCGCAGTACTGACGGGAAGCGAGTCTCCATGGTCGTATCTCATTGGATTAGCTGTAACCATTTTGGTATTTGCGCCTTTTAATTTTAGATATGCCCGTTTAATATTACTTCATTTTTTAACGCCAAAGATCAGTTATGATCCGCGTTATGAATTGTCCGTAGAGATCGTTGAAAAGAATAAGAAGAACCGAGAAGAGGAAAGTAACGATGTTGATGATATAAAAAAATAAAAGAGCTCCTTAGAGCTCTTTTATTTTTTTATATATTTCATGGTACTGTCGAAAAGAAAGACCTTGTCTTTATATACTTCCAAAATAAGTTGCTGCAATGGAATTAAGTGGACCTGCTGAAAATCTGCTATATGTTCTTCCGAGGGGAGTATGACCTGAATGCAATAGGTCATTCCTTCATGTGGAGACTGGAGCATCTCTAGGAAATGCACTTGAAACTTTTGGGATTGCACGATATTATCCTGAATCCATGAAACGACTTCCTGATGGATCGTTTCTTCTGCGATAACGGAGACATTATATAAAAACATAAACAAAAATACGCTATTTTTCGACTATAAAAAAGAATCTCAAGGGCAGAACGACGATAAGTTTGAATATTACGTTTAATTACTATATCTTGTAAAAATAAGGTTGCATTTCATGCAATTCCGTATTTAATTACAATATTTGGAATAAATGATAAGGATGTATTTGGGATTATGAGGATGAAATTTTGGATAGGTTTATTTTTTTCTGCCATGATCATGTTGGGGTGTCAACGACATAGTGTTGATCCCATTCCAATAAATCAATTTTTTTCTACACCTGAAAAATCAAATTTTAAGATTTCACCAAACGGTCGGTTTATCGCATATATCGGCCTGGATAATCATTGCAAAAATATCTATTTGATCGATTTAGTCCATCAGGATAGCTCCAAACAGCTAACTTATCAAAATGATATCAATGTAAAATCTTTTGCATGGAACAGTGATTCAAAAATTTCTTTTCTAACTGAACAATCCTCGCAGGACAGTTTACGTTTATATGCTGTGGATATCAATACAGAGAAAATTTGGCCTTTGGTTAAACCTGTTCGTGGACGCTTCCGCTGGATTCATGCAATGACAACCGGGGGGGATAGTTTTATTGCGGGAATCAATGATCGAGATTCCTCGTTTTTTGATCTTTATCGTATTTATTTAGACGGACGGCCACGGGAATTGGTTTTGCAGAATCCGGGGAATATGAGTTCGTGGGTAGTCTCCAATGATGGGCAGGTACGATTGGCAGTAGCCAACGATTCAGTGCAACAATCCGTGCTCTATAGAAGCTCAGAAAAGGAGCCATTTAAAGAGATTATACGATGTGATGTTGAAAGTAGTTTTACTCCACTGGGTTATAAGGACAGTTCAAATGCCATCATTTATGCTTTATCCAATATAGACCGGGATAAACTGGCCTTGGTAAGTTATGATCTGGTAAATCAAAGAGAGCTGGGCGAGCTATATAGTCATAAAGATGTTGACGTGAGCCCTGGGGGGTATTTTACTGAACAGAATAAGCTGTTATTTGTCAATTATAGCACATCAAGACAGAACAGACATTTTTTTGATGAGGCTACCAAAAAGAAATATGATCAATTGTCGAAGCAGATCGATGGCTTTGAGTTTCAGGTATTGAATACTGATATTTCGGGTAACAAGGTCATTATCAAAACCTATACTGACGTAAATCCGGGCGGGATTTATTTTTATGATTTTTCGACGCAAAAATTAACGAAGCTAACGGATAATAATTCAGACCTAAAAGACAAAGAACTTTCACCAAATGAGTATATCACCTATACAGCACGCGATGGAATTCAGATTTCAGGCTATCTGACTTATCCGGTACACTCCAATCGCAAAGATCTGCCTATGGTTGTATTGCCCCATGATGGACCTAACGGACGGGAGGTTTGGGGATTCGATAACGAAGCGCAGTTTCTGGCGAACAGGGGCTATTTGGTTTTTCAGATGAACTATAGGGGATCAACCGGTTTCGGTAAGAAGTTTTGGACTGCGGGATTTAAGGAATGGGGTGGGAAGATTCAGGATGATATTACTGATGGAGTGAAATGGCTGATCAAAGAGGGAATTGCTGATCGGGAACGTATTGCTATCGTAGGTAAAGGTTTTGGAGGGTATTCAGCACTACATGCAGCTTGTTTTAATTCGGACATGTATAAATGTGCCGTGTCTTATTCAGGATATACCAATCTATTTACCTATTTTAGGGATATACCGCCCTATTTTAAATCTTATGTACAGAAAATGTATCAGATCGTTGGAAATCCGATTCGTGAAGCTGAATTGTTCAAAAATATATCGCCGGTATTTCATTCAGATAAAGTAAAAATACCAGTATTATTGGTACAAGGCGGAAAGGATAGGTTCAGCTCGGTAACAGATGCAAATCAATTTGTGCAGAAATTGAAGAATAATAATATTCCCGTACAGTACATCTTAAAAGAGGATGAGGATAGAACATTTAAGCGAGATGAGAATGTCTTTGGTTACTATAACGAGTTGGAGCGATTTTTGGCGAAATATCTTGTAGACTAAAGGCAGCAGATTATGAAAGCAGAGAAATATAGCTATCGAAAAAACTACGGCCTGTTATTGATGTTTTTCATTGTAATCAGTGGTCTGTATATATTTGCTCTTTTTCTTTCCCGCAATTATACGGAGTCGCATATTAAAAATGAATTTACCAATCGGAAATCGGAAATATTTGACCAAACCTTAGTCCCTTTCAATGATTTTTTTCAAAATAGAATTCCTGAGGTTTCTTTTTATCAGGGTTTTTTGGATTCGGTACAAGCAGGAAAATATGCTTATAGTATATTAAGCTCATATCCTTTTGTTCGGGAAATCGGGTTTTTCGATTTGCAATTTAATAATGATCAGAATCTGAACTACGGTTTTATTGTTAATAATCTTAGAATTCAGCCAAAAACCATTACTTTTTTTACCGTTTCCCGATCCGGGTTGAATAAAAATACGATTCGGGATCGTGGACAGATGGGGTTGCATTCTGAGGAGATTAATAATATTGGCGTTAAGCTGGCAACTTATATCGACAAATTGCAGCCGAATGCTAAACTTTCTGATAAGGACATCCTAAAGGTCTTTTATACCATACGACCTGGACAGATTACCTACCTGAATATTCCGAGGGTCAACGACCTGATTGTCTATAAGTCCATTATGGAGGGTAATTTAGATCATACAGTGGGCTATGAACAGGATATGTTTAATTTTCAGATCGATCCAATGTATTTGGAAGTGAAAAATAGCTATTCAAATCTTTATGAGAAAGTTGAAATAGTTCCACTGGTAGGTGCTCCGATTACGCCAGAAAATGATGAGATTTCCACAGAGATGCCCTTGCCTGGAGCATTAGCGGATTATAAGCTTCTTTTTAGGTCGAGCAAAAGTTTTCTCTCTAAGGAGATAAACCGCAGTTTTTGGCCAGTATTGGGAGGAGTGTCCCTGATTTATATTATTTTAATTGCAATACTATATTTAATTTATAGAAATTTAGAAATTAACGGAAGACTTTTTAAATTGCAGTACGATTTCATCAATAATCTGACCCACGAGTTTAAGACGCCTGTAAGCGTTATTAAAATTGCTGGCAACAATATTAAGAGTGCCCAGGTACTCTCGGATGAAGAACGGAAGATGTATGGAAATATATTGGATCAGGAGGCGGATCGATTGAATAACTTGATGAACAAGCTCTTGTCGTTTAGTCAGATCGAAAATAAAACCATAAAATTGAATAAAGAGGAAGTTGATTTGGAGGAATTTACCGAAAATCTAGTAGCTTCGTCAAGAATAAAATATTCGGATTTCAAGATTAGCACAAAAATTGATGTAAGGACATCAATGCTTGCGGATCCGGTACTGCTTAGCAGTGTGTTTCAAAATATGATTGATAATGCCTATAAATATTCGAAAGCAGGGCATAAAATCTTGGATATTGCGATACAACAAAACAAGAAGAATTTTGTTATCACTTTTAAGGATGAAGGAATAGGAATTGAGAAGGCCGAGTTTAACAATATCTTCAAAAAATTTTATAGAATAAAAAGTCAATATAATCAGCAAGGAAGTATCGGGTTGGGCCTGGCTTTCTGTAAAGAAATTACTGAATTTATAGGCGGTGATATTACAGTAAAAAGTCAATTGGGACAGGGAACCACCTTTACCTTGGTATTTCCGGTTTAAAAATAAATTTAAATATGAATAAAGACATCACTGTTGCTGTTATTGAAGATGATGAGAACCTACGGTTCTTGGTAAAACATCGGTTGGAATCCGAAGGCTATCAGGTCATCCAGAGTGGAAATGGGAATGAGGCAGAAAGTTTGATTTTGGAAAAAAGACCAGATGTGGTTTTGTTGGATTGGATGCTTCCAGGAAAAGAAGGCAACGAGATCTGTGAAGATGTCCGTAAAGCCGGGTTTGAGAATATCATTATCATGATGACAGCTAAATCTCAAGATGTAGACAAAATTGAAGCCTACAGCTTTGGTGTAACTGATTACATTAGCAAGCCATTCAATATGGATGTACTGATTGCTATGATCGACAATAAGGTGAAATTTTTCTTACCTAAAAACAGTCCGGAAGTTTATAAGTTCGGTCAGACGGAGCATCATCCCAATATTCATTCCCTGATACGTGACGGAAGGAAAGTGGAGCTGACGATCCTGGAGAACCGGATTTTACTACATTTTTTGCAAAACTTAGGCCGAGAGATTACGCGTGAAGAGTTAATGGAGGTTGTCTGGGGCTATAGCTCAAATGTCAACACTCGGACTTTGGATATGCATGTGGTCCGTTTAAGGAAAAAGATAGAGACCAATCCAGATAAGCCACATTATCTACAAACGGTGCGAGGCTTGGGGTACAAATTTGTTGATGAGGAAGAGATTTAATTATATTTAACAGGTAAGAATTTGTTTTGTTGAAAACAATTATTATCTTCGTATAGATTGAAAGCAAGACCATGTTCCCGACGAGGGTAATATGGTCTTGTTTCTTTTTTAAAATGTAGAAAATAAGAAAAAAGATAAAATTATGGCAGAAGTAACTTATTTTACGGAAGAGGGATTGCGTAAGCTTAAAGAAGAATTGGCTTATCTGAAGACGGAAGGAAGGTCTAAAATTGCCAATGCGATTGCAGAGGCGCGAGACAAAGGTGATTTGTCAGAAAATGCAGAGTATGATGCAGCGAAGGAAGCTCAAGGGCTCCATGAGGCTAAAATTGCCAATTTGGAGAACACGTTGGCTACCGCTCGTTTAATTGATGAGTCTAAATTGGATACATCTAAAGTTCTGGCATTATCGATTGTAAAGATCAAGAATAAGAAGAATGGTGCTGAAATGACCTATCAATTGGTTGCAGAGTCAGAGGCAGATCTTAAATCTGGTAAAATTTCTGTTAAGTCTCCTATTGCCCAAGGTTTGTTGGGTAAATCAAAAGGTGATACAGCTGTGATCGAAGTTCCAGCAGGTAAAATAGAATTCGAGATCGTAGAGATTTCAAGATAGTATATATGTCGGTTATGTGCGGTACGCCATAACCGCACATCGATAAATTAACTTTATATTAAGAAGGTCGTGATATAGCAATCGCGACCTTTTTTGTTTATATTTGTTGAACAGTAGAACAACAAGGTATGGAAATGTTTCCGGTTAAAATTTTAACCGCTGCCTACCAAAGGCTTCGAGTCTTCGAGTTTGTCTGCTGATTATTGTTTAAAAGATTTATTCCAAGATTAGAATAATATGTCGACAATTTTTTCAAAAATCGTTGCTGGAGAGATTCCAGCATACAAAGTGGCGGAAAGTAATGATTTTCTAGCTTTTTTGGATATCAGCCCATTGGCTAAGGGGCATGTTCTCGTGATACCCAAGAAAGAGACAGACTATATTTTTGATATAGAAGATGATGAATATATGGCGCTTTGGGTCTTTGCAAAGATTGTGGCTCAGGGCATTAAAAAGGTAATTCCGTGTGTAAAAGTCGGTGTAGCCGTAGTTGGCTTGGAAGTAGCTCACGCACATATACATCTGGTGCCTATTAATAAGATTAGTGATTTAAATTTTGCTGGACCTAAATTGAGTTTGGGTGAGGACGAACTTCATCAAATTGCGACGACTATTCGAGAGTCTATCGTCAGCATAACTGCGCAAAATCAATAATTAGAATAGATTATATTACACTTGATTTACGTTCATTTTTTAGAAGAATGCTATATTTGTACTTTGTTGTTTCAAAATTGTACGAAAATAGGCATGGAATCTGTTCTAAAATAAGGACGCAACATTGATTTTTACTAAAGGTTATGCATGAACTTTTGTTGTCATTTCAACAATTATTGAACCCGGAGGAGCTATTAAGCTCTGGAGGGTTTTATCTAGTTATCTTAATTGTATTTGCTGAGACAGGTCTATTTTTTGGATTTTTTCTACCTGGTGATTATTTGTTATTTCTTGCAGGATTATTTTGTGCGCTGAATAAGATTGACGTTAGTATATACACGCTTTGTCTGGGCTTGTTTGTGGCAGGAGTACTGGGGAATTTTACCGGCTATTGGTTTGGTTATCGAGCCGGGCCAATGCTATTTAAGCGAAAAGACAGTTTCATCTTTAAGCGAAAATATGTAGTGATGGCCGAAGAGTTTTATCATAAATATGGTGGAACAGCTTTAATTATAGGAAGATTTGTCCCAATAGTTCGTACTTTTGCACCTATCTTTGCTGGAGTTGTAAAATTAGACTTTAAAAAATTCGTTCTGTATAACGTCGCGGGTGCAGCGATCTGGGTATTGGTGCTGACCCTTTCAGGCTATTTCTTAGGTATTGAATTCCCTTGGATTATACATTACGTAGAATATGTTGTCGTTGGTATGATTGTTATCGCATTTTTACCGATTGCAATAACATTGCTTAAAAAGCGGATAAGAGATAAAAGAAACAAACAAAATATACAGTAAATTAAAAAATGAGTAAACAAAACCCTTGGCACATGGTTTCTCCAGGTGAGAATGTGCCAAATGCCGTAAATGCTATCATTGAGATTACAAACGGATCCAAAGGAAAGTATGAATTAGACAAAGAAACTGGTTTGTTGCTTTTGGACAGAGTAATGAGTTCATCTGTCGTTTATCC
>JAIRVH010000040.1 GCA_031253985.1 Sphingobacterium sp.
GTATAACCTCCAGTTATTAATGCTATTTTTGCTTTCATAAATTTTAGCGATTCGAATAGCAAATATAATTTGCTATACACGGAAAAACGAATAATTTTGTGAGGAATAATTTTATTTAATCATTCTGCAAACTTGGCTTTAATATTGCGGTTCTATGCAGAATTAATTTTTATCAAACAGAGAAATGTCCAAAGTCGTACAATATCTTCAGACCCCCACTTTTAGGAAAAATCTTATTGCCGCTCTCATTGCGATAGTATGTCTATTCCTTTTCGTATATGTTGGACTGAAAATATATACCAAACATGATGAATCTATTGCCGTTCCAAAAGTGAAAGGCCTGCATATCAGTGCAGCCATTCAAGCGCTCGAGGATGCTGGGCTGGAATATCAAATTGATTCCGTTTATCAAATGGATGCCAAACCGGGTATGGTCATAGAACAGGATCCTGAACAAGGATTCCATGTAAAATCGGGCCGCACAATTTATTTGACTATTATTACGCAGGTAGCCCCTGAAGTTGCCTTTCCAAATATAAAAGACAAAACACTGATAGAAGCAACTGCAATCCTGAAAAACCATAACCTTAGAATTGGCGATACTTCTTATGTGGCGGATATTGCAAGAGATATTGTATTAGACGCCCAATTTGCAGGGCAATCCATCCGAAATGGACGTATGATTCCGAAAGGCTCCCGTATAGATCTGGTTTTGGGAAATGGGCTTGGAGCAAATGAAGTGGAGATACCCAATTTAGTAGGCCTTCCATTAAACGAAGCGAAGTTTGCCTTGTCTGGTGCCGGCCTCGGTCTAGGTACCGTGACCTATGATCCAAATGTCACCGATACAGCCACCGCAGTCATCAGTGCTCAATCTCCAGGAATAGAAAAAGGCTTGACCAGCTTAGGTGCCAAAATTGATGTTACGCTTTCGTTGACCGCCCCATTACCAACAACAGGTACTCCTTCTGGCACGACAACACCTAAGCCACAGGCAAACCAAACTCAAGTTAATCCGCCTGCAGCAAAACCTCCGGTCCAGTCAAAACCTGTTGCTCCAGCTAAAAGTACAACAACAAATACACCTGCTGCCAAACCGACATCGACGACACCGCCTGCTGGACAGAAAAAAGAAAAAGAAAATAAAGGCAATAGTCTAGGCTTTTAAGTCTATACACGCCAGATTTCATCAACCATTGATCGTTAAAGGCTGCATGAATGCCACGAATAGCGAACAACAAATGATTAAAAAATTTTAGAATGGAAAATAAAAAAGGAATACCAAGTTGGTTAAAAATCATCGCTCTAATTGTTATTGTTATCGGAGCTTATTTTGCTTGGACGTTTTATAGCGCATTTTATGCTTCCAATGTATCTGGAGAGAAAAAGTACCTGTACATACATGAAGGTGAAAAGTATGAAGATGTACTGAAATCAATCAAAGATTCAAATCTATTGGACAATACCGCTTCATTTGAGCGTGCGGCACAATATAAAAAATATGAGCAAAGTGTAAAACCAGGACGCTACCTCCTGACACCTGGAATGAACAATAGACGCCTAATTGGTAATTTAATGGGCGGCTATCAAGAACCCGTAAAATTCAGATTCGCCAATGTTCGGCTAAAAGAGAATATGGCGGCGCTTCTCGGAAAAAGTTTTGAAGCTGATTCTGCACAATTTATCGCAGTACTGAATGATGAAGCTACGGCGCAGAAGTACGGATTTACAAAGGAAAATCTAATTTCTATGTTTATTCCTAATACGTACGAAATTTACTGGAACACCAATCCGGAAAAGGTAATTGCTCGTTTTGATGATGAATGGAAAAAATTTTGGAATGCCGACCGCACGGCAAAAGCAAAAGCGCTTAATTTAACACCACAACAAGTCAGCACGTTAGCTTCTATTGTCAAAGGTGAAGCCTTACATCAAGATGAAATGCCCATGATCGCCGGGCTATATTTAAACCGACTCAAAAAAGGAATGTTATTGCAGGCAGACCCTACAGTGATCTTTGCTAATAATGACTTTACCATTAGAAGGGTATTGAACAAGCACCTGAAAACAGACAATCCTTACAATACTTATATTTATAGAGGATTGCCTCCGGGCCCGATTTCTATCCCAAGCATCGCAGCTATTGATGCCGTGTTAAACTTCAAGCAACACGATTACATTTATATGTGTGCAAAAGATGATTTCTCGGGTTACCATAATTTTGCAAAAACAGAGGCTGAACATCTGATCAATGCGCGAAAATTCCAACAGGCTTTGGACGCTAGAAATATTAAAAAATAATGTTTGTATTTGACCATCGGATTCGCGTTCGCTATGCAGAAACAGACCAAATGGGCTATGTCTATTATGGCAATTATGCAGCATTTTATGAAATAGCACGAACTGAAATGCTACGGAGCACGGGGATATCGTATAAGGAACTGGAAGAAATGGGGGTCATGCTCCCCGTTACCGAAATGAAAACCAAATATCTGAAACCGGGCAAATATGATGATTTGATCACCATACGGGTAACCATTCGCCAGAAACCTGCCGTTCGTATTATTTTTGAATACGAGCTTTTCAATGAGAGCGGAGAATTACTCAACCAGGGAGAGACAACATTGGTCTTTGTTAATATGGAAAAAAACAGACCTTGTATGCCGCCACAGGTTTTCCTGGATAAGATGAGTAAATATTTTAATTGATATGGGGAAAATCCACCAATGGCTATTAAATTTTGAACCTTATTTTAGATTAATCGAATGGAGTAAACGTGTCGTATTGCCGGGCTTTGGCTCACTACCACTTTATACAGTGTCTGTATTTTTCTTCCAGGAGCTTTCTAGAGATTCCATTGTCAGCAAGGCTTCTTCCCTATCTTATAGTTTTTTATTAGCCATTTTCCCAGGGATTATCTTTCTCTTTACCTTGATCCCCTATATTCCCATTAATAATTTTCAGGAACAATTGCTGGACTTTCTTGCTGTGGTTATTCCTAAGAATGCGTTTCTTGTTGTTGAAACGACTTTGGAAGATATCATCAAAAACCAAAATGGGGGACTATTGTCATTCGGTTTTGTATTTGCGGCCTATTTTGCAACAAATGGCATGGCCTCCCTGATGAATGCTTTCAACAAGGCATCACTCATGACGGAAAAAAGACCATGGATCAGAAAGCGATTACTGGCCTTAGCCTTGGCTTTCCTCATTATTTTTGCGTTAACCGTAGGGATGACGATATTTACCATTGCAGGAATTACGATAGATTACCTCAAAGAAACAACAGGTATAAAATCAAGTTTTTGGGCTATTCTACTCAAAATTGCCCGATGGCTCATCATATTCGCCATTTACTTTTTTACTGTAAGCTGTATTTACAAATTTGGCCCTTCTAATTCCAATAAATGGAAACTTTTTAGTCCCGGAGCATCTATGGCTACCATTTTAGCTATACTGACTTTCTCCATATTTACATTTTATATTAATCATTTCGGTGCATACAATAAACTTTATGGATCTATAGGTACCTTAATCGTCATTATGCTCTGGATTTACTTAAATACGCTTATTTTATTATTGGGTTATGAGCTTAATGCGGCAATAGCCCTGTCTAAACAAACCATTGTTATCGCCAAACCGCGCATTTTCAATTCTTTTAAAAAAGAAGAATAAAAGTTTTCCCCCTACTTTACACAACAAGGTTCTCAAAAAACCTTCATGACTCCGCAGACACCTACAGCAATGAAGGCAAACTGAAGGTTCTTTAGGGCCAATAATAACAGGTAATTTCAGAAAAAAGAGTAAAGAACGTGTTAAGCAATAGGACAAACATCTAGCTTTCGGCCAATACGAATAAAAAGACCTTTATAACTGAAAGTCTTTCAATAAAATAAGAAAAATAAAATTTTGCATTTAAAGTTTTTTTGTACCTTTGCAACTCCTACAAAGTAGGAAAAAGGAGAAAATTAATTAATGGCAAAAAAA
>JAIRVH010000043.1 GCA_031253985.1 Sphingobacterium sp.
ATTGATTTTTTCATGTTTTGTTCGTTTTGAGATTAAAATTTAATGGATGCTCCAATGTTGTAGGTTTTATTGATGGGATATTTGTACACATCAATATCACCCGATGAAGAACCTCCGGCAGATCCTGGGTGCTCGGGATCGGTATATTTGAGACCTGTCCATGTCAACAGGTTATAAGCACTCGCATAGATCCTTAGATTCTTTATTTTTAATGTCTTCAACCACTGTTGCGGGAGAGAATACCCCAGTTCTAAGGTTTTCAGACGCAGATAGGAGGCATTTTGAACTGCCCGGGTTCCTTCGGCCATGGCTGAGCCAGTAGAAGGATAATATCCAGCAAGCCATTGTGTGCTTGGATTAAATAGATCGGCACCGGCATCAACTGGTCTCCAGCGATCCAAAAACTGCGTCAAAGCACCGCCGTCAAACTGCAGTGGTCCTGCCAATACCTCACTATACTGTACATACACTTTTGCTGCCCCCTGAAAATTCATCGTCAGATCCAGACCACGCCACGATCCTCCTAACGTAAAACCATAGTTGATCAAAGGCATATTATACGTTGCAATGGGATGATTGTCTGCATCGTTGATCACTCCATCGCCGTTCCAGTCCTGATAGTAATAATCACCAGGCAATGTGCCGCTGCTCACCAATGTTGGGTGATTATAAATCTGTTCATACGATCCAAACTGTCCTGCATACTCCTTGCCCCACCAGATATCCTTATTACGATTAGAATAGCGGTTACGCCAGTTGTCGTACGAATTACCAGCTTTTGATTCTACGCGGTTTACAAATTGACTCTTGGTTGAAGAAACCTGTGCATTGATAAAATAATTGAAATCATTGATCTTATTGCGATGCGTCAAAGAGAGCTCATAGCCGAACGTGCGATCGCTTTCCAGATTTTCCTGCGGTAGGTTGGCACCAACAGTACCAGGGATCAAGTCAAGGCTTGTCGCGAGAAGGCCCGAGCGATTACGGTTAAAATAATCAAAAGTCAAGCCCAGCTTGCCGTTCCATAGATCCATATCTAAACCCACGTCAGCAGTTTTGGAAGTATACCAAGTGAGATTAGGGTTGGGAATTGCTGTAGGCAGGGCCCCATTCACGAGGTTTCCACCAAAGATCCACCCCGTCTCATTGGGTTCCAGTGCATAACCAACGATGGTTGAAGGGTAATTACCTGCCGAACGGTCATCCCCCAGCTTACCATAGGATGCCCTTATTTTTAAGTTATTAATGAAACTGTAGTTATTTTTAATAAAGTTCTCCTCACTAATACGCCAGCCCACCGAAGCTGCCGGAAAAAATCCCCAGCGCGATTCTTTTGGAAATTTAGATGAGCCATCATAGCGGAAACTAAATTCCGCGATGTATTTGCCCAAATAATCGTAATTGAACTTGCCGACCAAACCTCGTGCTGTACGTTCGCCAATACCTTCCATATTTGCCAATTGGTTCTTGTCCTCACCGGCAAATAGATATTCCGAATTAACCATGATCTCCCGCTGTGCATAGAAGCTGTCCCATTTGTTATATTCTTCGACGAAAAGCAATAAACCGGAGACCTGATGTTTTTCGGCAAAACGACGGTTATAATTCAACGAGAATTGCATCAGGGAATGTGTATCCGGATAAGAACTCCGTCTCACGGTCGTAGGGGCATTTTTCTCATGTGCATTATACTTCTCAGGAGTTATAATCTGGCCGTTACCATCATAGACCGGTGGTGTATAGCTATATAAAAAATAGGATTTTTTGAAATCCGTGTTGTCACTGTACTTGAAGTCATAATTATAGGTTGCCTTTGCATTTAAGCCTTCCACAAAGGGCACCTTATAGTCTAAAGCGATAATACCGTTAAATTGCTTACGTAAAAATTTACGATAGCCAGTCTGTTTGGAGTCCGTTACCACGACCGGATTTTCGTTATCGATCATCTCAAAATTCGGATAAAGGGGATTGTCATTAACATAAATCGGCACAATAGGTCTTTGTCTCCAGGCCTGTTTGTAGACCGCCCAGATATCCGTACGTGGTTGGTTGGTCTCATCGGCATAACCGCCCAGATCCAAGGATGCTTTCAGACGATCCGTAATCTGCGCATCGATGTTGGACCGGAAATTCCAGCGGTTGTAGTTGAGGCTCTTGCTTTTGTAGGCTCCCATCTGATCCATATGACCCAGGTTGAAGAAATAATTAACTTTCTTGCCGCCACCGTTGATGGAAAGATTGTGCTGGTATTGTGGTGATACTTTGTCAAATGCCGCATCGACATAATTGGATGTCTTTTTTGTGCCGTTCTGATACGCTTCAAAATCTGCCGGTCCAAAAATATGAGGCATCTTCGCAGGATAATTGCTATTAAAATCGCGACCTATCTGTTCATTTTTAAGCTGCATATAAGCAAGAGCATCCACCGTATTGGGAACATAAAGAAACTTTTGCCAGGCACGATTATAGGAATAGTTTATTTCAAAGTTTCCATCTTCGTTACTTCCCCGACGTGTGGTTACCAAAAGAACACCATTCGCCGAGCGCACACCGTAAACAGCTGCTGAAGCATCCTTTAATACGGATACACTTTCGATTTCATTGGCATCCATGCGCGACAGATAATCTTTATCACGGGGGATTCCGTCAACCACAATCAGGGGCTCACCCATTCCGCGAATGTCGATATTTGATTCAAACGATCCCGGTTGGCTCGACTGTTGGCTGATACGCACACCGGGCATTTTACCGGCTAACATATTGACCACATTTTCATTTTTTGTGACCGTAATTTCTTTATTGTTTACCGATGATATTGCTCCTGTTAACGAAGCCTTTTTCTGCGTGCCATAGCCCACCACAACAACCTCTTCCAAATCTGTACGATCTTCGTTGAGCAATACATCCATGAGGCGTTGTTGCCCAACGATCATTTCAGTCTTGCGGTACCCGACAAAAGTGATCACGAGTTTATCTCCCGGCGATGCGTTAATCTTGAATCGCCCCTGACCATCAGACGATGTTGTCTGCCCGGTACGGAGGTCTGTAATGGAAGCCCCAGCGATCGGCTTATCATTTAAAGTCTGCACCTTACCTTCGATCTGCTGTTGCTGCGCGATGGTTGCCATTGGAGACAATAACAGCAGCGAGGACAATGTCCATTGCCAAGGGTAACGACGGAGCTTGTTCCACGGTAATGGCCTTTCATTAAAAATGAAGTTTGTTTTCATGTATTGTTTTAAATTGGTTATTGAATGATGTATTAGGTTTATGTACTGACGGAAGACCTGTTTGCTACAAACAGTCCATTACCGCTATTCCCTAGGGAAGAGTTGAAGAGAATTTTTCGCTTTCATTTGATTGGTTATTAAGTATGAAAACGAATATATTGGCGGAGGGTATAATAGAAGATTAACAGAAGATTAACAGGTACCAAAAAACACCATTAACAACTGTATATCAATATATTAAAATTTAAATATTTTTTTTAATCTAAGCAGTCCTTAAAACTTTTGGGGTAAGCTTCACCATATAAACGAGCATAGATCTGACAGAAATTCTCATAGCACTGTAAGGCCAGGCTGTGATAGCCTAGCTGTAATAAGGAACGACATTTATGAACCATCGCCTCCTCATTGATTTCATCAAAATAGAATATCTTATTGCAGATCTCAATAATCAGTTCAGCATTATCCTGCACATTCAGGTTTTCAATAAAATTGCCCAATGTTGTGAGCACCAGAATAGACATTTCACTTTTAAAGTTATCAAGCCACTCATAGTCCACTTCGAAAAGGAAGCCGCCTTTGTCGATTATATCGAGTAATTCTCTAATTTCAGTTTCTGTAAAATGTTTTTTATTGGATACCATCCTGCTGAAGCGAAGGTAATCGATATACACTGTATCTATTGGCTCTATGCACCAATAACCACTTTTTTTGGTCACCCTAAAATCGCCCAATTGTTCGAGTAGACTATTGAGCTTGGCGATATTCACTGATCGATTATTGCGTGCACTGGACTGGCTCTTATCGGACCAAAATAGCTCAGTCAGCTTTTCGGAGCTAATTCCCCGCTCCCACCGTACGGTATAGAGAATAAAAATCAGCAGCATTTCTTTAAGCAATGGCGAAAACTTCTTGGTGATTTCTTTTCCAGCAAGATCCACAATTTGTAGATCGCCACCGAAAAGGTAAATTCCGCCCCCCTGGCGGATATCAAAACCTTTAACCAATTCCACCGCCTTCGGGCCATCGACAGATTGTATTGTGTCTTTGTCTTTGTTCAGTCTCTGTTCAGGTTCTTCGGACAGATTATCTTCACCGGCAAGCGTGCGCAGAAGCTCATGGTTTATTTTATCAGGTCTCTCGAAACTCACGTTCGTTTTTTTGAGCCGTCTTCTTTTTCGATACAAAAGCCAAGCAATAAACAGTATAGTAAATACGGCTAAACCATAGAGACCATATTTGAGCAAAATGGGTTTGACAGCCGAAGTTATTCCCTGATCTGAAGGTAAGGGCGGTGCCAGCAAAGTATAAATACTCGCCTTGGTAAGATCAGTTTTATCATCATAAAACAGCGTTACCGCAACAAAATATTTGGACTTCGGCGCATAATACAGGTCGGCAAAAGATCGAATATCGTGAAAATCAAAAGGTATAGTGCTACCCAGAAATTGATACTGTGTACGTTTCAGATTACTCGCCACCAGCTGCAAATGTGTTTTGAATTTATTGTTTGGAAAAATCAAGCCGTAAAATAAACCACTGCTGTCATCTACCACCAAACTGTTAGCCCATACCATATCTGAGAATACGGACGAGAATTCGTATAACTTAAGCGCTTTCCGTCCTTGAAAGTCAAGCTTAAGAAAATCATTGGAAATCCGGGGATTCAACATTTGATCACCGCTAGAACTCCCATAGCCACCAGCTAAATAGACGCCATCCTTACCCTGCCCCATTCCAGCCAGGTAATGCGGAAATATCTCATCACCTGCAAACGGAATGCTATCCCAAGATTGTGTCGGCAAATGATAACGCAATACGCCCGCTTTGTATTTAAAATGTCCATAGCCTCCGATCATGTAGATACTCGTGTCGGACGAACTAAAATATTTATTGAACAGCCAGTAGTTTGTGCCAACAGCAGGAAAATCAAATTGCTTTGTCCATGTTCGGCTGGTGGAATCATAAGCTGTGACAATTTTTTGGTCGATAGAGATATTCAAGACGCTCTTTTTGATCGGATCAAAAAGCGATTGGCTGCCATTGACGAGTAAGAGCTTCCCATCCGCATATTCTTGGGATCTTACTTCATTGCCGCCAACCTTTCCGATCATAAGACGCTTTGTACCAACAAAAAACAAGGTCTCATCATTCCTGTCGAAAGCCACGCTTGCCTGCCCTTCCAAGGAAAAAGAAGATTGCATTTTCCATTCACTGCGTTGCCGCTTAATCCAAATGGGATTATTGATTTCAGCCGTATTTTTTCGCTGCGCATCCAAACTCTTTGTTCCTACGGATTCATCCAGTGGCCAATAGAATTTAGGTTTATCGTTTTCTCCTATTCGAATATCCTTTAAACGCATCGGGGGCACATCCATAGTCTGGAAGTTTTTGATTGTGGTTGCCCCAAATACCAATTTAAACTGAGATGCAAAATGTTTTTTGAACGGATAAGTATAGCGCTTACCACTACAGACAAACGAAACCTGTTGTCTATCTGCATCCAGTTCCAGCCGCATGGGAGTCCAGTTATAATACAGTTGCAAAGGTGTAATATTGAAGGAGACAGGTGTAAAATCCTCGCCCACGACCAATTTGAAATGCTTGTCCTGATCTAGTCTCCGGTCATATAGGAGATCAATATTGACTCCATCGTCAGTAATCAGGCGAAAAATATAGCCGAAATAGTCCTGCTGGAACGGCAAAAAAGAAAGATCAAAGGAAACGGATAGTTTATGTTGGAATGAAATGGATTCCTTAGTGCCAATCTGTAGACTCGTCCGCTTGTCTGCCTCCATATTATGGCTGGCAAACTCCAATCCATATTGTGCTGATCCAATCTGATAGATTAGTATAAACAACAAAAACAGAAAAAGATGTCTTGATTTTTTCTTCACAATTTAGATTAAGCCTGATCTCAAAAATATAAAATTTTAAATAGAAATCTAAAATTTCTATCACTATTGCCTGCCAATTTCCGTAACGCTTTACAGCGTGGGGCTTACAATCCAACATCTGCTGGTTTCCTATTTCAGGCGCGTAAAAATATCGCTACGCTTAGCACCATCATTGGGATATTAAGGGATATTACCTATCTTCGACAAGCCTAATCCGACAAGGAAAAAGCAAGCATAAACCAATTCATTCTAATGTGTTCATCATGAATCTCTTAAAATCCTGCCTCCTTATCATTATCTCTATTTTTTTTCATATACATAGCCAGGCACAGCTTACTCCAAAGATCATTGATCTGTCAAACTATGGTGTGCTTCCAAATACAGGTACCAATAGTACTCCATCAGTCAATAAGGCCATTCAATCCATTCTCGGCAAAACCAATAAAAAACAGTCTATTGTCTTAAAATTCAAAAAGGGACGTTATGACTTCCACCCTGAAGGTGCATTGACCAGGACGTATTATATCTCCAATCACGATCAGGACAATCCCAAGACTGTAGGTATGGCATTCGAGCAATGTGACAATATGACGATCGACGGACAAGGCTCCGATTTTATTTATCATGGCAGGATGCTGCCGATTGCATTGATAGAAAACAAAAATTTAACCCTTAAAAATATCCATATTGATTTTGAGCGCCCTCAGATCTGTCAGGTTAAGATCCTACAAAACGATACGATCAACGGTACAATAACCTATCAAACCGCCCCTTGGGTAACTTATAAAATCAAGGACAGCACCTTTTACAATACCGGCGAAGGTTGGGAACTCAAGCCAACATCTGGCATTGCCTTCGAAGAAAAAACCAAACGCATTGTCTATAATACAAGTGATATTCGCGTGGGCACAGCCAAAGTCAAGGAACTTTCTCCAGGAATCATACAAGCCCAGCAATGGAAGAACAGCAAGCTTATACCGGGTACCGTCGTTACCATGCGCGCTGGATTTCGTCCCAATCCGGGCATATTTGTCCATAAGGGAAAAAATATACGACTTGAAAATATCTCCGTCCATTACGCTGAAGGCATGGGTTTGCTAGCTCAATTAACGGACAACATCACCTTAGAAGGTTTCCGAATTGCACTTCGCAACGATCACGATCCGCGCTATTTTACAGCTCAGGCAGATGCAACGCATTTTTCGGGCTGCAAGGGAGTCATTGTATCGAAAAACGGACTCTACGAAAATATGATGGATGATGCCATCAATATACACGGTACTTACCTCAAAATTACCAGACGACTGGACGACAAAACCTTGATCGGTCGTTATATGCACGATCAATCGTATGGTTTTGACTGGGGTTATAGCGGTGATACCGTCCAGTTTATACGATCAAAGACGATGGAACTCTGGGACCAGAAAAATAAGATCCAATCCATCACCGTCCTACGCGATAAGGCCACAGACCCCATCCGCGAATTCAAGATCACCTTAAGCAAACCGCTGGACCCAGTTATTGATCCGACAAAAATGGATATAGGCATCGAAAATCTTACCTGGACACCAAGCGTTGTATTCAGCGGCAATACCATACGTCATAACAGGGCACGTGGTGCTTTATTCAGCACGCCAAAAAAGACCCTTGTAGAAAACAATCTTTTTGATCATACTTCGGGTACCGCCATTCTCCTTTGCGGTGATGCCAACGGCTGGTATGAAACTGGCAGCTGTAACGATATTCGCATCCGTAACAATACGTTTATCAATGCCTTGACCAATATGTTCCAATTTACCAATGCGATTATATCGATCTATCCTGAAATTCCGGATTTAAAAAACCAGCAAAAATACTTCCATAGCCATATCATTATTGAAGACAATCTCTTCGAGACTTTCGACAAGCCCATTCTCTATGCGAAGTCTGTGGATGGATTGGTGTTTCGCAACAATAAGATCAAAACCAACCAGGAATATCCAGCTTTTCATTGGAACAAAAAACCTATATTTTTTGAACGTGTCGCAAATAGTAGCATTTCAAACAATACGGTCAATGGCAAGAAAAGTGACTTACAGACATTAGATCAATAAAAACCTGATATTCAAACTCATTAAATTGTCGTTATGTTTATTCTCAAAAGTAATAAAGTATTGCTATTGTCTGTTCTACTTAACGGACTAAACCTGGACAGCTATGCCCAATCTGCTGGCCAGAAGCAGGTCAATCAGCAATCTGATCGCCCCAATATTATCGTGTTTTTTGTGGATGACCTCGGTTGGCAGGACATGTCCGAACCATTTTACAAGGTCAAGACTCCGATCAATGAGAGATTCCATACCCCTTATCTGGAAACATTGGCCAAAGATGCGATCAAGTTTACCAATGCGTATGCAACGCCAGTCTGCACACCTTCCCGAGTGAGTTTTCTAACTGGTTTAAATGCAGCTCATCATCGTGTCACCAATTGGACCCATCCCAAGGCTGACACGCCGACAGATAGTAAAGATGAATTGTTGAATCCACCAGATTGGAATATCAACGGATTAAGTCCTGTGCCCAATGTTCCACATACGGTATATGCCACTCCATTTCCAAGCATCCTCAAAGCCAATGGTTACTATACCATTCATGTGGGCAAAGCACACTGGGGGTCTGCCGGAACGCCTGGTGCCAGTCCTTTGAATTTGGGCTTTATGGTCAATATTGCAGGGCACTCCGCCGGACATCCACAAAACTATTATGGCGAGCAGAATTATGGTAACCTTCCTGGAAAAGCAGGTTACCAGGCAGTTCCCGATCTCATGGAATATCACGGTACATCCACATTTCTAACGGAAGCCTTAACCCGGGAGGCCCTAAAGGCACTGGAGGAACCTATACGCCGCAAGGAACCTTTTTTCCTTAATTTTTCCAACTATGCGGTCCATGTCCCCATCCAACCCGATCCACGCTTTGTGCAAAAATACCTCGACCGTGGCTTAGATTCCACTGAAGCGGCTTATGCCTCTCTGGTCGAGGGTTATGACAAAAGTATGGGTGATATCATACAATTTCTCAAAAACAAAAACCTGTACGACAATACTGTCATTATTTTCCTGAGCGACAATGGCGGACTTAGCCTCAGCCCGATGCGCTCGGGACCGAGCCATACCCAAAATCTGCCCTTAAAAGCTGGCAAAGGCTCCGTTTACGAAGGCGGTATCCGAATCCCCTTATTAATCAAACAGGCCAAACAGCATCCTGCCAATACGGATGCTACCCCTGTGATGGTCGAAGATCTCTTTCCGACAATACTCAGCTTGGCCAAAATAGAAAACTATCAGCTGGTCCAAGATAAATCCGACGGAAAAAACCTATTACCGCTTCTGGAAGGAAATAAATCCAACAACTGGAATAGCCGCCCTTTGGTATGGAATATTCCCAATAAATGGACTGTACCTGATGGCCCGGGGATCAATTTCTTCTCCGCTGTACGACAGGGAGACTATAAGCTGCTTTACGATATGAAAAATGGGAAATTGGAACTCTACAATCTCCAGGACGATATTGGAGAGCTGAATAACCTAGCCCCCAAAATGAAAGGAAAAACCAAGGAACTCAGCAAATTGCTTTCAGATCAGCTCCGGACCTGGGAGGCGCAACTACCGACTTACAAAGCGACGGGTCAGCAGGTCCCCTATCCTGACCAAATCAAATAATCAAAGAAATAGCCTCTGATTGATTAATAAAGCATTTGTAAAACTAGTTTACCCGAAACTAAAGAAGCCCCTATGTTAGAAATAGGGGCTTCTTTATGATTTATTAGCAAGCAGCCTGACGTCTGGCCAATCAATCTCTGCTCTTTTCGAACTAACCTTTTTTCTCTTTTTTGGCAGATTCAATCAGTTCGCGCATTTCCAATTTGATGTAATCAACATTTGGAGTCGATCCGGTCAGCATATAACGAATATTGCCTTCCTTATCCAGAATAAATTTGGATGGAATACCATTAATTCCCAATTTACCGGCTAGTACTTTCCCTGTTTCAGGATCTTTTTGATCATCAAAAATTACCTCAAAAGGATATTGATTTTTATCAATAAACTTCGCTACATTCTCCTTGTAGTTTTTATCACGTTCCCAGGTGTTAACAAAAACAAATTGTACATCCTTATCATTTGCATACAGTTCCTGAGCTGCTTTCATTCCTGGAAAAGAGCGTACACAAGGCTGACACCAAGTAGCCCAGAAGTCGAGCACCACGACCTTCCCTTTAAGACTTGTCAAACTCACTTTATCACCTTTCAGATTTAACAATTCAAAATCTGGTGCTTTTTTAAAGACCTCGTTTCCTTTAATATGTTCACGGATATTTTTCACCAATTCTTCTTTAAGTGTCGCATTATATTGATCATAGCCCGCCAGCGTGCCATTGAGCTCAGCATACAATTTTTTTAGATCTGTTTTTGTATCAAATTGCCCTTTTGCATACAGACGTGATAAAATATTATACGCTTCCAATTTACGGTTTACACCAAGTAAAGCCTTATAATGGACTCTTGCCAGACCATCGGCCTGATCCGGGGCAACGGTCAATGCCTTATCAATATAACCAAGAGCTTCCTCATACTTGCCCTGTCCCACCAAAATATTGACATAGGCAGACATTGAGCTCGCATAGCCCATAGCAGCAAACCGGGCTTTATTGTCTTTTTGATTCTCTGGCAGACTGATATAATAATAAGCATCATCCATGGCTGTCTTAAAAATTGGGGCAGCTGAAGCGGTATCGCCCGCGGCCAATAAAGCCTGCCCAGTAGGCAAATAGCCATTCCCACGCCAAAAACGCTCTTTCATTTCAGCTAGATAGCCACTTGCTTTTTTTGCATTGCCTTCTTTTGCAAAAGAAGTAGCCAAAGAACCTAACACATAATCGTAAGTCAATTCATCACCGGGGAAATTAGCAGCTGGCCATTTTTTTGTTAGTTCTAAGTATGCTTTCTCCTTTGCAGCGGTCTCTTCAGCCTTGTAGAATACGTTAGTAACGAAAGCATCCCTGGTGATTTTTCCTTTCGGGTATTTTTTAGTAGCGATCTTCTCCAACGCTAATTGTTTATCTTCTTTCTCCAATGTACGAAATACATTGATAGCGGTCCGGTACTCATCTTCCGTGGTATACTTTTTGGATTCTACAAGCAGAGCGTTGGCTAATGAATCTTTACTCGCCGCATTTCCCCCATTAGCGATTTTATAATATTGTTCCATTTTAACTCGGTCCACTTGTTGACCAAGTACTGTTCCTGAGGCCAACAACAGGCCTATCATCAATTTAAATTTCATTTCTTGTCTGTTTTATAATTAGTATTTATAGGCTAAGTCAATAATTTTCCCAAAGCCACCGAAAGTTTTGTCCAGTTCCTGAATCGCACCCGTAGGACTTACTTTAAAATAATAGACCTTCCCTTCATTTCCATTCCAGGTCGCAACAATCAAACGTGGCAGCCCCTGTCCATACCCATGCCGCTCAAATTTAATCTTACTGACACTCTCATTACTCGGCAATTGATACTCTACCGTATAGGTATTGGAGGTCACCTCATAGCGATAAAGTTTGCTATCGGATACATAAAAAATATGTGGAGACAAGGTAGAGCAGCTTAGATCCACCGCTTTGGCCAGTCCTGGAGCGTCCAAATGCTGCTTGGCCACGTTGATAGTCGGCTCGGCAGCAGTCCTCGTCGTCCTGAACTGCAACAAATATGCTTCAGTACCATCTACACTGCGCATTACTGCATTACGGACCGTACTTACATTAGACGAATCCAATTTGATCAGATCCAATCCGACATTGTTCATATCAAAAAGTGCCGTATTCTGAGATGCGGCATCAAAAGCATTCATTGTGCTCGAAGTAACAGCATAAAAACAGCGATTCAGCCGATCAAAAACAAAAACGTTATAAGTGTCCGAATAATTGGCGCCCGATATATGTTGCGGCGCTAAATTATAATCATATTCATGCGTAGCAGATTTCATCTCGGCACCAAATTTCTTGGCTCCCGGAAATCCACCAACCATATTCGGATACAATTTACCGTCATTGATTAATAATCCTAGATTATTACCTACAGACCCTCCCCAAGCAATATATTCAGGTTTGACACTTGCCGGAGCCTGAAAAAATAAATAGGCATAGTCGAAGCGTTTTTTCATCGTATTGCCGTCCAGCTCAATCGCATCATTGGCACCTACGATATAGAATTTTTTACCATCCTGTGCTACTCCATCTGAAATGGATTGTGGTGAAATACTAAAACCTTTGGGGTTGGCAATAGGGTAATTTGCATTTCTTCCGCTGTAAATATCGTGATACAAGGTTCCATTGCGCAAGATCATTGAAAGATCTGCTTTTCCATTGCGGTCTTCCAAAAAGATCCAGCCTTGTGTAAACAAATCCTGAACAGCGAGCTGGTAGAATCGAAATGCTGCTATCCCCGTTTTGTTATTTGTTACCTTGTACGTCAATTTGTAATTTTCACCAAGCACAAATATATCTGGCGATACGGTATAATTCAACGCTTTCGTCCTGGCAATCAACACACTATCCTGCACATAACTTGCACTCGCTGAATTAAGATATACGAACCATTCATAAGAAAGGTCATTGGCATCCCCATCGTATGCCACCTGAGGTGAAAGTATCAAGGGTTCCCCCTGTCTGATAAATATAGTGGCATCACTTTTTTCTTCTGGAAAACTAACTTTCACCAGCTCTGTATAACTGTAATTACCCTCATCCTTCGCACAGGAGAAAGTTAAGAGGACGACTAAGAACAGGTAAATTATGTAATATAATCTATTTATTTTCATGATAATTCAGTTAAGGAATAATAACGCGGTTACCATTTTCATCAATCATGGGACCATGTATTTTTTCATATTCGTAGATACCCAATCTGGCCTGTGCAAGCATTCGATTACTGTCCTGCGGAAACAAACCCCCTTGATTCCAATTGGTATAGTTAAGCAATTCAGTCAAGAACAGAATTTTTGTATTGGAATAGTCGCCAAACAGGTTTTTCCAATATGAATCCCAGATACTCGGTTTTTCCAGTTTATCTGTCAAAGTAAACCGCCAGGTCAATCGATCTAAAACTGCCGACACGGCATTGTCGTCATAGCCCGGTTTGAAATCAGCATTTGCTATAATCTTCAATTCACCTGTTATCACACTGTCTTTGAGCCCGGCACGCCGAAAAAATATTACATCGACGGTCCCATCCGAAGCGTTTGCTGGAATAACCATATTTTCTAGCTTGTAATGATAACCTTCTTTTGCCGTCGAACCCGCTGACAGTGCTATAGCGATATTACGATCTGTATTTCGGGGTAAACCGATGATCCGAACCGGAAGTTGAACGGTATCTGTAATGATATCTTTAGACTGAAAGGCAAAACTATAATTTACACTATCTACAAGTGTCCCTGCATAACGTTTATCAAAGGAAACTTTGGGATCACTGTCATCGAACATTAATTTATCGTCCTCCTTACATCCTAGTATGGAGAACAGTAGAGCTGTACTTGCCCCAATAAAGCTGAGTAATCTTTTCATCATGCTGTTTAATTCAGACCAAATTCAATTTCATTATCCGGTAATGGAAAATCATATTTTGCGCTATTCATCGTTCCCCCTACCGTATTTTGCAGGGTACTATAGTTTTTCCGTTTATAATAATACCACAATTGGCCTTCGGCATAAAAGTCCTTGCGGTATTCTTTAAACAGTTCGCCTTCTAACAAGGCATCTGTATTGATTGTACTTGCGGATAAAGCTGGTATTAACCTTGCCGTCCGGACCTTATTGAGGTATACTAGGGCTTGGTCTATGGTTTCACTAGCCTCTGCAGCAATATAATACACCTCTGAAAGTTTGATGACAGGGATTAATTTTTGATTCACATTATTCACATTGTTACCCACATAGTATTTATTACTGTATACGGTACTGGCATTAAATTGATTCCAACGGCTATTGGAAGCCTGCGGTCCACGAATATCAATGGCATGTCCCGAAACCGAAACCTCGTACCAACTATTTAGGTTAGCCAATGTCGTAAATAGATCCTCGTTTTCTGCCGCTCCGGCTTCAGTTTTGAAATACCGATCTGAAACATCCTTTAAGTTGGATTTGTAAATCGAAAAAATATGCTCGGTACTGAAAATTGCATTGGAAGTAGCCGTGGCTGCATTTACTGTATTAGTGTTTCCGTTGATAAATTCGAACTTCTGACTTTCAATTACCTCTTTGGCATATTTCAGTGCATTGGCCTTGTCGCCTTTATAGAGATAAACCCGGGCCAATAGGGCCTTTACTGCCCATACATTCAGTCTATTTTGACGAAACATAGTAAAGACTTCCAATGAAGTGCTCGTTGTATTATCTTTAATCTGGTCTATTATTGGGTACGCCGCCAATAATGTTTCGGCTTCTTTCAGGTCTTTTTCCACAAGTGAGAGTACTTCGGTACGCGAGAGTTCCTTACCGGGACTGACCGTAAATGCCGTCATGTACGGAATACCTGATGTTTCTGCTGCAGAATTTGCGAGCGGTGCCGCCGCAAAAAGGCGTAAGAGATCAAAGTGAAGCAGTGCACGTGTTGCCAGAGCCTCTCCTTTCACCAGCTGAAAATTTATTCCGCTGAAAAGCCCCTTATCTGTATCGATATCCTTCAGGATGTAATTAGCCTGAGCAATGGTACTGTACTGTGTACTCCACAAACTGCTTAATATTACTTTGACACTTCCATCCGTGTAATTGTATCTTGCTAGCTGACCGTATGTGTCCGTATTTGCGTTTGCTTTATTCTGATAAAGCTGAGCGAGCACATCCAAGCAGCCGTAGGTAAGATCTTTCCCATAGCTATTTGTCTGAGCCATCTTCTGATAAATGCCGATCAGAGCATCCTTATACCCCTGTTCGGAGGAAAACTGCTTTTCTTCGGTAGTCTGTGTGCTCGGCTGTACATCTAGCCATTTGTTGCAAGATTGTGTTAATATACCCAATCCTACCATAAGCAATACGATATAAGTCTTGTTTCTATAAGTATTTTTCATCTGCGTTGCTTTAAAAACTGGTCGATAATTGTAGCGTAAATGAGCGGGCGAAAGGATAATCCAGCCCACGTTCCCGTCGAATCGATGACATCCTGAGCACCTCATTGGAATATAAAGATATTTTGGTATTGCTCATTCGCCAACGTTTGGTAAGTTGATCTTTAAATCGATAGAATAACGAAACGCTTTCAAGGGAAAGCAGATTGTCATTCTGCACAAAGCGGGATGTTGCGTAGGTAGGTGTAGTAATTGCATAACCATCAGCATCGATCAAGCCTTTGTAAAACACATAATCTCCCTGTTTCATCCATCGCTCTTCAGCGACTCTCCGATCGACATTATAAAGTCTGGCATTGACATTCTCAACGCGATCGGCTAAAGTTTGATTGTATGTTTGCCCCCCCAATCTAAATCGAAAGAATGCATTGAAACCAATTCCATTATATTCAAAATTGGTTCCGAAGGTTCCCTCCACATCGCTGCGGGAGTCGCCAACAATAACCTGATCCAACGGATTATATGTATTCGTCAATTTACCATCTCGTGTTCTGAAGATCTCATACCCTGATGCAGGGTCAATTCCGAGCGACGGTACTGCCCATATGGCGGTCTGCGACTGCCCTTCTGCATAGCGTGTAATCGGAAGCGAGGAAAGCTCCTCATTGGCCGCTTTATTTAATGCCGCAATGGTATTTGATACTTTGGTGATCTTGGTCTTCACAGAAAAAAGGTTTACAAAGACGGACCAGTTATTTCTATTCGTACTATTTGCCAAAATATTATACCGTGTATAAAGTTCCCATCCTTTCGCTTCGAGATCTCCCATATTCTCTTTATACTGATCAAATCCGGTCGAAGGTGCTGTAGAGATACTCGCAATGGAACCTTCAGTCTTTTCGATATAGTAGTTGGCTGTTAGATCAAAACGCTTAAAAAGTGTGAGATCCAGACCAATATTATTTTTCTGCGTCTTTTGCCAAGCGAGAGCATTATTGCCAAATCCAAGCAAATACGTACCAATCATTCCCCTGTAATCTGTGGAATTGAAATATTGGGAGGTTGTTTTACCATAAAAAGAATCGAAGTTCTGGGATCCGGTGTAACCGAAAGAATACCTTAATTTAAGTCGGTCTACTCCTTTGACCTGAGCTAGAAAATGCTCCTTATGCAGATTCCATCCAGCCCCAGCAGACCAGAATGGTGCAAACCTATTATCACTTCCAAATTGAGAAGACCCATCCAGACGGAAAGAAAAATCTAATAAATAGCGGTTATCATGCGAAAAAGAAAGATTGGAAAATAGTCCCGCCAGACGTTTAATATTCTCTGTTCCTTCGGGTCTTGTTCCTGTTGCAAACTGGAGGCCTTGGCTCATGTTGTCCATGCTTGCATTTGGGAAACCGACCACTTTAAATGTTTCCGTATGGTTATTTTCTTGGCTGATATTTGCACCCACTGTTGCAAATATTAAGTTCTTGTCGAAGGTCTTATTGAAATTGGCAGAGAATATCCCTTCATAACGCTGATTTTTACCGTAACCTTTGGTATAGGAACCTTTTTCAAAGGTAGCTACATTGGTAAAGGAGGAATGCTGTGCAGGTAAAAAACGGTCGGCTTCGTCCGCCTGGTAGAGGTAAGCAAATGTTCCTTTTAATTTTAACCAGCTATAAGCCTGCCATTCCAGCGCAAAATTATTGATAATGCTATGGTAATTGGTTTGATCTACGAGATTCAATGCGGCATCATAAAGCGGATTGACAGGTCTCCCGATATAGCCGGTAAGATTATCATAGCTATCGAAATTTGTCAGACGCTTTCCTGTGTCCTCATTGAGAATATCTTCGAGGTAAATCTTATATGATCCGTCCGAGTTGTGTGGAGTCCAATAGGGATTTAACTGGGCATACTGCCTAAATGAACCATAGGGAGAATTTGTTCCTTTATTGGATACTAAGGTGAGATCATTCTTGAAGATAAGGTTTTTAAAGCGATAAGCCAAAAACGTATTTCCGGTCATGGTTTTCCGGCTGGATCCCTTCATCACACCTGCATTGTTATAATAGTTGAGGTTGACACCATACTGAACTTCCTCTCGTCCTCCCTCGAGGTAGAGATTGTGTTTCTGTCCAACCCCGGTACGCACGGGCTGTGCCAGCCAATCGGTATTGACACCCGAACGAACGGCCGCCAGACGGCTATTATAGATGGTTTTTAACTGCTGATCGGTACTATTCCAACTATAGTCATATACGCCAATCTTTCGTTCAAGTTCCAATTTCTCGGCGGCATTAAGTACATCATAACCTTTCAGATCAGGCATTTCCAATGTTATATTACCGGTGTAAGTGACTTGCAGCTTACCTGATTTTGGACGAATGGTTTCGATGACTACCACACCATTTGCGGCACGAGATCCGTAAATAGATGTTGCAGTAGCATCTTTTAGCAAGTCTATACTTTTGACACGGGTCAGATCAAGGTCATTGATCCGGGAAAGTGATACCTCAAACCCATCCAGAATAAACAAGGGCGTATTGGGGTTATTCGAGTAATTAAAAGGGTTGCTTCCGCTGCTATTGGGATCGATAAGGCTGTTCCCCCCACGCAATGTAACCTCGGGCAATGCATTGGGATTGGACCCTAAGTTGAGGTTTTCAGGCATCTGAAAGGATGGATCCAGCGATTTTATAGCCGATAGCACATTGTCACTACTCACATTTTGCAGCTGTTCTTTGGTAAAAGATCGCGCCGCACCGGTATACATTTCTTTTGGTCGCTCAAAAAGTCCCGTTACAACGACATCTTCAATCCTATTCTCAACAGTTTTCATAACCACCCTAAATTCGGTTCTGCCCGAGAGGGCAATTTCCTGGGTTTCATAACCGATCATTGAGAAGACTAGCATAGAGGCATTTCCGGCGATCGGCAATCCCCAATGCCCATTTTGATCCGTCGCGGTACTGCTTCCCACAGATGTTACCGATTCCTTACCAGCCCTAGCCAGGACAGTCACACCGGCTATAGGCTTTCCCCTATCATCCAGCACAATACCGCCGATACGTCGGGGTTGCTCCCGCTCATTTTTGACTTTATTCTGTTTGTCCTGATCCTCAAAAAGAACAATACCCAAAGAGGTTTCCTTAAAATTCAGGCTGGTCTGCTGGAGCATAAGTGCTAAAGTCTCCGCCACAGACCGCGATTGCCTATCCATAGCGGGTACCGTATACTGTTCCACTAGGTCACTGGGGTAAAAAATAGTAATCCCTGATTTATTTTCAAGTTCCTGGAGAGCCTTTTTTAATGAATGCGCAGAGGATCCCATATGGATTTTCACTGTGTTCATCCGTTGACCCAACGTTTCGGGCAGTGCCATCAATTGTAATGAACTGGATAGCAACAAAGCCCCGACCAAATTTACTTTCATGGTAGATAGAAAGATTTTGCGATGTTTAGGGTTAAAGTGGGCAAAATAATCCCCACTTGCAAAAAACAAGAATTTTTGCATTATTTGTATTGGGTTTAATTGTTTGACAATAATCGAATAAGCTCAGCTCCCTGTTTGCTTCCTACGGCCAGGGAGTTTTTACTATATCACTTGCTGTTACGTCTGTTTTTTCATTTTCATTAGGTGTTGATCGTTAAGTTAAGGTATGTTAGTTTTTTATTTTCGCGTGCCTTTTCAAGGGCATCCTGTCCCCTGTATTTCATAAAACCCATCCGCAGTCTTATGATAAGCTGCATTCCGTGTAGCACAGATATTTAATAATACCTCCTCAATGGTTTCGCTGCCTGTAAATTTTCCACTAACAGGGCAATTTTGAAGATCCGGATTCATAAAATGTACTTTCACAGCGTAGCGTTTTTCCAGGTTTTTGGCTAAATCACCAAAGGCCACGGCATCAAAAGCCATATCCTGTTTTTTCCAGATCAGTGCCGATGCTGTATTTATTGTTTCAACTGTAGGTTTGGACTGCGGTTCCCTGATATCAATTTTCTGGTCTGCAACCAATGTGGCAAAAACCTGTTTTTCATCTTCCACTCTTACTTTGCCACGTTCGACCAGAACTTCAATCTGTTTACTACCAAGTGGGTGCCGGATCGTAAATGCCGTTCCCAACACGGTAGTTTTAATATCCCCGGTATGGATAATAAAAGGCTGCCTCTCTTTATGTGTAATATCAAAATAGGCCTCACCTTCCAGACTCACTTCACGTGTTTCTTTATCGAAAGTAGTGGGGTAACTTAATTTGCTTCCAGCCCGCAAAACAACACGCGAACTATCTGGCAAAAGGACAAATCGATTCGCTGTTCCTTCCGATTTGGAAAACGCGACCTGCTGTTCAGGCTGAACGGATTTATTTCGCATAAAAACAACGAAAGACGCTAATAAAAGTGTTGCAGCTACAGCAGCATAAGGCCAATAAAGCCGCTTACGCACGGGAGCCGCTTCCATATTTTTCCAAATATTAGCTTTCATCCTTGCGCCAACCTCTGGCTCTGTTTCTCCGGGTTCCAGCTCCCAGATGCCCTCCTGATCCTGTTGCTGACGATACCAAAGCAACAAATGCTCCTTTTCTTCTGCAGAAATGGTTCCCTGAAGGTATTTATCGATGAGTTGATGCAAATTATTATTGTCCATGAAATCGTCCATTATATGGTAGTACCACATGATCATGGGTACCCCTATATTCAAATTGTTTTTTTTTAAATAAAAAATATAAAGATAAAACCCACCTTGCGCAATTGAACGCGAAGCACTTTTAGCGCGCGGGTAATATTGGCTTCTACCGCCTTTTCAGAAATTTGGAGTTCTGATGCTATTTCACGATTGGAAAAATGTTCTTCGCGGCTAAGCTGGAAGACCAGCTTGCAGCGGTCTGGTAATGTTTCGACGATATCATGAAGATATTCCTGTAAGAAACGGGCATCGATTGTATTTTGATCCGGCTGATAGAGGGGATCAGAGACGATACTGTTCATCAAAATCTCCGCATGTCGTCTTGTCCGCCGCAATGCCTTAAACGTTGCAAATTTAACAGCAGTCGCTAGATAGTGCGACAGGGATTTTATAACAAGCTCCTCACGTCTTTTCCATAACGAGACGAAGACTTCCTGTACAATCTCCTCAGCTGCCTGCTTGTCTTTAGTTAAATTAAAGGCAATACCCAACAGTCTTTTCCAATAAAATTCATAAATATCCGCAAAAACATGTCTATCACCCTTTTGCAAAGAGATAAGCCAATGCTTTTCTAAATCTGCTAGTTCCATATCTGCAGTATTTTTAAAGTTAGGTCATTGTGAAACTGGTCAAATATACAAATTGCTCTACCATAATCTACTAAATTAATAGATTTTATTTACGAGGTATCCGTAAATCTTTATCTATTCTTACTTAAACATACAATAACTTTCAAAAAAAAAGAATTCAGCCTAAAATTTCAAGAAATATTTCGGCAAAAACAGACTTAAACCATAAAAATTACAAAAATAAAGACAATTTATAAGATGCTTGATCTAATAGATTTATCTTTTATTAGCAGTAATCACACGGAGAGCTATGAATATTTGAGCCATACAGCACATAAAACTGAGCCATCGGCAAAAAAACAACCTTCTTTTGGGCCCTATCTTTGTTGCCATACAACAATGCAGATGACAACAAAAAACAACAGCAATAAGTGGCTTCGATTTTTGAAAAGAACAATCTTAGGGCTAACTGTTCTCATCGCTTTCATCGGACTATATATGATGCATCCACAATTTGGCAGAAGACCTTCGGGCGAAAGACTTCAGCGCATACAGCTATCCAAGCAATTTAAGGACGGTAAATTTCGCAATATGAGTCCCACACCACAGTTAACACAACCATGGACGGTGGCTCTATACGATTATTTTTTTAAGCGCTCGGACGAAACAAGTCCCAAACATGCTATACCTACGATGAGCGTCAACTGGACAAAAGTTCTAAGTCAGTCTCATGGACTTGTTTGGTTTGGCCACTCCTCCTATTTCCTTCGTTTAGATGGCAAGAACATCCTCGTCGATCCCGTATTCAGTGGCAGCGCCTCTCCTATTCCGGGCAGTGTAAAGGCTTTTAAAGGGGCCGATGTCTCTACCGCGGCTGACCTGCCGCCGATTGACTTTCTATTTATATCACACGACCATTATGATCACATGGACTACAAAACGCTAAAGGCATTACAGCCCCGAGTTGGAAAGGTCATTGTTGGTCTTGGTGTTGGTTCCCACCTCGAATATTGGGGGTATCGTCCTGAACAGATCATCGAAAAAGACTGGTGGGATCAGGTCGATCTTGGCGACGGATTTCAGGTAACGGTCACCCCGGCACGACATTTCTCGGGTCGCAGCATCTTTACCGCTAATACCTTATGGGCCTCCTACGTCCTTCAGACACCTTCCTTAAAACTCTATTTAGGAGGAGATAGTGGCTACGATAGCCATTTTATAGAAATCGGCCATCAATTAGGTCCCTTTGATCTCGCCATATTGGAAAATGGCCAATATGACCTCAGCTGGAAACATATCCACATGATGCCAGAAGAGGTTGTCCAGGCAGCGCATGACCTCAAAGCCACCTTGCTGTTTCCCGTCCATTCATCCAAGTTTGTACTTGCCAATCATGCTTGGAACGAACCTTTGGAACGCATTTCCGCGGAGGCTACAAAACAGCAGCAACCCTTGCTTACTCCGATGATCGGCCAGGTCATCAACCTTGATCAGGCTCCTACAGAACCTAGCTATTGGTGGCGAAAATAATTCTATGCGACCGAGTTGATGGTCGCCGGTGTTATCCCAAATTTCTCCTTGAAAGAAGAATAAAAATGAGAGAGGTTTTCAAAGCCGAGATCAAGATAAAAATCGGAAGGCTTTTGACGCTTATTTTCGATCAGGTAATAGGCCTCGGAAAGACGCTTTTCCTGTAGCCATTTTCGGGGTGAAGTCTGAAATATCTTTTCAAAGTCACGTTTAAAACTCGCTAAGCTACGCCCGGTGAGTTTCGCAAAGTTTTCGAGTGGTACATTATACCGATAGTTTCTGACCATGAACTGTTCCAGATCTATCTTATGTGGCTCCGAAAAGTCAAACAGCAGATCTTTCAGCTGCGGATAACTCTCCAATAATAAGGTAATCAGTTCATAGATTTTGATCTGTTCCATCTGCGGACTCACACGATCCGCGGCCTCGGCATAAGGAGCCAATGATTCGAAATAACTTTTGATAAACAGGTTGCTTTCCAGCACGACATTGGACTCCCCTACGTATTTTTTATCCGAACTAAGGTGATGATCCATCGCATATTGCTTCAGGCGATCCGCTTGCAGCAATACGGAAACAGATTTGTAAACATTATTGGCTGCCGGATGCTTAAAAGCTTTAGCCAATTGGTTTCTACGTGCCACAACTAGCTGCCCCTCGGTGGCGATTAGTTTTCCCTTCTGATGGTCGAGATGCGTCTCACCGGACAACTGAAAAAACACCACATGCTCAGGGATAAACTGTTCGTGGCCAAATACTTTTTCGACATAACAGGAATACAAAAAAGCCCTCCCGAAATCATTCTCTTCTATGCTCATTATTATTTCTTTATACAGCCCAGCGATCATTGGTACCGATATCCAAACACCGCCCTCGCCTAAAGGTAACAAATATCCAATACCTTTCACAAAATCCAATTGCCCGAAAGCTCAATTTATACATCCTCAAAAGCTCAAGCATAAAAATAGCCCAATTCTTCAGTATTTAAAATACATCCGAGGTTGTTGAGCCACTGGCAACAAATGCTGCGACTATTTCTTTGCTGCAAGCCGTTTTCGTATAATACTGACAAATTCCGGCGAAACACCCAAATAAGAAGCAATATAATACTGTGGCACTCGCTGGGATATCGTCGGATAAAGCTCGATAAATTCGAGGTATCGATCCGCAGCAGGTTTGGCCATCGTATGGATCAACCTATTCTGCAAAACAGCGAGCCGGCGCTGAACCAGCATACGAAATACACGTTCAAATTTTGGAACCACCTCCAGCAGCCACTCTTTGGTATCTGGTGTCAGCATTAAAAACTCACTATCTTCCAATGTTTCCATGTAGAGGCTCGAAGGCGTATGATAATGAAAAGATGCAATATCACTGATCCACCAGTCTTCGACCGCAAAGGCTAAAGTTACTTCGAAGCCATTTTCGTCGAGGTAGTAGATCCGCACGCAGCCCTTTTGCAGATAACCTTCAAACTGGCAGATCTCCCCTTCCTCCAATAACATGGTCTTCTTGGGAACTTTTTTTGTCGTTAACATACCTGTGAACTGCTCGGTCTCTTCTGCGGTCAAAGTAATGCACTTAGACACATTTTTTAGAATATTTTCGTATATCATTGTATTGATCTTCGTGTAAAAAAGAATTAGATATGTTCATGTAATATATAACCCGCACCATAGATACTTTCGATGTGGAGTTTACGATCCATCTGCAATAACTTGCGGAGCCTGGAGATAAAAACTTCCAAACTCTTGCCATTGAAAAAGTCTGTATTGCCCCAAAATTGCAAGAGTAGATCTTTTTTACTGACCAACATATTTTTATTCAGAATCAAAAAATGCAGCAATTCTGCTTCCCTGACAGTGAGTTTTTGCACCTGTTGTAAACCATTATCCAGTGTAAACCGCTCCATATTGAGCCGCAGGTTGCCGATCTGCAATTCTACCTGTAAAAGAGCATCTTTGTCTGAAACGGATGCCACCTTCAATAAATTGCGAATCTTGAGCAATATTTCGTCCATATCAAAAGGTTTGGCAATATAATCAACAGCGCCTAAAGAAAGCCCCTTTAATCGAGCGTTGCGTTCATGAAGTGCTGTCAAAAAGAAAACAGGCTGTCCCGGATTACTAGCGATCATCCGTTGTGCAAGATCAAAACCATTACCATCGGGCAGCTGGATATCGATGATCAGGAGTTTGACAGAAACACGCTGAAAATTTTCCCAGCCCCCTTCAGCCGTACTTTCCCAAAGCACCGTAAATCCTTTGTAGCGCAAATAGCGCGAAAAAACCTCTCCCAGATCGGGTTCGTCTTCGATCAAAAGAATATCAATCTTGTCTTTTGCCATTGAATGCCGCATTGCCCATGTAAATATAAAAAATCGTCCCAGCACTTGGCTTTTCTTCGATATGAATTGTCCAGCCCAAACGGTCCAAACAGGATTTAATGTAATACAAACCTAATCCAAGTCCCGGTTTATTACCCGATAATCTTCCCCGATAAAATGCTGTAAATACTTTAGAACGTTCATTGGAGGCTATACCAGATCCATTATCTGCTACTTTGAGACCATATTGGCCTTGTGTCAACTGCCAGGTAAACCGAATAGTTTTTTGATCACTATGATTAAATTTGATGGCATTGGACACCAGATTATCTAAAATCGAAAAATAATAATCTTCGTCTAGTTTCATTTCTACGTCAGCCGATAGTGCTTCGTATCGGATTTCAATCTCATCTTGATAACGCAAGCGAAGCTCATCCAGCAGCTGCTCTGTCAGCCGGTTCAGCGGAAGCTGCACGACTTTTGGTGGCCTTTCTTGTAAGGCAACAGATCCCATAACCTGTTCAAAATAAGCTTTGAGCCGCTTTGCCTGCCGCTCCACGACTAGCCCCAGCTGCTCCACTTCCCGCTTGTCTCTGTTGGTCTCATGGTCAATCAGGCTATGTGCACTGATCAGTATTGTCGTGAGTGGTGTATTGAATTCATGCCGCATATGGTTCAGAAAACTTGTTTTGAGATCGGCAAGCTTACGCTGGCTGATCCAATTTTTATAGGTCCGGTAACTAAGTAGCACAATGACAGCAATACAGGCCAAAGACAGCAAAAAAACGGGTGCCATCTCTTGGAAAATCCGCCAGCCCCGATTCTCATAATCAACATATAGGCTATACGTAAACCGATAGGGACGTGGGTTTTTATCGCTCACCGATAGTTCAAATACCCGATTATTTAGCCCTGGATTTTCAAGTCTACCGCTTATCGCCCCAGCAGGATTATCGCTGGCCGTTTCATAAAAGACCTTCCAATCCTTAGCAGCAGCATCGTAAACTTCCAATTTATCAAAATGAAATAGATAGACGAGATCGCTATCAAGTTGCTGCTGCTGTACGATCTGCTGAAAGATGCTATCCAGTGATTGCTCTTGCCGCAAGCGCTTGAGAAAAGGTTCTATACATTGTTGTGCAAATTCAGAAGCATCTGAGGCACCAGTGTGCTCCTTTTCATACCACATCGAAAGACATGGCACCAATGAAGTCTGGAATATCATATTACCACCGGGGAATATCTTATCGTCCATTACTGCAGCACCATAGGCATTCTGAATCAGACTGAGCTGTCCGATCTGGTAATTTTTATCTTCAAGCTTATATGTATTGAAGATCAAAAAACCGATCAACAGGGTCAAGGTCAGGAAGCTGGTGCCAAATGCCCAGGGATATATATTTCTACCGGCGCTGTTCATGGTTTAAAAATAATATCTATTTATCGATCCAAGATACCCATTAGGCTTTTATTAGGCTTTCATTAGGTTTCTGTTAAACACAGGATACTCCTTCTTACCCTATCTTTACAGCCTAACAAATTAACAAATTATGTCCAAAATTTCCCAGACGCTACTCTGTCTATGTTGCCTCCTGCTGGGCCAAAATCTGTTTGCGCAAACCAGTTTTTCAAAAAAAGTACTCGAGCAGAGCCAGCTCGATTTTGTCAATCTAGGATTTGGAATGTTTATCCATTATGGTATGCCCACTTTTATGGAACAGGACTGGTCCGATCCCAATGCTGCTCTTCAATTGTTCAAATCGCCCAAACTCAATGCAGATCAATGGGCCAAAGCGGCTAAATCAGCAAATATGAGTTACGGCTGCCTGACCACCAAGCACCACAGCGGCTTCCCGATCTGGAACACCAAAACCACAGACTACAACGTCATGAATACACCTTTACACCGTGATGTTGTCAAGGAATTTACGGAAGCCTTTCGCAAAAATGGCCTTCGGATAATGCTGTATTATTCAATACTGGATATGCACCAAGGTATACGGCCACACACCATTACCAAAGCCCATATCCAGCTGATCAAAGATCAGCTGACCGAATTGCTCAGCCAATATGGAGAAATCGACGCCTTGGTAATTGATGGCTGGGATGCACCTTGGTCACGCATTTCTTACGATGACGTTCCTTTCGATGACATCTACTACCTGGTCAAATCATTACAGCCCAAATGCTTATTGATGGACCTCAATTCAGCAAAATACCCTGGTGATGCCCTCTTTTATACAGATATCAAATCTTACGAACAAGGAGCCGGGCAATTTATTTCCAAAGAACACAACAAACTCCCTGCGATGGCTTGCCTTCCCTTACAGCAGAATTGGTTCTGGAAAACCTCATTTCCAAATACAGCCGTTAAGGATGTCAATGAGCTGGTTGAGAAATTCATTATCCCATACAACAGTGCCTATTGCAACTTTATGCTCAATGTAGCCCCAAACAGTGATGGTCTCATGGATCAAAATGCGCTCGACGCCTTGAAAAAAATCGGCACATTGTACAAAAACAGGCCCAACTACAGCACTTTACCAGACTACCAAGCTCCTATTGTCGACCACAATATTGCTAAGCAAGTATCTTCATACAGCAGCTGGAGCGACGATATGAATATCATGGATTTTGCTAACGATGATAACTTTGGCAGCGCTTGGGTTTCCAACCCGCTCGTTAAAGGGGAGCTCTGGTATGAAATGGATTTTGACCGCAGCAAAAGCTTCAACAGCATTGTCATTACCGAGGGAAAAGATCATCCGGCACAATACAGTCTATCTTACCTGAAGGATGGTAAATGGCAACCTATTGTAGCCACAGCCGTGCAGCAGGGTCGCATCAAGATCTTTCGCTTTGACCAAGTATTGGGACAAAAATTACGTTTCAGCATCAAACCCCAAAAAGATCGTGCTGTCATTCATGAAATTGGTATATATCAGGAGCGTCGATAACAGTTCCTTACACATTTTAGCCTAAATATCATATCGTTCGCCTATCGAAAAATCAGAGGCCTCTTGTTTATAGCAAGAGGCCTCTCGTTGATTTCCAAAACGCATCAAATAATGCTTATTTGCTCCAACCCGGATTCTGCGTCAGATTACTGTTCAACACGATTGCTGCAGACGGAATCGGATAAAGGTATTGCTTGTTGTTGTCATCCCAAGTACGCTTAACAGCTTTAAACCATTCCAGGTGATTGTCTGAAGTCATCGTCTGGAAGTTGGTGCTCTTGCCCCCAATAGCCACTTTGGCCACTCCTGCAGGGACATTGATCGAAGGAGCAGATTTACTGCCGTCATAAAAGACAACATCAGGTGTACCGTTATGATCGATATCGATCAATTTATCCAGCGCTGGAATATAGATACCTGTCCAGGGTAAATTGGCCATTAACGGTCCAAGTTTCCAGCGTTTCAAATCGTTGAAACGGAATCCTTCCAGCGCCAGCTCCACCTGTCTTTCCCGGCGGATTTCCAAAAGCACAGGACTGTTTACATCAGGGAAAAATGTATTTTTCAGATAATTATCAACTTTGGTGGGCAAGCTGTTGATTCCATTATTGATCCCTGCTCTTGCACGCAGCGCACCAATGGTTTTGGACCAGTCCGCATCAGTAAAGGTACCGAGTTCCTGTTTCGCTTCGGCATAATTTAGCAACACCTCCGCATAACGCATTAGCGGAACCGCATTTGTATTGTACCCGCCGTTGTCATAATATGGGTCGTCCAATGTATACTTAATCGGCTGATAGCCTGTATAGGTGAAACTCGCAAAATTTGGAGGCGCCGCCTGTCCATTACGCGAGTAACCCGGTGTGCGGATCAACTGTGCAAGCCGCAGGTCGCGATTTTGACATTCCTCATAGAACTCCTCCGTCTGAAAGTTGGGTCTATCCGTATAGGGGGTACCATCAACATTCAAAAAAGTATTGATAAAGGGTCTTACCAAGCTCAGACGGGGGCCATAGGTAGCCGACGTCCACCACCAATTCGCATCATTCAACAGCGCAAGATCCTTGCTAAAGGTTACCGCCAGCATAACCTCTTTGGTCACCGGTGCATTGCTGGTAAACAACATTCGCTGTGAAGTCTTGGGATCTGCAGAGATATTAAGTCCATAAGGGCCATTTTCCATTAAGATCTTTCCAGCATCTACTGCCATCTGAAAAAACACCTCCGGCTGTGTAGCAAGATTGAGTTTATGATATTTACGGAATGTACCCTCAAATAGTGCAATCCTCGTTTTTAGACCAAGTGCGGTCCATTTATTAACCGTACTGCCATCGCCTCCCGTATTGGTGATATTAGCGTAGGCAAAGTCCAGATCTTCCATGATGTGCTTCATGACCACTTCACGCGAATCGCGTGGTGCCTTGAGGATGTCTGTTTCATCCACTGCCAGCGGATGATCTACCCAAGGCACATCGCCAAAGCGCACCACTTTTTCATAATAAAACCAAGCTCTAAAAAAGCGGGCCAGGCCGATATAATTATTTTTTATGGCATCATTCAATTTGGGACTGTTGCACTTAGCGATCAATTGATTGATATTGCGCAAGGTCGTCCATGACCAGCCCGAACTGATCTCCGCGCTATAAGCACCGCCGACCATAAAATCATTTAGGCTGTTTACGGCCGAATAATCGGCCATTGCATCGCCCTTATAAGCGTCACTTCCCGAAGTGATATTCCGATAGAAGGAGTTACTGTAATTTTTTAATCCACTTTCACTGCCAAAGATATCTTCTTCGGTAGCTCCCGCCTTAGGCAGCTCATTCAGTTCGCAAGAACTGAATAATAGTGCAACAACAGGTATATAAAACAATCTTTTCATGTTAATATAAAACTATAAGCCAATAGATAAGTTAAAACTGATGCTCTTCATGATCGGATAATTAAATCCGTCACCGGACCCTGTTCCGATTTCAGGATCCGATTTGCCCAGGTTGCCGACATCGAGATCCTTCGTCTTTTTGTAAAGCGGTGACCAGGTCCATAGGTTTTCACCCGATAGGCCTGCACGAAGACTACTGATCTTTAATCGGTTAGTCACAGACTTAGGAAAGCTGTACCCGATCTGTAAGTTTTTCATCCGAATATAGGCCACATTTTGCAGGTACCTCGTTTGGGGTGTTGTTTTAATAGACTCGTTATAGCCGGCATAACGTGGGAAATAACCATTCGGATTATCTTCTGTCCAGTAATTATTGAGATGCCATTCCGGTAAATTGTTATAAGGTCTATTGTACTGTCCCCAGAAAATCGACTCATTGCTCGGATACCAGTTCTGCTTCCCTACTCCCTGGAAAAATGAAGAAAAGTAGATCCCCTTCCAATCCAAATTGAGGTTAAAACTATAGATATACCTTGGATCGGCATTACCGATGACCGTTCTATCACCATGACTGTAGATCGTATTGTTTCCATAATCAATCACACCGTCGCCATTGAGATCCGTAAAACGGACATCTCCAGGATAGATCGTTCCATTGTTGGACGATTTGATCAGTTTTTGTTTTGCTGCTCCATCAATCTCCGCCTGATTCTGGAATAATCCCTGGGTTACATAACCCCAGATCTCACCAATCCGCTGTCCTTCGTAATAGGAACCGTCTTTGATTAAACCTTCTTTATTCTCATAACGGTCTATGTTCGATTTATAATCTGCCAGCGTTCCACGTACAGACCAGTTGAACGGACTGCCATTAAGGTCGAATCGATCCTTATAAGTCAAGCTCAGTTCAAAACCTTTGGTTGTCATATCCGCATAGTTCCCTTTTGGTGATTCCGCTCCAAAAATATCCGGCAATGCAACACCTAGGGTATACATATTGAGGGTTTTGCGCTGATAGATATCTCCGGTAAAGGTTAATTTCCCATTTAAGGAAGATAGGTCAAGACCTAAATTGGCCGTACGCGCGGTTTCCCAAGTTAAGTTATCCGGAATAACTTTAGGCACCGAGGTATAGGCAGGTTTCTGACCATTTAGCACCCGGTCCATAATCTTAATTTCGTAAATATCCAGATAGGAATAAGGATCCACATTACCATTACCCAAAGAACCATACGAAGCCCTCAGCTTCAGATCAGACAGCGCCTTTTTGTCCACCTGGAAGAAAGGTTCTTCCGATATACGCCACCCAAGGGATGCAGAAGGGAACAATCCCCACCGTTGGTTGGTCGGGAATTTGGACGAACCGTCATACCGGCCATTGAATTCGAAAAGATAACGGTCTTTGAAGATGTAATTGGCGCGCATAAATACACCGACATTGCGGTATTTGTTATATCCCGCCGTCGCTGTGGTATTCTGCCCTACTGCCAGATTGATATTTTCTACGTCGTCATTAAGCAGACCGGTCTTGGTGATATAAGTTGAATTATAAGTCCGTTGTTCATAATTATAACCGAGCAAACCTTTAAAGTAATGGTCACCTAGTGTACGTTCATATTCACTGTAAAGATTTCCGAACAAGTAACGGTAACGTTGGTCTACCTGATAAATATTATCATTCATACTTGTTTCCAGCCGCAGCATTTTTCCCTCCTGCGTGCTATATGGGACAGGCACACGAACCCTTACTGAACTAAAATCACGGTTTCTGAAAGTCAGATCCCCCTTTACACGGAAAGTATTGTTTAAAAACTTGGTTTCAAAAGACGTGGTATTGCGGAGATCCTGATTGGCTGTGTTCGTCCCGTTTTTGCCGTAGATGAAATCCCCTACAGTGTAGGCCGCCGAGAAACTCATTGATCCGTCGGGATTAAAAATTGGTGAAGAAGGATGCCCCTCATCTGCAATATTACGCCAGATATTGCCGCCTTCTCCCGCTGTGGAAGGATCTCTGTATTTGGCGTAGTTAAAATCGATATTATTGCTGATCCGCAACCAGTCTGTCACCTGAAGTCCTGCTTTTGCACGCGTATTATAGGTCTTATATTTATCACTATTATAGCGGTACATGCCGTTATAATCGTAAGCACGGCCAGAAATATAGTAATCCATTTTTTCAGAATTACCGCTGATAGAGAGGTTATGATCCTGGACAAAGGTATTGTCCTTGATCAGCATGCCATAATAATCCTCGTTACCGTAGTATACATAATTGCCCTTATCATCTACCGTGACCTGCTCCGTAATTCCCTGTTCTTTTCTTCTCTTAAATTCCTCCAGCCAATCTGTTGTAAAGATCTGTGTCTTGTTGAGCTTGCTCGGAATCGAGGAATAATTGTTCCAGGCATTATAGGCTGTGAAGAAATGCGAAGCATATTCGTAGCCATCCGTCACAAATTTGGGTAAAGCGATCGGTTTCTGAAAAGAGCCACTTCCCGAATAGTTGATAGACGTTTTTCCGGACTTGGCGCGTTTGGTTGTGACAAGTACAACCCCGAACGTTCCGCGGGAACCATAGATGGCCGATGAAGCAGCATCCTTCAGTGTCGTTACACTTTCGATATCATTGGGATTGATAGCAGAAAGATCCCCTTCGACCCCGTCGATAAGGACAAGTGCACTCCCCCCCTGACCAATGGAAGTTGTACCACGGATATTGAAACTTGGCGCCCGATTGGGTTTACCATCTGCTGGCGTTACATTTAGGTTGGGAATTACCCCTTGGAGCATCTGGCTTGCGTTGCCCAGTACGCGTCCTTCAAAAGCCTCAGCCCCCACCTGGTCTACAGCACCGGTCAGATTCACTTTTTTCTGCGTACCATAACCGACCACCACGACTTCTTCCAGTTCAGTGTCTTTAGATTCCATGATGACATCGATCTGCCCTCCGGTCACACTGACGATCTTTTCACTGTAGCCTATACCTGTCAATTTGAGTTTTTGCCCTACACTAGCTTCCATCGTGAACTGACCCGCTACATTCGTTGAGGTTGTTTTTTGGCTGGTTAAATTGGTGATGGTAACTCCCGACAAGCCTGCTCCGTTTTTGTCTCTTACCACCCCTTTCACGGTAGACTGAGCTGCAACACCGTGCGTCTCTTTGGTCAATTTGACATAATCACGCTCTACATTAGCCCAAGTTGGGTATGAGAGACCCAATGCCATACTGATTAGTAATGTTTTCTGCATTTTTAGTCTGGTTTAGAATTTTGCATCAAAGTTGATGCTTTGACTTGGTTTATAATTTACCGTAACGTTAACAAATATTTAATTAATATTAATAACATCAATAACTAAACAGGTTTTGCAGCTATACATTTAATGGAAATTTAGCTTTTAGATAACATAAATAACAAAAAAAGCTATCGACAGCTATAAAAGTTATTTTTTTTATAAAAACAACTCAAAAAAGAAGAACTCGCCTTCTATACACCTTTAATTGACCAATTCGAAATCCCTAAATTCAGTCCGTTTTATTCCATTTTCCCTGCCTTGATTTTTCTTGAACTAGTTCAATGAACAGCAAAATTAACCCGCCTAAATTTGGGTATACAGTAGGAGCTTCGCAAATCCATAAGGGACATTCGGTATGGAGAAAGGACGAAGAGATCATTGATTTACTGAAATATTTTAACACAAAAAATCAATTGGCGATATATCGTCAATTTAAAAAACCAATAAAATAACACAAAAGACTAACTATCAATACAATAAGAAAAAAGGTAAAGAAATTGAATCTCAACAATCGTCAAACAACAATAAAACACACATTTATGAAACCATCACTAGAACTATTGTCGCCAAGCAACCACGCACTTGTTTTGATCGACTTCGAAGGCCAAATGGCATTTGCCACGAAAAGCATTACTATGGAAGAACTGCGCAACAATGTCGCAGTAATCTGCGGTGCTTCCAAAATATTCAATGTTCCGACCATTGTGACCACTGTAGCGGAAGAAAGCTTTTCTGGCCCTGTTTTTCCGGAAATTGAAACGTATTATCCACAAGCCAGCACAAATTACATTGACCGTACAAGCATGAATACCTGGGAGGACGAGGCGGCTTACCAAGCCATCACAGGTACAGGGAAAAAAAAATTAGTACTAGCAGGCCTGTGGACAGGCGTATGTATTGTCGGGCCAGCGCTGTCAGCACTAGCTGAGGGCTATGAAGTTTACGTCATTGCTGATGCCTGTGGGGACGTCAGCCAAGAAGCCCATGAGCGTGCCATGCAACGTATGATTCATATGGGCGTCAAGCCAATCACATCTATACAGTACCTACTCGAATTGCAACGTGACTGGGCTCGCCAAGAAACTTATGTTGCCGTAACAGACCTCATGAAAAAACATGGTGGCAGTTATGGTCTTGGGATTCATTATGCACACAACATGGTGAAACACGCTTAACAAAAAAACGACATTATTTTACTCAAAACAGTACCTCGTGCATCCATTACAGATCATATCGGCATACCTCGGAAAGGTGACACTCGCAGCCTTACTATTTAACCTATTACCGCATGATTCGTTGGCTCAGACCTACAAATTATTGCGCTTTGAGGAAGATTATAGTAACCTTGCAGATAGCACACGCCATGGTTATCAAAAGTTCAAATACAGCCCTTTAACCGCTGATGGGCAAATATGGCTGTCTATGGGTGGCGAGGCTCGGTTAGAATATGTTGATTTCAATAATGAAGATTGGGGGCGACAGTCATTGGGGCACAACAACTTCCTGTTGCAGCGCTATAGCCTACATGCCGACATCCATTTCGGTGATCGTTTTCGTTTGTTCACACAGCTTCGCTCAGCCCTGCAGCATGGCCGCAAAAATGGTTCTCGCCAGATTGATGAAGATCAGCTTAATGTACAGAACCTATTTTTCGATGCTACCGTATTCAAACAAAAGGACAAAGCAATCCTATTCCGCTTGGGCAGACAGGAACTTGACTATGGATCTGGCCGTTTGATTTCCGTCGGCGAAGGTCCCAATGCAAGAAGGTACTTCACCGGAGCCAAGATTGCATACAGCAGTAACAAAGTTAACTTGGAAGCATTCGCGATGATGGCCGATACCATTAGACCGGGTATATTCGACAACAAACCTTCGAAACAGGTCAACCTATGGGGTGCCTATGGCAGAATCATCGTTCCCAAACAGGCAAATCTTGACTTATACTATGTTGGTATCTATCGTGATCGCTCCGTTTTTGAAGAAGGAATAGCCGCCGAAACCCGCCATACTGTTGGCGCTCGGGTATGGAAATATGGGGGTGGGTTTATCTACAACCTCGAAGGAGCTTATCAGTTTGGATCCTTTGGTCAAGGCAACATCGCTGCTTGGACAGCATCCGTGGATATCGGTTACCTCTTTGAAAATACTATTTTTAAACCAGCTATCAATCTACGCAATGATTATATTTCAGGCGACAAACAGGCCGGTGATGGCAATCTTGGAACCTTTAATCCCATCTACCCAAAGGGCGGATACTTTGGTTTTAGCCCACAGATCGGCCCTGTCAACCTAATTGACATCCATCCCTACGCCACTTTCGACCTACTTTCTCAGTTAAAAATGCAGGTTGACATGGTTTTCAACTGGCGGCACAGCTTGCAGGATGGTGTATACAGGCCAAGTGGCTCCTTCAACCTGCCCGGATCAACTTCACACAAACGTTATATTGGAACAGCTTATCTGGCCAACATTACCTACGCCGCCAGCAAACAGGTATCTCTGGTAACCGGCATCCAATATTTTAAAACAGGCGCATTCATTGAAGATATTATTCCAACACCCAAAAATGGAATTTTCTTCAACAGCAGAATAGCCTTTAAATTCTAATATCATGAAAACTACAAAGACAATCTTTCAACAGAAAAAAATTCAATGGTCGTTGATCGCGCTTTTCAGCGCGCTAGCGATAAACCCAATACAGACTTATGCACAAGCAACGGTCGCTGCTCCAAAAACAACGGCAATAGGCACAAGTTCCATCTGGGGGAATGTAGACGGATTGGCTATTGAGGGCTTGGTACAAGGCCCATCTGCCGCCGTCAGCGATCTACAGGTAGCCTGTGTCTTTGAATATACCGAAGGTGATATTTTCATCTCCCCACCGGCATTGCCAGCCGCATTGAATGGTCTTGTTCATTTAGACGAAGCTTTGCACGGTACGCTGACTGCAATACGTAAAACAGGAAAATTCAAAGGGCATGCGCTAGAAACTGTGCTCCTGACACCGGCCCAACATGGCACACTCGCAAGCAAAAAACTGTTATTGATCGGATTAGGCAAACGTGAAGATTTTAATGCTGGACTCATGAAAGATGTTGGCAGTGTTGCTATGCGCGAAGCGCTGCGTCTAGGTGTACGCAGTTTTAGCTTTGCCAGCGACTTGAAAGATGCAGGTGTCGATTCACCCACAGCACTAGTAGCCGAAAACGTTGTTCTTGGCAGTATCGATGCCTTTCGTACCCAAAAATGGATCAGTGAAAAAAATATGGATCAGAAGCCTGTATTAAACAAAATTATTTTATTGGCTGGTCCAGCATTCTTCGAAACTGCTGGAGAAGGTATCAAAAAAGCAATTTCTTCCTTACACAACTAAACATAAAGAATTATGAAAGCAGATCTAATTCTTCATAATGGGAAAATAACCCATTTCGGCAGCACGCAGACGGCAGCGACTGCAGTCGCAATCAAAGATGGCAAATTTATCGATGTAGGATTGGACAATGATGTCCTTAGACTTAGCGGTACAAATACAAAACTGATTGATCTAAAGGGCAAACGGGCTGTCCCTGGCATTAATGACTCGCATATCCATTTAATCCGTGGCGGACTTAATTATAATTTAGAACTGCGCTGGGATGGCGTACCATCTTTGGCAGATGCCTTGCGTATGCTGAAAGAGCAGGTAGATCGAACCCCACACCCACAATGGGTACGTGTCGTGGGAGGCTGGTCCGAATTTCAATTTGCCGAACGCCGTATGCCTACTTTGGCGGAAATCAATGCGACCGCACCAGATACGCCCGTTTTTATTCTTCACCTTTATGACAGAGCACTCTTAAACGCAGCAGCGCTCCGCGCAGTAGGTTACACCAAGGATACACCAGCCCCTCCAGGCGGCACCATTGAACGCGATAGCAAAGGAAATCCAACAGGCCTACTTATTGCCTCTCCTAACGCCATGATTTTATATTCCACCTTGGCCAAAGGTCCCACACTTCCTTACGAAGAGCAAGTCAATTCGACGCGCCATTTCATGAAGGAATTGAATCGCTTCGGCATTACGAGTGTCATCGACGCCGGCGGAGGCTTTCAAAACTATCCAGACGATTACAAAGTCATCAGTGATCTGCATCGGGAAGACCAGCTCACAGTGCGTATTGCTTACAACCTCTTCACACAGAAACCAAAGCATGAATACGAAGATTTCCAGCAATGGATAGATAGCGTTCCTTTACATCAGGGTGACGAAATGTACCGTCACAATGGTGCTGGCGAAATGCTTGTATTTTCAGCAGCCGATTTCGAGGATTTTCTTCAGCCAAGACCCGATCTTGGTGAAAATATGGAAGCCGAACTCGAAAAAGTAGTCCGCCTGCTCGTCAGCAACAGATGGCCTTTCAGGCTGCATGCAACGTACAACGAAAGCATCAGCCGGTTTTTGGATGTGTTCGAAAAGGTAAACCGCGATACTCCATTCGATGGCCTAGCCTGGATTTTTGATCATGCCGAGACAATCGACGAGCGCAATATCGAACGCACAAAAGCATTAGGCGGCGGTATTGCCATCCAAAGCCGTATGGCCTATCAAGGTGAATATTTTACCGATCGCTACGGTGCTACTGCAGCCGAACAAACACCTCCAGTAAAAAAAATGCTAGCCATGGAAGTACCTGTTGGCGGTGGATCGGATGCTACACGCGTAAGCAGTTACAACCCATGGGTTTCCATGTACTGGCTAACCTCAGGCAAAACTGTTGGCGGCCTGCAAATCTATCAGGATAGCCGGTTGGACCGTCTAACAGCACTGCAACTGTACACAAAAGGGAGCGCCTGGTTTTCACAGGAACAGCAGAAAAAAGGAGATATCGCGGTGGGAATGTTAGCGGATTTAACGGTCCTCAACAACGACTATTTTACAGTAGAAGATGAATCCATCAAGGAGATCGAATCGGAACTCACCATCGTCGGAGGCAAGATTGTCTATGCAGAAGGCGATTTTAATTCCTTCTCTCCTCCGCCGATCCCAGTTTTACCCGATTGGTCACCAACGAAAAGCTACGGCGGTTATTATAGCGTTTCAAAAACAGCTAAAAATAGCCGTATAGCAACCTCGGCGACACAAAGCAGCATTGTCAATACCATACACCTTTGTAGCGGTAGCTGTCAGGTGCATGCACACGACCACAACCATGCGCGTATGAGTGATATTGCTATCAACAATTACACGGCATTTTGGGGCGCCTTAGGCTGTTCATGCTTTGCATTTTAATCACGGAAAAGATGGAAATACTTCAAAAACTCTTTTATACAGATTTGGGAAATACCGTCAACAACGCAGCCATACTCCTCTTTCGGCTATTGCTGGCATGGGAACTGCTTACCGTTCATGGTCTCAAAAAAATACAGAAAGAACCACAGGCACAGGCCGAGCATATCCCCAATCCCCTACATCTGCCGGAGAAACTCAACGCTATGGCCGCCCAGTTTGCAGATACTATTGTTCCCTTTTTTATCGCGGTCGGACTATTGGGAAGGCTGGCGATATTACCAACGATTGGCGTTACAGCAGTCGGATACTTTGTTGTGCATCGGCATGATTCACGCGAGGTCCGCGATATTCCTTTTATGTATACGCTATGCCTTTTGCTCCTTTTGCTCACTGGTCCCGGAACCTATTCGATAGACTATTACATTTATCAACTAATCATTAAATAAACAGATGAAACCACGTATCGGAATACACGAAAACCATCTAGCCGAATCGGCACATATTCTTTCCAAACTACTGGCCGATGAATATCTACTCTATACCAAAACGAGAAATGCGCATTGGAACATTGAAGGAGCCGATTTTTATAACAAACATCTCTTTTTCGAAGCTCAGTATAATGAACTCGATGAATTGATCGATAGCCTGGCTGAACGCATCCGTACCCTTGGGCACTATGCCCCTGCCAGTCTAAACCAGTTTTTAGCACTGACGCAGTTGACTGAAGAGAACAGATCAGGCAATGATAGTGCTGGCCATATCAAAGAATTATTAATGGACCATGAAAGCATTATTGTCTCATTGCGTGAAAACATCGACCATCTTGCCACTGCACTAAAGGATCTCGGAACTAGCGACTACGCAACGGGACTTCTGGAAACCCACGAAAAAATGGCTTGGATGCTGCGGGCACATTTATCATAAAATCATGGAAAATCAAAATAACGCTCATATTACAACACTTGTCCTCACCCTTGTCGGTGGTTATTGTGATACCGTCACTTTTGTCACAGCAGACAAAATATTCTCGGCTCACGTCACAGGTAACTTTATTGTTTTCGCTTACCAGCTTATCAATGGCGGAGATATCACCGCTTGGATCAAATTAGCCACCTTTCCGGTATTCGTAATCGCGGTAATGGTAGGTGGATGGCTGACCTCACGTTCGCACAAGAAAAATACGGTTCTCTTCGTCGAAGCCCTGCTGCTCGCTCTAGCAGGACTGCTAGCGATTGTTCTTCCCGTCGCCGAGTCCAAAACCATTATGTATGGACTAGTCATGCTTATTGTATTCGCGCTGGGTATGCAAAATGCATTCGGAAAGCTATTTTCAAAAGCAACCCACGGTCCTACGACCATGATGACAGGGAATGTTACTCAGGCATCGCTGGACCTCTGCGTGCTTATCGCCAACAAGTTTAAAAACCCTGATACCAATATCAGTTTTGGGAAACAGCTGATCACGCTATCAGGTTTTTTCATCGGGTGTCTTGCAGGAGCCTATTTCGGTAAACAACTTGGATTAACTTCTATTATATTTGCAGGCATAGCAATGCTGATCTGTTATTTCTTTTCGAAGGATAAGAATCAATAATTAGCATATCGGCATAAAGTATATTAGAGCAAGCTACTGATCGAACGATAGCTTGCTCTATTTTATAACGTAAGTCAACTTGATGAGAATCTACCTATTATTTAGTTTTTTTATCCTTTCGATCAATCATACACTCGGTCAGGACAACAGCCCCATTCAGCATCTTCTGGACAGCATATCGCATGAAAAGGATACCGGACAAAAAGCACGTATGCTTTATGAAGCCGCTAAATGCTATCTGGAAAAACCGGGAGAATCAAAAAAAGACCTCGACAGTGCCCTATGGCTCAATGAGAAGTCTCAAAAATTGCACCTCTCGGTCGATCTGAAAACCGAAGCCGCCCTGAATATGCTTCTGGATGCACGCATCCAAGAGGAAATGGGCAAACCTGCACTTGCGAAAAGTCAGAAGGAGGCTAGCTTACGTTTTGCAAACAGCCATCAGCTGCCTAAAGCCTCAGCCATGATTTACCTTTCTATGGCTAACGATATCAAGGATGTGGATTTTGATCAAAAGGCTGGTTTCTTCAAGCAGGCGCTAGAGCAAGCAAAAAAAACCAGCGATAAATCGCTCGAGCCCAAAATCCTGATGGAACAGTCCAATTTTCTGTCCAATTATGGGGACTACAAAGGTGCCATAGAAACCGCTCATCGAGCTGCAGTTTTAAAAAAGCAGGCCGGCGATGAAAACGTCAGTCAGGAATTGGTTTCCGTTGCAGGCAATCTCCGCATGCTCCTGCGCCTCAAAGAAGCTTTAAAATATGCACTCGAAGCGCGCCGGGTAGTAGAAAATGAAAATACAGCGACAACTAAAGATGATATGGCTGCCGTATATAATATTGTTGGATTAATCTATTATGATCTCAAATCCAACAAAGAGGCTTTAGAAAATTACCAAAAGGCATTTGAAATCGCCAAAAGTAAAGGTGACAGATATGGCATCCATACCATCACACTCAATTTGGCAACGATTCTATCCCGTCTCAATCGCGTTTCAGATGCATTGGATCTGCTGAATAACGTCACCAAAGATTACGCTTCCGATATTTATACCATACGATATGCCTATTTGTATACCATGCTTTACACAAGAAATAAGGATATGAAAAAAGCTTATCCCTATTATCAGGAACTATTAAGATATTACAAGGCTGGAAATATCACAGGACAGGAAAGGCATATCATGATGGTTGGCATAGCAAGTTATCTTTTTGCTGATGGACAGATCAAACAGATGTATCCCTACCTCGCGGAGATAGAAAGATCATTGACCAAAGAAAGCAGTCTGCTTCGTCTATCCGAATTGCGTAAACTCTATTACCTTGCCGACTCTGCCCGAGGTGATTTTAAATCCGCTTTCGCAAACTTTGCGGCTTTCAAAACAATCAGCGACTCCATCAATAGTATTGAGCGCGCCAAGGAACTTACCGCTTTACAATTAGAATATGATACTGAAAAAAAAGACCATGATATTGTGCTCCTCCGACAGAAAGGTCAGCTTCAAAAGTCGCTGCTCGAACGGGAAGCAATAATACGCTACGTCTTTATAGGAAGCTTGATCTTCCTGCTGATCTTCGTAGGCTTTTTATACATTCAAAATACCATTAAAAAAAGAAGCAATAAAAAACTAACGCTTAAACAGGAAGAAATCAATGGACAAAATGAAAAACTCAAACAGTTGATCGCGGAAAAAGAATGGCTACTCAAAGAGATCCATCATCGTGTCAAAAACAACATGCAGATTATTATCAGTCTGCTAAATACACAATCTGCTTATCTCGAAAACGAAGACGCCATAAGTGCAATTCAAAACAGTCAAAATCGGATGCATGCGATGTCCCTGATTCACCAAAAATTATATCAAACAGACAACCTATCGCGCATCGACATGAAATGGTATATTCAGGAGCTGACCGACTACCTGAAGGATAGTTTTCAGTCCGAAAAATCAATTAAATTTGAAATTCAGGTTGACCCGATCACGCTGGACGTAGCACAGGCTGTCCCAGTAGGGCTAATTCTCAACGAAGCAATCAATAATGCCATTAAACATGCTTTTGTCCAAAGGACAGGCATTGTTTTTATCAGTTTTAAACGTATCAAAGCAACACCTTTCGATCTCATATTGAGCATTGCTGACAATGGCATTGGATTACAGAAAGACCTGGACAGTAGTACCAGTGACTCTTTCGGGATGAATCTTATGCAGGGGCTGACATCCCAGCTCGATGGCGAATTTAAACTGACATCTGACCAGGGCGTTTTCATTACCATTCAATTTTCACAGAAAGAAGGCGAAATTTAAAACGAATTTTATGCAAAAAGGAAAAAAGATCTTAATTGTAGAAGACGAATTTATCGTCGCTAATGATCTCAGGATGATTCTCAAAAAGCACGACTATGAGGTTACTGGCATAGCATCTTCTGTGGCACAAGCCAAGACGATTATCGCTGCAGAAAAACCTAATTGGGTACTTTTAGACATCATATTAAAAGGGCATGAAACAGGCATTGACCTCGCTTTTGAACTGAACAAACTAGAGATACCCTTCTTATTTATCTCGGCTAATACAAACCAGGGTATTTTGGAAGCCGTTAAAGAGGCTAGGCCCTATGGTTTTTTGACAAAACCATTTCGCGAAAAGGATCTTTTCATTATGCTCGATATTGCCAATGAAAGATTCAATACGGAAAACAAACCTGAGCCCCCCCAAATTAACGAAGTTCAAAATAAAACTGGTAAACCACAAATCATTGGTCGAAGCCAGGCCTTTCAAGAGGTCTTATCACAGCTCGAATTAGTAGCGCCAACAGATACCTCCGTCTTGCTCCTAGGAGAAAGCGGTACAGGCAAGGAAAAGATTGCGCAGTCTTTACATCAGCAATCGTTACGGAAGCATCAGCCTTTGGTTGTGGTCAACTGTGCTGCCATACCCTTATCTCTACTTGAGTCTGAACTATTTGGACATGAAAAAGGGGCCTTTACCGGTGCACAAAATCGAAGAATAGGCAAATTTGAGTTGGCAGACGGCGGAACCATCTTTTTGGACGAAATTGGTGAATTGCCTCTAGAAGCGCAGACCAAATTACTCCGGGTGCTCCAAGAACAAGAAATCGACCGTGTGGGCGGAGATCTGCCTATCAAGATTAACGTACGCATTATCGCCGCAACCAACCGCAACCTAGAACAAGAAGTCGCCCTAGGTCACTTTAGACTGGATCTTTATTACAGGCTCAACATTTTTCCAATTGCCATTCCGCCTCTTCGCAAGCGAGCAGAAGATATTGAAATATTGGCTAATTATTTCCTGGCGTTGTATGCCACAAAACTTAAAAAAAACATCACAGCCTTTGCTCCCCTCGCACTTGCGCAGATGCAAGCTTACCCATGGCCCGGAAATATTCGGGAGATGCAACATCTTATTGAAAGAACTGTTCTGCTCGCAAAAGACCCTGTCATCAACGAAATGATATTTGCTGAACATTTGGAAAGTAAGCTCATCTCTTCAGATTCTCCAGCTCAAAAATTATGCTCTCTCGAGGAGATCGAACGAGACCACATTTTACGCGTTCTGGAATCCTGCAAAGGCAAAGTTTCAGGTCAAGGCGGGGCAACAGAAATCTTACAGATCAGCTCATCAAGTCTGTATAGCAAAATGAAAAAATATGGTATTAAACCCGACTTTTATTGACAACAAACCTAGCATATTACTTACATGCAAAACAAAGCTGTAGAATCAGATATACAAGCGATTTATCTTCGTATCCAGCAACGCGAAATCGAGCAGATTGCTCAAATTGCTATAAATCAGAAAATGGCTCCTCTTCATACCCTAGCTGCATTGGATTCGCTTCAAAACGACATCTTTAATTTACTGGGGCAGAATTGGTTTTCACTATTTATTGCCGACGACCGGGAGATTAATTACACCACTTTTTTTGATTCCAAAAAGAGGGCAAACACGAGCAAGGATAGATCACGAAGCTGTAAAGATCAGTTCTTCAAAGAATGCATCCATGCCGCAGATCCCATACTTCACCGCTCAAACGATATTTTAAAAAGAGACACGTCGTTTCCAACAAACTTTTTCGCCTCTATACAAGAGGGTACTAAAGCAATTATATCCAAAGCTTTTCGCGTACATAACCATTGTTGGGGCATCTTAAGTCTAGGGTACAAAAGACTCGAACATATCGATTCTCAGCTGGAGTACCGCATTAAAAATTTAATTCCTCAACTTGGCATAACCATCGGTAATATACTGATATATGAACGGTCAGTAAATGCAACCTTGATAAACAAACCACCTAGTTCGACAGATCTCCTTACGCCAGCTCTGGATTACACGAAGGAAACAGACCGCACAGCTCCTCAGCTGATTGGAGAGAGTGACCTAATACAAGCTGTAAAATCACAGCTCAAAATAGCAGCACTTTCAGAGATGAGCCTGCTTATCCAAGGTGAAAGCGGAACGGGCAAAGAAGTCGCTGCCCACCTTGTACATTATCTTTCACCAAGATCAACCCATCCACTGATAAAAGTCAACTGCGCGGCGATTGCTCCAACATTGATCGAAAGTGAGCTTTTCGGACATGAAAAAGGAAGCTTTAGCGGTGCTGTAAAGCGCAAAATCGGCAAGTTTGAACTGGCTTGCGGCGGAACACTCTTTTTGGACGAAATCGGAGAACTCTCCTTAACACTTCAGGCAAAACTCCTACGTGTATTGCAGGAAAAAGAAATTGAGCGTGTGGGTGGAAATAAAAACATTCCTGTAGACGTGCGTATTGTCTGTGCCACACACAAGGACTTGCTGGCCGAAGTGAAGGCCGGCAGATTTCGGTCCGATCTATATTACCGGATCAGTGCATTTCCGGTTACACTACCCTCCCTTCGTGAACGAAAGGAAGACATCCCAAATTTGGTCCAGCACTTTCTCCTAAAACATGCTGGAGAAAGTCTTCCTAAGCAGCTGGGCAAAAAAGTAATGCAGCGACTCCATTTGCATTCTTGGCCGGGTAATATCCGTGAACTCGAGCACGTCATAACGCGCTCCATTTTATCAACAGAAGAGTCTACCGTAAAGAAAATTCCTTTTTTTACTGAAGCTCATTTTGCAGGAGAAAGCAGGGTTCCCGATTTTCGTTTACAAAGCCTGGCAGATTTTGAAAAAGAATATATTCTTTGGGTGCTGCGCAGTTGTCATGCCCGTATTTCTGGCCCAAACGGGGCCGCGACTATTCTCGGTATTCCTGCTACAACGCTCCAATCAAAAATGAAAAAGCTGGGCATTGGCAAGAAATTTTCACATGCAAAGGAATAAACAAGAAAGCCATTACCCGTCGCTGGGAATGGCTTTACAACTATTTAAAAACTATTTTTTGATCAACGGGACACCTTATTTCTCTATAAAAGCCAAGATATCCTTATTGATGGTCTCCGCTTCGGTTGTTGGCATTCCATGTGGGAATCCAGGATAAGTAATCAATGTACCATTTTTTACCAGCTCCGCTGCTCTTCTACCTGTGATATCAATCGGTACAATCTGATCATCTTCACCGTGCAATACCAATACAGGAATCTCCACTTTTTTAAGCTCTTCTGTAAAATCAGTTTCCGAGAAGGCCTTGATACAGTCATAATGCGCCTTGATACCGCCCATCATTCCTTGCCGCCACCAATTGTCCATCACACCTTGCTGCACATTCGCTCCCTCCCTGTTATAACCATAAAAAGCAAGCGTAAAGTCCTGAAAATATTGCTGTCTGCGGGTTGCCGTATTCAATCTAATTTCGTCAAAAACCTCCATTGGCACGCCATCCGGATTAGTCGCACTTTTGGCCATCGTCGGTGTAACCGCACTGATCAATACAGCTTTTGAAACACGTGACGTACCGTGGTTGGTTAGGTAACGAACAACTTCACCCCCACCGGTCGAATGACCGATATGGATGGCATCTTTTAAATACAATGCTTCTACCAATTGTGCAATGTCCGATGCATAGGTATCCATCTCATTACCCTCTGCGGTTTGTGTGGAACGTCCATGTCCACGGCGATCGTGCGCAATTACGCGGTAACCTTTTTGGAGGAAGTACATCAGCTGCGCGTCCCAATCGTCACTGGATAAAGGCCAGCCGTGATGAAAAACGATCGGTTGCCCTGTTCCCCAGTCTTTGTAATAAATTTCTGTTCCGTCTTGAACTTTGAATGTTGCCATAATGAATTATTTAAGAATTTTATTGTTCACCTGATGTGATTTCGAATTGCAACTAGCAATCCAAATAACATAAATCACTCTAATTGAACCTTTTTAAAGATTAACATCTCATTTAAAAACGACGATATATCGTTATTTATACAGCCGAGTCATTCTTTTTTTACAATAGATTCTATTTTCCTGCAAGAGGCTTCTTGCTGTATGTTCGCCTGTGTTTAAGTAGTAATCATATATTCAGTTTTCACCCAACACCTGAACCAGGTCCTCTGCTCCACCATCAAATTTCTGTCCGTTAACAAAAAAAGTAGGGGTCCCATTAACGCCGCTCAGCATGCCACTTTCAAAATCAGCATCTACACGATCCAGCAGTTCTTGGTCCTGAATATCAGATTTAAACTTCGACATATCCAAATCCAGCTGTTCGGCGATATCTAGCAGCAATCTTGAACTCAGTAGGTTTTGATTTTCGTAAATGGCATCATGCATCTCCCAAAATTTACCCTGCAGTGCTGCCGCTTCCGCGGCCAATGCTGCGGGCCGTGCGTAAGGATGCATTTCCGATAGCGGAAAATTGCGGAATACGAACCTGATTTGACTTCCCAGTTCGGCCATCATTTCTTTTATAATGGGGTGGGCTGCACCACAATGCGGACATTGATAGTCCCCATATTCAACAATGGTCAGATCCGCCTGGCCATTGCCCAGTATATGGTCAGCATGGCTGACCTTTGGTTTCAATGACATAATTAATTTGATTTAAGTTTTTCCAATGCCTCGATAATACCATCTGCACCCGGATTGACTGCGGTAGGTGACAGATAGCTCCAGACAATAACCCCTCCCTTATCAATCACAAAAAGCGCACGCTTGCACTCACCCTCCTCTTCATCGTAAACACCATATTGTCTGGCGACCTCACCCTTGCCCTCAAAATCAGCCAAAAGTGGAAAATGCAGTTTCCGGGACTGTGCGAAAGCCATATGACACCATTTGCTGTCAACGGAAATACCCATGATCTCCGCATCATACTTTTTGAAATACTTGAGCATTTCATTATACAGCGCCATTTGATCACTGCATACCGGACTCCAGTCTGCCGGGTAAAATGCCAATATCACATTATGCCCCTTGAATTCTGATAATTTAATTTTTTGATCCGGTGTCGCGTACAAAGTAAAATCGGGTGCAACATCATTTTTTTGCAACATATCAACGTCTTTAAAGTTTAACTACCTTTTGAGGTGCCTACCTTAAAACAGATGGGTACCACCTATAAATAAAGCACGCAAAAGCAAAAATTGTTTTAAAGAAAAAATTGCTTATCCACGATCTGGCTACAAGATCCGTTGATCTGCCTACATTTGCCATTCGTCGATTCATCACCTTTGTAACATCCATTATTTAAAATAGAAACACATGAAATCACAAAAAGTATGGTTCGTTACAGGTGCCTCCAAGGGACTAGGCCTCAGCCTCGTTAAAGAGTTGCTCGCCCAAGATTACCTTGTCGTTGCCACATCACGATCAAAACAGGCACTGGAAGATGAAATCGGCGATCAGGAGAATTTTTTACCCCTTGAAGTCGACATTACCAATGACAAAGACGTTGCCCGTGCAGTGCTATCCGCAATTGATTATTTCGGAAGGATTGATGTACTCGTCAATAATGCAGGGTATGGCCAAACGGGCACTTTGGAGGAGCTCAGCGACTGGGAAGCGCGCCGCAACTTTGAGGTCAATGTCTTTGGATCCCTCAATACCATCCGGCATATCGCACCTCATTTGCGGCACCAGCATTCGGGGCATATTTTCAATATTGCCTCCATCGGTGGCCTTGTAGGAAATTATCCAGCATTTGGGGTGTATTGTTCTACCAAATTTGCCGTCGCAGGTTTTACCGAGGCCCTTGCTGCAGAGATGGAGCCCTTTGGCGTTCACACAACCTTGGTATACCCAGGCTACTTCAGAACTGACTTTTTATCCGAAGGGTCTTTACATACCGCAGCTAATCCAATCGCAGCCTACGTCACTGCAAGAGAAAACGAAGCCATACATCTGCATCAGATCCATGGCAATCAGGCAAATGACCCGCAGAAAGCGGCAACCTTGTTGATCGAGCTGAGCACCCTGGAGCAGCCACCCATCCATTTTTTGATGGGCGAAGACGCATATGAACTCGCCAAAAACAAAATCAATATGTTGACCGCTGAAATCGAAAAATGGAAAAGCTATACAGTGTCAACCGCTTTTGAACAATCCCTCAAATAAGCCACAGCGCGTGTCGATACAATGTAAATTAAACAGTAACAAAACAAGAAAATAAGTAAATTTATAAAATGGAGAATACATTTCGCTTTCATTCCCTATCAGAATTCCACAGCTTTTGCGGACTGCCAAAGCCCGAGCATCCATTGATCAGCTTGGTCGACTATAGTCAGGTACATTATCCTGTAAATGATAGCAAATTGAATTGGATACAGCATTTTTATTCGATCGGATTAAAGCGAAATGTAAATGCCAGATTCAACTATGGGCAACAGCACTATGATTTTGATTCGGGCATACTCACCTTTATATCGCCATTGCAGTTTTTAAAAGTGGAAATCAATCAGGAAATACAGGCCCAGCCCAGCGGCTGGATCCTGTTGATCCATCCTGATTTTCTCTGGAACAGCGAACTGGCAAAACATATTCACCATTATGATTTTTTCCAATATAAGGTCAATGAAGCACTTTTTCTTTCGGATAAAGAAGAAGCCGTAATCGTCGATATTCTTCAAAATATTGAAAAGGAATATCAGTCTAATATCGATAAATTCAGCCGCGAACTTATTATCAAACAGATTGAGCGCTTGCTGATTTATGCCGAACGATTCTACGAACGGCAGTTTATTACTCGCAAACGATCGACACAAGAGCTTGTTACCAAGTTTGAGCAGTTGCTATCCGCACAGTTTCAGCAAGATTCGCTTGTGGAGCACGGTGTTCCGACAGTCAGCTTCCTTGCACAGCAGCTGAATCTATCGCCAAACTATCTCGGCAGCTTGCTTCGAATCTATACACAGCAAAATACCCAGCAGCATATTCAGTACAAAATGATCGAGTATGCCAAATTGCGCTTAAGCACAAGTACCCTATCTATTAGTGAAATCGCCTATGAACTCGGCTTCGAGCATCCGCAGTCATTCAGCAAGGTCTTCAAAAAGAATACACAGCAGAGTCCTCTGGAGTTTAGGCAGCTATTTCAGTAATTATTTGGTTTTATTCAGCGTAATACCCTTCTACGCCAATGCCTATCGTCCAAAAGAATTTTGATTTTTCAAGGTCCTCCAATAGCATATCCGCATTATCTTCGTATTCGCCATCGGCTTTGATTTCCTCGATCTCCTCCTGAACATCTTCTTCGGTCATCTGCCGCCAGACACCAACAGAGCTATTCAAAAATGTATAGCAATATCCTGCTTCAGCATCGTCGACCTCACCCTGGTTTTTATCCGTTAATATCGTTACAAGTTCAGTCGCTTCCACCTGAAATGGATTAACACCGTAGATGCTGATCTCCGTTTTTTCTGGATTGGGTCCATTGATACTTTCGATAAATTCCAATACTCCCTGACCATTAAAATCAAGCCTCAGTTCGAGTTCATCATAATAGTATTGGTCGTCCAGTGCATCCGAGGGTGCACCAAGTACACTTTGGACCTCGGCACGGCTCGCTCCGAGATCAACCTGACCAATACCTTCGATTTGAATTCCAACAAGTGGAATAAGTTCGATCTTTTTCATGCGTATTCAGTAAATTAAAACGGTAACCTGTATTATTAACAATTCAACACATGCTATCGTTTTATCTGACGATGAGCATATTTACAGCTTTATGCTGAAATAAATTTACATTAATTCCCATTAAATACTTATTAAGTTTTTTAACTTTTCCCGCGGTCCCGAGTGCACAACAATATTAGTAGACGAAGTTAATTATGATTAACTTTATTGATACATCAAAAATCGACCATCAAGCAACAGACGCTAGCGACATTAAACAATTATATTGAAAATCTAAGACCCGAGCTGTATACCGATCTACAGTCCCCTTTATCGGCAGAAGAGCTTGAGTCACTCGAACAAAAATATGATATTGCAATACCGAACGATCTTAAAGCGCTCTATCGCTGGAAAAATGGGCAACGCAACACAAGTTACGAAGCCTTTGTCAATAATTCGACTTTCATCCCGCTAGAAGAGGCGCTGGATACAGCGCAGGAACTGACAAATATGATCGGTATGGACTTTGAAATCGAAAACTGGTGGAATGAACGTTGGATTCCTATTTTTCATAATGGTGGTGGAAGTTATATCTGCTATGATCTAGGTGGCATCTTTACGGGACAGGCGGGTCAATTGATTGAATACTGGAATAAAGACAATGACCGGAATGTTATTGCACCCAACCTCGAAGGTTTTTTAGGTCTACTTAACGACTATTATGCCCATACGCCTAAAGAAAAATTCGATGATTTTTTTAGCCTAGATACCACAGGCGAATACCCCAAACGGTTTAAAGTGGAGTAACAGAAACTCATCGCACTCATTTTTTTTCTTCGTAGAATTTTTGAATTTCCTTTAAATAGGTAATCGATTTAGGAGGAGGAATACGATCTCCAAACACCTTATGAACATAGGAAGGAGCATTGTCTTCACCGAGCTCATAAGCCCTGAGCAGATAAAACAGGGCCTGATTCCGAAGCTTAAAACCAAATAAACAAAAGTCCATAATCTGCCAAACTTTAAACATTGGCAGATTATGGACTTTCTGGGATATTATTCTTCTTATTTTTGACTGCCAAATCGCAGTTCTATCTTGAAGGATAACTCAACCTTTCTTGGCCAATTCGATCTTGTTTGACATTTCGTTAACGATCTTTTCGACATCCGAACCGCTACCCGATGACTGGAAGCGAATAAAACCATCTTTATCAATCACCACTTTAGTAGGGATGCCACTGACACCGTAGGCCGAAACTACAGACTTATCCTTCTCCTTCATTTCATCATATAGAACATGGAAGCTATATTTATTGTCATTGATAAAGTTGTTGACGAGTTCCTTATAGTTTTCCTCCTTCTGCCAGGTATTGATAAACAGAAAGACAACCTCCTGATCATTTGCATATTTGTTGACCGCAGCCTGCATACCCGGGAATGACATTTTACATGGTCCACACCAAGTAGCCCAAAAGTCAAGTACAACCACTTTTCCTTTCAGCCCCGCCAAAGATACTTCGTTACCCGAGCGATCCACCAACGAAAACTGAGGGGCTTCTTTTTTGACCATTTCAGCTTTCAACTTTGTTACCAGCATTTCATCAATACGTCCATTTAACTCTTTTAGATAAGTTGTCGTATCTGAAAGCCCATTATTCAATTTACTATACAACGGCAACAGTGTCTCCAATAATTTAGGTTCTTTTCCTTCTTTGATGACTTCCGTTTCGATAAGCTGAAAAGCATCTAGATCCCGACCTTTCGCCTGAAGCGCCTTTGCATACGCAATCGTCGCCGTCTCTGAAGGTGATGCTGTATGGACCTTAGCCAATATCTCAAGTGCTTTGTCAACTTGCCCATTTCCCATCAGTGCATCAGCATACTGCAAACTGATAGCACCTATGTACTGGCCCCCCGCGCTTTTCTTGCCCTCCGATTTTAGTTGGTTTAGATTTGTATAGACCGGTTCAAGTATACTTTGTGAAAAAGTATATTGTTTTTGCTGGTTTAACTCGCGTCCGATTGCAAAGACAACATGAACATAATTGTCTTTGGACCTCAATAAATCTAAATAATAACTTACCCGGTCCAAGTTTTTTTCTTTTGCATACTGCTGTGCAACTGCCCCCATACCGTAGCCATAAATTCCGTTATTTTTATCATCATAACTGTTTTCCGGAAATTTTTTAATCAAGGCATTATACTGCTCTTCCATTTGCGCCGCAGTCTGATTATCCGCTTTAAATAATTTACCGAACGCTTCATTTCGAACGGTAATTCCCTTTGGAAATTTTTTGGCAATACCCACTTTAATCGCATCCGCTTTGTCTGCTTTTTGTAAGCCCGTATAGATCTGTCCAGCGAGCAACTGATCCGTCTCTTTTTTTGATTTGGCCAGAAATTCAGCTTCCTTTACTAATTCAGCTTTGGATTCATCTGTCCCCTTCTGGAATAAGCCATTGAGATGCTTATAAAGCTCCTCTTGTGTGACTGCCTTTTTTGCAGCTAATTGTCCAAATGCAACTTGGCTTCCCAATAGTAAGAGTGGGAGAACTAACTTTATTGATTTCAAATTCATATTTTAAGATTTAAGTATGTTTAAATAAACGATTTTATCTATTATAGCTGACTGCCAGCCGCTCTTTATTCGGTCAATATGCCTAGATGCAGGTCTACAATCTCGTCCACCACGTGCGGAAAAGATTGTTCTAATGCCATTGTGTTTGCATTGTAGATGTAGATGGAGCCGGGCTTGCTTGCTGTCGGATCATTAGTCGCTATCATCAACTTACCATCGAGGATCTTAAATCTGACAATATCCCCACCTGCATTTGCAGGTAGCTGAATGTATTTCTGAAATTCTACACCAAGATAAGAGGCCATATAAATGGTCTTTCCCATAGCCATAAACCAGCGGCTTGTGCGACCGTCAAAATAAACATACCCTGCGTTACCTATCGCTGGCATTGGACCCGTTCCCAAAAGACTGAAAGATTTAGGTTTGTAATCCGCACTGTAGTCCAATCGGTAAGAATATAGTTGATCGCCCTGTTTAAAGAGATAAATATGGTTGATGGATGGAATATTAGCGTAACTACAGGCCAAGAATGTCTTACCTGCCATCAGTTCCTGTCCCAAAATATCCTTGTAATCATTTATATAGACATATTCATTGGCTGTGATACCATTATCCCAGACCCTTACCTTTTTATTCTTTTCGTCATAGATGCTCATAAAGTATCTTCCGTTTCCAAGTGGAGTAGCCACTCCATTCGGAGCGACCTGATAATCTGTTGGATCATTCATAAAAGCAGGAAGGCCTATTGTACCTTTTCTCAATACATGAAACTTACCCTTATTGATTACATAGATTACATCATTGTACAGATCGTTCATCACCTGGCTTGGACGAAGCTCAAAATTACCACCACCGACATAGCTGGATGAATTATACAGCAGAGTAGGTAAAAACTCCCTGGAATCGATGACCACGATAGGGTTTGCAGCATCCTGAATCCCGATCGTCAACACGTTATAAAAATCTGTTGACGAAGCGCCATACTTTTTGATCCCACTGATCGACAGCGGATTCTGGCCCAGCTTACCCAGCTTGGGCAATAAAACCTGATCAAAGGAAGTTTTTTTTGTAATGCTCGATAGACAGTACAGAGATGCCGCTTTCGATTTATCCTGCGTCAGTACATAATAACCCCACTTATAAGGGTTGACGATATTCAAAAAACAATTGTAACTGCTTGTTATTCCTGTAGACCTGTCCGTTACAGTAAACTCGGCCGAGATCTTACCATAACGCTTATTGGCCACATAAAATAGATTTTTCGATTTACTGACCGCAACAGAGTCCACCTTCCATTCAAAGGTCATTTGCGTAGTATCACTAGCCGAAAGCGTCCCTGTCACTGTTGGATTCAACCGAATAGTATCGTTAAACGGGATTTCATAGATCCGCCCCGTCGGATGATTACCCTCCAGCAGGCCCGTGATTGTTATTCTATTCACGTCCTTGTAATTATAGTTACCTAGATCCTTAGAACAGCCTCCCTCAATCAGAAGAGCCAGGAACAGGATAAAAGATCGGTTTATAAATTTCATCTGCTTCATCATTAAGGTAATAGAATACGTTCTTTGGTACTGTCGCCACCAGGATAGATCTGATGATCGATAAAATACTGTTTAAGCACCTGAATGTAATTGAAGGTAACAGGATACCAGCTTGCAATAGCCGAAGTAGGCATATTATTCCAATAATATATCGGCCCCGGTGCCCCTGTTGTCAAATCTGGCGAAGGGTCAGCGCCAAGGTGATACACATGCATCCATTGCTGGAACACCTCTTTTTGATAAGGGCCAAAATAATTTTTCCAGGTATTCCACCAAGCCGGTTCATTCAGTATGTCGTCAACCACAATCCGTAGTTTTTGATTGTATAGATTTCCGGGAGCAAAAGCCTCATTTTGTTCCAGGCGCAGATACAAGACCGTGGGCTCAGCTTTCATTTTGGCTGTACGTTGAAATGTGATAAAAAGGGTATCCACATAGCGGCTGGCGCCAATCATTGCTGCAGAAAATTTCACGGTAGCCGGATCATATCTGGACGAATCTTCCAACACATAAGTATAACTACGATCTTTCGCGCTCGCCCTCCCACCGATACCAATCGGAATCGCAATGGTCTTTTCCTTGCGTTGCAGATCGGCATCCAGTGCAAATCCATAATAGACACTGTCTGCAAATTTTTCTACAGATCTGGTGTTGGCATTTGGATAGGCAAAATAGATGTAGCTCTGCGCATCGTCAAATTGCAGCATATTGTCATTTTTATTGCAGGCACCCAGTATAACGGCAGCACAAAAAAGCAAAATATATGTTTTCATTTCAGTTAGTTTTGAGGGTTATACAACAATTCATCATCTGGAATTGGCAACCTGAATATTTCGTTTTTAGGTTGCACCGGTGTAGGTCGGTCTATCGTTCTGAACAAGCGTTTATATTCCGTAAATAGATAACCTTCCCCAATATTCTCTTTACGCATCTCATCAAAGATCAGATCCTTGAGTTTTTGTGTAGTCATATCCGCTCCGAGCACAAGGTCAGTCGTTATATTTCTGCTATTACGCACGATATTGAGGTATTCCATTGCTTTTGCCGGGTTGCTGGAAGCAGCACTTTCAGCTGCAATCATATAAATAGTATGCAGACCTATCACCTTGTTTTCATAAGCCGGACGATAATTGACATCCGATGGTAATCGCTTTAAATCAAACAGATATTTAGATAGCTTCCAGGGATAAGCAGTATTCGGCTGTATAAACCAATTAGTAAGGCGTGCATCATTTAGAGAACCATGCACTGTACTGTTGTAAAGGTTCGTACGCAGCCAGGTATAATTGGGAAATAGAAAAGGTGATGTCGAACTCGAAATGGTTGCATCGGGTTGCGGAAAGACCAAACTAACCAATGTACCGAGTTTACTGGAAAAAAGAGCAAATATATTTTCCATCGGCATCCGTGCGTATGCACCGGGTGCAATTTCACCTGATAAGGTCAGGCGAACGCTTTCCGTCGTTTTAAGTTCAACAATAAGCTCTTCTGCATACCTGCCTGCGTTAGTTAGATCACCCTTCCATTGTGCGACCATGGCCTGGAGTGCGAGAATTGCATAATAGTTCATACGAATGCCACGGTAATCAATCAGACTATTGTAATGCTCATAGGCAAATTGGTTTAGATTAGCATCCCTTGCATTCGAACGGATAGGATCCTTCTCCAGCAAAGCACGAGCTTCCGCAAGGTCCTTTTCCAATAAGGTGATCACCTCTGCTGCTGTAGAAAACTTCGTCGCCGAATAAGCGACAGCCTCCCGGTACGGCATTGCCTTTGCCGAAGCCCCTTCGCTCGAGATGGCGGGACCAAATAATTTCAACAGCTGGAAATGGCAGAATGCACGCAAACCAATAGCTTCCCCTTTGATCAGATTGTAGTTTTGATCAGTCTTGATCCGGTCTACATTTGCCAGAATAATATTGGTCTGATTGATACATTGGTAGAATTTACTCCATATGTTGGCAATCGTTTTCTTGGGTATATCGTAATTGTACTCATAGCGGAAGGAGCGATAATAGTTGTGCCCCGAATTGGTCACATTATACGATCCGACCAAGCTTTCCATAAAACCATATTTCATTTCACGACCATAGAGGGTATCCGTATTCATGGTTTCGTATACACCTGCCAATGCAGCACTAAAGCCAGATCGATCTGTGAGCAGATCCTGCTCATAAGCTTTATCAGTGGGGTTGACATTTAAGAATTTTTCGCAGCCCGACAGTATGCAGAGCACAGCGATGGCGATTATTAACTTTTTCATGCTTTAAAATTGAACCATTACACCAAAATTAAATTCACGGGCATACGGATAATCTATCCCCCGTTCCATGCGGACCGTACTCCAACGGAACATATCGTTCATGGAGAAATTTAACCGAAGTCGTTCCAGCTTATACCGCTTGAGGATAGCATTGCTAAACGAGTAGTTGACGTTGATCGTGGAAAGACGCAAAAATGACTCCGTCTGTACAAAACGGCTCGAAGGCTGTGTGACCGACTGATCGCCGATGGCCTTATATCGGCTGAGGTCGCCAGGTTGTTTCCACCGTTCTTCCAATACACGTCTGTCGGCATTCAGATAAGGTGAGTTGTTTTCGATCTTATCCATTAACGTCTGATTATAGATATCTCCTCCAAGGGAATAATTGCCAATGATCTGCACCGACAACCCCTTGTAATTGACTGTTGTGCCCACGTTTCCATATAATGTTGGCTCGGCATTACCGACCACTTCCTGATTATTGGCATCCCATTGATAAGTCACATTACCATTTCTATCGCGGTACAATTCACGGCCATTGGCTGGATCAATCCCCAGCGAAGGTACCGCCCGAATAACACTCAGCGACTGGCCTTCCTGATAGAACTGCGATGGACGGATCACATTGCCCTTGTTATCTTTCTTCACAAGCGACTCGTTGAGGGTACGCAGCTCATTGGATATCTCTTTCAATTTACTCCTGTTTTGGACCGCCCCTAAGGAAAGGTACCAGCTAAAATCTTTTGCTGTATTGTTTAAGACACGAAGGTTGGCCATCGCCTCAAATCCCTTGTTCTGCACCTTACCCAGATTCTGAAAAAACTTATCATTATAAAAGCCAAAAGATGGAGCCACGTTTACTGTAGAAATCATGCGGTTGGTGATCCGGTCATAATAGGAAACATCCAGTTTCAGCAGATCACCTTTGAATCCAAACTCCCCACCAATGCTCCGCTGCTGCTGTTCAGGCCAGCGTACCGCCGGATTTCCCTGTCCCGTGTAGATAGCTGCGTACTGGTTGTAATAGTTTTGTCCCGTAAAAAAATTGTAGGAGGTACTTACCATACCCACATTAAATTCACTTACGGTGCTTGATGTACCCGCATTCAGGTACAAACGCAGTTTGGTCAAGAAGCTATTTTTAAACCATTCCTCATTGTGCATATTGTAAGAAAATCCGGTACTCCAGAATGTTCCGAAGCGATTTTGACTCCCGTAGATCGAAGCGCCGTCCGAACGCAGCGTACCGCTCAGATTATATTTGTTGTCGTAGGTGTAGAAAAGCGAACCAAGGAAGCCCACCGAACGGACCGGCAATGAAGTTGACTTCGGCAGCGATCCCACAGCATATTGCAAGGCCATTTGAGGAGTCATAAAACGATCATCCACATAACCTGTTACTGTATTGAGATTACCCACGGTATTCTGCTTTCTGATTTCGGCAATTGCATTGGCCACCAACTGATGCTTTCCAAATTTATTGGAATACTGCATATCCACTTTACCTTCATACTTGGTAAAGTTTTGGTTGCCAAAAGTGTAGGCCCCACGCAAATTAGCATCTGTGACTGTGGCAAAATCGGTATGGAACGGCGATTTGTAACGGTCTAGATCCGTAACGGTACGTACAATTGTTCCCGAAGCCCTCACAATCAGCTTGGGCAACGCATACCACTCTATCGACATATTGTCCTGTAGCGTCTGGCTTACCTGTTCATCACGAAAACCAAGTCCCGCATTATACAACGGATTATACAGTGTTGGCCCCCAGCTATACCATTGCCCAAGTTCACCGAAGCGGATATTATAATTGCCTTGATCATCATAGATCCGTTCATAAGGATTCAGTGTGGTATAGGTCTTAAAGTCGCCGTATGGACTATTGTAGGCCTTGCTGTACAGATAAGTACCCACATTACGAAATGTGATCACATTGGGAATACGATATATCAGCGTAAAACCAGCATTACCGCGAGTCCTTCCGGACTCCTTCATAACTCCCTTATTATCAAAATAACCACCTTCAAGACTATACCTGACTCCATTGCCACCACCTTCCATGCGCAGACTATGGTTGACGGAAAGCGTATTTCGCACCGGCTGCTTCAACCAATACGTATTCACTCCCGCTGCTACATCCTGCTCACGCTTAGCGAGTAGGTTGCTGTAGCTTTCCTGCTGGATCAGATCCCAGGAAGGGTCGCCGCTCCGCGAAGTATAGAGGTCTGCCAATTTTTCATACTGCAGCTTCTCGACAGCATTCATCAGGTTATAATCAGAAAGGTCGACCATCGCCACCGAAGGTTTCATATCGTAGGTTACTGTAAACTTACCGTCTTTGGGCAGGCGCGTTTCAATGACCACCACGCCATTTCCGCCGCGGGAACCATACAAACTCGTGGAACTGGCATCCTTTAAAATCGAAATTGATTCAATCCGATTCACATCGATATCATACAAGGTGGTGAGGGGTACCTCAAAACCGTCCATAATAATCAGGGGTGCATTTACAGCATATTCTCCGACACTCGAGACCCCACGGATATTGATCTGTGGCATCACATTGGGATTGGAGCCTGCAGTGACACGTTCATCTACTTTAAAGGACGGATCCAGTGCTTGTAATACCGTAAAAATATTGGTTGAATTGAATTTTTCCAGATCCTGCCGAGTCACCATCGTAGCTGCCCCTGTAAAGTTGTCCCGTCGCACTTTGGTATAACCCGTCACTACGGTTTCCTCGATTTGATGAGTTACCTGCTCGAGAGTTACCGTTAATGGCTCTGGGGAAGAAACCTCGACGCGCTTGCTCTCATAGCCTACCATGGAGAAAAGCAGCTCGGTCTTCTTCGACATCACAACGAAGAAAAGACCATTTTCTCCCGACAACACACCATTATTGGCGCTGCCCACCACTTTGATTGACACACCAACCAGGGGTTTCCCCGTATTGTCCTGAACACGGCCTCTTATCCTGATATGTTGCTCTACCGAACTTTCAGCTCTCTGCCGAGGATGCTGATCGCTGACCGGTCCTGTTGAGGCAGGCTGCTTTCGACGTACCAAAATAGTATTGTTCTGAAATAACAGGTCGACAGGCTGATTTTCAGAAATCTCTTTCAGTATCTGAATGATATTTTTGTTATCCGCCTGGATACTGATGGGTTTGCTGTTTTTGAGGAGCGCCAAATCGCCTATCAAATCAGCATTTGCCTGTTTACGGATTTTCTCCAGCACCTGATACATCGAACTTTTATGCTCGTTCAGTGTAATGTTCTGCGCATGTGACACCCCCATCGTCGCCGACAAAAGCAGTCCACTAAGCACTAATTTAGCCAGGTATTTACCGACATCTTTGGGCAAATCGGTAGCCGCCACTTTTTTTTCAAAATGGTAAACATTCAATTTCATAAGGTTAGTTTTTGTTAGTCTGTCGTTTTTCTATTTGATGTATATGTAATTATTTTCCATCGTATATTTCATCGGATGCACCGTTGCGATGAGATCGAGCACTTCTTTTAGACTTTTATCGCGTCGCACACGACCGAATAGCAGCACCTGAGCCACACTGGCATCTACGCGGATCTCTATGCCATACCAGGCACTCAACTTCCGCGACAACTGCTCTACATTGACCTCATTCAGATCAAAATACCCTTCCTTCCAGTCGATGTAACGTTCAATATCTTTTACTTCGATGATTTTTTTACCATTGTAAACCTGATTTGGCCGGATGCGCACAGTAAATTTTTCTTCATGCGCTTGCGCTAGACTTGATCCGCGATCAGAAAAAGCCACTGCTCCCTCAAGCAAAGCTGTTTCATTGTTTGCCGTAAAATCGGCATTGAATTTCGTTCCCAAAACCTGAATGGTCTGTTCGTCACCACGCACAAAAAATGGTACCCGTTTATGATTCCGCTCCTGCTTGGCTACCTCAAAGTAACCTTCACCCCGGAGGGCCACCTCGCGAATATTACCTTCAAAATAGATCGGATAACGCAGTTCACTATTGGTATTCAGCCAAACTTTCGTCCCATCGGCCAGCTGTACATGAGCTGTACCTCCTGTCTTTGTACGAATGGTATTGTAGACCACCTTTGAGGTCTTGCCCCTATCAGTTAGGTAGATAATCTGATCGTCAGCGGTCCGCACAATTCGGTAACCTATGGCCTGTAAAGTGTCGTTACGCTTGAGCTTATCCAGATCAAACTCCTCGTTGTTTTCCAATACGACGATGGCATTTGATTTCAATGGGGCTTTCACATCTTCAATGCTGGCAAATAAAATCCGTTCGGACTGCTTCTGCCAATACAGATGCAGCGTTGTAGTCAATAAGACCAGAATACTCGCCGCAGCAATCCATTGCCATGTAGACTGTTTTTTAGGCTTTTTGATAAAAGGCATCTTTTCATCCAGACTTTCCAATAAGCTTAACATCCGTGCATCTTCGGGTTCCGGAAACTTATCAAGCTGGTCCAACCAACGTTCAACCAAAGCCATCTCCTCCGGGGAGCATTGCCCAGCCTGATATCTTGCAAATAGTGAATCGTCAATCTCCATAGTCATAATTGTTAGTCCAGCCCTGATGGTGCTATACTAAGGTTAACGGCACTACTAAACGATTGTCCCTTAAAAAAATAAAAAAAGTAAAAACGATGAAAAGTTAGACCTGATGATTTTTAAAGTAGATGAGTATTGATTGCGCACGGTCTTCTCCGAAAGACCCAATAAATTGGCTATTTCGGGGTTGGAATAGCCCTGTAGGCGCAATTTTAAAATGGCTTGATATTGTGGCCCATAGCGATGGAGCACAGCAAATATCGAATCGCTAAAAGACTGCGTACGGATAGCTGCATCGGCTTCTTCAAAAGCAAATTCATTCCCATAAGATTTTAAATCATCGAGATAGCCCTGTGCATTCGTTTCCTTAGCGAAATAATCGATAATACGCCGCCGGAGGGCTGTAAAAAGATAAGCTTTGAAATCGTTCTGATAATCGATGGTATACCTGTTGTTCCAGGTACGGATAAAGACATCCTGCACAAGATCCTCGCCCACAGCTTCGCCAACCCTTTTGATCGCATAGATGAGTAGAGCAGCCTTATACCGTTCATATAACATATGAAATGCCCCATCCTGGTTCTTAGAAACCAAAAGAAGCAGTTCCTCGTCACTCAAACTTTCCAACTTAGGCATGATGATTGATTTAGACAAATATAGTTAATACTATAAATATCTTACGTAATTATTATTTTTCTAAAAACTCCTCATTTCCATCACATTTAATCCTAAAATGTGATTAATTCAGGGCAAAAATAATAAAATTTCAATAAAGACTACTAACCAAGTATACTTTTTAACAACGTTGCATACTTTCCAAACGGCTAAAAAAATAAAGCACCTCAAACACATTGAGATGCATTACCGTATTCTACCTGAAAAGTAAGCCTAAAATGCACTTATAAGGGCTTCCATTACGTTTTTATAACAGGATTAATCCAGTAATAGTCATGGTTGGTGTGAGAGAAAAATTCCATCGGTGTGACATGGCAATCAATTGTATCAGTTAGTCCATCATCGGTATAGCTGACCACATCTTCAGATGGGATGACCATCCCGCTCATAATGGCACCATAATCCAGACAATGCAGATCCGAGATCAGCACGTTGACCGTATTGGTCTGCACCCATTTCTGCATTTCTTCCTTGCTGACACGTTTTATACGGTCGGCCAAAAACCGGGCTTCCTCCACCTCTTTTTCGACGCTGTCCGGAAAGAATAGCAGCAGGAAAGCCTCATATTTATCAAATTCTTTATTTCGGATTGCTGCATTACGCAAAAACAGCTTTTCGCCCATCTGTCCATATTGATCGGCATATTTTTTCAGCTCCATTTCCGCAAGTTCTCTGTCTGACCATTGCTGCAGTTCAGAAAGTGCATGCACATCCGTACCATGTCCATCACAGTGATTGAGATACGCCCAGATATCGCCCTGGACAACTTTAGGTTTCCGATGGTCCAGCACATTATAACCTTGAGCTATCCATGCTTCTATTTGTTCCCTTCTCATGTTCTGCTATCTTTTTTAACATAAACAACAGAGCAACTGCAATGGTTTTCTTTTTTCTATTTGAGATTTCGTGCTTTCAGTTCCGCATCCACCGCTTTTTCATTTTTGCCAAAATATTTAAAAGCAATGAAGGCCAATATTAGTGGAAAAATCGTGGGCCAGGTTAAACCGGCAACGAAAATACTGTAGCCTGCGATACCCAGACAAAAACCAATGATCGATGCATTGATTATTTTATTGGGCTTAGATTTTTTTTGAAGTATCAACAATTCTTCATTGGTCAATTCATCCAATTTCTTTTCTTCCATCTGGTCTGTATTTATAGGTTAATTACTATATATAGTATGCGAATATAACTATTTAAACGGATTGCAAGAAAATGAAATGAAAGGCACTATATAATATGTTCAGATTCCATAAAAAGGTCGGATGAAAATGGAACACCCGACCTTTTTAATTAAGTTACTCCATACATGGATACCTATAGGACAACGGCGCTATGCAAGTGGTTTGTTTTTTTACAATTTTGTATGAGATCTTTACCGCCAGCCTTCTCCCGGCTATCCCTTTTCCGTACTCTTTAATGCCCAGGCTACCAATACCGGCTGAAAAAACAAACGCGCCAACCGTTTGCCATCGGTATCCAAACCAAATCCGTCGCGATGGTCTTTATATTGGGCTATATTTCCTGGAAACACCGCTGTAAAAAAAGCCGCAGCAATTTTCCCGACCTTCGAACGCTGTTTAGCAGGCGCCAAAATCAAGGCTGCCCCCAAAGCGATTTCAGCAAAGCCAGAATACACAACAGTATCATCTTTGGAGATCGGTACCCAGTCCGGTACCTGAGCCTGAAATTCCTTGCGGGCAAAAGTTAAGTGGCCAATTCCCGCCACCACCAAAAAGGTGCCTAGACCATAACGGGCGATCTTCTGCGTAAGTGATTTATTCATAGCTTTTTTATTCAAAGTACATCATTCGACGTAAAATTGTTTGACCTATTGCCACGCATCAATGTCATAGCCTATGATGGGAAAGAACGGCAACGTATTACATGTTTGCCCAACGAGGCTGGCGTTATGTCCAAGAGTGTTGATTTCATATGCTATCCTACCGATGATTTTTGGGTGCGGAAAGGAATGGGAATCGAAGGAATAACAAAAAGCGGCCGATCTACTCAGAGCAAGACCGCTTTTTTCAGATAGACAAATGGTACGTCACTGCATCCTGGCTCTTTCCTGTAGTGCAGATCGGTATCACTAACGGAACGACTGCCAGCACTCAATCGTTACCGACAGCTCTGTCTTTTTGCAAACAATATCCTTCACGACGAAGCGCAGGCCGAGGATGTTGTACAGAGTTTTTTTGCCGGACTTTGCGAAGGTTGCAATACTCTCCAGTCAAAAGAGATTAACACTCGAGACTTCACATACAATCGGCATTGCGGTACCAGACCGCCTGTCCCTTATTGGTTTTGCCAATTTTTAATATACAAATATTTTTCGGCCGTCATTATCAAGCATTGTAGCCTTCATAAAATTGGGGCCCAGGCTTTTGCTATTCTCAGTAAAATTTTAGACAGTTCCGACAATAAGACTGCAAAACAGTATCAAACCATTGAATTACAAGCATCTACTCTGACAAGAAGATCTTCTGAATAAATAGATCAACTGAAACGTTTTCGCAAGTTACGCAAACGTTTGACTTACACACAAAGCCATGTAAATCAAAACATAAACCTTATTATAGATAGGTGTTTTGGCTCGTCTGATTAACCAATACACATTAACGATTATAAATTATTTAATTCAAGAATTATGAAAAAACAAACCAAAAGATGGATGCCGGCAATTGCATTGTCCAGCGCAGTCCTGTCACTTTTTTTCGCCTGTTCAAAGCCTTTGGTAGAACAAAATGCGCCAGAAACCCAACGGTTAAAAGCATCATCGAACGGCGTTATAGATACCTCCCTCTCCAACCTTACATTTGTAACCAATCCAGTAAATCTCAATATCGTCATGTTTGTCCCTACAGACAATCCCGCCTTACCCGGCTACAAAACACGGTTGTCTCAGCTATTTGTCCATTTCCAGAACTGGATGCATAATGAGATGGCACGCTATGGTTACAACAGCTATCTGGGTCTGGCAAAAGATTCTACCGGCCTGGTTAACATTATTGAAATCCCGGCGACGGGAGTACAAGCAGACTACCCCTACAGCTCAGCCATATCAGCCGGTAAAATTATTAATGAGATCAACACATACAGAGCTGCCCACCCAAGCCAATTTTCATCCAACAATCACTACTTAGTGCTGTTGCCTGCAAGAACGGATGGCGATAACAGCCAACCCTTCTATGGCTATGGAAAATACTGCTTTGCTGTAGATAACTCCTCCATGTCTGTCAATGGCATTCCAAATCCAAGCTCAAACTACCTTGGCGGTATGCTGCATGAATTGGGACATGGGTTAAATCTGCCGCATAACCGCGCGAAATATATCAGCGAAGAACCTACCTTGGGAACATCTTTAATGGGAAGCGGCAATGTGAGTTTTAGCAAGGGACAGCCTACTTTTCTAACGGGCTCCGATGCAGCAATTCTCAATAGAAATGAAGTTTTTCAGCCCGCGGCGGCAGCTAACCCTTATCAGGCCCCTACTTATTCGATACAGCCTCAGTTTACCATTGATAACAGTCAGCAAAAAATCTTTATTACAGGAAATTACACGTCCAATTTACCTGTGAGCGAGATATTGGTTTATATGGATCCCAATGTGAACAACGAGGGTACAGGAGCCAACAAAGATTACAATGCTGTTACCTGGAAATTTGCACCGATTTCCTCGGGCAGCATCCAAGGGACCATCGACCTCAATGAACTCTACTACAAAGGCAATACACCTTATGAGCTTAAGGTAAAATTATTATTGCAAAATGGCTACACCACTTCCAATGTTTACGAATTTAACTATGTCAACGATCTCATGACGACCAATCAAGATTCGGTATATACCTACTCCAATGCATCCTATGCCGGTGTAAAAGGAAGCTTTGGCAAAGGGCAATATACCACCGCGGACCTATTGGCTAAAGGCGTGACAGACAATAGCGTCTCTTCCATTAAAGTTGGTGCCAATGTTAAAGTAACGTTATACAACGGCAATAATTTTACGGGCGATAGTCTTGTTGTCACATCTTCGTCTTCCTATCTCTCGACTTTTAATGATAAGGTTTCGTCCATGAAAGTACAAAGCCGCTAGGAAATATGATGAATAAATTATTGAAAAGAAACACAAGAGCATGGCTGATGCTGTTCTTTGCGTTGTCAGGACTGAAATTATACAGTCAGCCCGCTCCTTGGTTTACCGACGGAAAATTCGGTCTATTTCTGCATTGGGGGCTATACTCCCAGACCGCGGGCGACTGGAATGGCCATCCCACCAAAGGCGGCGAGCATTTTATGTTGTACGAACGGATCCCCGTCGAGACCTATGCAAAGATCGCCGATCAATTTAATCCAACGGGCTTTGATGCCGACCGCTGGGCACAGATGGCCCACGATGCCGGCATGAAATACCTGGTGATCACGGCCAAGCACCACGATGGATTTGCCATGTACAATTCGACCGTCAGTGACTACAATATCGTCAAGCGTACACCTTGGGGTAGAGATCCCATGAAGGACCTTGCTGCGGCCTGCAAAAAATACGGGCTCAAGCTCTGTTTCTATTACTCCCTCGGTCGCGACTGGGCAGATCCCGATGTGCCGACCAACTGGCCAACCAAAGCCGGCCGCAGCAATACCTGGGATTATCCCGACGAAGATGCCAAAGACCTGAACAAATACGTTGAAAATAAGGTCAAACCGCAGCTGCGCGAATTGCTGACGCAATACGGCCCCATCGGCATTATCTGGTTTGATACCCCCGAGCTCATTACCAAAAAACAGAGCGAGGAGATCAAAGATCTGATCCACTCCATTCAGTCCGATTGCATGATCAACAGCCGGATAGGCAATGGTCTGGGCGACTATGCCGTCGTTGAGCAGTCGCTGGTATCGACTGCACGGAAGAACTGGGAAGCCTGCATTACGATGAGCGAAAACTGGGGTTACAACAGACATGACACAAAATGGAAAAGCCCAGAACTCCTGGTGCGCAACCTGATCGAGGTCGTGAGCAAGGGTGGCAATCTGTTGCTCAATGTAGGCCCCAAAGGCGACGGCACCTGGCCAGTTGAAAGCCAGGAAAATCTTCGCATCATTGGACACTGGATGAAGGCCAACGGTGAAGCGATTTACGGTACTACGGTCTGGAACGGAGTCAAACAAGTGCTGCATACCGTGCAGTCCAACAATAAAGCAACCGAAAAGGAGAAAGCGGGCATGAAAGATGCCATCAATGATGCGACACCTAAGGAAATCGTTCCGGACTATCGTTTTACACAGAAAGGCAAGACAGTTTATCTCTTTGTACGCAGTCCGTCAACCACAGCGATTGAGATTCCGGAGCTTGCAAAAAGTAGCTTCGACATCAAAAGTTTAACGCTTCTCGGCAGTTCCTCAAAGGTGAAATGGACACAAGGAAAAGATGCTTTACAGCTGTCTTTACCCACTGTAAAGGGGCAAGAAATCCCGATTTACGTATACAAGATCGAAACGAAATAATCCCGTGTCTATTTCAATATTATATTCCCTTTAACAACAAACTCCCTGATCATTGAATTGTCAGGGAGCTGTTACAATCCCCCTCTTTTCCCTTCATATTCTCAAAAAACTATAAACCATTATTCACCCAGGTGCAACGAATCGTAAGCCAAAACTATCAGATATAAATCCATAGAAAAGACTCGTCTTAAAATGTGCATCTTTGTCTTACCAACAAAGGATAACGCACACATGAAAAAATATATTATCGTATTCAGTCTATCATTGCTCACGCTAAGCGTTTCGGCACAGAAGAAAAAGAAAAAACAGGGACCACCACCGGCGGTAAAACCTATTCCCGAACCACCAAAAGTGATCGAACAGGCGAGTAATTCGGAAAGCATCTCAGCAGGAATGATATCCATGCCCATGCGGGCGGCAGATCAGGTGCGGATAAAAAAGACAGATGGACAAGAACTCAATCTGGAGAAACTGGAGGAATTAGTAAACACAGACCTTTCTCAGATACAAACTTTATTCCTGGGTTCTTCCATCTCCGGAAAGAAGCTCAGCAGCGAGACCCTGCAAAAGATTATGGACGAAGGCAATCAAATGGAATCACTGGAAATCACCAATCTAGACATCAGCGCATTTCCTGAAATTACATCAGCCCATCCTAAACTAAAAAAGATCGCGTTAAACAGAAATAATCTCAGTGTACTTCCGGCAAGTATTTCCAATTTGACGGCGCTGGAAGAGTTCGACTGCAATAATCCCTTAACGGGTCTGCCTGCATCCTTTGCACGACTCAAAAACTTAAATCAGCTCGGGCTTAACGGCAATCTGTTCAGCACTTTTCCCAAAGAAATTTTTAGTTTGAACAAGCTGTCCTTCCTATACCTTTCGGGTAATTATCAAGGAGAGACCAAGTTGACAGATCTGCCCGATCTATTTGAGCAGTTGCCCGAACTAAAAGAACTGGGAGTAGAACATGCCGGGCTATTGACACTGCCAAAATCCATTGCCACATTAAAAAAACTAGAAAAAGCCAATTTTTCGTTCAATCAGTTTACAACCTTCCCTGCGGCGTTGTACAATAATCCCAAACTGGTCTATGTACCATTCACCAATAATCCCCTGCAATGGGAGCCCTTTTTGGCTTCTGTCAAAAAAATAAAATGGAGCGGTCTCTTCTTTTTGAACGATACCGGATTGACAAAAAAACAGTACGAACAGGTACAGCAGATCCTGAATAAGACCGATGTCTATTACGATGAGATGAATGACTAAATAGGCGTATCTAAGCCAAAAGCTGAACTATCAAATTTAAGATCAAAAATATTATTACTGCCTATCGTCTATTTCATGGTATTAAAAAATAAATAGAATTCAAATTCAACAACTATTAAGAGATAATCCCTTCTATTTCCTTTCCAAGGATATTTCCTCCAAACAAAAAAATATATAATTGAATACTAAAAAATAAAAATAGAAAAGGCAATATAACTAACATCCAAATTTTAATATATTTATTAGCAATACACATAGAAAACTTTTCTGAGAAGTATGCAAAAGGCCTTCTAGCTAACGAAGCATAGCTAAATAAAAGAATAGGCATGATAATCATAGCCCAAAAAACATAACTATGTTTAATCTTGCTTAAATATTCCACAGAAAAAACGCTACATATAGCTAATGTTTTCTCTAAATATACTATAAAAGAAGTTGCAATAGCAAACTGTAAAAGAGCGATATACAGAAATGACCGAACCTTTGGGTCATCGTTCCTGTCAAGATATGCTTTATACATTCTAAAATATAAGTATTCTAAAATTTTCATCTTACTTTTATCAAAAATATTATTTACAACTGTAAATTACTCCGCCACCAAATTGGAGATTTATATTATCAGCTACACTTTGGCCTATGGTATAGTACGAGATTCCTTCTAAAGCAATTGTACCTTATCCCCCCAACTTGGGACTTGATTCATTAATTTCAATTTATGTATTACAGCGTTACCTCCGATACTACATCCGAAAAATCTTTCCACTCCAAATGGGAATAAATATCCTTGACCGCACCTATTTTACTGAAAACTGAGTTAAAATACCCTTCATTTAATACAGTTTGGAGCGCTGCGTAAATCCCCTGATACGAGAGATCTTTTACAATAAGCATATCTGTAGACCAAAAATAAATTTCACGATTTTTTTCCATCAGTTTATCTATATTCGTCAACGTAAACAGTGTTCCAAAATAAACCTCATCATTCTCCAAAATAATATTGACATCAAGGTTATCATCATATACATTGACAACTTTATAAGGAGCAGGAAATCGAACTTTGAATTTCATAACCTTCAGCATAGTTATTGATGTTTAATTTTTAACAATTCGCTCCTTGAATTCTTAAAAGCAGAATACTCAACAAAAATTGTATGATCAATTTTTTCTAGGTTAAATTTCGCATTATGCCTATCCACCTTGAACAAGTCCAAATCTGTTAGCTCATATACATCTTTATTTAAATTGTCAGAAGACGGAAACCACTTATAAGAATAGACATTCTTGCCCTTATAAACAAAAATTAAACGGGCACCAACATCTGTATAATTCCTTAAGTTAAAACCTAAAATTTCATTTATTTCATCTAAAGAATACTTTCCACTAAATAATAGACGGTGTCCCAATCAAATTCAAACGCTTTATCCATATTCAGAACGCATCCATTATTTGTCTTACATGTTGAAATTCTCGCATTAATGCACTATCAAATTTACGATCTTGGGAACAGCCCAGCATAAGAAAGAAACATAAATACGTACCATTGGAACTTTTGTTTGATCATTCCATTATATTCCTGATCGTTAAAATAGTTTTTCAGCAAACCTAGCTGCTGCTCCTTTTCTAGCTTCAGTGGCATAACTTCCGACGGCTAATTTTTGACTAGAATTACTTCCTAAACAACTTAACATTTTATTATAATTCCAATTCTTTTTTATACCGTTTATAAACGTCCTAATGCTTGATGATTTGTCTGATGTTTCTGCGTCTTCTCCAGAAAAGCTAACTTCATTAGGACGATTATTTGTTGGAGCCATTTTCTTGTCGTCAGGATGACAACTACAAAAAAAAGCTGATACACAAACTAGAAGTAACAATCGCAATCCCATACGTTCCTATTTATATTTTACATCGACTTCATCATAAATTTTTGGTGGACTTGGTGGATTTTTTATGGCCTCATATTTATGTTTATCCAAAAATGCTGAATTTCCAGATAAATAGATCAGGTCGGCCTTCTCAAAATAATTGTAATAGTCAATCATTGATCTGATTTTATCCCCAAAATCCTTATCCCGAAACTTGACGATGCCGTTTTTGCTTTTATAAAAAATATCGTTATCATTATTAATCAATAAGATATCGTCTTCAGAAGTAATCAGGTAAATTTTATAGTCGCCATAGGGATACATTTTATTGTCATCGTGATTAACGGTATCTCCCTGGGTTCGATATTTATTTAATATCGTTTTATACAACTTGTTCCATTCAGCACTATCTAATAGTTTATCATGGACCTTTGCAACAGCATCGTAATCAAATATATTTCGTTGAAAAGTCGAAAAGCTAAATTTATCATCTTGGATAAGTCCAGCGTCAAAGATAACTTTAATATAAGAGCTGTCTCTCTTTCTATTTTCAACACCGGATCCATTGGTACAGCCCGCTGTAAGAACCAAACAAGATACAGCGAAGCAGGCTACCAAAAAGCACAAAGTGAACTTTATATTTTTATAACCGCACAACATACTTAACCTTTTTTTCGTCAATATTGACTAATCTTTATCTGATGTCGAAACTCTCACATCATCCTTTCCAACAGCAAATTCATAGGAAACGATACTGTCCTTTTTCAATGCCAATTTGAATTCTTACAAAAATGTACAGTTTGGAAGTTCAAGTATCACTTACTCTCCTTCTGGAATAAACTGTCTTGACAATAAATCTAATTTGATTATCTGTATTTTCAACAACAATCTGACTATGTTTTAATACATCTGGATTCCTCGATTTATAAAAAAGTTCATAGTTTTCTAGATAATCAGGACATCCGATACTAAACATTCTGTCATCGAGATTTAAAATCGTATCTATTTTTGATTCAAAATCTATTAGCAGAAATATCATTTCGCTTGAACAGGTTTCGCAAGGAGGGCAAATTATCCTCATTATTCGGAAACCACTCGAGATCTATCTTATCGTGATTTATGATCCACGTAGAGTCCCGCTCAAACGTTGATATAACTTTCTTGAACCAGGGGTCATATAACGGAATAAAATCAGCTAAATTAAATTCCTTTCCTTTGTCCCTTACTTGAAAGGAAACACCATACCAGTTGACAGATGAAATAGGCTCGCCAACAAGGAAGTCAATATAATGGCTCCTATCGTATGGGAGTATATTTGTCCTATTGCTCGTAATCATAAATATTTCTAATAATGTGTACCCTTTATATTAACGGGAGTGATCATTCTTCCCAGTTAATGATATCTCGTACTAAAAAATGTAGTGGTTTTTTGGCCTTTTTTTTACTGAAGCAAATTTATAACTTTATTTACTTGGAGACTTAAAAAAATGGAATCATTTAATGAAGATATAGCGCAATGCACCAACAAATAATGATATTCTCTAAATCGATTATTTAACATACCAGATAACGCATCAGCAGATTGGAGTAGTGATATAGCTAAATTAGAGCTAAGCTTATGAAAAACTTTGAAAGAAATGGAAACGAATACAAAATGAAACCCCAGTTGGGCACCTATATTCCTTTGGTCGGTGTATTTGCCATAATGGCAATTGTAGGTTTTGTCAAAATGCCGGAATCCTCTTTTAAATGGTGGATGCTGGGTATTGTCATTATCTTGATGATTTCCCTGCTTAGAGCCTATTTTATCATTGACATGGACAGAAGGGAAATGCGCGTCCGCAAGGGACTTTTGGGCAAAGAGGTGACTGTTCCGCTGGAGCGCCTACAGGGATTTACAATCCATAAACTCAAACAGTACGGCCTCATCACCGTGAGTGTATCGCTTCACGCCCGTTATCTAAATGAAGAGGGTAAAGAAAAAAAGGTGCAGCTCGCACAGCACTATTTCACAAAACCTATACAGCGGATATGCAATGAGATCGATGAAATCATCGCTGAAGATCACAATCGATAAATTAAAAGCAGTATTCTGGCACATCCCTTATTATTGAGTTTCGTCTAAACCCCATTTCTTCTGATATATACGAGTTTATTGCTTTTAGGAGTATAAAACATAAAATAGCTTCCTCCAGAATCAGCATAGATATAGGCATGAAAATTTCCCGTTTGGCTGAGCTTTCTATTCAATTCCTGAAAACAGCTATTTTCGAAATTCGTACTATCCAGTTCCAGTGAAAACAACGCTTTGGTCTCATCATCAATCGGGCACTCTTTCCATTGTCCAATTTTTGCATCGCCGGCAATAGTTCTATTTCCCCACTTTGAAATAGGTTTTATGTCTTTCTTCAATAGGATGTTCTCGGCCCAATATTGTATTATATATATTGTATTACATCAAAAAATTCACCCCGCATGCTAAATCCGATAAGATCTACTGCACATCCCTGTTTTGAGGCTGGAAGTTGATCAAACACGGCTAATCGATCACTTTTTTTAAGAAATCAACAGACTAATTTTTAATTATCAAAAAGATCAGTAAGCAAATCAGCACGGCACCAATTAATTTCCAAGCATTCATACTATTTCTATTTTAGAGGTGTTGTTCATCTTAACGTTTAAATATTTGGGCCAAAAATAAGGATAAAATGGACTGCTACTAGACCTTTGGAAAAGAAAATACGCGTATCATCTGGCTCAATATTCTTCGCTGAATAAAATGTACGCACTCAACTGCGATTTAAGATCGATGCCATCACGTCCTCTCTTAGATTTCGGGCGATCGGAATTCTGTAATCTCCGATATGCAACTGATTCCCCTCTATGATTGCTATCCTGTTCCTATTGACAAGATAGGACCGGTGGCAGGCAATAAAGTGCTGAGCTGGCAGCGTACTCATCATCTGTTGTAGGCTGCAATAGGTCACTTCCTGCGAATCTATCGTCTGCACGATCACATAGTTACCCATACTCTGCACGAATAGGATATCGTGCAGAAAAATCTTCTTTAACTGTTTGTCCACCTTCAGAAAAATATGCGCATCCGGAGAAGCCGCCAACAGACCTGCAGATGGAGCGCCGCTGCTGAGCACATCAAATGCCCGATTGGCCGCCTTAAAGAAACGTTCGAAGGGCACTGGTTTTAACAGATAATCGACAACGTCCAGCTCATATCCCCGCAATGCATATTTTTCATACGCCGAAACAACAATTATCTTGGGCGGATTGCTCAGGCTCGCTATGTAATCCAAGCCCGATATCTCTGGCATCTCAATATCAAGAAAGATAAGGTCAAGGGGATGCAAACGCAGATATTGGCTCAACTCGATCGCATCTTCGCATTCAGCAACAAGTTTTAAAAAATCTATTTTCTCGATGTAGGATGCGATTCCTTTGCGCGCAAAAGGTTCATCGTCCACTATAGCACATCTGATCTCTCTCATAAACAGTTATAAATCTAGTATTAGCTCAGCAAAAAAATGCGTTGTATCGGCATGGGTATTCAAGGTATGCCGCTGCGGATAGCGCAATGTCAGTCTCTTTTTCAGATTGGTAAGTCCAGCCCCCGACTCCGCTACCTCGGCCCGGGGAATTGCCGCCTCAACTGCCGCGGCCCCGGATAGGCTATTGGAAATGCTGAAGCATATGTTAGTAGGCCGACGCTTGAGACAGATTGCGATCTCGTACTGCCCGCGCACATATTTAAAGGCATTTTCTATTAAAGGCTGAAAAAGCAAAGGAAAGATGCTGATGTCTGTCCAATCCCCGTCAATGTCTGTGCGCACGGTCAATCTTGCTGGCAACCGTTGCTGCTGAAACGCAATATAAGATTTTAAATATGCAAGTTCCTGCTCCATCGATACCTTTTCATCCACCGTATAAATCTGATAACGTAACAGTTCCGAAAGCTGTTCGACACTTTTTTTTGCCAATGTATTGGATTCATCAATTTGAAAATAGACCGTATTAAGCGCATTAAAGAGAAAATGCGGGTGGTACTGACTTTTCAATAATTGCAATTCGGTATTTAGCTTGTCCGCTTTGATCTGTTCCACATAGATGCGATTGTCGGCCATATTCCTGTCGCTGCGCTCGTTTCGCAAAAACATGTAGTAAAGCAGAAACAAGGGAACATAAATCGCATTAACCAAGATGTAATCAATATAACCATCCCCCATATAGATCCAGCCCAGGCGTTCGGACACGAAGACCGTTGGATTCAATATCCCCATGATCTGTACAACAGCAACGATATACTCTACTGCTACATTTGGTGTTACGGTGGGCTTTGTAGCAAAGATCCTCGCCAGTCTCCGCCGCCACAGCAGTGTTATGACGTAACAAAAAACCACCGAGATGAGCAGTCCAACCGAATGGATCTTAATTCCGCCAGACCAAAATTCATCTTTCTTGGTTATATCTGTCACGACACGAAGAATATTGAAAGAAGCGATTCCCCAGAGTGCCGGACCTAGATAGTGTATGGGGTTTACGCTTAATTTTGCAATGCTCGCTCTCATGATATCAGTAATTAATCCGGCTATTTTCTTCCAATCGGTCATTGGCACGATCGCTTTTTAGGTTACCTTTCTTTCCGCGATGAAATCGGTAGGAAAGATTGATCCCAATAGCTCTACTGTCGTACAACTCCCTGTACTTCCCTTCCATAGCATCACTACTAAAAATTATTTTAGGCCTGTTGGTCCTGAAAAGGTCATTGGCATAAATATACAAAGTTAATTTATCTTGCAAGATGGTTTTGCGTACGGCGGTATTCATAGACCAGAGGGAAGCCATGGTAGCTTGCCCCTCGGCAGTAGACCCATTCCAGAAGCCATTGAGGTCGAGATTTATTTTAAAAGGCAGGCTTACCGTATTTTGTACCTGCAAAGAAGGAACCAGCCGCCTGTTTCCATGCACATGATTTGCCGTCCGCCATTCAAAAGAGGTATAGTTGAGATTCCCGTTCAACTGTATGTTCCACTTTTTAAGAGGGGAAATACTGGCCGCATTAAACCGCAACCCCACATTGGATGCGTGCTCCAGATTCATCGGCATAACGACAGTCCGCCTTTGCTCGTCCAGGTTGTAGCTCTTGCTGATCGCATTTTGCCGCAGGCTATAGCGCAGCTGCAACGAATAGCTATTTTTAAACAACCAGGTCAGTTCCATCGTATGGACAAACTCGGGCTTCAATGTTGAGTTTCCCTTCTCGTACAAATAGGGGTCGTTGACTTCCACAAAAGGGCTCAGGTCTTTGAAGTTGGGACGATTGACCCGCCTGTGGTAATTGAGCGAAAGCTTTTGTTCCGCATCCATGGCATAGGTCATGGTCAGGTTCGGAAACAAATTTCTATAGGATCTCAGCATGGTAAAATCTGTATCCTTCTCATTGACGGTCCTGCTCTTAAAAGCAGCATCCTCAAATCGTAGCCCCACATCGATTTGGAAGAGGTCCGAAGGACTAAACCGCATCTGCATAAATAGCGCTTTCAGCAGCTCCTCATGACCGAATGTATTGGTCAGGTCGACGCGCTCCTGCCAGCTGTTGTCATTAGTTTGTTGATAAAATGAATTGGTGCGCATATTAACCTGCGTCAATTTTCCACCAAAAGAGGCCGTCATATTTGGCCGGATGTCGAGCATAAATTTCGATTGCACGGTCGTTATAGTAACCTTTCCTCCCGTCTCACCGCGGAGTTTTTGCTGCAAGTCTGTTACTGAACCATCTGCACCAAATTTGTCCAGCAGTTGATCTTGGGTTTCGGATTGGTTAAACTGCTGCCGATCAAGATAATTTTCCCATTTGGGGCCGGCGCCAAACTGAACTGTCAAATGGGCTCCGGTACTAAAGTTCCTAAAGGTATGCCCCAACACATTTCCTGTTGCTATGCTGGAGTCCACCTGTGAAGAGCTGTTAAAGAAATTAGAACGCACAGCTTCCTGTTTGGTCCGCTCATGGTTGTTTATTAATACATAAGTCCCCATTTTCACGTGATCATTTGGTGCATAATCGAGCATGCCGTTGTAATAATGATTGCGATAATTTCTCTTTCTAACGGCGTCCATATCCAATCGCAATGCATTGCTCTCCCTATCAACGCCATTGCTGATATACCTGGTCGAATTAACATCAATTAATTCCGTCCCTTCTCCATAGGAATAGGTATGCGACATCGCCAACTTAGCGGTATTGGCGGTCACAGCGATATTTTGGAAGGTTCTGCTGTACTTCCCTTGTTCGGCATTGGTCGATAAAGAAACGCTGAGGCCAGGGGCGCTCCTATTGATCCGTTTCAGATTGATAAAGCGGGCATCACCATTGGCATCCATTGTAGCATCTGGTTGCGTAATAAGTTCGACAACATCGAGCGATGCGGCTGGCATGGAGGCCAAAAAATTGATTAGATTTTCGCCATCCATAAAATTTGTTTTGCCGTCGACGAGCAGTTGAATGCCCGCTTGTCCATTTAAACTGATCTTACCATTTGCTAAAATGCTCACACCAGGCATTCTGCGCAGCAGCTCCAGCGCACTACCTGAAGAACCTGCGCTGCCTTTAGCTACCTGATAAGTCAGCCTGCCGGGAGCAATTTTAAGGGGATTTACCCGTCCCGAAACTTGTACCTCATTCAAGCGTATCGATTTAGTGGTGGTATCTTGCAACAAAAAACCTGTCTCCCCATAAGCGGTACGGCAAGCAAAGAGCATCACGGCAAACTGTAGATAAATAAATTTTGTGGTCATTATTCGTACTCCTTAATTTGATACGAATGTATAGGCCTAACAGCGATTGCCTAAATAATTTATTCGAACGGTAAGATTTTCAGGATGAATGGCCACAACTAAGAACAGATACCCAAAGGCGTCGATACAATAGCAACAATAAAAAAAACAAAAAGCCACATCTCCCGACGTGGCTTAAACTAAACATAAACATATGAACCACCACCTCATCTTGTGGTTTTAACATACTCTTATTTGATATCCACATTAAATGTGAACGTCGCCTGCACGGTTTTCGTTCCTTCGTATGTATACACTAGTGCCTGCTTGATGATGTATTTCTTTCCAGTTGCCAAAGCCCCCGGATATTGACCGATGGAGAACGTTATCGCACTTGCGTTGAATTCCGAAAACAAGCCCGCATTCGCTCCCCAATTAGTGACAGCCCCAGCAGGCGTAAACCAATGCCCGTAACCTGTGGCCGTATTGTTGGGATTTAAACTTCCATTTGGCTCCACGGCATAGAACTTAATTTTTCCGCTGCTCATCAAACCCGCAAGGTCTGCCGAAGGTATGGCCAAGGCTTCACCAAGTTGAGCTGCATTGACGCTTACCTGCGTGCCCGAATAACCGGTGGCGTCTGCTGGAAAGCTGACATCATAATTCAATGCGATATTTTTGGGCTGACTACTCACCTCATTGTATCCTGTAGCCGTTGTACCCTGAATTTTGATTTCGTAAGGCCACTGCTCATCATTGCTGTCGTCATCATCCCAGGCATGTGGCTGGTAAACAGATGGGGCACCTGTGACAACAAACCAAAGGTTGCTGCAATTGGCCGGAACACTAAACGCTACCGTATTCTCCGTACCCTCTGTCCTGTCACCATATACCCGCGTGCCGTCTTTCAATAACGCCACATAGCCATAGCGCCATCCGGCACGGCTGGCATCCACCGGGTTAAATCCGGCGGCGTTTGGCAGCCCCTTAAAGCCCACCGAAACCGTGGTCCCCGCAGCCGGAACTTCCAGCGGAATCACATTATAACCCGTAGTGCCCGGACAACGATCATAACTAACGCGGAGACTTCCATTGGACTGTCGGGTAAATTTGGTCGTTAGCTTTCCGATATAATTCTTTCCATACTCCCGGATGCTGTTTAGGTCCCAGGTCACAAAGTGTGTCGCCGCATCATAGATCTCATTGTTGAACTGCTTCACATCGATACCTGTTATACGCATGTAGGCCTGCACGGGATCTTCGGGCTTTAAAGCTTCGCGCCAGATGCGGCCTATCATATCGATCCCATGTTTGCTGGTCCAATACCAATGGATAAAATAGCTGGCATAACGATATTTTTCATGATGAATATGCCGATGGTAATTTTCGGTATAAACGGGAAAATCGGAGCCCGAAAATGCCTGTGCGGGGTACGTTTGGTAGGCCTGCCATTGCGCGGTCTGCTCCCAGAACCCGTTGCCACTCGTTCCGCCGTAGCCGTAACGAAATCCATGTCCGCCTTTTAAGTCAGCAAATACCTGATATTGAAAACTATGCCCTATCTCATGGGCAATCACAGCACCCACCGGTTTACAGGTTGCCGGATTGATCCACAATGCGCCGATCAGATCGTCGTAACCGCCACCATAAGCCATCCATTCGGTCGTATAATGAACAAAAATCATCATTTTGTATTTATCGAGATTGGATCGGTTTACTTTACGTTCTGCAAACTTCAGCGTGCCGACGTTCAATGCGTAGAACTGTTCGGCTTTCGCCAAAAGATCATCAATATCCACACGATATTCTTCCGGTACCGTGCTCGCATTGGGGTCATTCTTGCCATAACTTGCACCCCAGAAGACAATAAAATGTTCCGACTGACGGCTACGCGAATAAGACCATTTACTGCCCTTATCGTTATAGTCCATCCCCGCAAATTCTTTGGGCTTATAGATCATCAAGGAATCCGTCCCCACTGTGCTGGGCGGAGTGGTCGCCTCTTCCTCTACGGGAGGTTCTACTGTTTTTTTACTGCATCCTTGCGAAACTAACAACAGCACTGAGACCAGTGGCAGCAGAAATTTATTCAATACTATACTTTTCATCATTTGAGCTATTTATAGGTAGAGATCAACTATGTGTGATTGTCGAAAAACGGAATCGGACGATGTAAGTACCACTTCTGTAAAATTTGATGGTCGATACCGGATTGAGATTACGCCCCAGCGTAGTCGCCGTACCTACAATACGGTAATAAGAAATGGGATCACCCGACCAAAATTCTGTACCTACATAAGTACCGTTCATGATAGGATACACCAGCCCCGAAACATCTGGATAGCGATACACCAAGCCCGTATCGGTAACTTCCTCCGGATAGTAAGGCGACCAATTTTTGAATGTCGGGCGGTCGCCACGCTTGATGACCTCTCCTTTTTTAGGATTGAAGGGCTTGCCGTTTTTATCTTCCCATTGATATACAATTTTGTTTTCTCCATCCGGCTGATGTTCTACAACAATCTCATAGTCTGTATACGGTAGAAAATTGGATTCGGCACCGTAGTCCGAACTCGTGCACGACTTAAATAATATGTCTTCCTTTTTTGCACCGATAACATTAAAATCGAGTATATTCTTAAATTTTTTCTGGCCGGCTATATTGCTTACCTCCACATCGATCGTATACTGTCCCGGGGTTACGAACTGCGTCGCCTGCGTAAACCCGACCCGACCACCGGTGGCATTGAGCATCATCGGCGGATATTTGGCCTTACCGATTTTGGCCTTCAACAGATCCAGGGTGGTATCCCGCCAGGTGATCTCCGCCAGGTAGGTGGATATCTCATGCTCTTTTGAAAATTCTGTTGAGAGCTCGCCGGTTTCCTTGTTTCTTACCGCAAGCAGATTCACGGTCAGCGGGGTTGTGCTTCCATTGGCAATAATGGCATCCGTGTACACCACTGCCCCCTGATTGACCTGCAGATTCTCCACATTATAGCGTATATTTTCACTTAAATAACCTATTTGATCACTCTTGCAGGAATCCAATAGCCCTAGGGATAAACCTGCTAAGCCGATTATAAAACTTCGTTTTTTCATCTGTTTTATTTTTTCATTTGTAATGAGCTATCCGGTTGATTCTGTATGGCAACGGAATCAATCCCGCTAGTTTCATAATTTATTTGATCTTAACATTGAATACAAAAACAGCATTCAAATCACCCTTAGTTTTTGACTTGTACACGAGCGATTGTCGGACAGTGTAGGTAGTACCCACCGTTGTTTGCCCTGGATATTGCAGAATATTAAAAGTCATCGTCGGCGTTGCCAGCTCCGACACAAGGCGTGCATCGCTGCCCCAGTTACAGGTCTGCCCTTTGGCATCAAACCAGTGCCCCGGTGCATTTGCTGTGCTGTTTGAATTTAAGCTGCCATCAGGCTGCACAGCGTAGTAAGTGATATCCTTACCCACAAGTGCCGATATTGCCCCACTCTCCACGCCATAAAAGCGTGCTAGACGTGGCAGCAGCAGGTCGACCGTCGTGCCCGTATAACCGGTAGCATCGTATTTAATGCTCAGGTCATAGGTAAAGGTTAGCGTAGAACCGGTTTCCACAATTTTAGGTCCCGTAAGGATCCGCGGCACAAAATCGCCGATAAACGTATGAGTATTGGCCAATACATTCAGCATCGTTCCTGACGCCGTTTTAATTCCGGTTGTCTGACAATATATGCGCATATCGGCCTGATCATCTTCTTTAACGGTCACAATACCGTCGGGGCTGATCTGATCGGCCTCACCACGCACTTTGACATAGTATAAGTAATAAACAGGTTGCGAAGACCAGGCTGCTTTGGGTTGCTTTTGCCTATGATAGACAAATCCACTCAAACTGGCCGCATTGCCGATCGCGGTATAGGCTGTACTGGCCGTTTCTAAATTGTATGCTGCATCATTGTAAATATATGCCCGAACTGAATCTACAGGGATTTCATTCAGAAACTGGTCAAAAGAATACTGCGCATTTTCATCCACATACTTCACCGAGTCTGCCTTCTGTTTATAATAGCGGTTGACCGAATAATCCGACGGTGCCCAAAAGGTTTTCGCCTTGTTGATTTCATCTTTGAGTTTAAAATGGTCAATCACCAGCAGCAAGGTGTCAAACATCCCATTGGGATGAGCCGCCAAGTAATCGTAAGTAGACAGATTGACTTCGGCTACATGGAGGCCGTCATCCGTCAGATAAGCGGCCTTCTTGCAACCGATCACGGTCAGTCCAAAAGCCAGCAGCAACGCAAATCGATATAGGGTTTTCATTTTTTTCAGGTTTAGTGGTTTACATATTGACCGTTCCCCAGTAGGGTGTCTGATTCAGCAAAGGATTGGTTGACAACAACGATGGGTCAAATGGCCAGAGGTATTTCTTCGCATTAAATTGTGCCTGGTTCATTTTGCTTTCCGGAAATTTATAGACATTAAAGTGTTTATACAATCGCACGAGATCATAGTAGCGATGGCCTTCCAAAAACAGCTCGCGTGCTCTTTCACTAAAGATGGCCTCGATGAGCGGTTCCTCGTTTGTATAGGCAGGCAATCCAGCTTGCGTCCGGATTTCATTTAAAATGGTTTCTGCCGAACCTGTCTTACCGATCGCTGCCAAGCCCTCTGCCATAAGCAGCTTAATATCGGAATAGCGAAAAATGATGATGTTATTTTTAAATATCGCATTGGCATTTGACGTATTGTTTGAGAACTTCACATTTCCATATTTCGTACACAGCGCATAGTTGCCGTTATAAGCAATATCAAACACACTTTTGAAGCGCTTGTCGTTGCTATCTTTAAAGAGCGTTTTAATATAATCTTGGCTGATTCTTAAAATTGGATCTGTTAAAGACCGAAAATAAGGCCCGGCTAGCGAAAAGTATCCAATTCCCGAGTTTGTACCTTCGTTTTCCCCATTTTGGGAGATCTCAAAAATACCTTCATTGGATTTTCCCTGATAAATACTGCGGTAATTCAGACTGTCCCTTCCCACAAAAGAATACTCGCCGCTTTCCAGTACCGATTTGGCCGCCTCGATGCAGTCCGCATATTCGCCGCGCCATGCACTCAGGTGCGCCTGCAGGGCAAGCGCTGCGCCAGTATTTGCCCGCAAAGCAAAATCATTTTGGTCGATATTGCTCCATTTCAGTAAAGTCAAAGCTTTGGTTAAATCGGCCTGACTCTGATCCAGCACATCGCTCTCTTTGCTTGCAGGCAGATTTACAGCATCGATGGGCACCACAGATTCTGTTATAATCGGCACGGTACCCCATACCCTCGCCATATAGAAATAGGCAAATGCACGCACAAAGTATGCTTCGCCGATATAATAATCCCTGGTCGATACATTGTCAAAGGCATTTTCATCCATTTTAGGGAGCTTTTGGATCACGCGGTTGGCCTGGTCTATGGCCTGATAGAAGACATCATAGCGCCGCAGCTGATACGCGGGCCGCCAAGTTTCCGAAGCTGCTACAGCCGTGTTGAGCTGCATATTGACAATCGGATTAAAGTCTGCGTTGGTCGACGAAGTAACTTCGTCCGTGAGCAAATCGCCATAGGCATAGTAAGCCATACCATTGGCTTGGTTTAGGGCCTTTCGCAGCAGCGCATACATGGCGTTGGTAGCGCTATTGGCATCTTCCTGCGTTTTCCAGAAGTTCTCGTCGGTTGCCGAACTGACAGGCTCAATGTCCAGAAACTTGGAGCATCCTGAAGCGAGATACATGAAAGCACTCAGCATTAAAAACAATATTTTTCTTTTCATCTCTAAATAATTTTAAGCCACCGTTATGCGATGGAACTGACATGATTAAAAGGTAACATCCAAGCCTATTGTCCATTTCTTGGGTATCGGATATCCGTTACCCGTTGAATAACCATTGGCTTCCACTGCTTCAGGGTCCGGCACAGAAGACCAGGACTTGACAGCCACATTATCCACCACCCCATAAACGCGGAGCATTTTCAACTTAAGTTTCTTAATCATGGCCTGCGGGAATGTGTAGCTCAGCTGAATATTTTTCAGGCGCACAAAACTGGCATTTTCGACAAACGTGCTGTTGGCGATGTGCCAATTGTCTACCGTATTGCGAAACAAAGTCGGGTATTTGGTCTGATCGCCGTCTTTCATCCAGAAGTCGCTGGGCTTAAAATCGCCTGCAATAGCCGAATTGGTCCCCCAGGTCGAATACAGGGCAGATGAACCGGCATCCTGTAATTTATCCGACAGGTAACCGTTCCACAAGGAGCGTCCAAAGACAAAACTCACGAGTGTGGATAAGCTAAAATTCTTGTAGGAAAACTGGTTAATAAATCCGCCTACGAGGTCGGGATTTGGGTTACCCATATCAATTTTATCGTTGTAATCGATCACATAATCCCCGTTGACATCCCGGCGGCGCGGATCGCCAGCCTGATATAAATTCCCCCTAAAATGCGTCAGTCTTTTTCCTGTCAAAGGATCCACAGGTACATCTGCATTGGTTGCATATACCCCGTCGGTGTCCCATACTTTGAACGGAAAAATAGGCTGGCCAACATTCAGGGCACGCTGCATCCACACATCACCCACCTGTATTTCCTTTCCGCCGTCAGGCAGGCTGGTGACATAATTTTTATTGTAAGCGATATTGAAATTGGTCGTCCACTGGAATGCCGACGAAGGAGCCATATTTCGGGAGATCAACGTCATTTCAACACCACTGTTTCGCACACTGATAAAATTGTTGGAGACGGTGCTATATCCGGAAGTAGCTGGCATGGTCAGGTTGTATACCAACTCTTTGGAGTCACGCACATAAAAATCGGCTGTCACGGTAACTCTGTCGTGCAGCAGATTCATATCGAATCCGGCATTAAACTGCGGCGAGCGCTCCCATCGGATCGTCGGCGATGTTGCTGCCGCCGCATAATCAGGAGATACCGTCGGTTTACCGTTATACGAGAGTACCGAACCCGCAATACCATTTTCCAGCACCGATCCTGCATAAGATGCATCAAAGGTCAAACCCGTGTAGCGTGCGTAGTACGAACCCGGATCGCGTCCCGTAATACCATAGCTACCCCTTATTTTGAAAAAGGATATGGCATTTTTGGCTCCCTGGAAGAATGGTTCTTCCGAAAGTACCCATCCGGCAGATATGGACGGGAAAATACCCCAGCGGTTGTCCTTGCTGTAACGCGACGAGGCATCCATCCGATAACTTGCAGAAAGCAGGTATTTGTCTTTATAATCGTATCCAAAACGTCCGAATACCGATACGCGCGAGCGCTCACTGATGGAAGTCGTCGCATAGAGATCCGGCCCGGAAGGGATACCGGTTACGGTTTTTACATAAGTTCCATTATCGTTATAGCCGGTCATCCTGCTATTATTGGACGTATTGCGTTCGATACCGGTTCCCAAAACGGCAGTGAAATTATGGGTGTTGCGAATGCTCTTGATGTAGTTAAAATAGGTTTCCCATTCCCAGCGCTTATTTTGGTTCGTCCAGTTCTGTGCAAAGTTTCTGTAGCCTGTAAGCAGTACGGGACGAAAGAGGTCGCGCGTATTGTTATTGACATTAAACGAAAACTGCGAACGTAGGGTCAGGCCGTTGATCAGAAACTTTTTAAGTGTTCCGGCGAAATTTCCATTCAGGCTGAAGGAGTTATCGCGGTCCATCATGCCATCGTAGCGCCCCGTATAGATCTGTTGGTCTACGTCCGTAATCTTATAGAAAGAAGAAGGAAATCCCCAGGTATTAAATGGATATTTCGAATCGTCCCCCGAACCATGTTTTGCTTTTGTAAAACCCGCGAACAAGTTGGTCTCAAACTGGAAATTGTCGGTGGGATTGGCCTGCAACATCAGGCGTGGTGTGAGGTTTTCATTTTCAAACCCCATCATGACCCCCTGCTCATAATAACGCTGTGCCGAGAAACGGTATAAAAATTTCTCCATGGTAGCGCCGATACTCACATTGACATTGTTGATATTGGCCGACTGCAGAAAAAGGCCCTGCCAATCGGTATTGTTGTTAAAGGCCGGATTTAAACTATCCGTCAACATCGGGCTGATGGAGCCATTGTTGAACCAGTCGTACGATCCACCCTGATAGAGCAGATTCATTTTCAGCCGGCGCTCGGCTGCTCCGACGGTAATGGGTTTCATGGCCGGACGGCTTGAAACCCCGTTGTAAGCCGAGATCCGTATTTCGGGTTTTCCCTGTGCGGGACGTTTGGTTTTGATAATAATTACCCCATTTGCGGCACGCGCACCATAAATGGCCGATGCCGAAGCATCTTTGAGGATATCGACCGATTCGATGTCGTTGGGATTAATGGCCTGCAAAGGACTCGCATTGCCATAAGCGGCCTGTATATCACTTACGTCATAGATAATATTGTCGATCACATACAAGGGAGCCTGCAGCTGGTTATCTGCTAAGCCCAGGTTGCTCGTTCCGCGGATGTTGACAATGTTATTGGTACCAGGTTCGCCTGAGGTACTCAACACCGTCAGACCAGCTACGCGTCCCTGCAACATGGCATCGAAGGTTGCATAAGGTGTATTTTCAAAATCCTTCCCTTTTACGGTAGAAATGGCTCCTGTTGTCTTCCGGCGCTGCACATCCTGATAGCCCATCACCACCACCTCATCGAGCCCGGTTCCATCTTCTTTCATGGTGATCTGAAGAGAATTGTCGCCATCACGCAGTTGTTTCTCCTGCCGCACATAACCGACGGAACTAAAAATCAAGGTTGGATTTGCCGATTTAAGCTGTAGGCTGAATTTTCCATCCGCATCCGTTTTGGTCGCATTCCGGATGCCTTTCTCTAAAACACTCAGATCAGACAAAGGCATCCCCTTTTCGTCTTTAACGATCCCTGTGACCGTTCTCTGTTGTTGCGCATAAAGCTGTTGACATACGAACAGCAGCAGCATAAAAATACCCGTTAAGCATTTTTTTGGAAGATTTTCATACATAGTCATAATTTCGTTAAGCAGGTGTTCAGCATACTGTCAGCCACACATTTATCCGGTCGGATAACCGCGTTTGCTTTCGCAAAAAAAGCTGCAACAGCATGTTAAAAAAATTGATTAGTTCTTCTTTCTGTAACAAAAATAGCGCTTCGAAACAGCGGTTTTCGGTCAGATCTTACCCACTCATTCTAGCATTTTAACAAAAGAAAAAGAAGTATCCGGGCGAGGTATAGGATTGCAAAAAATGGCATAAAAAGCTACTCCGTCTAACCCTAACAATGGTATTGAGCTGTTCGGGTGAGACGGAGTAGCTTAAGAGCTGAAATAACGCTGGAAAATGAGGAAACTTCTGAAAAACCGCTAATCGTATAGATAGTTCCTATAGTTCCGGACATATATCTTAGGTGATATGCCCAGGATGCTCCGAAAAACACGATTAAAATTAGTGATGCTATTAAAGCCAGCATCATAGGCGATTAAAGAGATCGAATCGTGCCTGCCCAGCCCCAATAATTTACAGGCTTCGCGGATACGCAACTCATTCAAGTAGGCGACAAATGTTTTTCCTGTACAATTTTTAAAGTAGCGGCAGAAGGCATGCGGCGTAAGATTTGCCTTTTCAGCGATTTCATCCAAACTGATATTCTCTTTAAAATGCTCTTCCAAAAATTTGCATAACTTCTCGATGCGGAAAGGTTTGCTGATCTCCTTCTTGGGCAATCTTATACCGGAAAGAGGCTCCAATTCGGCGAATTCTCTGCTGAGTGACTTTAACAGATAGAAGAAATTTACGAGCTGATCCAGGAAGTCAGACTTTTGCAGTATTTCAATATGATAACATACCTGTCCCTGAAGTTTGGGCGGAACCTTAAATCCCCGCTGGCAATTATTCACAAAATCAAGCAGGTTTCTTAGTTCGGGCATCGTTGCCATAGTAGACAAAGCTCCTTTGGTACTAAAAAATAAAGAAACCGAGCGCACACATTCGCCTGCAATGAAACTTTTAAAGACGTGAGCCTGATTTGTTCCCAGGAGAAAAATGTCTCCGGGCTGAAATTCATGTACATTGTCGTCAACGAGTAGCTGGCCGATACCTTCTTTAATCCATATTAATTGATATTCCTCATGACGATGCATATACGGATAGAACTTATCCAGTACATCTTCCTGAATATAGATAGATTTATCCTGAGGGGCAGGAACTTTAAACTGAACTGGCTTCATAACAATTTAGATTTAAATAAATGTCAATATGACATTAAATATACATAAGCCAATTTATTGCTGCAATGCTTAAATAAAAGAGGTTAAAATAAGGTGATGTTAGGTTATTATATGCACATATTTGAATGAAACCCAAATAGATATCATCTTTTTTACGTCATTATGAGCTTCGTAAAACCAAAAATCGCACATATCGATTTTAAAATCCCCACCCCGAACGGGTATAAAAAACACATAAAATACATAATTTATACCCGATATGGTATAATTTAACAATATTTACTATATTTATATCAGAAAGGGTATAATTATGGATTCACTACGAGTGTTTGTAAAACAGAAACGGAAAGAATTGAAGCTAACACAGGAAGACTTAGCTGATAACGCTGGAGTCGGCTTACGGTTTGTGCGGGATCTCGAGCAAGGAAAAAAAACGTTACGTTTAGATAAGGTAAACGACATATTAGCGTTATTCGGCAAAGAAGTTGGTGTAATTGATCAAATTAGAGAGTGATGGCGCGCGAAGCAAAAATATATTTTCATGATGATTTAGCGGGATATCTCATTGAGACTGATCATGGTCAGAGACAATATTTATAAAGACTTCAGGAGAAATGCTGATAAAGTTAAAGAATTGATTGATCACAGCTTTCTAACAGATGATTTCAAGGAAAAATATGTTCAAATTGTCCACACTAAATTAAAATAAATCGAACTATAGAAAAGAATTTAGTGATCAGTCTATTCGGATTTCTGACGGATGGAAAAACGAAAAGAATGGACCTTTTATTAAATTAAGGTTAATAGATGCTTTAGCGCTATAAATCCTTGTTATCAAAACTTTAATCTTACTATCATAATCGAGCCAACTATCCTAAAAAAGAAAAGAACTGCAATTTGACTGCAACCTGGAAACAAGGATGATAGCTCTTCAAGCTAGGGTGCATCCTAGTGACCGTAATTTCTGATTAAATTCTCCAGCACCTTATTGTTCAAAGCTGTGGAATACCTGACTTTCAATCGTATTCTACAACGAATTCATACACTTTTTATTTAATCATACATAGGTTGGCTTTCATTCTGCGCAATTCTTAAAGTTCCATCCGTTTTCTTATTTAAACCGACATAAATACCACGCCTTGGGTTTATATCAAATTTAATATTTTCATTATTCAGCAGAATAGAAATATGAACTAAACTATCTTTAATTGGTATAGAAATAGTATTGTCTTGAACTTTTACTATATATTTTCCCTCGCGGTTATAAATATAGATTGCGGTGTTTGTTACTCCGTCTGAAAAACTACTATTTAATGAATCTTTTTCCAGTATTTTCTTGTCATTTATCCATAAATCAAGCAGATCATTTTGAAAAAAATCTTCAAACACTATTCGAAGATATAGCTTATCTTCGGCATTGAAGGAGGAGTTTCTTCTATCATTATTGCAGGAAAGTAAAAGCGTTAAAAAAACAAATATTCCAAGATATTTCATGCATCTATTTATCTCAATTAAGCTGTACATTTTTCAATCCTTTTTAGCATTTCCATTAGTTGTTTTATTTTCTTTTAAACAGTTCATTGGCCTCAACAAGTGTATAAATTCCAATGTAATCATCATACAGCAAAAATTTATTATTGATAAAGCAATAGTAACTTATGGACATCAGCTGTGATTTAGCATATCCATCTTTAAGTCTCCAGCCGCTATTCTCTTTGAGAAAGTATGCCAGTAGAAAATCCTCTAAACTATGACTTTTATAATAATGAGCTATTTTTGAATCTAATAAAAAACAATCAGCGACACTTAAAATACGCGTATTATCGACCTCTATTTCTTGGTTCAAAGCTAAGTCTAAAAATTTTATGTAGGACAAGCGTTTCGGATTTTCACGATGAATTTCCCACAATGCAGGTTCATTTATCATAGCGACTTTGCCATTTTTGCACCGAACAAAAAAGTCAAAGTCAAATCTTGAAGGTGTTGTTCGGTCATCATGGGCCATTTCATAAATTATCCTTGGATCAATGCCCGGTGTATTCTTATTTCTAGAGCAAGAACATAAAAATAGGAGAGCTATGAGTATATATTTTAACATATTTAGTCAGACCATTCCCGATCAATTGCAACTATTTTCCTATCGGGATTAGAAATAAACTGATTGTAATTCATTTATTTTAATTACTGGAATTGATGATCAAGATATATAAAATTTTTCTAACTCCGATCAACAGCTAACTTCCCCAATAACACTAACAGATCATATTATTCCAGCAAATAATTCCTATTGCTTAACACAGAAGAAATTTAAACTATTTAGCCATACATAATTGCTGATTTATCTCAATAACACCATAAACAAGAAATAAAAATAGCGTCTTTTTCCATTTTCTCTATTGGCAAAAATTTATATCTTTATGAATAGGAAAACCTAAAATTATGTTATTCTTTACCGAAGCTGAATTTAAATGATCATGAATAAAATACTTTTTACTCTCTTCTTTGTTTTGGTTTCTGCTTTCGGCTTTTCACAAACATTGACTAAGGCAGACTATATTGAAGATCTGGATTTTTTAAAAAGAACATTGCCCGCCAAACATACCAACCTATTTGCCAAAACCACAAAAGCCACCTTTGAGAAGCTCGTCGATGACATTGCCAACAAAGCGGATTCTTTGAATTATGAGACCTTCACCGTAGAGCTCTTCAAGCTTATGGTAAGTATAAAAGATGAGCATACATTTGTTGAACCAAAATTCAATAGAATCCTTCCCATTCAGCTGGATATGTTCAACGATGAAGTATATTTAACAGCTATAGATCCAGCTTTTGCATCATTATTAGGGACCAAATTAGCAGCGATCAATAATCACAGCTTCAAACAGATTAATGCGTTGTTTAAAGAGGCCATCCTAAGTGAAAACCGTTCGTATTTCGATGATCACCTGCTCCACTTCATCAACAATCCGGCTTTTTTAAAAGGCCTCGGAATCATTGATTCGGACAAAGAAGCCGAATTCACATTTGTTGACCGGAACAATAAAATTAGTAAGATAAAATTGACGTCATCACAAGGCAATGATCTAAAAAAATTAAATCTAACAGCTGGTGCAGTCAATCTGCTCTCAAAAAAGAAAGCAGGAAACTATTGGTACGATTATGATACTGCTGACAAAATCCTTTATTTTAATTATACGACATGCAGGGAAGATCCGGCTCAGCCTTTCGACCAATTTAATCAGGAGTTGTTCACCTTGATCAACACCAAGCGCCCAAATAAAATTGTGCTGGATCTGCGGTATAACAACGGCGGGAATTCCGGTATTTTAACGCCATTTATTGAACAAATCAAAAATAGCTACCTGAATAACAAAGACAGTTTTTTTGTATTGATAGGCAAGAAAACGTTCTCCTCGGCTGTGATGAACGCCGTTGAACTGAAGAAAAATTCGAATGCAACCTTTATTGGTGAAGAAACCAGTGGTTCAATCAATCATTATGGAGAAGTGAGAGGATTCAATTTGCCAAAATCAGACATCGTGATTGCCTACTCGACGAAATACTGGGAAGTATGGAAAGGAAAGGAAGGACCACTAAAACCTGATATCAATATTAAGTATACGATCGAGAATTATATGGAAGGGAAAGACGAGGCATTAATGAGCATATGGCCCCAACGACCGCATCCTAAAGGAAAGTCAATAAGTAGCACACTAATACTGCGATAAAAAGATCTACCGGCTGGATAATTTGATCTTTCCCTCGTCATTGAAATCCGTATTATCCATAACTCTTTTGAGATTTAGTTGCTTCAATGCTAAGCCTTCCTGCAAGGTCAGATCTGTAGCTTTCACCCTAAATAATGGATAGGACAATGGCTTTTCGCTCCATTCGAGCACAAAATGGTATCCATCAACGATTTTTTGCTGGTCATCTGTTTTGATGATCAAGATATTATGAAAGGTCTGCTCCGGCTTGGCAGGATCGTTATCTGGTGAAATGCCCCTTGCTTTATAGGTGGCGACAAACTTATAATAGTGGTATTTGCCATTTATCGGATTGAATACTAATTCGCGGCTGTTATTTTCTTTGATCAAGCCTAGGAAAGTATCCTCAAAATCATCCAACATTTTATAATTAAAATCGGTATTGATCTTATTGGCGACCAATACATAGGTTTTTTCAACTTTACCGGTGGGATTGTCTTTTTGCTGATTTTGTGCCTCGGCCGAATAGCAGGCGAACCAGCCTAACAGCAGGACTATTAAATATCTCATTTTTCTAATTTATTAAAATTCGAGCAGTATTCCACCAGCTGACCAGCAAACATTGCTTTTTTTAATCTGGAGATGACACAAACAGGATACTTTTACACTATTCCAATAAATACTCCGATAGCATACGCTTCCAGCGGAAACAGTTATGTCAACAAGCAGAGTGGCATGTACTCATTCATATCCTTCCAGTGCAGAAAAAATCATGACCGTGTGTAGACTTCAGGAATTGCGATTGGCATAAATTATAGGTTGCAACCTGGTAATCGCTGCATAAAAGTGCGAATTGTCCTGTTAAATGTTTTAATTGTCCTATTATCGTAAGCATCAAGTGCCGTAATTTTGTATCCCGCTAGTCCAGAAGACCAATTACATTTTTTCCGCACATGGAGCAAGAGTATAAACTACATTTTTCAAAACCGATCCTGAAGATCAAAGACGTCAGCAGAAAGCTGCCGGATTTCTGCCGTTACCCCGTTCCAATGGCAAAAAAAAGTCTTCTTTTGGAATTTCCCACTACCACGCTCCTCCAACAGACCATTCAATGTGATATCTTTCGGATCGACATCTTCCAGCTGGATTCGCAGGATAATTTTATAGCGTATTACAGCCTTGATCAACAGCACATCTTCCTCAATTTTGTTCTTTCTAATCCGATTCTTTTTAAAAGTGTGGAAGGGGCACAGATTACACGGCCAGATACCTGCAGTTTTTACCTTTCTGCCGAACAGGCGGGAAACTATCGGGTCGAATGCAGCCGGGGAAGTACCGATCTCGTCGTGATCTCCCTTGATCCGGACTGGCTCCGTCGAGCAATCAGCCCATATCCGATACTCAGTCAAGCATTAGCTTTTTTACTGGTGTCCAGCAATCCCTTTGATGTACTGCCGCATTTCCGGATTGACCAAGCCGTCCGTCAGTGGCTTTTTGCCGTGCTTGCCTTCGATCATGAGAATCCAATTGCGCAGCTCGGCGAACTCCAAAACTATATTGCCATGAGCCTCCATCATTACGAGCAGCTTCTGGCCCGCTCCAGCCGTACACAGGTCTATCTGATCAAACTGCATATCGATCAGCATTACAGCTCTCCGGATCTTGATCTCAACCATCTTCCGCACCATCTTGCCCTATCCGACACCAGCATTGTGCGGCGTTTTAAAAAGGAATATGGAACCACCATCCGCAATTATTGCATCCGGGTACGCATGCAGCAGGCACACCGGCTCCTCACCCAGGAAAATCGACCTATTTCAGAGGTCTACCCGGTGGTTGGCTATATCAATGAAAATTCTTTTCGCAAGGCTTACAGAAAGTATCTTCTACAGCTCAATCACAAAGCCCTGGTTTAAGCGGGTTCCCGCCCGGCAGACATCAGATTGGACCGGATGATCAAAAGCGTTATTTTATGAGGGTAATTAGGTCATATTTTATCCTTTCAGTCCTTTCCTATCTCTTGTCCACTTAAGAAATTTATATCGTTACTAATTATAATTTTAACCATTCGAAACGATGAAAATTTCAACATACCTACTTTTCGCCTACATGATAGGCTGTGCATTTTATCGCAAGTGCCCCCATCAATCAGCGCAATTATCAATCGCTCAGTCAATACAGGACAATCAGCTATGACAATGGGCCGCAATACGAAGACAGGCCTCAAACTTTTGCTGGATTTTTGGGGTAGATACCACAACCTGGACAATTTCCATTATCAATGGGCCAAGGATCACCTCAAGACCATTTTTGTCAGACGCCGGGAGGTACTCGAATTGTCTGCCAGCACCAGCTATTTTGTTGCCAAAGGCCTGCTTGCCCGTGTCGAGGAGGATCCGCTCACGCTCAAAAGGAAGATTATGAGCCTTGCCCTTCCCAATATGGCTCTGCTGTGTACCGTGCACCTGCACAGCCATCATATACAACCGGGCAAGCTCGTCGCCCTGCGTTCGGGCATACTGGTTAGCTTACCCCATACGGCACTGCGCCAATTTCAGGCAGACGAGAAATCGATAGACACCCTCATCGACATTTTTAGCAATAAGGAAAAGCGGCAGCTGGCCCTACTTCGGGAAGCTACGATGGGTTTTTCTCCTTTTGACCGCTATCTCAACTTTGCGCGGCTGCTTCCCGAAATCAAGGCGGTGACCACACAGATCGAGCAGGCAGATCTGCTCGGAATTTCGCGTGATACCGTGCAGCAGGCGCAATATTTTCTTGCAACCGCCAAAATGCACCGAAAAAAGCATGGCTAAGGCAGGCAAAAAACAGTCTATCGGCGTATGCAATTTTGTACTGTAACGTTACAACAGTACAAATTATTTATAAACAAAAGTTCGCACTCATCTATAAGTGCATAACGAAATTATGACTTACAAAAAGAACAGCTGGCTACGTGCCAGCGCATTAGCAGTATTAGGATTGGGTATCGCTTATGGTGCCCAAAGTTTTACAAACAAAGAAGAGGTGAAAACTCAAACCCCAGTATCTACATCTTTAGATGATCCGATCTGGTACAACAATGAATTAGTGGATTCCGATCCGACGAATCCGGCCAATTATGCGTTGACTTCAAAGTTTGATTGTGGCGAAAAAACAGAAGAAATCTGTTCTATCAAAGCGCCAAACAATGGGTCTGGGCAACCGGACATGTCACACACGGTGTCGCCTGGTGTCACCGTCGAAGATCAGATTGAAGATGCAGTGTCTACTTCCTCCACCAATGCCACTGTACAAGCTTTTCGCTCCAATCAGTAAAACAGAAGCAGGCTTTCGCATTTGAAAGCCTGCTTCTATCCCTTATCTTGGATTTTGTGGAATATTACTTTGAATCAGCACTTCTTTTGGAATTGGGTAAACGTATTGTGCGTCATTAGGCGGCAACTCAAATATCCTTGACTCACCGTTAATCTTTACCTCACGCATAAGTGTAACAGCGTTTTCAGGTTCCCGATTCAAGCGTCTCAAATCCGACCATCGTACACCACGAAATAACATTTCCTTACGTCTTTCGTTTAATATAGTACGTAAGAGCTCCTTTCTATCCGATAATTGCAGCGCATTAAAGCTTTCTTTACGAACTCTGTTCTCCAGTAGCTTATTAAGATCTGCCAAGGCAACCTCGATAGAACCCAGACGCGCATTGTATTCCGCACGAATCAGGTACAATTCATCGTTAGCAAAGCCGGCGAAATATGAGGCAGACCGCCCAGAATAGTAACCTTTGAAAGCATATTCCGTTGCGTTCACGGATTTAAAATAGACGACCTTCCTTAGATCATTCTCATTATACATAGCGTACAAAGACTTTGGAATTCTGGCTGTACTATTATGCAATGCACTACTTCCAGATACTGTGGATCCATAATAGATCATCTCCACATTCTTAGGAAATATCGGAAAGCTGGGCGTCGGATCGATCTCATTAAAGTTCATTAAATCTCCATTTACTTTCAGACTTTCATTGGCATAATACCCTGCCTGTTCATAATTAGCCATACTGAGGTAAATACGTGCCAATGCAGCATATGCGGCCCGTTTACCCGGCCTATTGATCTCCGCCGGCTGATCTTTCAAATAGGGAATAGCTCCTTTGATATCATCAATAATCTGTCTATATGTTTCATGCACAGTAGCCCGTGTAACAGGCACATTAAAATCAGATGTCAGCCGTATAGGTGCACCATAGGGGCTATCAGCATCTTTATCAAAGATCGGGCAGTATAGTTGGGCTATATAGAAATGAGCCAGTCCTCGCACAAACATCGCTTCCCCCTGAATATCCATATTTTTAATAGGCTGCAAACGCCCCACACCTTCCAAAACTATATTGGCGATCATAATCGTATTATAGCATGCTCGCCAATAGATGACATCCATGGAAAGCATGTCCTTGTCCCAGATATAAGCCTCCTGATAACTAGCCTGCATTTTACCAAAGTCGGCATCACTGAGATAATAATCATCAGTACCTAACTCAATCAACCCCGGATAGTAAAGATTAATCTGGGACTCGAAATCCAACAGCGCTCTCAGGTCTTCCTCCTTATCAGGCGTACCTAATGAAAACTGTGGTTTCTCATCCAAAAATTCAGTACAAGATTGGCAACATAGGCATATACCTATGATACTAAGATATAGTATATATTTCATAACAATTAATTCCTTTCTATCAAAAATGAACCGAAACCCCTAAGCTGTAATTTCGGGGCGGTGGCATATTGTTAAAATCGGGATCTATCCCCCATTTGTTTGCCTTCCAGAGCAGGGCCACATTGTTGGCCGCGGCATAAACCTGAATCTGGTATCTGTGCAGCAACTGACATTGATACTGCAATCGGATATCCTGTAAGCGTATAACATCCCCCTTACCGATATTAGCTTCCGAATATGCATAGAAATTATCACGGCTTGAATTGGCCGGATAGGTCATAGACGGTATCGTTGTTTTAGTTTCATCACCCGGATTCTGCCATCGTTTGGCATAGTCGCCATGTGTACGCCAGCCATTGAAAAGATCGAGATAGCGGATTGTTTCCTTTTGAAAAAAATGACCAAATTTATAGGCGATATTGAAATTCAAAAGCCACGACTTCCAGGTAAAAGTCTGATTCAGCGATCCATAATAAGGTGGAATTCCCGAACCGTGGTATACCAGATTTTGTACCGAATCGGCCAACAATTTGGTGTAGTCCTTTGAAACAGCACCTTTCAAATAACCCTGAGGGTCGCCGTTAATAGGGTCAAGTCCTATAAAACGATAGGACAATACCGGATAAAGTGCTTTCCCTTCCAAAGGAGACAAATTGCGTCCCGAATAGGCCGTAAAAGTCAATGCGCGCCAGGTACCTCCATAATAGCTATCCACCTTATCCTTATTAATTGTAAACATTACCCTCGTGTTCCATTTAAAGTTACCGTCGAGAACTTTGGCATTTAAATCAATATCAATTCCCTTACCCGATGTTATCGCTACATTGCGTCTCAAGGTGGAGAATCCATAAGTCGGATCGATGGGATCCGAAGCAAAGAGATCCGTCGATTTTTTAAAATAAGCATCGGCCGACAGCGTAATTCTATTGTTAAATAGAGCAGCGTCCAAAGCGATATTTAACATACGCACATCCTCCCAACGGAGCGATGGATTGGGAAGCAGCGAGACGATGGCACGCGGAAAGGTACTGACATCGGTATTCAATCCCGACATATAACTTATAATCGGGAGACTCGTAGTCATTCCCCCTGAATTGCCACTATGTCCTAATGTAGACCGCAACTTTAAGCTATTGACAAAACTACTTTTCGAAAAAAAAGATTCATCCGACAACTTCCATGCTAGACCTGCCGACCACAGCGGATTCCATTTGTTGTTGGCATCAACACCAAACAGATTGGAAGCATCCTTTCGACCGCTTATTGAAAAAATATAACGCCCCCTGTAGGTATACGAAGCATTGCCAAATAATGACACATACCTCCGTATTCGCTTATCAAAACCGTTTGAATAAGGTATACGGCTCAAACCGCTAATACCGTCATAGATCGGGTAGGCACCGACCGGATCTATCAATTGATTCGTGTACAATTTTTCATCAAATCCATAGGTAGTAAATAAATTACTCTCCTCTGAACGTGCAGACACCTCCGAGCCTCCAAAGAAGTTCAGTTCATGCCGCTCGTTCCATTTTTGGCTAAAATTGACTTGTATTCGTCCCTTGTGGCTAGTGAAATCATTGTTTCCATTGTTAAGTATACCACCTAGTGGAACGATCCGCTTTACCGTTCCATTGTCTAGCTGTGTAAAGCGATTGATCAGATCACGTGTAAAGAAAGACTCCTGCCCCCTTAGCGTTCGACTCGCACCGAGCTGTCCCTCAAATCCATATTGACCAGTAATATCCAGACTGTTCCAAAGTTTGACTGAAAGCTTAAGTCCTGTGTTCCAATAGTTGGTATTATTATTCGCTTTTGATTTACCGAATTCTGCCAGAGGCCGATAGAACCAGTCCAGAAGACCTTCATTCCGGGCAACAACAGCTTCGATATATCTAAAATTATATTGTGACGGTATAGAAAGTGGATTGCCTGCATCATCCATTAACTCAGCATATGGATAGAGATTTGTCCGTCCTCCGCCCACGGATATCGGATAATCCGTTAGTCCCGGATTGTAACTATTCTGTATATTCGAATACATCAGGTTGCTCTCCAGCCGAAAGCGCTTCCAGAAATCAAGCTGATAACTTCCACTGATCACTAGCCGCCGGTTGTCACTCTCCCTCTGGCTAAGCGCATTTCTGTCGTAACCAGCTCCTATACGATAACCGCTATTCTTGCTACCTCCTGATAGGGCAATATTATTTTGGCTCAGGATGCCTCTTCGGTATACATAACGGAGCATCTCATTGCGATAATCCAGTGTCTTATATTTTTCGATACGTGCGTCCATTTCCTGTTGGGAAATTAGTCCCTTAGAGAGATCATACAGTCCGTCCACTACAGGAGACACAATACCCCGATTGGAATTTGTTCCATTTAATATTGTATTATAAAAGCCCTTGTCGAATAACATTTTTTCCACATCCATGAATTCAGCCGAAGACATTTTGGGCGCATACATCAAATTGGGTTTCGCCGTCAGGGTTAGATTAGACGAAAAGTCTACCGCCACCCCACTTTGCCTATTATGTTTTTTTAGTTTGATAACGATGACACCATTGCCAGCACGTGCACCCCACACAGAAGTGGCAGCAGCATCTTTGAGCAATGTCACTGTTTCTACATCATTAGGGTTGATCGAATTGATATTCCCTTCAAATGGCAGGTCATTGACTATTATGAGCGGTCCCATGAGCGCATCTGAGAGCGTATTGATACCGCGGATATTGATCTGATTGCTACCATCACGTCTATCCATCTGCAAGGCAGAAAAATTACCTTCCAGCCGATCCAGTATATTTCCCGACGACATACGTTGCATAATGATTTTATCATCCACCTGTGCAAAAGCCCCTGTAGCCCTATCTTTGGGTATACGTTGGTAACCAGTCTCTATCATTACTTCCTTGAGCTGATTGGTTTTCTTGGTGAGAACAATCCGAAAAGCTCTACTTTTCAATTCGGAAAGCGAGATTACTTTCGTATTATATCCCATATGGCTGACGCTTATACTCTCATCAGTTTTAACGATTGTGACCTGAAACCTCCCATCGCCATCTGTCCTTGTCTGATATCTGGAGGGAGAAAGAATAATGTTTGCACCAGCAATTGAATGTGCTAATTCATCCACGACAGTGCCCATATATTTTTGCTGTGCCTTTAGCTCAAGGGATAGGGACAGCAGAACAAAAAGCAAATAACTTAAGTATCTATTCATAATTTCCCTGCCCCCTCAACAAGTCAATTACTGCATCTATCTGATTACTATTTACGAATGTATGCCCAGTGATAGCGAGTACCATACCATGCGGAGAGATCCATACATACCTCGGAATTGCAGCGTGCGGGAATAAGCGAATTAGATAATCATCCTCATAAACTGTTGGCAACGAGCCCCCCCCGATACGCGACAATGTTTCGTTATAGGTCTTTTTGATTTTCATGAGATCATCTCTCCTGTTTTTGGTATTTACTAATACCATAGCCAGTGTATCGCCATAACGTTGGCTGAGCAGCTCCCCTTTGGGGATTTGTGTAAGGCACATGCCACACCAGGAGGCCCAGAAATCCAAGATGATCAATTTACCTTTCAAATGCCTCAGATCTGCCGTGATGGTTTCACCATTGGCAAAGATCCTATACTTTCTTGTATAGAAATCTTCAGGTACCTTGTCGCCAACATGAATAGCGGTGATAGAAAGGAGCCCATCCGCCCCGCTGTCCTTGCGGGGCGTCTGAGCCGATAAACTAAACATAGAAACTAGTATTAGGATTACGCATGTCAACGGCATGCGTAATCCGTGGTGATAACCTGCAACTATTGAAAAGCATTTAAAAGCCCTCTGAGCGATTCGACTTATCGAACCAACCAAAGTGCCGATTACAAACATTTTCATCTCACAGATCAGCTTAAAACAACCTAAAACAGATCGTTTTGATTCAACTCTATGATCCAACTCGAAATTGCCAGCGTTCAGAAAAGCTTCATTTTTCTGAGTGTGGCTGGTGCTACTCTTTACCCAATCAATACCTACCGAATTTCTACATTTCATCGGATTTTCATCGGGTCGGCATCGGATTCTGATCGGTGTGGCCCGATGTAATCTCAATGAAAACCCGGAGCCAGTAGCATAAAATGCTGAAATTGGGGCGAAGTTGGTCAGAACAAAGTCCGAAGACGGCGATACCTCTACCCCGCGTCGGGTGCGCTTCGGCTTATCTTCGGCTGCGCTTCGAGACTTCTTCGGCTCCGCGTCGGGACAGCTTCGGGACACGTTCGGGTGCGCTTCGGCTCGGCTTCGGCTGCGCTTCGGCAACTTCCCGAAGAAGTGCCGAACAATAGCCGAAGCTGTCCATACCATGGTACGACCATGGTACGGAGCCGACTGGGAGAAAGCCCGAAGCCAAGCCGAATATAGTATTGCTGAAAAATACTAGATCTGTACCTAAACAATACTGCAACAATACTAGAACTATACTGGAAAGGTACTTTTTCAGCATGGGTAAAGCACACCGATAGTACATTTCGCCTTGTTCTATTTTTTTACGCAACAGTTGCGTAAATAGTACTATATCTGTACTATATCCGTGCTTTATCTGTGCTTTATCTATACTGGGAATATATGGCCTTACAAAGGCTCGTAATTTTAGGGTATTCATAATTTTGTTTGTTAGTGGTTTTGAGACAGCCTATAAAAGAAATCGTAGATTGCTTTACTACTTTCGAGATCACATGCGATGAACCTTTTGCTCTTCAGAAATGAGATTTCTATTTCAGTCAAATTCATGTCCTTATAATGCACGAGAAAATAAGCCATCAACATTCTAAATAAGGCAATGGAAAAGTTTTGCACTTCGGCTATACCGATCGTGGGATTTACATTCCTTTCCCGATCAAAATAAAGAGTCAGGAGTTCTACGATATATTTGCGACAGCTATCCATATCGTAGCTTTCCCAAAAATCTTTAATACAGGCCACTGGATCATACTCCAAATGATGGATTTCATACATCGCGAGGTCGAAGGCGACCAATTTTTTGAAAAGCTCTTTCATTTTTTGGCTTTTGAGGGTGTCTATCTGCATAATTCTTTGGAAAAATAGGGCAAAACATCCCCTTATCGAGCGCAAAGTCTCAATGCAGTATACGCTGTTAAAAAATTTAATTAACTAAACCTCAGAATGCCGTTTTACTCTTTTCGTCAATGGTTATATAATATGGTTCATCACGGACATCCACTTGAAATAGGAAGAACCGACCCTTTTGTTGTGTTACGACAATATTTTGGATAGAAAGTTGCCAGCAATAAAAAGTTTGCCTAAATTTATGGTGCAAACAATTATTTAAAACAAGCCATCTTCTTGCCTTTTATTCTCTATTTATTTAAATATTGAAGTAATGGGTCGGTGGCAGACACGGTTTAAGGGAAGTATAGCTATTCTTTTGGATAAGAATAACGAGCCATTTTTTTAGACTCCTGCCCTTTTACGTACTGTTTATTGTAATTGCTTCTAATCCGGCGCGCGGATTAAATTTTTGAAATGCTGTTTGGCGGAATACCAAGTATTTCGATACCACTGGGATAAAGTTTTATTTAACATCGTTCTCATAATTTATTTTGGTTATGACGAACGTCGTTATCTAATGGATACGTCGACTTGATTAGGTTAGCTAAGCAAGGAGCGGCATCACACTTTGAACCCAGGGGAGCTAACCCTTGCCACTCCAATATCTACAAGAGATTTTGAAAGTGGCTTCGCCAAAGCTACACGTGAAGCCGCTCGCATGCCGCATATTTCAAAAGTATTAAAACTTTTTGAACACGCAAATGCATGGAGCGATCTACACGCGTTCTCTCGGCGAATTTTAGCTCTGTTCGGGTACGAGAAAACGTCGTTCATCAAGGTTATATACCTCGAATATTAAATCGTCCATACAAATATAATAACAAATATTAAGTGTGGCAATAAAACCACAAAATATATTTTTATGATTGATAATAAGCATTCAATAATCTACAATACTATTGGAAAGAATCTTAAGAAAAGAAGGAAAGAATTAGGCTTATCACAGGAACAAGTAGCTGACAAGATACCCAAAATGGATAGATCAAAGATTAGTGATCTGGAAAATGGAAAGGAAGATTTTGTATTTTCTAAATTATTGAGTCTTTGTGAGGCTTTGGATTTCACGGTGCTTGATGTCCTGAAAAAAGATTGAAATCAACCATTTAAGTGAGGATTGTTCATTATCAAAAATGAACTCCGAAAACTTACAAACTCTTATTGATTGAGAAAGCAGTTGGTAAAAGCAAAGTGAATTGTTTGAGGAATTTTTCAGGAGATAAGAGATATTCATGGAAAATTATTTAGTAAAGGCTACGAAGGGAAGCTAGCAGCTGTTAATAACAAGTTAAATCCATAACAGTCATCGAAAAAAGGAAATTGTAGAGGATATATGTCCAAATGATATTGATTAGCGTAGCAACTCCATTATAAAACAGATCTAAATATCCCAATCACCTGAAGATCTATTGTCTCCTCATCTTTCAATACAATGGGACTGTAGGAGTCGTCTGAAGACTTGGGTAAGAGGATAATTTCCTGATGTTGCCAACCTTCATCCGTAATGGTCTTTTTACTGGAATACTCTTTAATGGTATAATTGGCTCCAAAATCGCGATCCTCAAAACTACTGGATTTAACCAAACAGATCAATCCGTTTCGTGAACCGCCCCGGTATCGCTCGAATAAACAAATCGAACCATTGGGAATAATCTTGTTCATGGACGCCCCGATTACTTTACAGGCAAAGTAACGTTTTGGATCCTGATATCGCCCTTCAACTTCAATATATTGCAAAGTCTCGCTTTGCTGTAATTCGGAAAAACTACCTGCTGCGATTTCTAGATCATAATACGGTATAGAGCCCGCTGTAGGTTCGGAACTAATATGACATGAAGGAATGATTTGTGACTCGTTTTGACTATTTCCTGTCACAACTTCCATATGTTGACTTAAATAGGCTTTAAGATTTGGATTGCACACATAAACGTATACGCCCCTAATCCCTCTAAACATCAATGTCTTGTAGATATTTTTAACATAGAATAATAAATCCAGGTCATCGGTGCCATTCTTCCCATTCGTATCTTTATATTCATCCCGATACACCACGATAGTTTTAGCAATAGGGTCATAGTCGATCTCTTTACCAAAGACGATAGCAATATAATTTAGGTCATTGCCAAATACGGTATGTATACTCCCTACTTCATTTATCGCATTTTTTGAATTGATCCAATCTTTGGCCGTCGAATTCCAACGAAGGTCTATCCCTTCGATAGTCATATCGTAAAGATGCCTATTCTTTTTATCCTTGGTCTTATATTCCCAGCTAAAGCCTGCAACCAATCTGGACAGTCCCGTCTCTGCTTCTTTGTGGAAAACCTGAGCGCGCATCGTTACAAAGCTGTCAAAGAGCTTCATCTCAAAATTCTTCGACTCAAATCTTTCGTTCGGCAGCATTTCCAAATCAAACAACCGATGGACAAAATCAGTGAACAGGTCACCTCCCTCAGAGCGAATCTGCGTCAGCAAGCGAACACTATCATATGCCGTGGAGTTCTTTAAAACTTCAAACCTTGAAGGTGGTAAATCAGTGGTACGGATAGATTGATTGCTGTCATAAAAGAAAATCTGATTTTCCGACTGCTTCAAAACCCAATCCAACTCTGTTCCTTCATTGATATCAAATCCAAGACGCGTATTGCTTTTATCAAAATCACCATAACCTGATATATTTTTGCGTCTGCGCAAGCGATGGGCCTCATCCACTAAAACCACCTTGTATGTTCGTTTGGAAATATCTGTTGGCGATATAACCATACTCGAACTGAGCTGATCAATATCTTTGAACACTTTCTGCAGGGTACTGCGCAAGGAAGTCATCGATACAACAAGCGCGACTTGATCTTTAAAATCTTGTTCATTTTCTAATGTAATACCATGTTTGTCTCGATACGCATTAAGCAGACCGAATGCCTCCATTGAGAATTCGTCCTTCATCTCAAACTGTTCAAAATAGCGTATCGGTGTAACAAGCAATTTAAGTACATAAATCGCAATGATAGTCTTACCAGTACCCGCATTGCCTTGTATAAAGATACCATCTTTGTCGTCTACAAGCATTTTTAAACAGGCAAGAACTGCTTGTTGCTGATCAAGATTCAAACTTTTATAAGGCGAATACTTGAAGACGTTGCTGTTGATGATTTCTTCGAAAGAAGTGCGTGCTATTTTAAGTTCTTCAAGTTGTTTCCAGATCTGCGGAAACAATACTTCATATTCTTTCTTTTGATGATAGTAATGGCCGTTATTCCCTAGATTAGCATTGATTAATTTCAGACCTTTTTCTGCTGAGAAAAGGTTGATCAGGAATGCTTCTAAATGTAGGGTAACGGATTTATTGAACAAATGCGAATAGATCGCATGTCGGATTAATAAGTCTTTCTTGCCGTCATGTCTATTATGGCTTGAAAAGCGGTTCTTGATATCGATAGATTCACCGATATAGATTGACCTTTTATCGTTGAGGAGATACACAAGTGCACTGTTATAAAAATCTAACTTGCTATCTGTATCCTTAACCTCACCTGTGTTACCGACGGGAACAATATGAACTTCTTTAATATCTAATTCTGACATGCGCTATTAATTACAGTTCATTATACTTTTTAGCAGTCCCTTTAGCTTTTTCGACCGGATATTTTTCGTTGTTGAGCTTCATCTTGTCTTCCACGATCTGCTTAACATCAAGTCCGTTCTTATCAGCTAGCAATAGCGCATACATGAGTACATCGGCAAGCTCATTTTTCAACTTGTCAGGATTGGCATCTTCATTGCCTTTCCACAGGAATAACTCCAGTAGCTCAGAAGCTTCAATACTCAATGCTACTGCAAGATCCTTGGAATTGTGAAACTGCTCCCAATCTCTAGCATCCCTAAATGCTCTGATCTGTGCTATTAACTGCTGAATATCCGACATGATAAAATCTTTTAACTAAAAACTGGCCTTTGTCCAAATATCCGAAATATTGTTTAGGAATAAAAACAAAAAGCCACATCTCACGACGTGGCTCTACAACATATATATTTATTTGAAATCGCTCTTATTTATACGAATTGATCGATTTGGATACTTTCCAGTCATTGCCCGCACGCTCCAAAGTAACTAGATCTGTTTTAGTAAAGTTTTCAAATTTCAATGTTACTTTAGCGACCATATAGGCTGCGGATTCTTCCAAGATATCAGTGCTTACTGTACAGTTCAACTTTTCACCTTTTTGTTTTTTCAAGGATTTAACCACTTCGCTACGGGTGTTAGACTGTGCATTGGTAGCTTGGATCTTTTGGTTGAAATCAGCTGCAAATAATTGTTCTACCCCTGCTGATTCGCCTTCGGTCGTTACCGCAACATAGTGCTCTAAAGCGAAGTCTGCTGTGGAAAGGTTAACGTTTGCTTTTGTTGCTTTTGCGCCAGGTCCCTCAGCTGCCATAGCGAAAGTTGATACTGCGATTAAAGCTGCTGCTGTGAATGTTTTTACTAAAGTTTTCATAATGTCTTTATTTTATTGTGTTAGTTCTGTTGTTCTTATTTGTTGACTCAAAACTACGACACAATACTCTCCTAGCCTATGGGCTTTAGACCAACGATCGGGAAAACTCGGTGAATGGCGGGAATAGGGAGGTGAAAATAAAAAAAGGACGAGACCACTTTACAGTTAGAGTCTCGTCCTTAAATTGTTAATTATGTAGCCAGTATTCCTGCAACACGTAATTTATTTTTTAAATCTCTAAGCTCCATCAGTATTGATTCGACCTCTGCCTGTGAATAAGTAGCGCTAGGTATCGCTGCGACATCTGCGGAAATCGTAGCTTTTTTTACGACACCAGGATTCGTAATAGATGCGTAATTGGTATTGATCCTATAATATCTCCAAGTATTAGGGGATGTGCAGAAAAATATAAGTATTTCATTCTGATCATTAAGATTCACAGTTCCTCCGTCAACACCATTAATCTTTACTCCCGTTTCAGCTATAATAGAGACAACCCCTGTAGGTGAGTTTTTTCGTATAATTTTTGTTACACCTACAACGTATCTAGGCCCATTTACTAGATTAATAACTTGGTTTCCAATAGTAGCATTACTTTCAATATACTCCTGAACATCTGGCAACCTTGTTGAAGTTGTGGTACCCGAAGGAGCAGAATATAGTCCACCAAATGCCCACTCGTTTACAGTTTGGGTGTATCCCTTAGGCATTTGTCCATTAGCTCTATCATATACATTTACATATTCTGGTTTTATAGCTCCATTGTTAATTAAAGCTCCAGTTATAGCAACATTATGATGATAATGACAGTTAGCAAAATACGGAAAGCTCGAACCGGATTCTAACTCAACATTTTGCAACAATCCCCCTGACCATGAAAAGTTTCGTGATGTCGAAGCCACTACAACTTTATTAGAACTATAACAACCTATGTAATTGGACATCCAGCCGCCATCATATATTTCGTAAGGGGCATTTTTCGATTCAAAACCAACTCCTATAAATGAATTACCTTTATTGTTATCGTCTATTTTCAATGAAAAAATACTATTTGCTTCAGGACTCCCGCCGATAAAATTATTGTTATCACCTTTTTCGATATAAACACCTTGTGGCATACCTTCCCAATAACAAGAGATAAATGTATTGTTTGTAGCTCTTCCAACAGACTCATTTGTTCCAGTATTATTTGGTCTAAACCCTTCAACCAATTTTAAACCTAAGAAAGGTAAATTTTCCATAGGATTTTTATTAACCGAGCAAAATACTCGTTTAAATGTACCTACCATGTTTGAAGTTTCTAAACCGATACCATCTACGCTATTCGCATTTATTAAGTTAACATTTTCATAAAGCCCTCTGGAAGTTAAATTTTGTTTTAATATCACCTTGGTATCCCTGTGTCCCGATATTGTTAAGTTTTCAATATTGCAATTTTCACAAAATGGTTGTCTAGTAGTCTCACCAAATCTAGCATCCATATTAAAAGCGATATCGCCAGATATACTTTTTAGGATTGTATTGTCAATACCTTCGCCTGCCCAAGTAATATTGCTATAAGCAACCCGGCCAATATCTGAATATTTATAAACTCCCTTATGAAAAAATACTGTTAATGATTCATTATTAGATCTTGCAATAATACGTTCCTTAATTTTTAAAAATATCGGATTATTATCAAATGTATCATCTCCCTTTGCACCGTAGTATACCACAGGAATCTCTCCTCCAAAGTTGTGTTCCAATTTAATCCCACCTGTTTCAATAACGCTCCCTCCATCATCAGAATCTGTTGTCGAGGACACATAATAATTGATCGGATTAGGCGTGTCCCCCGCATGATAATACCCCAGGAGTTGTATACCAGAATAGTAACCATCCTGCAACTCGGTAAGTTCGCATGCACATAAATTGCGCATATCTGCCATTGTGTTTTTGATAAGAAATTGCTTTGCCATAATGTTGTTGTTTTTAATTCTTACACAAACTTAGGCTTCATTCAAGGGCTATTTAGGTAAAAAGCCCCCAATGTAAGCGGTAGAATACAACTACCGAAAAGTTGAGCTGATCGGCAACCATAAAACGTAAAAAAGCCAGATCTCGCGACCTGGCCTTTAAACTAAACTTAAACATATGATTCACTAGTTGTCTGCTACCGAGCAGACAACTAGTTATTAAATACTATTTATACGAATTGATCGATTTGGATACTTTCCAGTCATTACCCACACGATCAAAAGTAACCAGATCAGTTTTGGTGAAGTTCTCAAATTTTAGAGTCACTTTAGCCACCATATAGTCTGCCGATTCCTCGATGATAGCTGTGCTTACTGTACAGTTTAGCTTTTCGCCTTTTTGCTTTTTCAAGGATTTAACTACTTCGCTACGGCTGTTACTATGTGCATTGGTAGCTTGGATCTTTTGATTGAAATCAGCTGCAAATAACTGCTCCACGCCTGCTGATTCTCCCTCCGTGGTTACCGCAACATAATGATCCAAAGCCAAGTCTGCCGTGGAAAGGTTAACGTTTGCTTTTGTTACTTTTGCTCCAGGTTCTTCAGCTGCCATAGCGAAAGTAGATACTGCGATTAAAGCTGCTGCTGCGAATGTTTTTACTAGCGTTTTCATAATGTCTTTATTTTATTGTGTTAGTTCTGTTGTTCTTATTTGTTGACTCAAAACTACGACACAATACGCTCCTAGCCTATCGGCTTTAGACCAACGATCGGGAAAACTCGGTGAATGGAGGAAATGGGCAGGTGAATTTTATTTTAGCAATTTAAAAATAACCAAGTTCCTATTAAAAGAAAAAATAAACGCCAGTTTGCCTTTTCACAGCTTCTTCAAACAGGCAAATAATTTCTTCCATAAGCTCCTGAATACGATCATCTTTTAACCTTACATTTTTTAAATATTTTAACCCTTTCTCCAGCTGTTGCTTATTCGTAATAGCATCGTCTTCAAAATCATCTATTAAACAGCCTAGCATATTATTCAAATCTGAAAATACACCAAAAGCATCTAATTGATAAAATTGCGACTCTGAGAGAACTAACTGGATCAAATCATGATCTCCAGCTTCATTAAAATCCAATAACTCTTCTGCCCTTTTGTCTTTTGGCGTAACGATATAACGATTTTTCATATAACAGTAATCCTACGGTTGAAATGCTATGTTCTTTTAAAATACTTTATTGAGACAGCTGCCGTCATATCAAGTTATCAAAAAAAATTACTCCAATAAAACTATTTCAAATTGACTGTTGTTCTTACAATACAAACCGGCTACAAGCTACCTTTCGAAAGAAAGGTTCAACATAAAAATTGGCGTCGTACAGTGAAAATCCAATAGTCTTTAAAAGCATTGGATGACGAAACAAAAAAGAGGAAACGATAGGAAACATAAAAATTACTGTACAAATAAACGCTAACAGAAAGGGTCTGATGAGAATCAGGCCCTTTTGACGTAAAAAAGCCACGTCTCTCCTATTCAGCTTGACTTTAAGGATATAGGACAGCTTCTAGATTTTTGTAAGCGGTCACGTGTTTATTCTCTGACATTTTATTTAAATTGATTAATCTCCATTTCACTGAAGGAAGTTCCGAGACTAAAGCTGCGTCCAATCCTAAGAGTGCCCAATCAGGTGTCTTATTTTTGACAGAGAGTAAAAATTTACGTTCACTATCAGTCATCTCCTTGTTGATATCTGCAATCAGTTTCTCCCGTACAGAAAGTAGCTCCTCTAAAGAAACTTCAATTTTTGCCATTTGCGCAAACTCCATTTCATATATACCTGAGATATCTTTTCGGTTTGGATTAAGCAGTTCTGCCATCGGTCGAAAATGACTTATTAAAAATACAAGAAATGTTTTTCGTAATTCTTCCGTTAATCCTTCATTTTCGTATAACTGTTTTACATCAAACAAATCACGGGGATGTTGACGATCTAGGGCAGCGCAAAGTTTACCAGCATACAGATCTGGGTGTGATGCAACTAGCATTTCAGCATAACCAAATTCTTTTTCAACCTGCGGTCGCACTTCCATTCTGACAGCTGGGAAAAGGCTTCCACGTATAACAGGAGATAGTTCTATTTTAACACGAACATCATTAAGTGAAACTATTATTCGTAAAGAATTATCCTGTTGTAGTGTTGTATTTTGAACTTGGGCACCTGCAATCGATTTCTTTATGGAATCTGTTATTCTCGCTAATGCAGCTCTGATATTTTCAAGAGAGGCGTCGCGATCCTCCATTGGCAGATACAACAAATCGATGTCTACGGAAAGCCTTGGCAAATCTCTATAAAACAAATTAATAGCCGTACCGCCTTTAAGTGCAAAACAGTCTTCTTTATCGATTATAGGTAACAATCGGATCAATAAACGGACCTGCTCGGCATATTCTTCTTTCTTACTCATAAAAATCAGGAACAGTTATTTTATATTTCTTATTTAGTTTCCCACCTGTGACGATCACACGATTACCAGATCCAAAATCTATTTTCTCAGATTGAAGTTTTGTAAACCAGGTATGATTTTGACGCTCGGCAAGGTAAAAGAAAAGCCTACGAACTTTGATATTTGTGCACAGTTCCAATAATCTTTGGAGTGTCCTAGGAGAAAGCGTATTTAATCCTTGCATTAATTCATCCGCATGTTCAAATGATATATTTTGGGGAACTTGATTCATCACTTCCAAAATAGCTCTTTCAGGAATGGATATACGTAAGCCTTCCTTTGTATTTTTCCAACTGAAAGCTCTAGTAAACTCAAGTAATGCTAGCGGCCTTTCATCTTCAAAACTATTACCAAATAAATAGCCAGAACTATGCTTAAGAAATTTGATCCCTGTTGTAAGGTTATTTATCCATATGGGAAGATTATCCCGGCCATATAAATGAATCAAGCGTTGATTAGACATCGGGAGATAATGGGTCAGTTTCTGAAGTTCTAAAGCCGATAGGCCTCCAATGGTTAGATCTGTATCTAGCTGTTTCTGCAGGAAATAGACAATATCCCCCCATTCCACTTCTGCCCCTTCACGTTTATATACTCCATTTTTCACAGTTTCCAATAGTCGACTCTTCAATAAATTATCGATCGCATGGCCTGTGAGATCATTCTGCTGTAGCCAAGATCTGGTAACCAAAGCTCCCTCCGGCACTAATTTTAACACATCTTTCCTTCTCTGAGAATACATATTCATGTTTAAACTATTTAAATTTATCGGCGTTTTTCGCCGATAAATCAAATATACATAAACTGATTTATTTAACAAAACTTATATTATCGGCGTTTTTCGCCGATAATAAAGAAATACATAAACAAGTAAGTCTTTTCGAAAAACAAGCATAATACCGTTATTCCTGATTTTAGAGAAATGGATGTAAAAAACTCATATTGATATCATGTTATCTGAATTGACTCGCCGAGATCCTCCGCTCTACAAAAAATACACCGATTGTTGCCAGTCACCTAAGACAACCGGAGCATCGCCAATGGCCAAAATCGATCTTTTGATGCCATCGATCTCTTGCTTATCCAATTTGTTTTTCTGCCTTTGCAAGCGGACCTGATTTCGCCCGCTGGGCTTAATCAGCACCAGATCGGACACATCAAACTGCAAAGTGCCTTTGATAGGATCGTAAAACTGCTCATTGGCAAAACTCAGTGTATTAAAAATACTGATCTTGGTTCGTAAAAGCCAGTCTCCAGAGGTCAGATAAAATGCAAAAGCATTCCTCATCTTGACATGTTCTTTAATACACTAGCTAGCCACCTGGTGAACAGGCATAACTTTTACGGGAAGCCGTAATAATCTGTAATTTTTTATTCTTAAAATTGACAATATTATAAAATAGATTGTAATAAGACTCAAAACACATTGATATTTATTGTTTTATTATATAGATTTAAGTAAATCATTAACCCAATCAAATACTGATATTATGGAATACAAAGTAGTACCTTTTGTAGCATCGATAGACCCAAGGACAGGCACATCGGATCAAGTAGCAAACCAATTGGAAACCTTGATTAATCAGGGTGCATCAGGAGGATGGAACTATGTGAGACTAGAAAGCGTGACAACTTATGTACATGCCGAAAATGGTTGCTTTAATAATAAACCTGGATATACGACGGCAAGACAGATGGTGGTATTTTCAAGGCCATGAAGTCTCTCCTATTGACCGCGATCCGATTGTATTGGTTGATCATCCCACCTGAAAGAAGACGTAAGTGTATATTTAGGCATAGCTGCTCTAAATATGTATTTGACGTAACTAAACATGAAGGCTTTAGGGCAGGTAGGAAAGCATTGCTTTCACGCATGAGAACCTGTAATGGTCACTTTGACATAATCACGGATTATAAAAGTGGTGAGCGGATGATGTACCTGAAAGGCGGTGTAGTGGTTGGCGAGGCGGAGATCGCGGAGAGGTTGTTGTAAATAGTTTAGGGATGGAACTGGAAATTTTGTCACGGAAGTTACATATAATAGCAAGCCTGGTATTTTCTCTTCGGAACTTAAGTTTCAGATTTTTTAACAAGATTGAAGAAAAACGTGATTGAAGGCTGTCGATGATAGCAGACTGGTAGACGTGCGCGCTATTTTAAGTTCTTCAAGTTGTTTCCAGATCTGTGGAAACAATACCTCATATTCTTTCTTCTGGTGATAGTAGTGCCCGTTATTGCCAAGGTTGATCAGTTTCAGACCTTTTTCTGCTGAGAAAAGATTGATCAGAAATGCTTCTAAATGTAGGGTAACGGATTTGTTGAACAAATGCGAATAGATCGCATGTCGTATTAAAAGGTCTTTCTTGCTGTCGTGTCTATTATGGCTTGAAAAGCGGTTCTTGATATCGATAGATTCACCGATATAGATTGACCTTTTATCGTTGAGCAGATAAACAAGTGCGCTGTTATAAAAATCTAGTTTGCTATCCGTATCCTTAACCTCTCCTGTGCTACAGACGGGAACAATATGAACTTCTTTAATATCCAATTCTGACATGCGTTATTAATTACAGTTCATTATACTTTTTAGCAGTTCCCTTGGCTTTTTCTACAGGATATTTTTCATTGTTGAGTTTCATCTTGTCCTCCACGATCTCCTTAACATCAAGGCCGTGCTTATCGGCAAGCAATAGCGCATACATGAGTACATCGGCAAGCTCATTTTTCAACTTGTCAGGATTGGCATCTTCATTTCCTTTCCATAGAAAAAGTTCCAGAAGCTCAGACGCTTCAATGCTCAATGCAACTGCGAGGTCCTTAGAATTGTGAAACTGTTCCCCAATCTCTCGCATCTCTGAATGCTCTGATCTGTGCTATTAACTGCTGAAAATCCGACATGATAAAATCCTTTAACTAAAAACTGGCCTTTGTCCAAATATCCGAAATATTGTTTAGGAATGAAAGGAAAAAGCCATATCTCCCGATATGGCTCTACAACATATATATATTTATTTGAGATGGCTCTTATTTATACGAATTGATTGATTTAGATACTTTCCAGTCATTACCTACACGCTCCAAGGTAACCAGGTCAGTCTTGGTAAAATTTTCAAATTTCAAAGTTACTTTAGCGACCATATAGTCTGCAGATTCCTCGATGATATCGGTGCTCACTGTACAGTTTAGCTTCTCGCCTTTTTGTTTTTTCAAGGATTTAATCACTTCGCTACGGCTGTTAGACTGTGCATTGGTAGCTTGGATCTTTTGGCTGAAATCTCCGGCGAATAACTGCTCTACTCCTGCTGATTCTCCCTCTGTGGTTACCGCAACGTAGTGCTCTAAAGCGAAATCTGCTGTAGAAAGGTTAATATTAGCTTTTGTTGCTTTTGCTCCAGGTCCTTCAGCTGCCATTGCGAAAGTTGATACTGCGATTAAAGCTGCTGCTGCGAATGTTTTTACTAGTGTTTTCATAATGTCTTTATTTTATTGTGTTAGTTCTGTTGTTCTTATTTGTTGACTCAAAACTACGACACAATACGCTCCTAGCCTATCGGCTTTAGACTAACAGACCAGAAAACTCGGTGAATGGCGGGAATGTGGAGGTGAAAGTTCTAATTGCCGTACCGCTATAACCCTATCTCTTCCTTTTAGAACCTATGATAGCGTTTTCGAACGCCACATCAATTTTATGGTTTCCCTTTTTTATTCGCTTTATCGATGAGATATTTTTGAATAAAAAACAGCAATATGATAAAGAGATTTTTTACGATAGCCATTGTACTAACCGCCTACAGCTGCAATGGCATTTCTCAAGATGAATATGAAAAACTCAAATCCGAAAATCAGAGTTTAAAATCAGAATTAAATGAATTTAAATTTGGTTCAGCGAACTTGTTATCCAATGCTAAAAGGATGATTACAGGAAAATCGTTTGAAAATGCAAAATCAGAACTAAATTCTTTATTAGAAAAACACCCCGATTCAAAGGAAGCCATAGAGGCGAAAGAATTATTAAAGGATGTTGAATTTAATATTAATAAAGATAATGAACTTAAGGAAAAAGCAATCGCCCAGGCTGAAAGATCAAAAAATGAAGCAATAAAAAGCCTTAGACAAAAAACAGATGACATAAGAAATATCACCTGGTATTCCGACAAATCAACTCCTCAATACACTAATTCTAATAGCTTTCATTTATATTTTGGAACTAAAAAAGACACTAAACCCTGGTTACAGCTTGCTATCAATTATACTGCAGATGATTGGCTCTTTATTAAAAGATATATTATAAAAACTGATAATGATACTTATACTATTAGCCCTAGCTATAGTGAAATAAATACAGATAATGGCGCTGGCCAAATATGGGAATGGTATGACGTACCGGTAGATCAGGAAAAATATAAAATGATAGAAGATATCATAAAATCTAAGAACGCAAAGATACGTCACGAAGGTAAGCAATACTATAAGGATAGAGCCATAACTCAAAAAGAAAAGCAAGCTCTTCAAAATATATTAACAGCTTACAAAGCGCTAGGTGGTGAACAACCAAACGGCTAATATTATTCTCCTGCCCCTTTAAAAGCATAAAATAAAGGCTACAAAATTGTAGCCTTTATTTCCTATCGAGCGCTATTCCCCAGGTTTTCTTACGACGAGTACTGAATCCATACCTGCATTAAAATAAAAAATATTATCCGAAAGCACCTTTGCCCCAAATGCATTGCTAGCCCTATATCGATGGATCATTTGAAATCCCTGCCGATCCTTTAATATTTTATGTTGCCTAATCATAATTCTTTTTCTTTCCTCCATATCAGTACTTTTTGAAAATTCATTTTGCAGATTAAAATACTCTGCACCCGTCCCAATCATCTCGGTCGATTGCAATGAATCCAAAGATCCAAATTCAATAGCCTCATAACTTTTAGGATCATTTGCATACTTAAGTATATATTCTTTGATTAGAGCTTTAGCTTTTTCTTCATTAGAAGGCTTTACACACGCTACCATTAATAAAAAAGGTGTTGCGAGAAAAATTAATCTTTTCATAATTTCTAGGCGATAAAATTATTTTTAAAACATATTCGGTTTCTCAAGGTTTCCGCGCATAGTCTTAAGGATAATCAGTAGTTAACGACTGTATCAACAATCTGCTCTGAGTGTTTGTAAATGTCATCCAACGAGTCCAGATCATATTTAACTTCCTTCTTATCTTTGTCAAACAAACCAATGCGCAGTCTATTGGGCGTAAAATAAAAACGACAGATTGGTTTACGGTTGTTATCATCGAGCAGGATACCACAATAGGATTGATTATCACGCATAAATACACGTCCCACTTCGATCTCCTTACGTAAAATAGATTTAATGATTAAGTAGCCTTCAATCTCTTCTTCAGTTGTGACAATCAGCGCTTCAGGTTCTACCGCCGCTGTTGTAGTATTCTTTTCTTCGGCTTCAGTTTCTTTTTTTAGTGCGCTTTTTAGTCTTTCGGCGATCTGATCATTGACTATCTGTGTGAATACCCGTTTAACCAATGGTGTAAACTGCTCCAAAACCTTTGCTGTAACAACACTTGGATAGGCTTGCTTCGCAAAAAAACGAACGAAATCGTCGCTAGGGTTTTGCATCTCGCCCATTGCTAAAATAGTCAACTCGTTAAAGTACTTTAATTCGCTCGCAACACTCGATATGCTTTCGAGATCAAATTCGGTCTTATGAAACTTGCGCAATTCGGAGACTTCATTATCCTTGATGTCCATGATCTTGAACTCGAAAAATGGTTTTTCATCCATCTTATTGGGTGTCACGAGATCAGTATAAAAACGATACTCTACGCCATTAGTCAACAATCCAAACTTTGCTTCGGTCGTATGGAAGTAACGGAACAGTTGTGAATTGTGGGGGTCAAGCCCATCAGCATAATGTTTGCACTCGATTAAGATAACAGGTTTATCGTCACGTAAAATGGCATAATCGACCTTCTCACCCTTTTTGATGCCAATATCGGCTATAAACTCGGGTTGCACTTCGAAAGGATCAAATACATCGTATCCCAATATTTTCAAAAATGGCATTACTAAGGATGTCTTTGTAGCCTCTTCTGTTTTGATCTGTGGTAAAAGTCGGTCAACGCGCTTGGCAAATTGACGAATCTCATCTTTAAAATCCATAGTTTTTTATTTTTTATTAATGGCTTATTTGATTTTGCTAAAACAGGAATACATTTCTTTATTGTTGATAGTCAAAAGTAGGCACTCGGTAATATGACTATTTACGGGAAACCATAAATACCCGAAAATCTTAGTTTTAATTTTGAACCATATTATTCATCCTATTCATTTACTATTAAACAGCTTAAACATGTATGATCAATGCGCATGGTGCAACAAAGAGATTCAACCTGGTAAAGGAAAAAAAAGTTATAAAGGCAAAGGTTTCACAATGAAAGTACTCACCCTAATGTTCGGCAAATCTTATTGTTGTGAAAGGTGCCGAAACTCAGCCGAAAGAAGAAAAGGGAAAAGAAAATAAAATAGTACAATCATGAACAAAAACATTTTATACGTCTGTCTCTTTTCAACTCTTTTACTCGCTTGTAAACCCAAAAAGGAAAAACAAACGCAGCCGTTCGCGGCCTTTACAAGTGGAACCCTGAGGAATGACAAGGGTATAACCGAAGGCGAATATCAGATCACCAAGGTTTCCGATGGAGACACTTTCTGGTGTGTAAACAGGGAAAGCAAAAAGATCAAGGTAAGATTGATCGGAATTGACGCTCCTGAGTCCCGTAATTATTTTCATAAAAAGGAACAACCTTATGGAAAGGAGGCCTCGAAATATGTAGAAAAACTGCTTATGAACCAAACTGTACGCTTGGAATTTGATGTCAACCCATTGGATCAATATGGGCGTACACTCGCTTACGCCTATTTGACTGATGGCACCTTTGTCAACGAAAAGATTATGAAGGATGGTTACGCCGTACTGATGACCATTCCGCCGAATGTTAAATATGAACAACGTCTGGTAGAGGCCCAAAAATATGCGCGAAATCACCTACTTGGACTTTGGAAAAACCGCTTATAATTATGATAAAAGCTATTACACTGATATTGACCGCAACATTAACTTCGCATTTTGCATCTGCACAGACCACAAAAAGCACACTTGCTTTTGTAGAACACGAAGTCGGCCGCTGCACAGGATCGGCCAACTGCAATGCCTGTCGCAATTGCAGCAAATGTGCGCACTGCAACAGTGGTGGTACCTGCGGCGTATGTGATCTCGATATGCACAAAAAATCGGCTCCTAAGATTGAGAAAAAAAACAAGCCTGTAAAAACACCACCAAAAACCTCCGACAACGGCACATCAGGAAATCAGGATTATTACTTAAAAACCGTCGTATTGAATGTCGAAAAGATGAATTTACGCAAGGGACCGGCAGCTGATTTTCCCATATTGGCAACGATCTATAGAAATCAAAAATTGACATGTCTTTCCAATATAGGAAATTGGGCCAAAGTAAAAACAGACAAAGGCTTGATCGGATTTATTAAAAGTGATGCAATACGGTTAAGTAACAATTAGTCTATAAAAGGGTAATCTTCCGAACAGATTACCCTTTTATTTTTAATAGGTATAAAAAGCAGCGCTCGAGCCATAGGTTGTACCATAGGCATTTGTAGCATAAGCCCGTACGTAATAAGTCGTATACTTATTAAATCCTGTGACCGATTTACTAAAATATCCGACACTACTCCCCGATACGGTCGTCTTTGTTCCACTGGACAATGTTGGATTACTGGACGTGGAATATACAAAACCGCGCTCCGTTAATGTACTACCACCGTCTGTAGCGATATCTCCGCTAAAGGTAACATAAGTGCTCCCAGTATTACCGACTTGATAGGTTGTCACCCCTGTGGGTACCGTATATCTTGTTGTGGTAAAGTTTATGAGATTGCCATAGGCAGTTCCTGCTTCATTGGTCGCATATACCCTGGCATAATAACTGGTACCTGCGGATAACCCGGTCAATGTAGTTGCGATACTTCCGATACTACTCCCCAAAGTAACTGATGTGCTGTTCCCAATAGTGGGATTTGATGTACTGCTACTGAAGACAATGCCACTAGCAGAAATATTCCCTCCACCAGCCGAGCCAATATAACCCGACACATAAGCTGAGCCTGGTGTGATACTGACAGCTCCATAAGTACTCAGGCTTGATGGTAGGCTTGGCAACAATGTTTTGAACATGTACACATTTCCATAAGTCGTGCCGGCCTCGTTCGTTGCGTAAGATCGGACGTAATAGATTGTATTGTATTGCAATCCGGAAAGTATAAGTGAAAAATTACCTGTTCCTGAACCACCAGATACCCTTGTACCATTGGTTAAAGAAGGTAATGAGTTGCTGCTGCTATAAACGACCCCTTTGGCAGAAATAGTTCCACCGCCAGCGGAGCCAATATATCCCCCTGTATATGCCGAAGTCATAGTCACATTATAAGGGGTGGTTGTCGAAACGCTGCTTGGCAGGTCTGGCATAGAAGTTTTAAAACTGACCACAGGCCCATAAGCCGTACCTGCGCTATTGGTAGCAAAAGCGCGTACATAATAGCTTGTATTTACGACCAAGCCCGTCAATTGACCAGAGAAGCTACCGGTTCCGCTTCCTATATTCAAAATTGTCCCACTACTGACACTTGGCGTAGTATTGGAATTGCTGTAGCATATACCCCGGGCTGTTACAGTCGATCCATTATCATCCAAAACAGTACCACCAACAGAAGCTGAAGAATAAGTAACCGAACTGACCGCGGCGGTCGATATTCCTGATGCGACAATTGGCGGAAGTGTCGTAAAACTTACCACCTGCCCATAACCTGTTCCAACAGATGAAGTGGCATAAGCCCGCGCATAATAGATTGTACCTGCCTTTAATTTGGTTAGATTAACTTTAAATAAAGTACTCTGTGTATCAACACTTACCTTGTCATTTGAAATCGTCGGGAACGATGATATATTGCTATAGCAAACCCCTTTGCTGATCACCGGGTATCCGCCATCATCTGAAATCTTTCCGCCTAGTTCGGCGGTAATACGCGTGATACTGCTTGCAGATTGTGTTTCCAATTTAGCAACATAACCACTCTGCGTAGTAAAACTCAACGGATCGCCATAGGCAGTACCATTTTTATTGGTTGCAAAAGCCCTAAAATAATAGGTTGTAGCCGGCTTTAAATTTTGAGCATATAGCGTAAACGCCCCTGTATCCAGATCGCCTGTCTTGAGCACTTTTTCATTGTTCACTGTTGGCTTTTGGTGGGTAGCATAGCAGATGCCAACCTGTGTCAATGTCTCTCCATTGTTGGTATTTACACGTCCGTTCAGCGTAGCATCGTTTTTGGTTACACCGGTCGTCTGTAAGGTCGTTACCGCAACTTTATTATGCTGATTAAAATCAAACTTGTCTTTATCGTCGCAAGATGTCCAGGGGAAGATCAGCATAAACAGGGAATAGAGATATCGTATATTAAAGTTTTTGGGATTCATTTTTATCGAATATTAAAAGTAATACCACCCGTAAATTCGGGCTGGGTAAATTTTTTAGAAGAGAACTGTTTGTCAATAGCCATCATGGAGGCACCACCTATGATATTTACGTACGGACTAAGTCGTAAAGTCACCCCGCCGTAACCGGCAATATAACCGGTTTTTCCATGGCCCTCTCGGTCTGCGTAATCATCACGAAATAAATGGGAATAAACTCCATAGCCAGCTCCAATGTTCACCAACAACCAATCGACTACCTTAAAATTTGGCCCTACGATAAGCTCTGTTTTATTGGGTTGGGACGACCGCGTGCTTAAGTAATAAGAATCGAGTTGATTATCTGACTTCAGCCCGTAACGCACCGTCGCAAAGAATCCAACAAATGCACCACCAGTTTCAAATCGTAGACCAATTGGTGCCAATTTTCCATACTCGTAGCCGATATTGGTAAATAGCTTTCTTCTAGCCCGACGCAGTGCCGCCAGCTCCTTCTTCTCCTCCCGTTTAACCATCACATCGTAAGCGTATTGCGAAGTCGGATAATTTTTGTTCAGATCTCCTAAAGCAGCAGATACCTCAATTTTAGAGGTCAAATCTTCCTCATTAAACTTCGTTATATACACTTCAAGAGCAGACTTTACCGTCAATAGATCCGAAAAACTGTAGTTTCCCTCTCGTTTAAACAGTTGGTAACGGCTCATAGCTTGAAAGTAGCTCACTTTTTGATTATCACGGGATCTGTCCGGAAAATCATTTGTAGCTGAAATGACTTTACCATACTCCTGTGCATTGTAGCTGTCCGATATCGCATCAAATTTACGTTGCATCGCTAAGGCATAGGCAGCAGCACGTTTATCCTCTTCTTTTTTTCTGAACTCGTCTAGCGATTTTGGTAATCCGGCAACAATATTTTTGATCTTTTCTACTTCGGCCGTATTTAACTTAGCCAGTGAATTATTGTCACTGCTTAAAATAGCATTTCCAAGTGCAACGATAGATTCTACTTCATGATATGTTTGCGAAGGGCTCTGATCATATAGTTTGTACTTCACCATAAAATCATAATACCGAACAGGGCTCTCATCATATCCCGATTCTTTGGCAACCTTAATGGTGGCTAAACTTTGGGCATAATCTTGCACCTCATAGGATTTCCTGATCGCTGTAAGTAAAATCTGTTGCCTTTCGGTCTTTTTTTCCTGTAAGATTCGATTTTTGGTATCGTCATAACTTTGCTGTGTCTTTGGGTACTCGTCCATTTTGTCGAGTATCCTTTTGACATCACCTTGGTTGCGCGATTTTGAATAATTTTTCAAAAACAGAGCGCTTTGGTTACGTACCTTATTGATGAGCTCAAAAGATGGATAGTCGCCATTATCCAGTAATTTGAAATAATTTACGGTCTTAAAGTAGTCCACGAATTCTTTTGTCTTTGTCTTGCCGTGAATTTTATTTAGGGTATTTATGGACTCTTCATACAAGCCGTTATCCATTTGGGCTTTGGCCTGGGCCAATAATTCATCGTTGGTCGCCTGCGCAAAGCAAAAAAAGACCAGCCCCATTAAAAAAAGGGTTAATAAATATTTCATATCTATAGATTTATCTATGTAGGTTTTATTTGATACAGCCACTGTTTAGCGGAAGGATCAAATTTTATAAATTCATGTTCAAATTCCAGTTTTCGTAATTCCGATGAAATTGCTGCAGCTTGCTTACGCCAGCATTTCTAACGGCAAGAACAGATTTCTTTCTTTTGAGATTTGCATCTAGGTTTGGCATTCGCTCCAGTTCATGCATTAAAGCCTTATACCCACTCTCATCAAATTCCGCGAAACCTTGATTGATCAATGAGTTTACACGTTGTGGCAGGACTTCCGTATAGTGATTCAAAGCTTTAACTTTATTTTTGATCGTTGCAACCTCGGCCGTAGGACCAAAAGTACTTTCGAGATGAGCGACAAGAATATTAAGTTCTGCCTGTTTAACAGGGTCCGAACAAAGCAATTTATTACTGCGGTCGATGCTCAGTTGAGTATATCTGCCATTGAGCTGCTGAAGCAGCATGTCCTGAATCGCTTTATTAAACAGATTCTGTGAAGCTGCATTATTAATTTCGATCAGCAAGTTGTTGTACTGTGCCGGACTTACATTGTCTTCGGAAAGCTCTTGGATCTTATTTTCCAATACTTTATGCCCACTTGCCGTTGTGATAGCCGATTGCTTCGTAGCGCCATGCTGGGCTGGAGATGAACTCATCAGCTTCATCGAACCAACAATCAGTAAACCAACCCCTAGGGTAGCTCCCAAAAAATAAAGTCCCCTATACTTTTGATTCATGGCCTTTGGTCCTTCCTTTCGCTGGCTGACTAGATTGTTTTTCAGGCTTCTCTGGCTGTACTTTATTATTTTTTTCGCTGGTGATCTCTCCGCTATCTATCGGTCTTGAATTGGTCGCGGCAGGCTTATCCTCCGGAATATCGCTTGGAATCTGTGTGGTAAGCTGATCACAAAAATTAAGAACACGATCCTCATCCTGAAAAATAGAGCGTAACTCGGCTTTGGTTAAAGTTTTCGTATTCTTCTCCTCTCCTTTTTTATACAACTTCCAGCCTTCAGCTTTTCCTTTGTAATTAAAAACGTAACCTTGCAAGGTGGAATCGCTAAATTCGAGGTACAGTGCCTTACTCTTGGCCGTATCGATTTTGAAGTTAAAATTCTCGGCGGGTATTTCCTCTTTTACAACAACAGTATCGGTAGCTTTTTGTCCCGTTCCAAAAAAATTCATAACGAGGCCAATTCCCCAATAACCGATGGCAATTCCAAGGATGGGGCCAATAATCCAGGCCCATACCAGTCCACTTGAGCTTCGTTCGAGCTCTTGGTTTGAAGGTTTTGGAGGTATAGGTTCCTCGGGACGCACTTCTACCTCACCTTCGAAAATGGATACTTCTTTATAAAGTCTATCGAAAGTAAGCTTATACTGAATACGGTCACCTTTCATACAGATCAAGAATTGATCTTTTAATAAACTACGTTCCTCTTCCTCGTTGATCTTGATGCGCAATCCATATGTCGAGGTATTGTTAAACGTAATCTTACGGACCTGAGCAAATAGATTCTCTACGGACTGAAAACCAAACTGCTTCGCTACGGCTTCATTATGTACTGACTGTTCATCCAGAAAGTAGACTTTTGTGGCGTAAACCAATTTTGGATTGTTGAATGCTTCGCTTTGATCTAGACCGAGATTTAAAAACTGATAAAAAATAGTCTTGTCTGGTGTAATCTTCGGATTAATACTATTGTTCTGTTTAATACCCTTTGCAGCTTCTTCCAAAATGAGATCGTAGTTCTGATTGTTTAAACTGCTATCTTTTATATGATTTATATATTGTGTTGTAATCTGCAATAAATATTGCATCACATTGGTAATATGCTCATTATGCTTAACGATCAGACGAACCGCAAGAAAACCATTGCGCTTAGCGTTATCTTTCATACTGGTATTGATAACAGAATAAATCACATGCTGGGCGGTCTGCTTGACAGAATAACAATACCCCTCATTAAACTGACCTACTTGATTTCTCTCATCAAATGATAATTGCAGCCTCTCTAACTCATTTTGATTCAACCCGGATGAAATATAATCATAATCCAACCCATTCAGAGTACGCTCGATCAGAAGATGTACCCTGCTTCTATAGTGTATAGTATCCATAAATATTTCTTAAAAAAATCTTTTCCAAAATGCGCCGCCTTTCACGACAAAACTATCCTCCAACATATTCTTTACCAGTTCCTGTGGATATTTATCCTCAATGGCGGTGACAATCTTATCATAAACTATTTCACCAATGGAGAAGGGTAATATTTTGATCTTAAATTGGTTTCTGGAATTCTCTCGTGCGGTTTTGCAATTTTCAATAAGGGAAAGAAATTCCTGATTCATATAATCCAATGCCAATTCGCTATCGGCACGCTCTTCATGCAGATACCTGGTCTGTTTGATATAGTCGAACTTGTTGACTACAAAATAAACCGCATCGGTATTCTCTAGTACTTTGGAATCCTTAAAAATGGAAATGATATTGGTATAGGCGATGCTTTGGTCTAACGCTCCAAAGAATTGTTCATCATCAAAACGTTTGTCATGTGACATGGCATCAATAATAAAAACCAGGATTTTTTTATTGTTGCTTTTGACATAGTTGATAAATTGCGGAATCTCCGAATTTTCAAAGCCCTGGTTAAAGATCTTCACATAATTCTCACCCGGAACCTCCACAATATTAAATGGATGAGTGGTACCCTTTGGATCTTTAAGTGAGGTAGCAATATAATTGTAGCTTGCCTTGTCCGTCGCTATAGGAAGTATCCCATAGTCTAAATTTCTCTTCAGCGTCTCTAGGTACTTATTACCATCGGGATTATAGCTATCGTGCATTAATATGCCCTGCTTATTGGAATGTTTGATGAGACTTGCCAAGATCGTTGATTTACCCGAAAAGGGCATACCGACCATATAAAGATCTGTCCGTCCGCTTTCCATGGGTGGTAGATCCTCAATTTTCTTGAAAATTGTAAAGGCCGAAGCACTGCTATAGAATTTCAATGCCTGAACCACTCTCTTTTCGACACCAATACTTTCAAGATAGTCAAACGTTAGTTTCTTCTCCATAATAAGTTTTTTGATATCGTCGGCAGAAATTTCATTGTTCTTGATTTGTTCCAGCAATGTTTCACTGGTCTGAATCGGAGCACTTGGACTGGTCATCGTAGGTAACGGTGGCATTCCTGGTATTGGTGGCATCAGCGGTAGCTCGACATCAATAGTTGGCAAACCGGGGATCGGAGGTGGTAAAACAATTTTGCCATTCCGGCTATCATCCAAAAGCTTCAACTCTTTCAGTTTGTCCCTGGTCAGACCGTGCTGTTCCAATTCATCAAATGCGATAAATCCGCCCACTATAGCTTGGTCCAAGGCAGGCAATGGAACCATATTGCAGTTCGATAAAATATTTTGTTTTTTATGCTTATCCATCTTTTTAGGTATTAAAGTTCTATTGTTCCACCCCGATTAATAATTTCTGCTTCAGCGTCCTTTAAGCGGGGACTGTTATACTTCCGCACCCGATACGTGAAGTAGGGGATCAAAATAAAGGCATGCATAATCAGTATAATAATCAGTGGAAGGAGATAATCGGGCGAATAGACCTTCGCTAATGCAATCGGGCTATCCAAGGGCAGATTCCCTTCACTGATCGTGACTTTGATCGGCTCATTGTCAACGGGTAGCTCCTTGATTTTTTCATTCACAAGCGTTGCGCTACTTTTAACAAAACCGTTCAGGGCAACGTAGTTTGTTGCCAAACTAAGCCTATCCCATTGCTGAAAGATCTGATTATAACTATCTGCTTTTTTGAATACCAAACTGTCCAACAACTTATGGTTGGTGTTATATTTAACTTGATAAGCATTCAATATGGCATTGGTACTCGCCGACACGTCAATACTTGCTGACGGACTGTTCAATATGGCTTCGGGCAGGTTAAAAGGTGGATTTCCCAATTCATTGCGCAGTACATTTGTTCGCTGATTTTTATAGGCTTGTAACTTACCTTTAAACTGCGCCTCAAAAGTCTGCATCGATTCATTGGCTCGTTTATCGTATTGTGTGGCTAAATCTTTCACAAGCAACACTTTTTCATCTGCTTCTTTCTGAATTGCCTTTTTGCTGTTTTTCTCAATATTGACCAAATGGATCATAAAGACATAGCTGATCAAGCCAAAAACAACGAATACAATAAAAAATAGACTGGCGGTACTCTTCAGATACCCTTGATTGAGCATACGTTCTTTATTCCGTTTCAGCAGTTGCAAAACAAAATAATAACAAACTACAATAATTAGGCTAACAGCTAGGCTCAGTAGCATGTTACCCTCTGTCATATAGAGCATTCCAAAGAAATTACACAATAACAGGATGAGTAGGAAAATGGACGAAACCACATCCACAAACAAAAAATTCTCTTGTTTCATATCGGCTAAATTTTCTTTACTTCTAGATTTAAATATTAAAGATTAGGCTGGCCCACCGGCGGCTGATCTAAGTGCGCCATGGAGGTTGTCTGCACCATGGAAGCAGTAGTATGTCTATGTCCTGTAGGCGTCGCCTGGACCTTGCCTCGTCTTACAACGGTTCCAGCTGCAAGAAAAAAGATCCAAAAAAGCACACTAAGCAAGACAAAAGCGGCCAAGGCCAAGTAGTAATAAAAAGGGTATTTTGACTGTTTCATCGTTCTTTATTAAAGTGGACAATTAACAATATATTCCCAAACGGTACGGGGTGTTGGTGCCGAAACTTCCACATAGCAATATTTGGGTTTGCCAGGAGCAACTTCATAAATCCATTCCAACTGGCCGGCTCCAGAAACAAGTCCATCTGTATGAGCGATAGGTTTACCATCGTAATAGACTTTGATCTCATCTGGAATTGTTTTCGTATCATACTGCAAAATGACGCGTCCCGATTGATCGCCCAATATATGCTTGGTCTTGGTGACTCCCTGACCACCGGACTCTACCTTTGCATCACAGTTAACAATCGTATTTTCAGCTTTTTTGTCTTCCCCTGGCAGTGCCCGATTTTTATCAAGTTCCCCTATTTGCAATGAATCAATGTTATCAGAAGAGGAATTGTATCCTCCGTCAACTGGTCTTTTAGATGAAACAGCACGGTTATCCCGGCAATCGTTCAATTCCTGTTTTAATACCTCTATCGTATGCTCAGGGCTCCAAAGCAGGGCATAAACAAGTAAACCGATAAGTAGAAACAAGAGAGGATAAAATAGCCACCAGTTGTTAGCGAAAGATTTGTTTTTTACATGTTCCATTACGGTCTGTGGATTAGAGATTTAAAAAAGAAGACTAAACAGATCAATACCAGTAGTACAATCAACACCCACCAATAAGTCACCGCTATATATTTTAAAAAGGCCAGAAAACTTTCTTTCTTACCTGTTTCTACATCAATATTTTCTTCTTTGACATCAGCCATAAAATACTCTTCGGGGACAGCCGGAGAGGGAATAGGGTTTTCAATTGCAGGTATATACTCCAGGCTTTCGGCTTGTTTTGGCGCACTGATATCAGCTACTAAGCGATCCGGGGTTGGTATCTGCGGTGGTAATGGGGTATCCTGCGGACTGATTGTCTCCTGAAAGTTATCGCCAAGCAGCTGCGGTTTCCGATTTTGATTATTCTCAAACTTCCAGCCCCAGATGATGCAGATATCCTGTCCATTGGTGAAAATAAGATTGTCCTCTGGATTAAAAACTGTCTGAAGAATTGCCCCCCAATACTGTACATTGGAGTCTCTATTCCGCATAAGATCTTCTATACGTTTTTGAAGTTCCTCCATGACCAGCCAATATTGTTTGAGACCATATTCCCGATAAGATGAATGCTCTACCGGCTGAAGGCCCATATGCAAACTATACCAGTCAATATCATAGTTGTTTTTAACGGGTTTGGCCAAAAAATTCCGGTACTTTTTATCTAGGTTGAAGACCAAAAAATTACTGATTCTATCGTATTGACTAAACAGGTAAGCATTGTCAAACGATAATGGAATGTACCTATCTGTTGCTATTGAATGAAATTTTTGCATTTTTAAACCAATTGAAAGGGTGAATACTGTTCGACCAATAATTTTAATTCCTGATTGGCTTGTTCATCGTAATCGATATATCCTGCGTTGACAAGTAGCGAAAGCCGCAAGTATTCAATCCATTTATTGTACTTCTGCAGTGCTATTGCACGTACATCTATATGTTCGGCGTCAAACAAAGCGGATATCGCACTGGCAGATGTATCAAGTTTTCGTTCAAAAAATCGATTGGGATTAGAAACCAAGATGTTTCTGGCTTCCTCTTTCTCTTCTTCCGTAAAGTAGCTCACATCAAAATTAAAAATCAGTTCATTGATCACCAGGGAGAAGGTTTCGGTCAAAAATATTTCATAACCATGGTTGACGTCTATCTCAGATATGATATCATTCAACAATCTGACTATTTTGCTGGCGACATTTCGCTTTTTAAGGAGTTCCTTAAAGTAGCTCACAACGAAAATCAAACTGTTTCTATTCAGTCCATATGCAATAAAATCCCTGTACTGATCCAAGTTGTTGATCTTCGTTAACCAAGATTCGAGAATTAATTGAACGTAATACTCAGATTTTGATGAATTGGTCTCTTCCTGCTGGAATAATTCGGCGATTTCGATACCACTGTCTTTTAAAAAGTCTTCTACAGCTTCATGCGATGAAAGCCAAAGATGCTTTTGCAGAATGGTCAGCATTTCTGCTTTCGACTTTGCCTGTTTGAGCTCCGGATATTGAACCAATAGAATAGACTCCTGTGTGATTTCATCCAATATACGACGACTGGTATCAACCACCATATGTTCATTCAGCAACTGAAAAATATCATTCGGATTAATCGAAAGACAGTCAATAAAGGCGTTAAACAAGCCAAGATCTTTTACTAAGGCACTATTAAACGCCAACTGAAACTGATTAACCTGGCGCATCTGCGTTTCGCGCATCACTGTGACGTCGTCCTTGTGAATAAAACGTTCGAGGTCTCGCTGTATCTTGGTCAGGATTGTGTTTAACTTTTGAAGGTTATGATTGATCTTGGTTTTATTACCCGACACCTTCGCCAGGGATTCAATAATCAACGCCGAGCCATCATGATTGATGGAAGTAACTTGTTGCCATGTTGTTTCAGCATCCTGGAAATGATTTTGGACAAAACCATAGCGTGTAAAGGACTGCTTCATGACTTTCAAAAAATTCTCTCTTTCGGGATGGATTGCGAGCTCTTCCCCCTCCTGTTCAAATCCGATAAACGTATCGTTTGAATACTTGTAGTCTCGCAATAGATAGAAATTTTTAAACAGATTTTCCTGGCTTGTCCATTTTGTATGCCAGTTACGCGATTGCGTAACGATCTCCTGTTCAAAGAAACGCTCAAAACGCGTGTGCCATTTATAGTTTAATTTTTCAGCAGATTCTAGGTATTCACCATCGTTTGTTGTGTCAAACTTGATCTGATTATTGAAAAAGGTAAAGATGACAAACAATGGCGGTAAGCTTGCTTCCTGAAGTGATTTTGATCGTTCTTCGACACTCCCGCCTACATTGTTCTCGATCCAGTTGTATAACAGGGTTGAAATTTCGTTGACTTCCAGCTGCTTGTCATTGGTACAGAACAAGAGATTATTGATATTAAAATCAAGAGAGTATTTATTAAAAAGATAAGAGACCTTACCCCGCAATAACATGGCATCAATATTCTTTGTCGAGATATCCGATTGATCCAATGCCAAACGGCTACGGGCTCCCGGAAAGTCCAATAAATCATTGTATTTTAAAAACTCTTTGGATTCGACAAGTCCTTCGGGAATCGAAAAAACAAGTTCGGCAATCAGCGCTGACAATGCAGGCACCTCAATCTGAACCTCAGCACCATTCGTCAACTTGAAAATTGTGCTGCCTTTTTCGGAATCGGCACTGAGTTCGCCCAAGCGCTTGACATCAAGAATGGCTCCCCCCTCACGCAGGACATTTTCAAACTTGATATACCCATGGCGTGCAAACTGTACCAATTTCAGCTTATTGATCAAGTTGGTAAAAAGATCTGTCAATAAGATTTCCTTATTCCAGAGGATATCAAATATGCGCGACCAATCGGTAGCCCCATAATGTTGGATAATACGGCCTATACGTTCGAAGAACCTTGTTTCATAAAGACCTTCAAACAAGATGGTATGCTGTGAAAGATTTTTTTCAAAGTATTCCTTAATTTCAAGCACATCAAATTCGGTTAAAAAATCCTGCAGAGGTCCTTTTTCCTCAAGCTCCAGTTTTTTTAGATGTGCTTCAAAATCCCCTTTTGAGGGAAAGGAAGTAATTTTCTTGAGATCCAGAAAAAAAGCATCAAGCAACACCAATAGTATATCTTTTGCTGCAAGCAAGTTTACCTTTATTGGAAAATCTGGGAACGAGGTATCTTGATCAATCGTAAATCGAGTGACCAACCCTGTACTTTCGGCACCAGTTCCCGGCGGATTTATTTGCTTTAGGAAATCATATTGTTTACCGTCATTTTCAATCTCAAAGGGCCTATTTGTATCGCTCAACAGGTTTTTGATCAGATAGGATTTTCCCACCTGACTTGCCCCAAAGACAGCGATGACCGGTTTATTACCGATATTGCCCTGAACCTTTTTTATGGTATTCAAGCTGTTCTTCAAGCTGAGGAGCGCTTTATTGCGCTCTTCATACTTTAGATTTTTGTCAACCCATTGAATCGATCCCTGTATAAGATCGATCTTACCGGAAATAAATTCCTCGATAAGCTTGATTTCTAATTCAGAATAATTATTCGACATTTCTTTACTATAAAACGAATTCACAAGTATCTAACCAATATCCCTGAACACTATCCAGGGTCTGATAATGGAGCTGGAAGAAACGTCCCGGCTTCTCATTCCCTTCATTATCTTCGATATGTTCGATCTTCAATATTTCCTTACTTTCATCCCAATCTCGGGCGATGGTCACCTTCAACGGTAGATTTCGTAATATTTCACCCCGCTCTTTATCGACCTGTTCTTCATAAAATGACTCATCGCGACCGACAAAACGGTTCTTGATTACCTCTTCCATCTGCCTGTGATCAATACTTAATCTATAGAGACCTGAATAGGTGTAGTTGCGCGATAGATATTTCGCATAGCCAAACTCAAAAGGAATTGATTTAAGCAAAAAAGTCTGCTCATGTTTTTGTGGAGTCAATATGACTTCTTTTCTATTCTCCACTTTAGAAATAATATAATCGGCCGTTGAACTAAGGTTTTTGATCAGCTCCGTTGTATTTAAATTGAAGTCCTGTATCTTCTTCAATTTGGCTGCCATCAAAGCGATAATTGCCCCCACGGCAACAATCGTCTTGGGATCTTCAACATTCCCCAAATTGTCTGCAAACGGATACCATTTTCCGATCCAATAATTATTGAGATTGATCACATTGGTCGGCGAAACAAACAGAAATTTTTTGAACAGTTCCTCATAGCTAAGCAGGGATGCAGGCTTTCCGGACAGGACCACAAAATCACACTCAAACTGGTTAATCACCAGACACATTTGACGAACCAATCCCTCAAATACACTAGAAACGATCTCATTGACGACCTTAGCCGATATTGTCCATCGGATTTCCAAAAAATTAAATCCTATTATCCGCTCAAAATAGTTGACAAGTGCACTATTTTCAAATTTGTGCCCTATGATTTCTTCGAAAGACATTTCCAAAGATTCTTGCTGATTGGCCTGTTGTAGGTACTTAAGTACAATAGGCTGTGCTACCTGATGGACAAATGATTTGCGCATCATCTTTGCGAGATAGCCCATATTATTGGAGTTCTCCCCAAAAAATCCGTTGATCCGACTTTGGATGTCTATAATTCCCTTTGATCTCCCATAATTTTCTAATCCTTCAATGGCCGAATCATCCGTTTTTAGGGGACTGCGAATAATCAGCTTTTGGATCAACTCCTTCATCAGATCATCTCCTGCCAATTTAAAACTATCCCAAAATAGCGGTTGGGGAATCAATTCCTGAATCTTATTTGAGGTCTTAAGCTGATATTGATTGATGATAATATCAGTTGTTCCCGCGCCGATATCAATGGAAGCAATCTTTAACGTATTCTTATTATTGAATAAAAAATGGTCAATCACATAATTGTTATTCCGCAGTTTTTTCGAAAAGAGGCTGTAAACAAACACCAGCTGGCTACATGTTGCCTCATCATACATCCAATCTTTTTTATCTTCCAGCTGGCTGAGGGTCTTGGATATATCCTGAATAGATGGAATAATCTCCGGCTTTTTAAACCAGTTTGTATTTTCATCCTGATCAAAGTAGAATCGTTGGTATCCATCCAGTAATTCACAGGCTTCTGCCGCTGCTTGTCTTAGGGCGATCTGCTCATGCTGAATCATACCAGTAGGGCATGATATCGTAATCCTTTTGATTGTCCTTGGCATAGTCATCTCGCCGTGTTCCTCCCTAAACTTAAAAGAATTGATCTGCACGTGCGCATGCATCAATACTTCCAGAAAAACAAACTTCATTAGAGAAGCCCTTGAAAACATCGATTTTGCACCAAATACCTCTCGCGAACTCTTTAAGCTACCGTCTAGGCTCAGTTGCTCTGATATGCCATTCAGATACACTTTCTTTACCCGATTAGTCTTAAGAGGTTGAAACTCCCATTCGCGGTCACTTATCTGATCATCCCATAAATAGCGTTTCGGGCTCGAGTTGTAAGTCTTTAGTTCGTAACCAAGATCTAGATTTGTACTTGCTGAATGGATCAATTTTTCTGCTTCAAAACCAATACGGGTCAAACTGGGAACAATAAATTTATTGTTGTGGTAATTATCTTTATCAATATTTCCAAAACTAGATTCGCTAAACATCATGTTCATCGGAAATGAGTTATTGTATTCCAGATGCGGATTGGTATAATCTTGAATGATAAGTTTCTTAACGCTATCAAAGTCAAAACTATCATCATCCTTATTCTCAAATAGAAGCGCACAGGTCGCCGAATTGCCGATATCAATGACGAGATCTACAGTTTTCTTTCTGATATTATCCGTAAAGAGCTGAATTTCGGGTGACTCCGTTTGAGCAGCCAGCCACTTCATCAGAAGAACATATTTGGCGATGTATTTTTTTATCGGATGTGTATATCTTTCTTCTTCATTTTTATCATAAAATAAGTCGGCCAAATACCGATCAATCCATGCAACAGAGTTGTCCTGCGTAAATAAGAAATTACTCAGATTGATTTCATCAGACTGGAGTCTGAAAACATTCTCATCCGGATTATTGCTCAACTGAGGACCAGTTTTATCATTTTCACTTCTGGCTAAAGACGTATCTACGGCAATGACGATTTTTGCCAGTGAAAACTCTTCATCACAAGTAAAAAACACGCGGACCCAATCTGTAGGATACAGCAAGTCTCTATTAATAGCGTTCTCCTTAAAAAAAGGCAACGGAATCCATTTATTTTGGTACTGCTTAAGTGTCTGCTTCAGATTACTTTCTTCGTAGACTTCAGTAACGATACCTGTACAGGTACTCAAATCAGCTTCATCTTTGAGACGCTTATTGATAACAAATCCCTTATCGATCAGCTCCTGTAAACGATAATAATTCTCAGTACCTTCCTTCGTAACCTTAAATAAGGGATCGAGAATAAAATCGAAAAAATTGGTATCGAATGGTTGGTGGTAATAAAATCTATTTTCCTTGCCAAACTCAAGATCAATATTTACCTCATACTTGTAATATTGAATGCTCGAATTAGCAATCAAAGAAATCCTTTTCATCTATCTAATATGGTTTTGTTAAAATCTTGTTTGGAAATTATCGCCTTTGGGATTGGGCCCGTAGTCATTTACGAATCTGTCACTTTCGCCAAATGCCATCCAAAGACCGTAAAAAGGAATAATCTGGAACCACCCGGAGTTTCCACGATCGTGACATCGCTTGGCATTTTGGGCAATGAGGAACCAGTAAAAAGGCAGTATAAATAAAAAGAATGCACCGCCCCCACCCGATACTCGCTCGATCCTAGCCGTTACTGCGGCAAGAAGCAAAAAATAGATATAGGCGATTATATAACTCAGCCAGTATTCAGTCCTTCTGATTCTTCCTTTAAAACCAAATGGATTTGAGAACATAGCTTGCTTCGGATAAATTAATTGATGTTGCGCACTAGCGAATGGATCGTCAATACCATGATATTGATTCATGGAAGAGGTATACGCCTTCAGTTTACTCTCAACACTATTTTGATAAACTGCGGGTGCATTGTCTACTGCAATAACAGCATTTTCGGAAATGGCTTCTTGCGTGGAAACAGGTACGTCTAGGATTAATGGCTCAATGATTTCGATTGAGTCTAAAGAGTCTTCAACAATAGGTTTTGTTTCTTCCGGCGGAAAGGAAAGATATAAAAATTCCTCCAGCTCACCGGCAGGTTGCCAATTTTCCAATCCCTCGTACCAAACCAATGTCTCTTCAGAAATATCGGTGGCTTTAATTTCCTCAAAGGATAGCGGGCCGATCCTTTTACCGTCAAGTATGTAAAAATATCTTTTCATTTGAACATCCAATTAATAATCGCTAACTCGTAATGGTTAATACAAAAGTAGCTGACAGAGTTCGCATGATTTTACGGGAAGCCGTAAAGCGATAATTAAGATAAGAGTGGACTGAAGAGAACTTGAACACTTCGTGTACAACAATGTCCGAACGATATAATTATGGAAATTTTAGATACCTTTAGAAAAATAAAAACCAGAAATTTATTAATCTATGAGTGCAAATGTTCCTATTGTAAGGTCAGTGTCCTGGCCAGCTGTTTTAATCCTTATTGTCTTCTGGATGGTCCTGGTGGTAGCTTCCTTATTCTTATTCCAACTTGAGGGTGTGATGGTCGCCTCAGTCCTTTTTTTCATTTTAGTAACAGCATTGCAACAGCTCATTCCAAAGAGCCATAAAAAGGGAATGAAAGCAGTCAAACAGAATGACTTTAAAGGTGCGATTGAATATTTTAAACAGAGTGTCGATTTCTTTACAAAAAAAGAATGGCTAGATAAATATCGAGCAGTTACCATGTTTAGCGCTTCAAAAATGAGCTATCGGGAAATGGCGCTCTGTAATATTGCATTCTGTTATTCGCAGACGGGGCAAGCCGAAAAAGCAAAAGCGCTCTACGAAGAAATTCTGCAAGAATACCCCGAAAATGGAATCGCTTACTATGCGCTAAACTCAATCAATACCTTTTCAAATCAGGCTGATTAAAAATAGTGCATTCAGCCCGGCTACTTATGAGTCCAGTTTTTACAGATAATCATGAAACAAATAAAGGCTATCCTACGATAGCCTTTTCTCATCATCTTATTGGTTAAAATATGGCACTAAATATCTTGAATGCATTAGATATCGTTTTCACAAATAATCCTACCTCGTTAATTATCTTGCTTTCACAAAAGTAGCATGATACACCCAAGAAACTTTACGGAAAACCGTAATCCTATATAAGAGATTATTTATATGAAGCCTAATTCTTTACAGTATGCAACAAGCTGTTCGTTTTTAGTATATCCAAGTACATCCTTCATGAGATTGAGCCGTTTCTCAATACTACTCAGGCTCGACGGCCGAATATCACGTTGCTGGAGATACTCGGGCATTTCCTTTTGGGATACACCTTCGTACAGGAGTTTAATGATATGTAGGTCAAACTGCGTAAACTCATGCGAGTTCTGCTCCTGAATGAATTTTTTACTGTCGGGCGATTGGTACGTGCGGTTCTGATCAACAGCTTGCAATGCCTCGCGCAGATGTTGTCCATCGCGGCGTGCTTTACGTACCAATCCATCGATCTCGTTATTCTTGAACATATCATTGATCAAAGATGAGCGGTCCTTGGCCGTCAGCACAATAACCTTGATATCTGGCTGTACAAGTTTGACGGCTTTGATCAGAGAGAGTCCATCTTTTATCTCCTGCGGACTATCATCATCTTCAAATTCGATATCCGTAATGAGTAGGTCATATGGCTCGCCATCGCGGATCGCATTTTTAATCCAGGTCAGTGCATGGTCGCAATAATAAACGTATTTGGTATTGTGAATACCGAGGTCGTGCAGGGTTTTCTGCACAGAAATGTTGGCTATCTCGTGGTCTTCGGCAATGAGTACTTTCTTAAACATACATTATTGTCTTTTTATAATGGGATAGTGGTCGTGATATTGAGCCCTTTTCCCGGTTCATTCACAAAGGTAATTTTACCACCGAGGCTTTCAATACGGGAAACCGTATTGGCTAGACCTTTTCCTTTCGATTTTTCTTGTGGGATCCCTACACCATTATCTTTATAGAATATCTTGAGCTCTTGGTCTGTTAATTCAAAACGTACGACGACCTGTTCAGCCTGACTATGCTTCTTCATATTGACCATCAGCTCCTGAAGCACATGCTTGACTTCATCCTTGATACGTTTGCTGATATTGTCCCACTGTTCGGCATCATTACCAGCGATTAATACCCGACGATGGTCAGCCGCAAAGGATTTGAGCAGGCTTGCCAGTTGCTCGTTATAAGGTGTCTCTGTAATTGTTTCCTGTTCGACATCGTGCGAGATATCGCGCGACTGGTGGTACATATTTTCCAGTTTATCGAGCACACCATCGCGGTCTACCTCATCGCCATGTTCGATTTCCGACATCACCCGGTAGATACCATTGGCCACGACATCGTGAATCTTTTTAGAAAGATGAAGCTGTGTTTCTTTGACGCGGTTCTGTGCTTCGAGTTCAAGACGTTGCTTGCGCCTTTTGTACCAAAGGGTTCCCCCACCAACAGCTAATAGGAGTAAAAAAATACTTGCACCTGTAATGGCACGTTGTCTGACCAGGCGGTTCTGCTTTTCGACATTTTCTTTTTCTAAACGCAGGTTATCGGCTTTATTTTTTTCGACTTCATAGCGGATCAGGGCGAACTGGTTTTTGGCGGCAGAGCGGGCTTGCTGGATGCTGTCATTAAGCTGCTTAAATTTTAAAAAATACAACCGGATATCATGAGGGTCTGATATTTCAATTAATTTATTTAATGCGTTGATTTGGTCTCCAGGGCTATTTATGTTTTTTGCAGTTGAATAGCGTTTAATGGCATAAAATAAAGCCGAATCTTTATTTACAATTTCATAGTATTCTGCGAGATGTGTATAACTTGAATTTACTCCCCATAAATCACCTTTGGACATACGAATTTTCATCGCTTTTAGAAAATCAATATTTGCAGGATATTCGTGATTTTTTAACCATCTCGTTTTTGCCAGATTTGTTAATATCCTAGGATATTCAGCGTCTTTAGGTTGAACTTGTTTAATAATATGTTCAAAAATTGCTAATGCATCATCATAACGTTTTGCATATTGATAGCTTAGGGCAAGGTTATTTTCGTATATTCTGCGGTTTGCCGAATCTGTCGAAAAATTGATAGCCTGTTTGTAAAAGCTAATCGCTTGATCATAATCCTTCAAGTAATCGGTAACCGCTCCAAGATTGTTATAATTTATACTAAGATAAAAATGATGTTTAATATCTTTTTTGTCTAGATAATCTAAAGCTTGTAGAGAGGTTTCTTGCGATCCAAAATAGTCTCCTTCTTCTCCTTGAGTGATAGCCATATTTATGATCGATTTAGCTACAGACAAGCTATCATTAATTTCCAGATATATTTGTCTTGCTTTATTGAAATAAAGATATGAACTATCAGATTGTCTTATATCTACAAATGCTTTCGCTCTATTGTAATATAAGTCACCTTCTTTTTGCGAATTTTTAAGTTGATTATCTTTATCACTCTCCATTCGCGTACAAGAAAGAAATATAAAAAGTAAGGAAATATATAGGCTTAAATGCTTCAACTATATGATTATTTAAACCTAAAATAGTAAAAGTATTTTTGAAAACAAAGTTGATCTATTCTTTAAAAAAAGAGGCGGTAAACCGCCTCTTTCGTATGGATTAATTAGGGACGTACCGTACCTTTGTCCCCTCCTGTGCCAGTTTCAGGTCCAGGATCTGTAGGAGGCGGAGTATGTGCCGTTTGTACTGTTGGTGTTCCTGCGCTAGGCTGTGAATTAGAAGGTTGACCGATTCCAAATAAAAAATATAATATTAAACTCCACATAACTCAAAAAATTAAAAGTCAAAAACTTGGTAGGTCCCGTGCCCCATGCACGGGATTGCTACAAATGTTTTCAGAAGGCCTTCTGAATTTTTTGGGAAGTAAGAGTGTCAATCGCGGGAGGCAGAAGCTGCTTCCCAAACCGGCTAAAGACTACCGCGAGATCTTCTCATTGTGAAATCAGATTAGTATCTTAGTTTATATTTTAATCGATTTATCATCTGACTTCGAGAACAAAGTTATAGCCGTTAAAATCCTTTTTATCAAACGCTTCCAATGCTTCACAACATTTCATGATATTTCATAATGTTTCAAAAACTCTGGAAGGTCTTCCAAATTTTTCCAAACGGTCGAGATGATTTTTAGCGTTGTCAAGCGTACGGTTTCCCGTATTTTCCAATGCTGCAGAAATATTAATTTTGGAATCATGTTTGAGAATTTTCAAAAAGCTGTAAGAGACAGCTACCTAGATTTAAAGAAAAACAGACAACTTGGTTTTTCCCGCGAATGGCCTTCAGCAGGGGACCTTAAGAATTGGTCTATTCAATGTTTTGAGAAGGGACTCTCTGAAGTTGATGAAATTGTATTCACTGATTATTTAAGAGAAAAAAATGAAAAGAAATTACAAAAGCAACTTGGTAAGTCACTCAGGGAAATAATTAAAGATTCGGATACGGATAAATTCAGGGCTTTAAGAAATTTTATCATTGGAGATACAAAACGCAGCCCAGATAGAGACGTCGTAAAATTTCTCGCTGTACTAATTAATTTTCAACCGCGACCCTACAACTTTAATTATGGGAACGAAGTCCAAACAGATGGTGCAGCACCAGTTGATGATACGGTCATTCACGATAACACTTTCCCACCCTCTAACCAAGACAACGAAGATGAATCAGTTTACAACAAAAATTCGGACCACTTAGGAATTGACGTCAATGATATACATGAGCTAGCCTCTGACATACCACTCGATCATCCGCAAGGACCTCTATGTCCTGAAGAAACTTGTAGCGTGACTATTTTTGAACATAAACCCGATATCATTCCAACACAATCAGAAGATCAAATCGACATTAATTCAAGTGAGAGTAAAAATGAAAACGGTGAAAATTCAGAAACAAGAGAAATTCGACCTGTAAGTGATATAATTAATTCGGATGAGATAATTTTAGATAACAGCAATAAAGGAAATGAGAGTCAACAAAATGATCTTCGATCATTTTTCAAAAAAAACAAACTTGTATTGAGGTTTTCAGGTGTAGCACTTTTGCTATTGGCAATATTGACTACCGTACATTTTCTGACGCCTGAAGAGTGCATGTGCTGGAATGGAGAAAAATATATTGAGGTAGATTGTCAGAGTAAGACACAGCCTTATCAAGTGATAGGCTTAGATAAAAACAAACTCGAGGGATTTGTGAAAATAACGAGACCAGATACCCTAGGTCCCAAGGATGTAGGAAGAGTATGGTATTCAAAAATCAATCATGAGGTGGAATTTTTTACTGGACCGGGTTATCATCCCACGGAATTCGGACGTTCCCTAAAAGCGGCCACCATGCGGATTTTAGATAGCTACGCAGGAGCAAACGCCAAAGGCGATCAAAACAAGAAATATGGTATTATGCAAAAGCAATAATCTTTTGTTGCTCAAATGCAATTACCAAACGTAAAAAAAAAGCCAGATCTCGCGACCTGGCCTTTAAACTAAACTTAAACATATAATTAACTAATGGTTTGCCTTTTATCGCCGGCAAACCATCAGTTGTAAAATTCTATTTATACGAGTTGATCGATTTGGATACTTTCCAGGCACCTCCCACACGCTCCACGGTAACTAAATCTGTCTTGGTAAAGTTTTCAAATTTCAACTTTACTTTAGCAATCATATAGTCTGCAGATTCCTCGATGATATCTGTGCTTACTGTACAGTTTAGCTTTTCGCCTTTTTGCTTTTTCAAGGATTTAACCACTTCGCTACGGCTGTTAGACTGCGCATTGGAAGCTTGGATCTTTTGATTGAAATCAGCTGCGAATAATTGCTCTACACCTGCTGGTTCTCCTTCAGTCGTTACCGCAACATAGTGATCCAGTGCCGAGTCTGCTGTGGACAGGTTAACGTTAGCTTTTACTGTTTTTGAACCTGGTCCTTCAGCTGCCATGGCAAAAGAAGATACTGCGATTAAAGCTGCTGCTGCGAATGTTTTTACTAGAGTTTTCATAATGTCTTTTTTTATATTGTTAATTTGTAGTTCTTATTTGTTGACTCAAAACTACAACACAATACGCCCCTAGCCTATGGGCTTTAGACCAATGATCGGGAAAACTCGGTGAATGGCAGGAATGGGGAGGTGAAATAAATCCGAATGACCTGTAATAGATAAAATAGGACCAGTAGATCTACCAGCCCTATTTTTATCAAATTACCGGATAACCTACATTATACGAATTGTTGTTGGCATTAATTTGAATTGTCTGAAATGACAGAAGTCGGTCAGCCCTACCAAAGTTATCGATAGATGGAGCTACAAATGTAGATAGTATTAGCTTTACAAAATCGCCGTCCGGCGCAGCTGTAAGAACTGCCGTATCTTCATTGAAATGAGCCTTCGTTGTTGCGCCAGTAAAATTCGAATTGATTGGCTTTCCTGCATCTATATTAAGTATAGTACGCAATTTAAACTTATAGTATACATCATCAATTGCCCCGGAACCCATTCCTTCTGATGCAGGCATAATTAAAAAATCAACAATCGCTAATGTTGCACCAACTGTGATCATTCCAGATGTCTTGGCTAATAACATAATATTAATCGTTCCGTTCGAAGTCCTGTCTTCCTGTCTAGTCATCAAACTTTTAATTCTGGCAATATTTATGCGAGCGACCACATGACCGTCCGACGAAAGATAGCTTGAACTCAATAACTCCTGTCTTTTTCGTTGAAATGAAACACGACTTTGAGTAGGGCTCACAACCATTCGGGCTCTTGAATACATATCAGCAGTAATTGAATTCCCTTCATAGAATTTAATCCGCGATTGGGGCTCGACCAGAGAATAGGAATTAGAGTTGTTGTTACGGAGACTTACATTTCCTAAATATTCAGCATCTGTGGTAAAATTTCCGTCAAACTTGATATCGGAAAACTCCACATCTATCTTCTGATCTTCGTGCGCTTGGAAGTTGTTACTATCAATAGCCAACCCCATGTAATTTGTTGCCGTTCCGAATTTAAAGTACAAATGGGCTTTGTAGGTTTTAATCTCAGGTTGATTATTACCCTCGAAATAATTTCCAGAAATTTTTCCGCCGGCTATTGGTCCAGAATACAAAAAAACTCCACCACTTTCAAATACGTTATCTACAATCCTGGCAACATTTACTGTAGGTTTTCCGTCGATATTTTTAAACCAGATTCCGGATATACAGCCTTCACACATGTTATCTTTAAAAGTAAAGTTAAAGCATCGATCAGCATCAACTATCCGTTCAACCTGTTCAAATATATTACCGGTAATCGTAACAGATTGTAAATACCCGTTTTTATAAGCGTCTGTGTCATTGGGTCTCTTTTCTTTATAAGATTTGATAACATGTTTAACCCTAAAAAAAGAACACTTGGTTATAAATACATTATAAATCCGATCCCCATCTACAAATGTACCGGAGAAAGGCGTCCCATCTATTATGTTTCCAATATCCGCGCCAGCATTTCTTACAACCAAATTATCGATAAAAACCTTTCCTGTGTACAAATTCTCTGTTGAACCGGGCTTTAATAACGAAGACTGTGATGTTATCCAGCCGTCATTGACATTATTGGTTAAATGCACCGATCCGCCCTTACCACTAATCCGGTGTGAAGGATATCTTTGTAATGTTGCATCTGGCAGCCCCAAATAGGAATCTGCGAGTAATTGGCAGGTAATTTCTATACTCCGATAACCTGAATTAAAAATTTGCTGTATAAAAGGAGTGGAATCGGTATCTAAGCCAGCTTTTGCACCAAAATAAAGCGGATTAACCGCTTCTAGAAATTTATGTTCTAACTTAATTCCTGCTGTAGCAATAATGCTCCCGCCGTCATCTGAACCTGTAGTATCTGATAAACTGTAAACAATAGGACTAGGTGTATCCCCCGGCTGATAATACCCGAGGAGTTGTATACCAGAATAGTAACCATCCTGTAACTCGGTAAGTTCGCATGCACATAAATTGCGCATATCTGACATTGTGTTTTTGATAAGAAATTGCTTTGCCATAATGTTGTTGTTTTTAAATCTTACACAAACTTAGACTTCATTCAAGGGCTATTTGAGTGAAAAGCATCCAATGTGAGCGGTAGAATATACCTACCGAAAAGTCTAGGCGATGACCACGAAAAAACGTAAAAAAGCCACATCTCCCGACGTGGCCTTAATAAACATATGATTCACTAGTGGTCTACCTTTTATAACTGGCAAACCACCAGCTATTGGATACTACTTATAAGAATTGATCGATTTGGATACTTTCCAGTCATTGCCAACACGTTCCAAAGTCACAAGATCTGTTTTAGTAAAGTTTTCAAATTTCAAAGTCACTTTAGCGACCATATAGTCTGCCGATTCCTCTATGATATCTGTGCTTACGGTACAATTTAGCTTCTCGCCTTTTTGTTTTTTCAGAGATTTAATAACCTCGCTACGGCTGTTAGACTGCGAATTGGCAGCTTGGATTTTCTGATTAAAATCTTCCGCGAATAACTGCTCTACACCTGCTGATTCTCCTTCAGTAGTTACCGCTACATAATGATCCAAAGCGAAGTCTGCTGTTGAAAGGTTAACGTTTGTTTTTGTTGCTTTTGCTCCAGGTCCTTCAGCTGCCATTGCGAAAGTTGATACGGCGATTAAGGCTGCTGCTGCGAATGTTTTTACTAGAATTTTCATAATGTCTTTATTTTATTGTGTTAGTTTTTAGTTCTTATTTGTTGACTCAAAACTACAACACAATACGCCCCTAACCTATGGGCTTTAGACCAACGATCAGGAAAACTCGGTGAGTAGCGGAAATGGGGAGGTGAAAATTTAATATCTTTAGAAAATCATTTTAATCTCAATGGAAGCGCCAATACCACAAATGGGAAAACCTTACAACAAATTTTTGGAACGAGGCATTATTGCAGTGACAATAGTAGATATAGTAGGATCGCTCTTATCCCAGTGGCTAAATTTTGATTATGGATGGTTCTCAATTTTCTCGGCAGCTATTTATATCGGGATGGCGTATTTAATTGCACGCAAGCAGAATCTAAAAACAACGTTGTGGTCTACAACCAAATTAGCTTTATACGATACAACGATTGGATTCATGCTATCGCTGTTACTTGAAGCGAATAACGGCTATGATGACCAATTATATAAATTAGGCTTAGCAGGGTGGTTAATACTAATTATTGTATGGGCGTTACTTTCAAATGTTTTAGGCTTGATCGGATATAAACTAGCTATGTGGAGAAAAAAATCAAATTCTAATTCACCCGCAATGCTTAATGAATTGGAGTAGCAATAAAACTATTTTAAATCGGCTATTGTTCTTATTGTACAAAACGGCTATAAGCTGCCTTTCGAAAGAAAGGATGGACATAAAAATTGGCGTCGTACAGTGAAGATCCAATAGTCTTTAAAAACATTGGATGACGAAACAAAGAAGAGGAAACGATAGGAAACATAAAAATTACTGTACAAATAAACGCTAAGAGAAAGGGTCTGATGAGAATCAGGCCCTTTTGACATAAAAAAGCCACATCTCACGACATGGCCTTAATAAACATATGATTCACTAGTGATCTGAGCTTATACTGAGCTTGGCAGGTCACTAGTTATTTAGATACTATTTATACGAGTTGATTGATTTGGATACTTTCCAGTCATTGCCATCACGTTCCAAAGTCACAAGATCTGTTTTAGTAAAGTTTTCAAATTTCAA
>JAIRVH010000120.1 GCA_031253985.1 Sphingobacterium sp.
TCACCTTCAACACGAATCCATTCGTGATCTTTGGTGTATTTCAATTCTGCTGGAAAATTCATTGTATTTAATTTTTTGATTTTTAATGCCGTGAAGTTACAAAATATCTTTAATTGTCAGAAATGATATTCATCATAACATTTTTGTATTTATTTTTAAGCTATGAATCCTCAGATCGAAAGACTTTACCAAATTTCACAAAAGAAAGAACGCCGCATCATTGGCCTGATGTCCGGAACTTCACTCGATGGCCTTGATATCGCCGTATGCCGCATAGAAAATGCGGGTAAGACAACAAAAATACAGCTAGAACATTTTGCTACAATGGATTATGAGGATGAGTTTCGGATGCGGGTTCGCGAAGTTTTTGCAAAACGCAATATCGATCAGCAACTCTTCTCCGGACTCCATGCTTACATAGGAATCACGCATGCAAAATTAATCAATGCAGCTTTGAAGCAATGGAATATTTCATACAAGCAGATAGATTGTATCGCCAGCCATGGACAGACCGTATATCATGCTCCCCAATCGTTGACCAAGGATCTGAACTGGCCTAATAGTACGCTGCAAATTGGAGATGGAGACCATATTGCAGTAGATACAGGTATCATAACCCTATCTGATTTTAGACAAAAACATATTGCCGCAGGGGGAGAGGGCGCGCCTTTGGCTGCTTATGGCGACTTCTTGCTTTTCTCACATCCCACAGAAAATCGTTTCTTACTGAATATTGGAGGTATTTCTAATTTCACATTTATCCCAAGCCATCAAACAAAGTTGAGCGCATATGCTACCGATCTCGGACCAGGAAATACCATGATGAATCAATACATGAAAACTAATTTTGATCAGGAAATGGATAAAGATGCCTCTATGGCTAAAAAGGGTAAAGTAAATGACACGCTATTGGACCAATTATTAACGGAGGAATTTCTAGCTCTGCCCTTTCCAAAAACCACGGGGCCGGAACTATTTAATCTCGCTTATCTCGAAAAGGCACAAGACCGTTCGAAAACAACACATATTCCGCATGAGGATGTCATGGCGACCCTAAATCGCTTTGCTGCTCAAGCAATGGTTAATGGAATTCGCAGACAGACTGAAGGTCTAACCGATGTCGCTGTATATATCAGCGGCGGAGGTCTACACAATCCTTTGCTGTTTGATTATATTAAAAGAAGCTTACCGACGTGCAACGTTGAAAGTTTTGCAACATTAGGAATAAATCCAGATGCCAAAGAAGCTGTTCTCTTTGCACTATTAGCAAATGAAACCCTGGCGGGCAACAAATCCAATGTTGAGCAAATTAAAGATTCTCCCGCTGTCTGTATGGGCAAAATCAGCTTACCCGAATAATTATTCCGTATCGATGGCTTCCTGTAAAAATTCTTTAAAAGGAAGCATACTTTTATAGGATGCCACGATATTATCCAGGGCATTTTTCGCCGATAATTCCTTTATGCTTAAGGGTCTATCCAACACAAAACTTTTCAATTTGATTAAGTCTATAAAAGGATTGTCCTCGCTATAACCAGCTGGAGCACGTTTCAATAGATCTTCTTTGAAAAGATTGATCTTATTTTCGGATAATACCGTTTTCAGTATACCGTCTAGTTTTCCACCATTATAATCAATTTCCTGTCTTATTGCTTCCAAATGTTGCTTTTCAGGCCGCCAATAGCCACAGGCAATAAAGGAGTTTTCGGCACCTATATGAATATAGTATTCAGGCCCTTGCAACTTTCTTCCATCAACAGATATTCCTGCACCAAACCAACTTTTATAAGGTGTTTTATCATTTGAAAAGCGTGTATCGCGATAAATACGAAATAGACATTTACTGGCCTGTATGGAAGTATTAATTTTAGGGTCAAATTCACTCAACGCGGCAATTAAGTCTGTCAGAAAACTTCTCACATCCGCCAGTGCATCTTCATATTTTGCTCTATTATCAGCAAACCATTCCCGAGAATTATTAGCTTTCAATGCTGTTAAAAAATCAAATGTAGATTTTTGAATGTGACTCATAATACGATCAATTGATTAAAATTAAGAAAACATAGACCATTGGTGCCGCCAATAATAGTCCATCAAATCTATCTAAGAAACCACCATGTCCGGGAAGTATATTTCCCGAATCCTTGACATGCAAACTCCGCTTCAGCATTGACTCGACCAAATCCCCCAATGTTCCTACAATACTGATAATTGCAGCAATGCTGATCCATTGCCAAAGTGGAAGATAACCGAAATATTTTTCCAGATTTACCGCTGCAACAATAGCTAAAATCAAGCCGCCAAAAAAACCTTCCCATGTTTTCTTTGGTGATATTCGTTCGAAAAGTTTACGCTTTCCAAAACTCCGTCCAGCCAGATAGGCCCCAGTATCATTTGTCCACAATAAAATCAAGAAGCCTAAAGGAAGGACATAATTAAAATCCCCTTGCATAAAACCTAATTTGGAAAATAGGAAAAAAGGTAATGTAACATAAGCTATTCCTAAAAAAGTATAGGCGATATCATTAAAAGGAAAAGTTCGTTTCTGGAAAAGTGAAATAATATAAGTCACACTAACAAAAGGAATAATCAGCGCCAAAAATTTCTCTCCAAGTATATTCATCGAGATTAACGATCCCAATGCAAATAGTACCAATGCAAGTGCTATACCTATTCCCTTATTTGGAGCCCGATCTTCGGATGATACTATTCCATAGAACTCATAAAGACACCAGGTACTTAGTAAGGTAAAAAATATAGAATATACATAGGCACCCAAAAGGGTGGAAGCGATCATAACAGCTACAAAGATTATTCCGGTTATTGCTCTTGTCTTCATAAACTAAAATCCCCCTTCCGATTCCTCAATTAACCTTTCGGCTACTTCGATAGATCCTTCGCTGACATAAAGTTCAATTTTTCCAAATAGATAAGAAGAATCTTGTTTATTTAACGCGACAGCCGGAATACCATTCTCTTCCAGCATTTGTTTGACTATCTCAGCTTGAATAGCATTTGTATATGTTTTAATTTTTTTCCAATCGTTCTCCATTGTTTTCTTTTTGCGTTGATCGATAAAATAAGAATACAAAAATAAGAGTAAAAATGAAGCCTACAAGAT
>JAIRVH010000150.1 GCA_031253985.1 Sphingobacterium sp.
TTTGTTGTTGCTGAGACTGCAACTCCCATGATTTGTGAAAAGTATTCTTTCGCTAGGTTATCAGGATCTGATTCTGGTTTGGAGTTTCTGTTGGTTTGTGCCTGCGACACTAGACATAAGCCGATAAATAGCATTGACGCTATAAATTTCTTTGTTTTCATTAAATCGCTTTTTTGTACAACATTTAACTTTTAAAAATTCAACACTGTCATCTATTTTGGACAGCACTGTTGCGAATATAATACAATATCAGTTTAAGGTCAAATTTATTTTAAGGTATTTAACGAAATTTTAACAATTTTAACATCTTGCTAAAGCTCATTTTGGGCATATTGTAAATTAATAGCAATGTCAATCATTGGCTACGCAAAGTAGATCTTTTGCTACATCTAAAAACATTACTATTATGATAGAATGCCACTCTATTGGGTTTCCTGTTGTGAATCTTAAAAAAAATATTAATTTTCTTTGGTAAAGTGATAATATTTGTTCTATATTTACAACACATAAGCAAAAGCAATGAACACAAATACAATTATTACGTCGATTATTATTACCACCGGGATAAAACTTAGGAGGAAGTAGTTTCGTTGTATATAATTGTAGACACAATATTTAGAAGCGCTTTCCTCGACAAAGGAAAGCGCTTCTTTTTTTATCATAAAAATCATCAATCTAAACAAACAGTATAAAACAGTATGAAAGTTTTAAAATTTGGAGGAACATCGGTTGGCACAGTAGAAAGTCTCAAAGCGGTCCTAAGTATCGTTAAAAAATCTTACGATGCAAAGGAAAAGCCATTAGTTGTATTGTCAGCGATGTCGGGTGTAACAAACCTGCTTACCCAATTGGCGGAGGATGCTGCGGAGGGAAAGTCCTTTTCCGATGGCCTAAAATCCTTGGAAGATAAGCATTTTACGGTGGTTAAAGAGCTTTTGGCAGTGAAATACCAAAATCCTGTATTTACAAAACTGAAACTATTTTTTAACGAAATAGAGGATCTTCTCCAAGGAATTTTTGCATTAAAGGAACTAAGCAATCAAAGTAAGGATTTGATCCTTAGTTATGGAGAACGTTGTTCGAACTATATGGTGTCCAAGGTCATGGAGCAGTATATTCCTGAGTCTCTATTTGTAGATGCCTCCCATTACGTGAAAACTGATTCAAATTTTGGTAATGCTCATTTAAATGAATCTTTAACGGAGCAATTGGTGAAATCTCTGTACATCACGCATAGCGATAAACTTCTGTTTGTCACTGGTTTTATTGGTAGTAACGAAAATGGACGTATCACAACATTAGGAAGAGGGGGCTCGGATTATACCGCAGCTATTTTCGGGTCGATACTCGATGCAAGAGCGATCGAAATTTGGACCGATGTGAATGGCATGCTAACCGCTGATCCACGGATTGTGAAGAAAGCTTTTTCGCTACCGGTATTATCTTATACAGAAGCCATGGAGCTATCGTATTTTGGAGCGAAGGTGATTTACCCGCCGACTATGATTCCGGCCTTTTTAAAGAAAATACCGATCGTTATTCGTAATACCTTTGAACCAGATTTCTCCGGAACAGTAATTCAGTTTGATAGTGGAAAAACTGCGCTGCCAATAAAGGGAATTTCTTCTATCGCGGATATCTCGGTAATCAACCTGAGTGGATCGGGTATGATCGGCAAATCGGGTTTTAGTGGACGGCTTTTTACACTCCTGGCTAGAGAACAGATTAATGTTGTTCTGATCACACAGTCTTCTTCAGAACATAGCATCACATTTGCTGTAAATCCATCCGATGCCAAACGCGCCATACAATTAATCGAAGTGGAATTTGAACTGGAAATTCAAGCCAATAAACTGGTCGTTCCGGCGATCGAAGATAATCTATCTGTTTTGGCCATTGTGGGTGAAAATATGAAAAGAACACCTGGTATGTCCGGCCGCTTATTTGCCGCTCTGGGTCGTAACGGGATCAATGTTCGTGCTATTGCTCAAGGATCATCTGAATACAATATATCTGTTATCATTGGTAAAGGCGATTTGGCTAAAGCACTCAACGCTGTGCACGACGCCTTTTTTGCGGAATTGAAGAAAACGTTACATGTATTTAATATCGGTACTGGTAATATCGGTGCAACACTATTTAAACAATTGGAAAATCAACACGATTTCCTGCTGGATAAGAATGATATTGAAATTAAGGTTGTCGGAATTTCAAATAGCCGTAAAATGCTTTTTAATACCGAAGGCGTCGACTTGAGCAATTGGTCCGATGAGCTCGCTAAGAATGGAACCGAATCAGACTTAGCATTATTTGTTGAGCGGATGAAAACACTGAATTTACCAAACTGTGTATTTATTGATAATACGGCCAGTAAACTTCCAGCGACCTACTACGAAGATATTTTTAAATCTAATATTTCGATTGTCACTTGTAATAAAATTGCCAATTCAGGAAAATATGAACAGTATAAGACCCTCAGGGATACTGCGCACAAACACGGTGTAGATTTCTTTTATGAAACCAATGTAGGCGCAGGGTTACCTATTGTCAGAGTTCTTAAAGATTTGATGCTGAGCGGTGACCGTATAGTGAAGATTGAAGCGATCCTCTCCGGAACAATATCCTATATTTTTAACAATTTTAAAGCGGATGCTTCTTTCTATAATGTGGTAAAACAGGCGCAGGAACTGGGATATACCGAACCAGATCCAAGGGATGATTTAGGTGGTATAGATTTTATGCGTAAAATGCTAATCTTAGCAAGAGATGCCGGATATGCCATTGAAGCAGAAGATGTGGACCTCGGTGCAATTTTACCCCCAGCTTGTTTGAAAGCGGATACAGTAGATTCTTTTTATACAGAACTGCAACGGGAAAATGGATATTTCGAAGAAATGAAGAAGAAGGCTGCCGATGAAAATAAAGTCATCCGTTATATCGGAAAACTTGAAAATGGAAAGGTTTCTATTTCAATTCAGTTTGTTGATGAAAACCACCCTTTCTATGCATTATCAGGTAGCGATAATATTATATCATTTACTACAGAACGCTATAAGGAACGTCCTCTGGTTGTAAAGGGGCCTGGGGCAGGGGCTGAGGTGACAGCAGCAGGTGTATTTGCAGATTTGGTAAATGTTGGAGCATAAAAACAAGGGAAAATAATTATTACGTGATGGCCAATAATTTAAATGTAGAATATCTGAGGGATAAAGTAATCAATTTAGACAACATGCTGTCGGAAGTTCGGGTCTTTGCACCTGCAACTGTCGCAAACATGATTTGTGGTTTTGATATATTGGGATTTGCTGTTGAAGAACCCGGCGATGAAGTGGTTATGAGACGAACGCAACAGCCGGGAGTTACAATCCGGACGATTACAGGAGACGATGGAAGACTGCCGCTGGATCCCGGTAAGAATACTGTTTCGGCCTGTGTTCAATATCTACTACAGGCATTGAATATTTCGTCAAAGGTAGGGGTCGAAATTGAGTTACATAAACATATGCCTATTGGTTCTGGATTAGGATCCAGTGCGGCAAGCACCGTCGCAGGACTTTTTGCCATAAATACCATGCTTGGCAATCCGTTGACTAAGGAAGAATTGTTGCCATTCTGTGTGGAAGGTGAACGTTTGGCCTGTGGAACAGGGCATGCCGATAACGTTGCTCCGGCACTTTATGGGGGCATAACATTGATCCGGGGAAACGAACCCTTGGATGTTATTTCCATTCCTTCACCGAAAGAACTTGTTGCAGCAGTTGTTTTTCCCCAGGTGGATGTGCCGACACGCGATGCACGACAGCTTATAAAAGATAAAGTATTATTAAAAGATGCTGTGACCCAATGGGGTAATATTGCCGGGTTAGTGGCTGCTTTATTCAAAGAAGACTATGACCTTATCGCAAGAAGCATGAAAGATATTCTTATAGAACCAACCCGTGCAATTTTAATTCCTCAGTTTTATGAGATGAAAGAAATTGCGCTGAAAAACGGGGCATTGAGTTTCGGTATTTCTGGGTCCGGTCCTTCCGTTGTAGCAATAACACGGGACGAAAGCATAGCAAGGGATATCGCGGATAAAATTCAGGCACACCTCAAAGAAAATGAGATAGAAAGTTTTGGTTACGTTTCCCGTGTTAATGTGGAGGGACCAAGAGTATTAAATTGAAATATATTTACTGATAGAATCAAGGGTGATGAAATCGAATTTTAATCGATCACTACCCCAAAAGAAGATAATTAAAATGGAATATCCACTTGCTAAAAATACAAATGAAGATAACTGGATACTCCATATGCCCTTTAAAACAGATGATTAGCATATGAAATTTTATAGTACAAATAATAAAGCATTAGAAGTGTCCTTTAAAGACGCAGTCTTCAATTCGCTACCTGCCGATAAAGGACTGTACATGCCTGAGGTGATCCCCCACTTAGATCCCCTGTTCATTAAGAATATACAGCAATACTCCTTACAGGAGATTGCCTTTGAAGTTGCTTTTACCCTATTGGGAAATGATATACCCAAAGCTGACCTAAAGCAGATTGTGAACGATGCCATTAATTTTGACGCTCCCGTAAAATTCTTGACAGACAGTACGGCCGTGCTTGAACTATTTCATGGACCTTCTTATGCCTTTAAAGATTTTGGAGCTCGGTTTATGAGTAGGGTCATGGGTTATTTTTCAAAAACGGACGATAAATTACTGGATGTTCTTGTTGCAACATCCGGTGATACCGGTGGCGCCGTTGCTTTAGGCTTCCTTGGTGTAGAAGGAACTCGTGTAACGATCTTATACCCCAAAGGTAAGGTCTCTGACGTGCAGGAATTACAGTTAACCACCAATGGTCAGAATATAAGGGCGATTGAAGTAGAAGGAACGTTTGACGATTGCCAGGCATTGGTAAAACAGGCTTTTAGCGATACTGAACTTAACAATGTGCTACGTTTGACATCCGCTAATTCAATTAATATCGCAAGATTGATCCCACAGACATTCTATTATTTTTATGCGTACGCACAATTGAAATCACAGGGAATTAATGAAGTCGTATTTACGGTACCGAGTGGTAATTTTGGTAATATTGGAGCAGGTCTATTGGCTTATAAAATGGGACTTCCTGTAAAGCATTTCGTCGCTGCGACAAACGTCAATGATACCGTACCCAGATTTCTTTCCTCTGGTAAATATGAGCCACTGCCTTCTATTCAGACATTAAGCAACGCAATGGATGTTGGGAATCCGAGTAACTGGGTACGTATCCAGGATCTTTTTGGTGGTAACGTGGCCGAATTAAAAAATATGCTCTCTTCCTATACTTTTACAGATGAAGAAACAAAAAAAGGGATGCAAGAACTATTTGAAGAATTCGGGTACATCGCCTGTCCTCATACGGCAATCGCATGGCTTGGTGCCCGATCTTATGCGAAAGAAAATCCGGGTCAGTATGCGTCGGTTTTCTTATCCACAGCACATCCCTGCAAATTCCCTGATGCAATAGCTGCAGATGTATTCGAAAAAATAGTGTTGCCTGCCGGTGCAGAAGCATTGCAAGGAAAAGAAAAATTAGCGGAACCTTTGAAAGTGGATTTTGAAGCGTTTAAAAAATATCTAATCAACCATAACTAAACGCCGAGGGCTCCTTTAGGAGCCCTTTTTTATACCAAGATAGGTATCAATATAATTCTTTAATTCAAGTCTTTCGTCTTTATCCGGGATTAACTTATAGATAGGCATCGGTTTCTCTCTGTTAAAGCTTATGAAATCGCCATTTTCTTCTGTTAAAGAGTCTAGCCATGCGCCGACGTTAATTGTATTCTTTATCGGGTGAAAACCAAATAATCTAAGATCGGCACCTGAAGCAAACGCTACAATTTTCCAATCTTTAATGACTTTGTCTTCAAGTACAGTTTTTTTGTCTAGATATTTTATAAGATTTACGGATGCCCCTTTTGAGCAGCTTAATATAACATGTGTGCCGTACTTTTTTACAATTAGTTCAGGGCTATTGTTCTGAACAAAATTAATGAATTCTTGATTTTGAAATTTAGGCTCTTCCGCGGCAAAGGAAATCGTGCTGTATTGAAATCCCTCGGTATAATGTGTCGTTAGCTGAATATTCTGATCAGATGGAATGTTTGCCAATGCATCTGTTTCAGTTGTAGCAAGCTCTTCCATATCAAAATTTAAACTTAGTCTTCTCAATAATTGTTGCTTATCATTTTTTTCGATGATTCCGCCTCCACCCATAGAGCTTGTCGTTCTGAAAATATAAGAAGATTGCCTTAATTTGTCTGTATCAAGTATTTTTGTACGTAATCCTTTATTGACAAAAAGTAGGTTTTCTTTTGCATCGTATCCATAGCCAACCATAAAATAAGGTTCAGCCTTAATTCCTAAGTTTACTGTCATCGCAACTACCTCAAATGTAGAGGAGTCGACAACCTCAAGATCTTCCTCATTTTTAATTTTGAGTTCAGAATCTGATTTCTTGCACGAAAATAATAAGGAGATAATTGTTGTGGTTAAAAATAACTGTTTTAAATTCATTTTGTAAATATACAAGAATAATTGTTTCGTTTATTTTTTATGACAAATTAAGACGCTTGGTTTTGCAATTATTACGTTAATTTTGCAACAATGAAATCAGTATATTTGAATAAGGGTAAGGATAAGGCTGCCTGGCAATTGCATCCTTGGGTATTTTCTGGAGCAATTAAATCATTGTCCGATAAAATTGAAGATGGCGAAGTTGTCGGCGTTTACAATGCTGAACGTGAATTTATAGCCTATGGTCTATTTCATAATAGCTCACGTGTAGCCATTCGCCTGTTGGAATGGAATCCTCAAGCACAGATTGATGCAGATTGGTGGCGAGCTCGTATTCAAAAGGCAGTAGCTGCAAGACAGCATCTGTTACAAGAAGGCGTTACGAATACTGTACGTCTGATTTTTGCAGAAGCAGATTTCCTTCCTGGACTGATTGTAGATAAATATGCTGATTTTATTTCCATTCAAGTTCACGCTGTAGGGGTTGAAAAAGTCAAATCAATTATTATCGATGAACTGAATGCCTTATTGCAACCTAAAGGAATCTATGAGCGGAGCGACCTGAAATCACGTGAACATGAGGGGCTTCCCGATACAAATGGTCTTTTGCATGGTGAGCTTCCGTCTGAGTTTGTCGACGTTATCGAAAATGGTATTCATTATAAGGTTAATATTATCGATGGACAAAAATCCGGATTCTATTGCGACCAACGTGAAAACCGTCAGCTGACAGCCAATTACGTTTCAAATAAACGAGTCCTAGACTGTTTTTGCTATTCTGGAGGCTTTACATTAAATAGCTTGAAAAACGGAGCGTCGGAAGTCGTATCGGTAGATAGCTCGGCTCTGGCTATTGAAACACTGGAAAAGAATATTGCTGAAAACGGTTTTGAACCGGAGCGGCACAAAGCAATATTGTCTGATGTAAATAAACAATTGCGAAAATTCATTGATGAAGGTGAGAAATTTGATCTGATCGTCTTGGATCCACCCAAATATGCTCCTTCTCGATCCGCTTTGGAGAGAGCATCAAGGGCTTATAAAGACTTGAACCGTCGTGGATTGATGCTGCTAAACAGTGGTGGATTGTTAGCGACTTTTTCTTGCTCAGGTGCGATGGACATGGACACCTTTAAACAGGTGCTTGCTTGGGCAGCATTGGATGCTGGTAAGGAAATTCAGTTTATTAGACAATTTCACCAACCTGAAGATCATCCTGTGCGGGCATCATTTCCCGAAGGTGAGTATCTGAAGGGATTATTGGTACGTGTAGTATAGTTATATGAAGATAGTGTAGGTTGATTTGAGAAAATCGACCTTTTTAATTTTTAGCGAAATCATGATAAAAGAGAAAGCGACTAGACCTATTTTTTCGATTTTGTTTGCCGTAAGTATGGTGCATCTGTTGAATGATATGATTCAAGCTGTGATACCTGCAACTTACCCCTTACTTAAAGAAGAGCATCATCTGAGTTTTTCTCAGGTTGGAATGATTACGATGGTGTATCAAATAGCCGCCTCCATATTTCAACCAGTTGTAGGCTCATTTACAGATAAACACCCTGTTCCATATTCGCAGATTATAGGAATGTCTTTTTCGCTCCTCGGTATGCTTTTGTTTTCTAAAGCACATAGCTATGAATGGATCTTATTTTCTGTTTTTCTTGTAGGGATAGGTTCTTCGATATTTCATCCCGAATCTTCCCGTGTTGCTTACATGGCTTCAGGGGGACGGAGAAGTATGGCGCAGTCTATTTTTCAGATCGGCGGGAACGCCGGTACCGCTATGGCGCCAATCATTGTTGCTTTCTTAGTTTTGCCGAGAGGCCAGCAGGCAATTGCCTGGATGTGCTTATTCACAATTTTAGGCCAATTCATATCGTATTATATCGGTTCTTGGTATAAAAAAAGACTTCAAAATACAGCAAAATCAACGAAGAGAACAATAAGAGTTCCTGATTTGCCCAATAGTCGGATCGTTATGACCGTAATTATACTCCTATTATTGATCGTATCAAAATACTTCTATATAGCAAGCATTACAAACTACTTTCAGTTTTATACAATAAAGAAATTTGGAATTAATGAAGTGGAAGCACAAGTTTATCTATTTTATTTTCTGATAGCGGTTGCGGTGGGAACCTTATTGGGTGGTGCATTTGGCGATCGATTTGGCCGTAAATACGTTATCTGGTTCTCCGTTTTGGGTGTAGCGCCATTTGCACTGGCATTACCTTATGTCGGCCTTACGATGACCGGTGTATTGATTGTAATGATCGGTTTAATATTATCTTCGGCCTTCCCGGCGATTATCGTTTACGCACAAGAACTGTTACCTAAAAAGTTAGGTATGGTATCAGGCTTATTTTACGGTTTCGCATTTGGAATGGGAGGGATTGGCTCTGCTGTACTTGGATGGCAAGCGGACCATACTTCCATCGAGTTTATCTACCATCTCTGTTCGTATCTTCCGTTGATTGGTATCGTGGCCTACTTTCTGCCTGATTTACAAAAAACACCTTATAAAGAAATTTAGGTCACAGGTCATTTCACGCCTATATGTTAGACAAAAAACTTGACGATTGTTTGCGAGCATAAACAGCTCGAGAAGCGAAAAAGAATGTTTTTTTTGTTCCATGACTTAGTGCCGCGAGTTCCATTGAAGTTAGTGAAACTAACTGCTTCTCAATAAACGGGCATAGCGGGCTCATTGATACCTTCGTGAGATACAAATCAATAAAACCTTTGAGGAAAAAAGAGCAGATGGTCAAACATCCACTCTTCTTCTTCCTGTTTCTCTACTATTTGATACAGTCCATCCATGCGGAAGCCATCATCTGTGCTCCCGCAAGTGTGGGGTGTACGCCATCTGCGGCCCAATAGGCACCAGGCGCACTCTTCTGGGCATTGTCAAATATTTTTTGAAAGGGAATTAAAATCCCGCCGAATTCTTTTGCGATATCACGGGCAGATTCCTGGTAAGCTAAAAATTTAGGATACCAGGCGTCAGTGATATGTCCGACTCCTTTCACCGCAAAGGGTTCTCCAATGATCAATTTGACATTTGGAAGCTTTTGAAGTGTTTCATGTAACAACTGTTGATATTGGGATTTATATTCCTCAACGGTCGTTTGCGCTCCCCGATCGATTGTTCGCCAGAAATCGTTTACACCGATCAAGATACTTAATACAGTTGGTTTAATTGCCAGCGTATCCTCCTGCCAACGTTTTTGAAGATCGGGTACCCGATTTCCACTGATGCCTGTATTATAAACCTTTAGCTTCTTTGCCGGATATTTATTTAAAAGCTGACTGGCGGCCAGTAAGGCATAACCGTGGCCCAATGCTGCTGTATCATTGGCATTTTTGTTATTTCTGTCACGACCTACGTCTGTAATGGAATCGCCCTGAAATAAAATAATGTCGTCGTTATTTAAACTGATTTTCGAGGAATTAGCTGTTGATTCGTGCGCGAATACATCGTTTCCCAGTAAATTGGCGCCAGTCAATAGGCCAGTGCCAATAATGCTTTTTTTGATAAAAGATCTGCGGTTTGTGTTCATTATTAGGTTTTTGTTATGCTTAAAGTTACGTACTTTAAGCATATTTTTCCAAACCTTTTATAATGATGTTACAAGCTTTTTCGATTTCAAAGTCTGTAATCGTCAATGGAGGAGCCACACGCAATGCTGTTTCACAGTGCAGATACCAGTCTATCATAACGCCGTTTTCTGCACAGTACTTGCTGACATTGTAAACTTGATCAAAAGAATCCAACTGTAGACACATCATAAGACCTAATCCTCGGATTTCTTTGATTGCAGGATGCTTGAGCTTCTCTCTAAATAAAAGAGCTTTTCGTTCTACTTGCTCGACCAGCTTTTCTTCTTTGATGACCGTAAGTGAAGCTCGTGCCGCTGCACAACTTACAGGATGGCCCCCAAAAGTGGTAATATGCCCAAGCATGGGGTTGTCCTTGATTACGTCCATCACTTCTTTGGCTGCGATAAATGCGCCTAACGGCATACCGCCACCGATGCCCTTAGCGAGCATGAGAATATCCGGAACGATAGCAAAATGCTCAAATGCGAAGAGACGGCCTGTACGGCCAAAACCAGTTTGGATTTCATCAAAGATCAGTAGGGTACCTGTTTCATCACAGCGTTTTCTGACGGCTTGCATATAAGCAATATCGGGTACCCGAACACCAGCTTCCCCTTGAATAGCTTCGAGGATAACAGCAGCAGTTTGTTCGGTAATCTTTGTTAGATCTTCCAGATCATTAAACTGTATAAAATCAATTTCGGGTAGAAGTGGAGCATACGCGTTACGATACTCGTCGTTTCCGATAAGACTGAGCGCACCTTGGGTACTTCCATGATACGCTTTTTTCGCCGCGATAATCTGTTTGCGCCCCGTATATTTCTTTGCTATTTTCATGGAGCCTTCCACTGCTTCCGTACCGCTGTTGGTGAGGTATACCGATTGAAAACTAGCCGGGAGTTCTGTGAGTAATTCTGTCGCAAACTGCACCTGAGGGGCTTGTATAAATTCCCCATAAACGGTGACATGTAAATATTGATCCAGCTGTGATTTGATGGCTTCAAGAACCTTCGGATGACGATGACCTATATTGCTGACATTAAAACCGGAGACCAGGTCCATGTATTCTTCTCCATTGGGGCCGTAGAGGTAGACCCCCTCCGCCTTGACCACTTCAACTAATCTAGGTGAGCTAGACGTTTGAGCGGTATTCATTAAAAATAATTCTCTGTTGCTTAACATGATCTTACAAATGTCCGAAAATAAAAAAGAAGTCTTCAAGACTTCTTTTTTATTTTCGGATTATTTTCTTCTATTCTGTAGGGATTTGTATAGATGTTCTCTAAATTCCTGTTCTACTTCAAAAAATTGGGATGCCCGGGCATTGCCTATGACCTTTGCAAATTTGGCGCGGTATTCTTTTTTGATTTCCACTTCCTTTGCATCATATTGCAATACATCCCTGGAACCGCCTCTGAAACTATTTTTAGGAGCGCCATTCAATTTCTCTTTCCTGATATCCCACAATGTCTGGCTATACTCGTTATAGAGCGGAAAGAATTGCTGCGCCTCTCTTGGAGTTAAATCTAGTTCTTTAGTAATGTAAGCTATCTTTTCATTTTCTATAGCTTGAAATCGATTTTTGTCTTGCGCAAAGCCCAAGGCAATAGAAAATATACTAAAGAACAATGTTATCCATATGTTTTTTCTATTGAACATCATTATAAGGTATAGTTTAGATAATCTTCTATTTCTTGTTTAGATATATTGCTCCCAAATCCCTTTGTAGGGAGATTTGTTTCATCAGTATACTGAGACATATAGATCATATCATCACCAGAAGCTGATGCAGCAAGGTAATTGATGATCTCCTGCTTAGGAATTTCCGATAAATGCTGGCTCAATTGCTCTTCTGCAACAGTTTCTACAGGAGTAGCATTTTGTTGTTGATACTGATATCCCCAATATCCTCCTATGCTCAACATGGCAGCAAAAGATGCTGCAACAGCATAGCGAGCATGCCATTTTTTCGGTTTTCCTATTTGATGTATAGGTGTATTACCTTTTTCAGGTTCCTGTACAGCGTTAATAATTCTGTCCGAAAGCGTTTCAAAGTAATGTTGTGGAAGCCCAAATCCTGGCTCAACAATCGATTCTTTTAATTCTTCTTCAGCAATACGCGCAAAAATAGCCGATTCTAATGTCTCCTCATAGCCAGTTGCAATGGTGAAACCATCGGTAGAAATAGTTTCCTTTAATTTTTGCTCAGCGATACGGGCGAAGATAGAATTTTCAAGGGATTGACTGTAATCAGAAGGTATCGTAAATCCATCAGATGCAATCGTTTCTTTTAATCTATCTTCAGAAATGCGGGCGGAGATGGAATTTTCAAGGGATTGATTGTAATCAGAAGGTATCTTAAATCCATCTGATGTAATCGTTTCTTTTAATCTGTCTTCAGCAATGCGATTGAAGATCGTTGAAGTTAATTCGGAAGTATACTGTGATGGGATTTCAAAACCATCAGAGGAGACTTGATTTTTTAAATTGTCTTCCGCTATTTTGCACATGATGGCGTCAGACAGGTTATCAAAATATCCTTCTGGAACCTCAAAGATGGATTCGTCCTTGCATTCGATCAATTTGACTTGTGTAATTATTTTTGATTCTAGATCGTTGAAATAATTTTCAGGTACGCCAAATGGATTTTCACGCAATGATGCTGGAAGATTGGTAGGCTCCAGCCCATCATGATATGTGCCATTTTCCTTCATAGTATCTGTTAGAACCTCATTTCGCTAAAAGGTTTAATCATGATTGTTAAAAAAAGACTCTATTTTTTTGACGGCCAAATGATAGGATGCTTTTAGCGCACCAACACTTGTTCCGAGTACTTCTGAAATCTCTTCATATTTCATGTCTTCAAAATATTTCATATTGAAAACCAATTTTTGCTTCTCTGGCAAGGTCAACAAAGCCTGTTGTAATTTCATTTGAGCTTTATCACCATTAAAATAATTGCCATCAGCAAGCGTTTCTGCCAGATAAGCAGTCGTGTCGTCATCCAACGACACGTTCTGCTTTTGCTTTTTCTTATTTAAGAAGGTGATACATTCATTTGTCGCAATACGATAAAGCCAGGTGTATAATTGTGAATCTTCACGGAAGTTCCCAAGATTCTTCCATACTTTCACAAAGATATCCTGTACTACATCGTCTGCATCGTCATGATCGATGACCATTCTTCGCACATGCCAATAAATCTTCTGTTGATATTTCTTCAACAATAAACGGAAAGCTTCTTCTCGCGTACTCTCTTCTGCGAATTTTGCTATAATTAAAGCGTCATCCATATATTGACCTGCGTAGTTTTGTTATTTTCTTTTGATTACTTTTTGAGCTGCAGCAACAATCGCATTTGCATTCAAACCGTATTTTTCCATCAATTGAGCTGGTGTACCTGATTCTCCAAAGCTGTCATTCACGGCTACATACTCCTGTGGAGTAGGTAGCTCTCGTGTAAGTACTTGGGCAACGCTATCACCTAAACCGCCTAGACGATTGTGCTCTTCTGCCGTTACGACACATTTTGTCTTCGCAACAGATTTTAAGATCGCCTCCTCATCCAAAGGTTTGATTGTGTGAATATTGATAATCTCAGCATTGATTCCTAATTCAGCCAATTTCTCACCAGCTTGAATGGCTTCCCATACTAAGTGACCTGTAGCAATGATTGTTACATCCGTTCCTTCGTTTAGTAATACAGCTTTACCAATGATAAACTCTTGGTCAGCAGCTGTGAAGTTAGGAACCACAGGACGACCGAAACGTAAATAAACTGGTCCTTCATATTTTGCAGCCGCAATTGTAGCCGCTTTTGTTTGATTGAAATCACAAGGATTGATTACCGTCATTCCCGGTAACATTTTCATCAATCCGATATCCTCTAAAATTTGGTGAGTTGCACCATCTTCGCCAAGCGTTAAACCAGCGTGTGAGGCAGCAATTTTCACATTTTTATCCGAGTAAGCAATCGATTGACGGATCTGATCGTATACACGTCCAGTTGAGAAATTTGCGAACGTACCTGTAAATGGGATTTTACCACCGATAGTCAATCCGGCAGCAATACCCATCATATTTGCTTCGGCAATACCGATCTGGAAGAAACGCTCTGGAAATTCTTTGATAAAATCGTTCATTTTCAATGAACCGATCAAATCAGCGCATAATGCAACTACATTCTCATCTTGTTTTCCTGCTTCCAATAAGCCTGCACCAAATCCCGAACGTGTATCTTTTGACTCTGTATAAGTATATTTTTTCATTCTAGTAATCTCCTAAAGTTTCTGTAAGCTGATTCAACGCCGACGCCAATTGTTCGTCATTCGGAGCGACACCATGCCATTTATGAGAACCCATCATAAAATCAACACCGCTTCCCATTTCTGTATGCATCAGAATAATGACCGGTTTGCCTTTTCCTGTACGCGATTTAGCTTCTGCTAGGCCAGCAACAACAGCATTCATGTCATTGCCTTTAGCAATTTCCATCACATCCCATCCAAAAGCTTCCCATTTTGCCCGTAGATCACCAAGAGATAATACTTGATCCGTAGATCCGTCAATTTGCGCTTTGTTATAATCAACTGTAGCAATCAAATTGTCGATTTTGTTGTGTGGTGCGTACATTGCAGCTTCCCAAACTTGACCCTCCTGCAATTCGCCATCACCCATTAATACGTAAACTAGATTATTGTCTTTATTCAATTTTTTTGCCTGTGCGGCTCCAATTGCAACAGATAATCCTTGGCCCAATGATCCCGACGCAATACGAATACCTGGAAGACCTTCGTGTGTTGTTGGGTGACCTTGAAGTCTGGAATTGATTTTTCTGAACGTTGCTAATTCGGTCACTTCAAAATATCCCGCATGCGCCAATGTACTATAAAATACGGGCGAGATGTGTCCATTTGACAGGAAGAATAAATCTTCTCCTTTTCCATCCATGTCAAAGGAAGGGTTGCGTTTCATTGCATTGAAATAAAGCGCCACAAAGTAATCGGTACAACCTAACGAACCACCTGGGTGTCCTGATTGACAAGCGTGTACCATACGTACGATATCACGTCTTACCTGTGATGCAATTTGTTCTAGTTTGTTAATATCTGCACTCATTTTTTT
>JAIRVH010000163.1 GCA_031253985.1 Sphingobacterium sp.
AGAGTTCAGAAAACAACTATAACTATGGAAGAGGTTAAATACGAATTATCTGAATTTAAAGCCGCATGGCAAGCAAAATGTCCAAGATGCAGAATCGGCCATGTATACAAAGGCCCTGCCTATGGTCTTAAAGTACAAAAGATGAATAGCCATTGCGAATATTGTGGACTTCGTTACGAACGTGAGCCAGGTTATTTTTATGGTGCTATGTATGTGACCTATGCATTCTCCATCGCAGAGATGGTTACTGCTTGTATGGCAACCTATATCCTGACAGGTAATGATTCTTCTTTTATACTCTATGCAACAGTTGCTATCATGAGCGTTGTTTTAATGTCTCCATTCAACTACCGCTATTCCCGTATCATACTGATGTATTGGTTAACTCCAGGCTTAAGGTATGATCCAAATGTCAAAAAAAAGGAAGTTGATGTGAAGGCTTCAGCATAAACGCCATTATCCTTATCTTTATCCGAATGAAGGATATCATTTATTTGGACAATAACGCAACAACCCGAGTTTTGGATGAAGTGTGGAATGACATGACTCCCTACTTCATCCAGAATTATGCGAATGCATCGAGCGTCTATCATCAGATGGGACGTGAAGCCAATGCGGCTATCCAATCAGCCAGAACACAAGTCGCAGATGCCCTGAATTGCTCATCAAAAGAAATTTTTTTCAATTCCGGAGCAACAGAAAGTATTAATACTGTAATCTGCGGCATATTTGACAGGTATCACTCGAAAGGCAATCATATCATCACCGTTTCAACAGAACATAAGGCTGTGCTCAGTTGCTGTGAACAATTGACAAAAAAAGGAGCGCAAATCACATACCTCCCTGTCGATACGAAAGGAGCCATCGATATCGATGACTTAAAAAACGCCATTACTGCGCAGACTATACTCGTCTGCATCATGGCTGCAAACAACGAGACCGGTATATGTGCATCTGTAGAACAGATTGCTGCTATCTGTTCAGAAAAAGACATCTTATTCTTCTGTGATGCAACACAGGCTATCGGAAAAATCGACATTGACCTAAAAAAGACACCCATAGACCTTCTATGCCTGAGCGCTCATAAACTCCATGGGCCAAAGGGAGTCGGCGCACTCTACATCCGTCGAAAATCAAAACCGATTCAAATTTCCTCCCTGATTGTAGGCGGAGGACAGGAAAATGAATTCAGAGGCGGTACATATAACGTTCCTGCAATTGTTGGCTTTGGAAAAGCCATTTCCCTGATTAAACCAGCAGCTTACACGACCGTCCGGCAGAATCGTGATCTATTGGAGGAAATTTTAGGTAGTATTCCTGAAATCATCATTCATGGGAAGAACTGTACACGATTGCCCAATACTAGCTACATCAGCTTTAAACATGTGCTTGCAAGTGAAATAATGACTGCCTGCCCTACCTTGGCGCTTTCGTCAGGTGCGGCCTGTGTAACAGGCTCCAGGGAGGCCTCACATGTCCTGCTCGCGATGGGCGTACCCAAAGAACATGCGCTCGCAGCAATCCGTTTTAGCCTCAGTATCCTGACTACACAAGAAGAGATTATTCAGGCTGCGCAACTCATCAAAGAGGCTGTAAAAAGAATACGCGATCAATCGCCAATATGGCAGCTCTTCCAAGCCGGCCTGATCGACTAATTTATGACATTCTAAAAACTTTATAAGAGACAAAATATAACAAGATTGTATGTATCTTTGTTCAATACAAAGGATAATACTATGATTACAGTTACTGACAAAGCAAAAACTCGTATCGAGGAAATCATGAAGGATGAGCAATATGACAGCAATTACTTTGTGCGTGTTGCTGTAGAAAGTGGCGGTTGTTCGGGATTGAGTTATAAGCTAAATTTCGATAACGAAGAAAAAAAAGGTGATCAATTTTTCGAAGATAAAGGTGTAAAAGTCTGTTTGGATATTAAATCATTTTTGTATCTAGCAGGTACCGAACTTGATTATTCAGATGGTTTGAACGGAAAAGGATTTGAATTTCACAATCCGAATGCAAGCCGTACCTGTGCTTGCGGCGAAAGTTTCTCCGTATAGTTAGCCGCTTCGATCCACCATAAGGAAAAGAGCCTTGAAATATTTCAAGGCTCTTTTGGTAAGTAACCAAACACTTTTGGCTGCACCAACAAATTATTAGTTTTATAATAAAATATTGACCTATCTTCATTTTCTTAGAATTTTTTTATTTTTTCAACTTTTTAATGGATAAATATTAAAAATCACAACCAAACAGATTAACCAATGATATTTTCATACTTTTGTATCAAATAACTGAATAAAAAATAAAAACTAGGCGTATCAATCTGCGCATGGTATTTCATTTAACTCATATGGAGGGAAGAAAACTTTTAAATACCGAAGTTGCTATCAGCTTCGTTAAAGATACATTTGTCCAAGAACTAAAGAAATCTTTAAATCTAATTCCGATCTCGTCGCCTTTGGTGGTTTTGGACGGTACTGGATTAAATGATGACTTAAATGGAATTGAGCGTCCAGTGTCATTTCCGATTAAATCATTGAATGAAAAAAGAGCAGTTGTGGTACATTCATTGGCCAAATGGAAAAGAGTCCGTTTAAAAGAGCTTGAAATGCTGCCAGGTGAAGGCATCGTCACAGACATGAAGGCCCTCCGCCCTGATGAAGATTATACCCCGATTCATTCCATCTACGTAGACCAATGGGATTGGGAAAAGGTCATCGGTAAGGATCAGCGTAATTTGACTCTGCTAAAGGAAACCGTATTAAAAATTTACGATGCGCTACGATTTACTGAACGACAGGTTGAAAGCAAGTATCCACAGATAAAAGCGATTCTACCCGAAACCATTACATTCATATCGGCTGAAGAACTACTTCAAAAATATCCTAATCTAAGTGCAAAAGAACGTGAAAATGCGATCACAAAAGAATATGGTGCTGTATTTTTATATGGTATCGGAGGGGCACTCAGCAATGGTGTTGCACACGATGGCCGCGCCGCAGACTATGACGATTGGAGTACTGCCAATGAGGCTGGGCACAAAGGATTGAACGGAGATATTCTCGTATGGAACCCAATTTTAAATTCAGCTTTTGAACTTTCATCCATGGGGATCCGTGTCGACAAAAAGGCTTTGGCACATCAAATGGAAATTAGAAATTGTACAGAAAAGTCCAAACTGACTTTCCATAGCATGCTGCTTAATGACCAGTTGCCAGAATCTATGGGTGGTGGAATCGGACAATCACGTGTATGTATGTTTATGCTCAAAAAACAACATATTGGAGAGGTCCAAGTCAGTATCTGGGAAGAAGATAAAAAAGAGACATTAAGACATGAAGGTATTGATATCTTATAAAACAATACTTATAGAGAATTAATATTTCCGTATGTGACTAGTTTTTCCGCGCATCGATACAAATTAAGCACACAATCTGCTTTTACAGATCGATTGTCTTATGCTTTTTTATGATAACAAGCCTAGACGAAAATTCATCTAGGTTTGTTACTTTTAAAGCGGTGGTATTTTGTATTTTTGTCAGATGCAGCTAGAAGCTATTTTAAATAAATTAGGTATTTCATCCTTAAATGAAATGCAACAGCAGGTATTGGACTCTTACCAGAAGGATCATGATTTCATCTTGCTTTCGCCTACCGGATCGGGCAAAACCTTAGCCTTTTCATTGCTCATTCTAGAGCAATTGAAGGAAATCGTTCGGGAGGTTCAAGTATTGATCTTAGTACCAACTCGCGAACTTGCCTTACAAATAGAACAAGTACTCCGTAAGGTGGCCACAGGCCACAAAGTCACCTGTGCCTATGGCGGTCATAGTACCCGTATCGAAAAAAATGAATTCAAAGGTGCTCCCGGAATTATTATAGGAACTCCAGGACGTATAAAACAACATATCGAAGAGGGAAATTTTGATCCGTCCCATATCCACACCCTCGTGTTAGACGAATTTGATAAATCGTTGGAACTGGGATTTCAGCAACAAATGGATTTCATTATTCGACATATACCAACCCTCAGATCGCGGATATTGACTTCTGCAACGATGATGGATGCAATCCCACCGTTTACACAGATAGAGGAGCCTATTCTTGTTGATTTCCTGAATGATTCACAGAATATACCCCGCATTACAATTAAAAAAGTAGTTGCCCCTGTTCAAAAGAAATTGGAGGCATTACTAAAACTCATCTGTAAGATCGGGACGAAAAAAATGATTATCTTCTGTAATCATCTTGATGCAGTCGATCACATCAGCGAACTACTGGACAATCGCAATATTATTCACGACATCTTTCATGGCGGACTAGAACAACAGGATCGCGAACTGGCACTTCTCAAATTCCGAAACCATTCTAACAATGTACTGATCACAACAGACCTGGCTGCAAGGGGATTAGATATTCCAGAGGTTGATGCCATTATACATTACCAGTTGCCACACAAAGAAGACGGTTTTATTCACCGCAATGGACGTACTGCCCGTATGCAAGCGAAGGGTGATGTTTATGTTATCCTCAAACCAGAAGAAGTATATCCTTATATCCCTACAGAAATACCTGAAGAGGAATTTCCTGAATTCTATGACCTCCCTGAAAACTCACCTTTTGCAACACTTTATGTTAGTGCTGGACGAAAAGATAAAGTCAATAAAATTGACATAGTAGGTTTTCTCCTGCATTTGGAAGGTATTGAAAAAGAAGACATTGGTATAATAGAAGTGAAAGATAAGGTCGCTTATGTTGCCGTTAAAAGAAAGCTTGCTTCCGTTATTATCAATAAGGCTAGTGGGCAAAAAATCAAAGGCCGCAAAGTAAAAATAGGGCGTACCTAATTGCTATTCCATCACATCGATCAATAGTCTAAACATCCTGTGCACAGTTAAAGTCAATTTATCATAAAAATGCGTCACTTTAACGAAGCTCCTTATTAACTAAAAATTAAGACCAATTCCTGTAATAACAGGGGGATTAAAGGGGATTAACAGGGGGTTACCTGGGGTAAAACCCCTGTTAACCCCTTGTTAATACCGTGTAAAAGTGGTGTTAACCCACTGCTAATATATAATATGGTGTCAACTTGGCCATAAATTAAATGGCAGCAATGCACAACATAGGAAAGAAACAATTATGGTAATCTGATCAAGTGATCCGATCGGATATGGTGAACGGGAAACAGGAGGCTATCTGCTAATTTAGAATGCAATCTTATTGCCAAGTAAGCCTTCATCATGATATATTGAAAGGCTTACCTGGCAAATCTGATTTAAGAATGTCTATGGTAGAATATAAGACATGGGCCGGTGTTCGGCCATTGAATTCTGGTTAATCCAGTTCTTTTAAATACCGGAGATACAACTGCACAGCTTCGCGTTTCTTATCTGTCAAATGGAAATTAAGATGCTGTGTCAGATATTTGGTATAATCAAAGCCCTCAAATTCTGGGAGACCAACAATAACATCGGTTGCATGTTCAACGCCATATGCTAAAGCTTCATTAAATTGCTCCACAAAAGAGTCGGGAAGTTTTTTGTTACTTACCCATAAAGCAAAAGCGAAAGGTAATCCGGTGAAGTTAAACCACTCTTCCCCCAAATCATAAACATAGGGTACTGCATTCTTCTTACCGAAAGTACGATCTCCAATTAAAACATAAGCATCTGGTTCAACAGATTCGTCAGTGACCAATTCCACTTCTCTTTTCCAATAGTTCTTAATCAGGACGCGGGCTAGTCCATTTGAAGTGCGCGACTGTTTATCGAGACGTAATGTTTTTACCTCTTCGATAGGTTTATTGGCAAAAATAAAAACAGAATCGACGGCACCTTCTGTACCAATGCAAAAATCTGTATTGATGTAATATTCGGGAAGACTCAATAAGGCAGCTGTAGGAATAATACCAATATCAGCTTGATCATCGATTACTTTTTGTGCACATGCACTTGGATAATCAACGCTCAAGTCGATTTGCTCCATTACTTTCGATTTACGTATTCCATTCAAAAATGGATAAGTATTTGTATACGATACGGCAGAAACTCTAATTTTATTCATTTATCAATGCTTCTAAGTGTGTCGTATTATAATGGTCGATAATCTCAAATTGACCGTTATCATACAACAATTTATATAAAGCAGTATTTGTATGCGGGAAATCATCCATATAACGGGCATCGATACCGGTCATAAGACAAAGCATAATCCGTAAGGCACGTCCGTGCATACAGACCAGTATATTCTTTTCGTCCGTCTGGGCAAGCATATGATCTAATGCGATTTGCTGACGCGCCATTAATGCATTAGGAGACTCCCCATTTTCAATACTGACATCCAACTCTCCATTACGCCACGCAGCCACCAATTGTTCAAAACCAGACAGCAATTCGGGTGTTTGTTCTTTTCCTTCATAAACTCCCCAACTTATTTCATCCAATCCAACAAGCTGCTCCCAAGGTAAATCCAGATCAATGAATCCTTGTACAGTTTGATGGGTCCGCAATAAAGTTGATGTATATATTTTATCAAAAGGCACCGTATTGTACCGTTCAAAGAAAGCCTGAGCTTGTGCTATTCCCATTTTATTGAGCGGTGAATTAACACCTCTCCCCTGCACAATACCTTTTAGATTTAGATCAGTCTGTCCGTGTCGTATAAAATAAAATGTCTTTTTCAAAGTATGAATCTAGTTATGAATTAACAACGGGTAATGCGTAATAGCTTTTCTTTTGGTTACCTTGATCAAATACGAAATCCTTATAATCCGTAACCACATTATATAGTGTATCTCTTTCAATAGGATGGCGTCCAACATTCTTTATAAGCTCCACAACCTCTTGTGTGGTCATTCCCGGCTTTTGCTCTTCTGCTCCTGCCATGCTGTATATTTTTGTGGTATCATCCAGCGTTCCGTCGATATCATCTACCCCGAAGGCTAAGGACAACTGCGCCGTATCTCTTGAAATCATCGCCCAATAGGCCTTGATATGATCAAAATTATCCATGTAAATTCGAGCAATGGCATAGTTCCGTAAGTCTTCAATAACCGATACTTCGGGGATATGAGACATTTGGTTCTCTTTGTTTCTAAATTTTAGCGGGATGAAGGTCTGAAAGCCACCAGTTTTATCCTGAAGCTGTCTTAAACGCTCCATATGATCCACACGATGCCAAAACTGCTCAATATGACCGTACAACATCGTTGCATTGGTATGCATGCCCAACTTATGTGCCTGCTCGTGAATATCCAACCATTGTTCGGCCGTACATTTATCATGCGCGATCTGCTCTCTTACTTCCGGATGAAAGATTTCCGCACCACCGCCCGGCATAGAGTCCAAACCGCAGGATTGCAAATATTTCAATCCATCGTAATGGCTCAGTTTTGCTTTCTTGAAAATATAGTAATATTCTACAGGCGTCAGTCCTTTGATATGCAGCGCTGGCCGGTGTGCCTTACATTTACGAAAAAAGTCGGCATAAAATTCAAGGTTTTGTTTAGGAACAACCCCACCCGTGATATGAACTTCAGTAACAGCCTCATTGTCATACTTTTTCACGATATCCATCATGCCATCGACTTCCATCTCCCAACCTTCAGCCCGTTCTTTTATCAATCTCGAATAAGAACAGAACTTACAGTCATAGACACAAACATTAGTGGGCTCGATGTGAAAATTGCGATTGAAAAAAGTATGATCACCATGACGTTTCTCACGAATATAGTTAGCAAGCACACCAAGATAGCCTAACTCACCTTTTTCATATAAAAGAACTCCTTCATCAAAAGTGATACGCTCTTCTCGCAACACTTTCTCCGCTATATTTCTCAATTCGACAGCTAAATTCTTGTCGTTAACCAAGAAATTCAATTTATCTATTGCGTTCATTAAATGTATCTCCTATCTTAAATCAAATGTACCGAAAAGGCAACAAAAGTTATAATAAAAAATGTGACAACAACTAATTTGACACAGCTCTTAAAAAAGGAACTTAGTCCGTGAACTGTTGCATCTCTATTAGTTTTCGGTATAAACCCTCGCGCTGGATGAGCTCACTATGACTCCCCTCCTCGACAATTTTTCCCCCCTCAATAACAACAATTTTATCCGCATTCTGAATGGTACTTAAACGATGGGCAATAACAACCGTTGTTCTATTGTCCATTAATTTGTAAAGTGAGTCCTGTACCAATTTCTCAGACTCGGTATCTAAAGCAGAAGTCGCCTCATCAAGAAGCATAATTGGCGGATTTTTTAAAACGGCTCGCGCGATACAGATCCGCTGACGTTGCCCACCAGATAATTTACCGCCCCGATCGCCAATGTTCGTCTGATATCCGTGTTCGGTTTTCAAAATAAACTCATGTGCATTGGCAATGCGTGCAGCTGCTTCTACTTCTTCCTGGCTGGCAGAAAGATTGGCAAATGCAATGTTATTGAAGATCGTGTCATTAAACAAAATGGATTCCTGATTGACGACACCGATCATATCACGTAAAGAATCCTGTTTTAAATCCCGTAAATCAATACCATCAAAGAGAATCTGACCACCTGTGACGTCCATAAAGCGAGGAATTAAATCAACCAAAGTCGATTTCCCTCCACCTGACGGCCCTACTAAGGCAACGACTTTCCCCTTTTCGATTGTCAGATCAATGTTCTGGAGAATCTCTTTATCTTTGGTATATGAAAAGTTTACCTGGTTAAATACAATATTCCTCTCAAAGCTTTTCACGGCCTTCGCATCCGCACGATCTTTCACTTCAGTCTTTTCATCAATGAGCTCCAAAACTCTTTCACCGGCAGCAAGACCATTGTGAATACCACTAAAAGAATCTGTTAAAGCTTTTGCAGGACGCATCACCTGTGAAAAAATAGCGATATAGGCGATAAATTCGGGAGCGGTTAAGCTCTTGTCACCGGAAAGCACCAAATGACCTCCATACAAAAGAATAATTGCCACCATAATAACCCCCAGTAATTCGGAAACGGGCGAACTTAACTGTTGCCTTCTAGCCATAGAACGGCCGATATTTGCATAATGTTCGTTTTCATTATGAAATCTATTCTTAATAAAGGATACCGCATTGAAAGCTTTGATAATTTTAATACCTGACAACGCTTCATCCAGATAGGAAATCATATTTCCATAAGATTCCTGAGCGGCATGGGCCTGACTTTTGAGGTTTTTAACAATCCTTGCAATAAAAAAACCGGAGATAGGAATCACCAAGAGTGAAAAGAATGTCAATTGTGCAGAGATATTGAAAAGCATCACAATATAGGCTATCAATTGCAATGGTTCCTTAAAAACCACCTGTAAAGTCCCCGTCACAGAGTACTGCACGACCTGCACATCAGACGCAACTTTAGAAACAATATCTCCTTTTCGCTGTCCTGTAAAATAACCAACATGTAAATCCATCACACTATCAAATACCGCTCTACGTAATTTGAGCAGCGTGTGAATACGGAAATTCTCCATAATACGCTGACAGAAGTAGCGGAACAGATTACTAACAAATACGGAAATCACAATCACAATACAGACGTATTTCAATGCGCCATAAGCTCCAAACTGGTTATTGGCAACACCCGCGTAGTAGTTAAACCAGGCGAGAATATCCGTATAAGTTTCCGGCTTGACTGCCTCGCTGGTAGTTTGACCAGCATTAAAAAGTGTATGGAGTAACGGAGCAAGCAATGCTAAATTCAATGTGCTAAAAATAACCGTAATAAGCGTGAAAATTACATATGGGATTGCAAATTTCTCAATGGGTTTAGCAAACGATAAGAGCCTAAAATATGTTTTCATTTATTTTGAACTTAGACAAATTACCTTTATACGAAAAGTCATTCGTCGGTCTCTCCTCTACCTTTCAGATTTTTGACGAGGAAATTGAACAAAAATAACAAATTAATCAAGAAAAGCGCACATCCTGGCAAGGGACTATAAAATTGTTGCATCTCAAGAACAAAGCATTCAGCTTGTTCAGCTTGAAAAATCGATAAAAAAATCTCCTTTTAATAGATAATTCCCTAATTTAGCCTTATTAAAATACCAAATTTATTAAAACAAAATGCAAATAGACGTTGCCAAAAGATTGCAGCACACCGAAGAATATTATTTCTCCAAAAAATTAAGAGAAATAGACGAGTTGAACAAACAAGGTGCGCGTGTAATCAACCTAGGAATTGGAAGTCCGGATTTACCTCCACACCCGGAGGTGATCGAGACATTAAATACAAATGCCCAACTTCCAAATGTGCATGGCTATCAAAATTATAAAGGCGCTCCTGCCCTAAGACAAGCCGTTGCTGATTGGTACCAACGCTATTATAACGCGACTTTTAATCCCAATACCGAAATATTGCCCTTAATTGGATCAAAAGAGGGTATTGTGCACATTTGTATGACCTATCTTCAAGAAGGTGATCAGGCGCTTATTCCCAACCCGGGCTACCCAGCTTATGCTGCAGCAGTAAGACTAAGTGGAGCCGAAGCAATAACCTATAATCTTACCCAGGATAACAACTGGCTTATTGATTTAGATGCGCTCAAAAAGCAAGATTTGTCAAAGGTTAAATTGATGTGGATAAACTATCCACACATGCCTACCGGTGCATCCGCACCTGATGCGTTCTATCAAGAGCTGATTCAATTTGCCAAAGAGCACAACATACTGATTTGTCACGACAATCCATACAGCTTTATCTTGACAGATACGCCAAGAAGTATCATGAGTATTGCAGGAGCGAAAGATGTAGCCATTGAATTGAATTCGCTGAGCAAGTCTTCTAATATGGCTGGATGGCGAATTGGTGTACTTGTAGGCGCCGAAGAACGTATAAACCAAGTGCTTCGTTTCAAAAGCAATATGGATTCGGGTATGTTTTTACCTGTCCAACTTGCTGCCGCAAAAGCCTTGCAACTGGACGCATCCTGGTATGCTGATCTAAACAAGATTTATGCGGAAAGACGTCAACAGGTTTATGAGATCATGGATTTGTTAGCGTGTACTTATCAAAAAGACCAAGTAGGGCTATTCGTATGGGCGCGCATTCCCGAAAAATACAAAGACGGTTATGCATTGAGTGATGCAGTTTTGGAAAAATCACGGGTATTTATTACACCCGGCGGAATTTTCGGAGATAAGGGCGATCAATATATACGCATCAGTCTTTGCGCCACGGTAGAGGTACTCAAAGAATCAATCCAGCGAATAAAAGATAGTTTCTAAGAAATTAATATAATTGTTTATATATGAACATAGCCATTGTCGGCGTAGGCTTAATAGGTGGTTCGGCTGCCATTCGCCTAAAAGAAACAAAATTCTGCGACAAAATAATCGGTGTAGATAAGAGTCAAAAAAACTTGGATAAAGCGATGCAGATCGGCTTCATCGACGAAACAGCCAGCCTGGAAGACGCGATTAAAATGTGTAAAGTATTGGTGCTTACAATTCCGGTAGATGCCATCTTACAAGTTGTCCCCCAAATACTGGATCAAGTTACTGATCAGGTTGTTATTGACATGGGATCTACAAAAACAAATATTCTCAATAAAATCAAGGATCATCCTAACAGGGGGCGCTATGTCGCTGCCCATCCAATGGCGGGAACAGAGTATTCGGGCCCAGAGGCTGCAATAGCGGGCTTATTCAAAGGCAAAATGATGGTTTATGTCGAGGCATTTAGAACCGATGAAGATGCCTTCGAGATTGCCGATGCCATCACCGACCAATTGGAGATGCGCAGCTGCTTTATGAATGCGGATGAACACGACGTGCATACCGCTTATGTGTCCCACATTTCCCACCTGACTTCTTTCGCACTCGCATTGACCGTATTGGAAAAAGAAAAATCGCAAGGACGTATCTTCGAACTGGCAGGATCTGGATTTGAATCGACCGTGCGGCTAGCGAAAAGTTCGCCAGATATGTGGACACCTATTTTCAAGCAAAATCGGGAGAATGTGCTCGAAGTACTTGAAGAACATATCAAGCAGCTTCAGTCACTGCATGATTCTATCGCATCCGAGAATTATGACAAATTACACAAACTCATAAAACGTTCCAATAAAATAAAAAGAGTTATTAAATAGATAATTCTTCAAAACAAAATAACGTTCCAAAAAAGGGGCAGTCCAGCTGGACCGCCCCTTTTTGCTACAATTTTATAGGTATACCCTCAACCTTTTCAGACATCCTATCCTTAAAAAGTTTGAGCTGGCTTTTTAGACATCTTCTTTTTATTCATCTTCCAATTCATTGAATTTATCCAAATCGGCTTTGGCTCCTACTGGATCACCCAGTTTTTCCCGAATTGCTGCGCGGTAAGAATACAGATCTGAGTAATACGGATTTAAATCGATCGCTCTGGAATAATCCGCCAGTGCTCCGGGCAAATCCTCTAGCTTTTCATTTAAATCGGCCCGTAGAGAATAAACATAAAAATCCTCTGGATTGAGGACAACAAGACGGTCAAAATCCATCAATGCCTCCTTTAACAACCCCAAACGTTCAAACAAAGAAGCCCTTTCTTCATAGACAATCGACGAATCAGCATCTATCTCCTCTGCCTTGGCATAATCTAGCAACGCACTTTGGGAATCCCGATAGGATTCAAAAACTTTTGCCCGGAATATATAGGCTGCAGATTTATTCTCATCGAGTGCAATCGCCTGATTAAAATCAGATAACGCCAATTCAAAACAGGTCAATTTTAGGTACAAACTCCCTCTAAAAACAAAAAGGTTGCTGTCTTTACCGCCTGATGCTGCAATAGCCGAAGAATAAAGGTCTATTGCCTTTAGATAACTATAGCTATGAACATATTCGAGTCCCAATGAATTTATTTCATCCGAGCTCAACTGCTGAGGTTTGGACTCCAATTCCTGAATAACCAGATTTTCAGCTTCAAAATAAGTTAGTTCAGCTTGATTTTCCTGCCATTCCAATACACTATGATAATTAAAATCCAGTCGTTTGGCAATCTGGTAGTCATAGAAAGCGCCCTCATCTTCATCGATTAGTCTATAGACCAAGCAACGGCTCGCATAAAAAAATGGTTCTTCTTCGTAATGTTCGATTGCATCTGTAAATGTTGTAATCGCTTTATTATAATCTGCGATTTTAAAATAATAAAGCCCCAGATAACTATAAGCAAGCGCATGATGAGTCTGAGCAATCGCCTGTTCCAAAAGAGCAACAGGATCTCCATTATCGATAATTCCGTTATTAAATCCTTCTAATATATGTTTAAGCGCGCTCTGTTCGACTGAATTAAGCCCATCAGTAGGAAAGGATCGCGTCTCTTCCGGAAAAAATGATGCAATAGGTAAAAAAGAAAACTTAGCAAGAAGTATAGGTACGGGCAGTGTAAAATCTGATGCTACAAAAGCATTGTTTTGTAGAATAACAGCTAGATTTGAAATCATATGCTTCATACCCAAAACTAAGTTAAATTTCATTACAAAAGAAATCGAAACATAGATCTAGTACGCTATTAGGCTATTCTTCTGAGCTAATTTCTCCTGTCAAATACAAGTATTTATAGCGGACAATGTCCCGCGAATTGGTAAAGCGGATTAATTTTTCCCGTTTGAAGACATAATTAGAGACCTTCTCCTCCATCAAACGGAGGAACTCAACAAATTCAGCAAAAAAGCTTTGACGTTCACCTGGTGTAAATTGGCTATTTTTTACAATCCAAAAGAATTGATCTTCATTCACATGGAAAGACACCTCATTTTTCTTTTCTTTTCGAAAAATAAAAATTGGGTCATTTTCTTGGTTAATAAATAAAGCAAAGCCCGTATTTCCACCATCCAAATTAACAACAAAAGCAGAAAAATGAACAGTACCGATCTGTAAATTTTCCAGACAAATTAATTTACGCAACATCAGGTTGACAGTTAGATCACCTAAAATTATTAAGTTTTTATTAAAAAACAAAAAAAGGTCCACAATATTTTGTGGACCTTTTCGTATTCAGTACGTTTTATTAGAACGTAAATTTCACCGATGCATTCCAAGTTCTACCTTGGCCGATCAACACGAAGTTAGACGTGTCAATACCATTCCAGCTATTATTTACATCAGTAACTAAATTACTGGAAGTAGCTTCGGAAATATAGAATTTATTGAGCACGTTATTCATGTTTACACGGAAGCTCATGGTATTCTTATCACTTACTCTCAGTTGGTAGGAAAGACCCGCATCCAGTAGATTAAAAGAAGGTAACTTCATATAACGTCCGTATGTTTGACCATCTATTACCTCTCGACGATAATTCGATGCATACAAACGCTCATAATATCTGTAATTTGCGTCAACAGAAATACCTTTAAACACCTTATATTTGGCTCCAAACCCATAAGAAGTTTGTGCAGCATTACCAACATGTTCACCTGTTAGGTTAACCTGAGAACGTCCTAATTCTACTCGGTTATCATTACGTACGACAGAGTTTACTGCACCATCGTATTTCCAGTCACCTATAGACAAAAAACCTGTTAAGCTTAATTTTTCAATCGGGCGTGCTTCAAAATCAACTTCGACACCTCTATGTACCTGCTTTACTCCATAATTTGTGGTGTAGAGATATGCTCCCTCAACCAGAATACCAGGATCATTTGTCGGGTTATATTTTTTCACATCATCTGCCGTCGCTAAGCTCGAACTACCCGTAACACGATTTTCCCAAGTAGTGCGATAAGCATTGACATTCACATCCAGGAATCGAGAAGTAAATTTATAACCAGCCTCTAAACCAAGGATTTTTTCATTTTCAGCGTTTTCATTGATATCATTCGCAAAATTCATGAAAATATTGTTCTGATAAGGCTGACGGGAATAATATCCGGCATTACCAAAAATACTATGATGTCCCAATGTATAACTTACCCCGCCCTTCGTATTGTAGCCAAAATTGTTTACGTCCTTAGAATCCTCATTACCTGGCGTATATTGAAAATAATCAGAACGTTTGTTTTGTTGTTCGGAAACCGATCCTTGGAAAAAAGCAGTAAAACCATTTTTCGCATATTCCAATTGACCAAACAGCCCTCCGTAACGGATATATTGATTGTAATCCCAAGCTAAACGTTCTTCGCGCGAATCGGGTTTACTTGAAAAAGCCTTCCATGGGTTTGTCGAATAGGTATTGGTAACCAATGGCTTGTTAGGAAAATTAACATTACCGCCTAACACAACACCATTTGTATTGCCAAGTGGATCTGTTAATTTACGATAATGTGTACCTTTATAATCTCTTACATCAAAACCCACATTAAAATTCAAGGATTCAGAAAGTTTACGGTTATAATTAGACACCAATCCAAACCATTGATGATTGTTCACATCAGCCGCTAAATATTTACCGGTATTATATTTATCGCTTCGCAAGGATTGGCCACCCCCAGCAGCTAACGATGCGTAAACGACAGTTGACAAAGATGATTTATCATCGATCGTCCAGTCCCAGTTCAAGTTGGCTACCGGCTTATGATAAAAATTCTTTTGTGCATTCATCATCACGCCGTTTGCATCCTTATAATTATCATTGTAACGTCTGCCGTTTGTTAGGTAGTTAGATAATTTAGAGGTGTAACCTTGATTGTGCCATTGTGGTGCACCGGTCACCATAAAGTTCAGATTATGCTTTTCATTGGCTTTGTAACCTACCGATAGAAAGTAACTTTGACCAGAACCCTCTGTATGATCCATATAACCATTACCTGACCATTGGGTAAACATCGCTGAAACTGCAAAACCATTTTTCATAAGTCCCGTATTGTAACCTACAGTTGCCTTCATAAACATATCGTTACCAACGGTAGTGCGCACAAAACCACCTTCTTTCATTGCAGTGGATTGTGTCACGTAGTTTACGGTTCCGCCGACAGATGAAATCGCTAATTTAGACGATCCCAAACCGCGTTGGATTTGCACCAAAGAGGCAATATCTGTCAGACCCGACCAGTTTGACCAATAGACGCTACCATTGTCCATACCATTGATAGGCTGACCATTTAAAAGAAATGCTGTATTGGATTGATCAAAACCACGTGTTGTCATGGATGACTCTCCGAAACCTTTTGCCTGACCAGTGATATAAACCGAAGGGGTATTAGCCAAAGCAGAAGTAATATCCTGTGCTCCCACCCTTTCTTCCAAATCCTGTTTACGGATTGTCGAAACGGCAATCGGTGTTTTTCTTCCTTCAGCAATATCAATGACACCATGACCGACAACAACAACCTCATCTAAATTTGTTGAAGATCCAGCCGTAAAAGTTGGATTCAGATTCAACGACTCGCCCGATTTCAATAGGATGTTTTCAAAAACCACCGGTGTCTCACCAATGTAAGTCACCTCTACTTTATAGGGGCCACCTTCTTGAAGATTTGAAATTTGAAATTTTCCTTGGGCATCGGCTGAGCCACTTACTACTTGTCCACTTGGGATGTGGGTAATTTTAATGGTTGCTCCTTTAACCGTTTGTCCAGTAGCTTCTTTGACAACTCCTGAAACCGAACCAGTATTTGCTGTTTGACCTTGAACGGCACTATAACTAGCAAAAACAAGGGCAAAAAAAAGTAAAGACTTTTTCATGTTAGATGTGATTGTTTTGTTTTTGTGCCGCAAAATTAGGAATTGATTGTCTTTTTAACTAATTTTAACAATAC
>JAIRVH010000215.1 GCA_031253985.1 Sphingobacterium sp.
CCTAGAAATAGCACCAATATTAATACTGTTAAGATTATTGAGCTAAAACTGGTTAATATGCAAACTTCAGACGTAGAAAGAGCAAAGAAGGTAAAAAGTGTACTGGTGACTTTACCAAAACCTGAAAACGATAAGTCCCCTTATTATGATTTAGCAAAGAAATACGGGTTAAAATTAGACTTTCGAGGTTTTATACACGTAGAAGGAGTTCCTGCCAAAGATGTGCGTAGGGATAAGGTTAATTTAGCAGATTATTCTGCGGTAATATTTACAAGCAGAAATGCGGTAGATCATTATTTTAGAATTTGCGAAGAGATGCGATTTGAAGTGTCTGCAGAAATGAAATATTTCTGTATTTCAGAAACGATTGCTCTCTATCTTCAAAAGTATATTCAATATAGGAAACGGAAAATTTTCTTTGGTAAACAAACGGCAAAAGATCTTGAGGAGGTGTTGAAAAAACACAAAGGAGAGAATTTTTTATTTCCATGCTCTGATGTTGCCAATGAGGAAACAAGCAATTGGTTACAACAAAATGGCTATAAGTTTACCCCAGCTGTTCTTTTTAGAACCGTTGTAAGTGATTTAACTGATTTGAAGGATGTTTTCTACGATGTTATTGTATTCTTTAGTCCTTCCAGTGTACAGTCGTTATACGATAACTTTCCGGACTTTAAACAGAATAATACCAGGATTGCTGCATTTGGTGCATCAACACAGCAGGCACTTTTGGATCATGGATTGATTTTAGATATCCCGGCTCCGACACCAAAAGCGCCAAGTATGACTATGGCTGTTGAAGAATATATTAAAAAAGTAAATAAGTAATAACCTACTATAAGGTAAATAATAAAAAAAGGGTTTTTAAGACCCTTTTTTTGTTATTTAACCAGTTGGGAAGTCCACAAGGTGCTATGCAGTTTTCCGTTGGGTGCTGTTGCAGACTTTGCCCTTCCGTATTGGATCGACGAGATGGCTATCTTTTTGATCGACTTGACGGTTTACTCCTTCTATTTATATGCTACAAAGGATAGAAATGAGGTGGCCCATTTTGTCCGGAAGGGTGCAAAAATGATGACAGGGAGCATCAATCTTGTGAAAATGTAATAAAAGTGACGTAGGTCATTGAGATTTTAAGTATATTTCTATTAAATTGCTTGGGGTAACTTATTCCAGTTAAAAATAAGGTCTAGGCCCTATTTTTAAAATTTGATAGAAATATTTTTTTTATGTTTGTAATTAAGCAAAATTAGTCAGTCGTGAAGTTAAAGCAAGTTGATAAAATTTCGGGCATTCGATCAGAGGACTTCTTAAAAAACTATCTGAAACCAGGTTTTCCTGTAATTATATCAGATTTTATCAGTGCAGAAAGTCCAGCGTGGAAGAAATGGAGTTATGATTACTTTAAGGAAATTGCAGGAGATATAAAAATAGATGTTTACGGAAAAGAGGAAGAATCGATGGACCGTGCTGCCAGCGCTCCTGTTGGGCATATGACATTTGCAGAATATTTGGATCTGATCACAAAAGAGCCTACAGAGTTACGGTTGTTTTTGTTCAATTTGCTCAAAATACGCCCTGAACTGAAAAACGATGTCATTTATAATGATGTCACAGGAGGCAAGGTCTTGCAATGGTTGCCATTTATGTTTTTTGGTGGAGAGGGCTCAAGTACCCGTAATCATTTCGATATTGACATGTCACACGTGTTTATCTCTCAGTTCCAAGGATTAAAACGTATCTGGCTTTTTCCGAATGATCAATCTGATTTGATGTATAAATTGCCGTACAACTTTCATAGTATTGCCAATCCAAAATATAGCAACGAAGAAGAGTATCCGGGAATTAAGTACCTGGACGGCTACGAAGCAGTAATTCACCCTGGAGAGACCTTATATATGCCAGCAGGATGGTGGCATTATATTCAATACGAGACAGAGGGTTATTCGATTTCTGTCAGGGCTTTAGCAAATTCGATCAGTGAGAAATTAAAAGGTGCGCGCAATCTGTTTATCACAAGGCATTTTGATAATACGATGCGAAAGATCTTTAAAGACCATTGGTTCCACTATAAAATTAATACAGCAAAACGTCGCGCCAATAATGCGATTAAAAGAAACAAACGTTAATATAGAAAGGGGACTGTAAAATGTCCCCTTTTGTTTTATGTAAAGCATTTAGTTTGAACTCTCCTTAAAGCCTTCGCTGTGCTCATTCTTCTGCATTAGCCCATTTGCTAGCTTCTCGATAAAATAGCGTATAAGGGTCACTTGGGTAAACTACGGTGTCCGGATTATGTCGAAATGGAATAGATGGGTTGAAGATTTCCTGAAGAATATCTCTCAAGAATCTGACAAAATTCTCTTTCTGGAATGCGAGGAATTCATCGGTCATTATTCCCTCTTTACCATTGAATAATGTCCCTTCTTCCCGCATCTTACGTGCAACATAGAGATGAGGCTCGAGTTGTTTTCTTCCTGTTTTCTGTTCGAATACATAGGCATAGAATAGCGTTTGGACCATCGCTTTATTTTCGGTATTTGGCGCAAATACCTGATCGATTTCTTTAAATATGATCGAATCCCCTCCTGTTTTGTAATCGACAATTCTACTGATGATACGGTCGTCATGTGTTATGACCTCATCTACACGGTCGATGATGCCGTATAGAGAAACTTGCTGTTCTTCACCGTTGATCTGAATGGGGAATGGCAATATATAATCGTTATCATTCTCGAGTTCGATAATCCGAAATGCTTTGTAGTTGCTGATGTCATATTCGAGATACATTTTGACATATTCGCAGGCAATCTTTAGCATGATCCGCTGCAAACTGTTTAAATCATTTGCTCCCTTTAATTCGACCTGATATTGAATGCCTATTTCACGGATGACATGTGCCTCAATCTTGTCGATCTGCCCTTGTAGGATGCGCGTCGGTGTAAATTCCTGTTGCCCCTTGAATGGTAAGAAAATATTCTCCATGACATTGTGGATAACCGTTCCCAGCTTATTCATCTCAAATTCCTGGGAGATCGAAGGTGGTTCTTTGATGTTGGCGATATGTTTCAGGAAAAACTGCAACGGAGATTGCAGGTATGTCGTAAGTGCTGTTGCCGATATTCTTTTCTGGTTAACGATAAAGTCCTGGTACATTTTTTCCCAGACTTCGCCACGCTTTTCGATAACAATTTCTTGGGCTTTATCTGCAAACTGGATGGTCTGTTGCTGAATTTTTCGGTCAAATTTAAATTTGCTTTCAAACTCCAGCTGTTTGATAAAACGACTTTCTTCCCCAGTTGAGCTTTCGTCAACCAAACCATTGTAAAAAATATAAATTCCTTCGCTGTATTGGAAATGCCGATAAAATAAATAGGCTGACAGGGCATCCTGATTCTCTAATATAGGGAGTCCATAAGCACTTCTTAGGCTATTGGGTATGAAGGTAGGTGAGTTGGAAGTCTTGGGAAGAATACCTTCGTTTGCTCCTAGGATATAGACGTTGTCAAAATTTAAACAACGGCTTTCCAAAAGTCCCATAATTTGGATCCCTTCGAGGGGATCCCCTTCTATGGCCGAATTTATAGGAGCAATAGCTTTTTTAATCAAGCCGATCTGGAAGCTGATGCTTAATGGAGCGACGGTTTCAAAACCTAAAAGTAGCTGGTTTAGCGTTTTCTTTGTCTCGATCAGGAGATTGTTGTCAATTTGGCGAATTCGCTCCTGAGAAGAGATGCTGTGGAGCAGGTCTTCGACGAGCTGAATAAGTGAAGGTATCAGATGTGCCGAATTATCTATGGGAACAAAAAATTGGGGCAAAGTGCTCTCGAAATGAAGTTCTTCCAAAGCGATCTCAAATAACTGTTTGTCGGCGATTTCCCGTTGAATCTGCAGCTTATCTGCCAAGGGCACCATTGTCAGCGGATGATTGATGAAAGTCTCGATAACCTGATAGGAAATCTTTTGCCGTTTGAACTGTGATATTTCCAAATGGACTTCCATCCATAAATCAAGTATGCCATAAATCGGAGACTGCGTCAGCGGATAACCCGTCGTGATATTGGGTTTTACGTCCGGCAGGCTTTGCAGTAAAGGAACAAGCAGGTTTTCGTCTGCCAGTAGGATAGCAGACGTTTGTTCCGTGTTCCTGTGCTGCTCGAGGATATCATACAGCAATTTTGTTTGGCTTATTTTCCCTGTACTCGCATATAGATTGACGGTTGACGTTCGATTTCCAATTATATTAGGGCTATCACCCAGTGCATTGACCAAGCCTGTCTGAAAGATGTTTCGACGAATAAAAAGACCTGCTTCCTGCATGTTGTCTTCTAGGTAATAGGCATCAGCATCGAAGTAGAATAATGCGCGGCCTTGATCCTGCCATTGCCTGAATAACTTCGCTTCGGCTTTATTCAATGCATTAAACCCGACAAAGAGGATGTGCTGAAAAGAAGATGCGAAGTGCTGATTCGTAGCCTTGCCTTCGACCAGGTCGCGGTAAATTGTTGGGTAATTGGTTTGTCCTTCTGCTTTAAGCTTTTCTTTGAAACGGTCATACAGTAAGGGCAGTCTCTTCCAAAGCTGAAGAAAACGTTCTTGTACCCCACTATGCCCGGCAATGGAAAAGGATTGCCAAAACTGACGGATAAACCCTTGCTGTTCTTGCGTGAGATGTTGAAAAGCAATATCAATTTTGGTATTGTCATAAAGTTCTAAATAGATCTGCTCGATGGGGACAAGATCATAATCCAGCTGGCCGAAGTCGCTTAATATAATTTCTGCGATTGGATAAAATTCTTCCAATGTTTCAGGCTGTTTGCCTTCTGCCATCAATAGCTCATTATGAATATTAAAAAGATGGAAAAATTGTGCTAGAGGACTTGCTTCAGTGTCATCGGTCGAAAGTCTGAAAAATTCCTGAATGGTAAAAAACTGAGGTGACCAGATCGCCTGTCCATACACTTCGGAAAGATGTTTTTTGAGGTAGGTAATCGGACGTTTGTTATTAAACACGATGGCAATCTCACTCAGATCGTTCCCAAAACGTTGTTGAATGTCTGCTGCTACTAATTTTAGAAAGGCTGTCTGCATCGTGCTTTTATTTTACTTCAGTTAATTGATTTGATTTCGCGTAATAGAGAAAGGCTTTCACATTGTTGTAACCAAGGTTCTCTAAATTCTTTTTATAGTTGTCGACTTGATACTTATGTCCGATATAGTCTGTTTGTGTAAACTTGAAATCCAGGACGATTGTTTCTTCCGCTGAGGTGAACACTTTATCAGGACGGATGGTTTCGCCCTTGGCGGTAATGATACTGGCCTCATTCCAGATCTTATAGTTTCCGGTGAGCCATTTGTTGATCATAGGGTGTTTCCAGATCTGATTGATCTCCTGCATGAGAAAGGGTTCTTCCTCTTTGGAGAGAATACCTTCCTGGATCAGTTGGCGGACCAGTTTATGGATGTCTTCTTCCTTTGAAATCTGAGCCATAATATCATGGGCCAATATACCGTACTGTGCCGCTTTTTCTAGCATCATGATATCGTTGATGTTGCGCGAGCTCGATTTTTCTAAGGCCATTTCCAATTCTTTGGAAATGGGATAGTGGCTCAGCGAAATAATATTGTCTTTTTGAACCTGATGTTTTTTGTTTTCGATCATCTGATCGAGATATATGCCTTTGTCTTCCAGTTTAAACGGAGATACTGGAGTGTCTAAAATCTGATAAAGTACATCACTGATATATTCGTCTTTCATCTCATAGCCTATAATCTCGCCCGTCTTTTTGTCAACGGACTCTTTAAAGGACGGGGCTGTAATATAGAGGTGTTCGACTGCGCGGGTTGTTGCCACATAGAATGTATTGAGCGCATCCATGTAGTTGAACAGCATCTCTTCAAAATATTGTTTGAAAAAAACAGATTTTCCGACGGTGGAAGTATATTTAATTGGAATTTTTCCCAATTGAGCAAAGGGGGTATCCGATGTCTCGATCCAAAAATCGCCATTGATCATGCCATCGAGATCCCAGGAACAAAAGGGAATCATTACAACGTCATAAGCCAGACCTTTTGATTTGTGGATAGTGGTTACCTCGATCGCATTAATTTCTCCGTTGGAAGGGAGCACGGCCCGATTGCCATCTTCTTCCCAGAATTCCAGAAACTGAATAATGCCACGTTCGCCATTGGTGGAGAAGGTTGAGATCATATCTTTGAATGCGAGGAGGTAAGGGAGATGAATGTTGCCCATTGTTGTAAAGCCGTAGATTTCAATAAGCTTTTCAATCAGATGGACCAAAGGCTGTTTTTGCGCCATTTCCCAGGTGTCAATCAGCGCCTCAGGGAGATACGCTTTAAGAGCACGGATGTCATTGGCTGCAAATTTTAACCACGCATCCTGATCGATTGTGCTATTCTGTATATGTTGATAGAGATACACCATCTTTGCTTTATGGATGGTATGCTTATCCGAATTATACACCAATGCTTTCAACGTTTCGATCAGCAATAATACGGCATCATTGCCCGCCAGCGACAGCGCATCACCGGATATGACTTCAAATGCAAGCTGCTGTTCTTTTTTGAAGTCCATGAGTTTCTGGATGACCAATTTGGCCTGTGCATTGCTCCGCACCAGAATTCCGATCTGCTGGGCCTGATAACGTCCGCTACGGAGCCAGTCGCCTATTTTTTGACATAATTGTACGAGCGATTCTTCAATAACCTGATTTCTTCTGTAACGCCCATCAGTAACGGGGATGTAGGAGATCTCAATGGATCCTGTTTGGTCAAGGTTTCCTTTTTTATGTTCAGGAACTTCCTGTTGGCTGTTTTCATAAGCTTTGACAAGCATCTGATCGTTGCCAGAAGAAACCCACCACTGTTTACCTTCTTCATCGAGGCTTTCGAATACTTTTTCATTCAGTACCTGTTGCAGATGCTGGGGAATACTGCTAAACAGGTAATTGTTTAATTGAATAATATTCGGAAGGCTTCTAAAATTGGTGTCGAGGCTTCCGTTTTCGATAAAAGTCGTTTTGCCATGCCCGTCCAGGTGAAAGGCCTGGCCGATCTGTTGCTCTACCTGTTGCAGGAGGATACGCCAATCCCCATTACGCCAGCGATAGATACTTTGTTTGACATCACCTACAATCAGGTGTTCGCTGACTGTGCCTTTGGCATCTGCCAACGCATTGATCAATAGCGGGCTGTAGTTTTTCCATTGGATCCGCGAGGTATCCTGAAATTCGTCGAACAAAAAGTAGTTGAAGCGATTGCCGATTTTCTCCCAGATAAATGTGGGATCGCTATTTTCGTCAAGTCCGAGTTTATTTAAGAGAATCTGCGAATCGGAAATTAATTGAGCCCCATTGTCCCGTCGCCACTGTGTCAGTAAGTCGCTCATTTCCTTGAGTAAGCGTAGGTAATAGAGATTGTTCTGTACTGCTTGATAGGCAATATAAGCCGACAGGTTACCGTGTAGCTTTTGGAAAGATGCCAGGATGGGGCTGAGTGCGGCGATAAGATCATGACGTATATTTTTGTCACTATCCGTAAATGCATCTTCATTGTCGATTAACTGGAGGTATTTTTCTAATATCTTGGCAATTTCGGAAGCGCTCAGTTTTTCTGTTTTTTTGTTGGTTTTGCTAGCGGAGATTATTTTATTCCGCGATTTACCCTTCAGTTCACTTTCGGAGATATTGAACTTCTTAAAGGTTTCACTAAATGCTTCAATCGTCATGGAGAGCGCTTCGGTGAAGGAGTTTATCTTCTGTTCAACCTCCTGATTAAGGAGATTAAAAACTTCCTTTGGATTGGCAGAGTTGAGATAACCATCAAATTCTTGAAAATTTTCAGAAAAAATAAGGCTTGCCAGACCCATTAATTGTTGGCGGTAGTTCCAATTTTCATTTTTTGCTATTTTCTTTTCCGCATAAGCTATAATCCAATCAAGGAGATCGGGGCGTTCATCCAGCAATTGATTCAGCATGACTGTGAGGTCATTTTTCACCTTATTGACATTCATTTCAATCTTATAAGCTGCATCAAGATTGAGCTCATAAGTAAATGCACGAATGACTTTTTGGGAAAAACCATCGATTGTACTGATCGTAAAATGACTGTAGTCATGTAGAATACGACGATAGACCCGATAAGCTTTCTCTTGTACGAGATGCGGATTCCAATCGGGCTGCTGCTCGAGTAAAAGCTTTCTAAAATCTTCAATTTTAGCACTGGTATTGCCTGTTGCCAAACCATGGAGTACCGAGAGGATACGTTCTTTCATCTCTGCGGTTGCTTTATTGGTAAATGTCACCGCCAAAATCTCCTTATAGCTATTCTCGTTGGATAGTAGGAGTGTGAGATAGTGTAAAGTCAAGCTAAAGGTTTTTCCCGAACCGGCCGAAGCTTTGAGTATTTTTAATGGCGCAACAGATTTCATAGGATGAAGGTATAAAGTAAAAAGTGAATTGGCAAAAATGTCGAAGACAATTTCGCCGGCAAAATACACTAGCATTTCATCCTGTTTAGATTTCGTAAAATAGCCTTTTTTTCTGAAAGTGTCTGATCTTATTGGCCAGAAAGAACCTTCAGTTTGCTTTCATTGCTGTTGGTGTCTGCTAAGTCATGAAGGGTTTGGAGAGAAGGACTATTTGTATACTGATTTTTTGAAAGACTTTTCTAGCTGAATGGCAAGAGCAAAACATTGGAAAGCATGGGCGGTGTTTAGCCTAAATAGGGTTGCTGAAAGAAGCTAACCTTGTCGTTTTCAGTGAAGTTTTATTAAATAATAACGATGATTAAAAAAAAATAACTATCTTTGCATCCCCTCTAGCATGAAGCTCGGGGGATATGTTGAATACATAAAATAAAATTAAAAAATGGCAACTAAAATCAGATTGCAAAGACACGGTAAAAAAGGACGTCCTTTTTACCACGTAGTCGTAGCGGATTC
>JAIRVH010000048.1 GCA_031253985.1 Sphingobacterium sp.
TTGGATTAATTCAGGTAAAAGGCAAGAATTTGCAGATTAGTAAGAAAGATCAAACCCTAGAAGTATCTGCAAAAGGCGATCTTTCGATCTATTTTTCAGCCAGTACTTCTTATTATGGAAAGGATCCATTACCGGTCGTGAAAGCTGCAGTTACAGCGGCAAAAGCCGCTGACGAGCAGAAATTATATCGTAACCATCTTGCTGCGTATCAGAAGATCTTCAATCGCGTAAATCTTAACTTATTTGGCAATGTGGCAAACGCCGCTATTCCAACCAATGAAAGGATTGCCAATTTCTACAAAAATCCGGCACAGGACCCAGATTTGGCAACGATCTATTATCAATATGGAAGATATTTGAATATTTCAAGTTCAGCGCCGAAAAATGCAAATGCGCTCCCTCCAAACCTGCAGGGACTATGGGCTAATCAGATCAACACGCCTTGGAATGGGGACTATCATCTCAATATCAATGCACAGATGAACCATTGGGGGGTAGAGGTCAACAATCTGAGCGAATATCACCGGCCTTTTATCGAAATGATAAAGCGGATTGCAAAGACAGGCGAACAGACCGCAAAAGCATACTATAATGCACCGGGTTGGGTGGTCTATATGATGACCAATGTCTGGGGCTATTCTGCACCGGGCGAGCAGGCTTCCTGGGGAGCGAGTACAGCGTCGGGCTGGCTCTGTAACCATCTTTGGGAACATTATCTGTTTACCGGCGATAAACATTACCTCAAAGAGATTTATCCGATATTGAAAGGAGCTGCCGTGTTTTATGATCATACACTCGTACAGGATCCTAAAACTGGATGGTGGATAACCTCCCCATCGGTCTCACCAGAAAATGCCTTCCGGATGCCAAATGGGAAAGTTGCAGCGGTTGTGATGGGGCCTACGATCGATAACCAGATTGTAAGGGAGCTATACCAGGCACTAATCCAGGCTGATTCTATCCTTAAAAGGAAAGATAGTTTTGTCGGGACCCTGAAAACGAAATTAAAAGATATTCCGCCTCCTGTTGTGATCAGCGCATCGGGGCGTGTAATGGAATGGCTCGAAGATTATCAGGAAGTTGAACCGAAACATAGACATGTGTCGCATTTGTACGGTCTGTATCCTGCGGCGTTTATATCGCCACAGACGACCCCCGAATGGGCTGAGGCTGCACGTAAGACGCTCGCTGTACGTGGTGATGAAGGTACGGGCTGGTCGAGAGCGTGGAAGATATTGTTTTGGGCAAGATTGCAGGATGGGGATCATGCGCTTGAGATTTTAAGGCAGTTGCTCAAGCCGGCATTTACCAATGAAACAACTTACCAAGGAGTCGGAGCGGGCACTTACCCCAATTTGTTCTGTGCGCATCCACCTTTTCAGATAGACGGAAACTTCGGCGGCGCAGCCGGGATTGCCGAGATGTTGATACAGAGTCACAATGGTTATATCCATCTATTACCTGCTCTACCCAAAGCCTGGTCAAAAGGAGAGGTTAAAGGGCTCAAGACCCGTGGCAATTATACGGTAGACATCACATGGGAAAATGGTAAGGTCTCTGCATTGCAGATTAAAGGTAAAAAGGGAAAGATCCGCCTATTTGAAAATGGAAAATACAGGGATTATGAAGTTCGTTAACTATTTGTGTTTGATCTCCGTGCTAGCATTGGGGACAACTAGCTGTTCCCAAAAGGTAGAATCAGCAAAGACAGCCGCCCTGTTGAAGAGTTTCGGCTATAAGATAACTGGGGAAACCACTGCCGCGGACGGGACTCAGGTGAGCCTCGTGGACCACGACAATAAAATGCAGCAATTTGTAAAAACACAGGTCGCCAACGGGCAATTTGTTCTGGAAGGCGAATTGGCTATGGCCGGATTTTATGATATCCAGATAAAGGGAATGGAACCCTACACTTTAGTTATCGAAGGTGGCAGTGACTACGATCTGAACGAAGAGCATGGAAAATTTACGTTGACAACATCCTCTCAGAACGCCAAGGATTTTGTGGAGTTTAATGCGAACTACCAACAGCGGGAACAGGAGGAAAAAAATAAAACGGCAAATAAAAGTCAACGGGTAAGACAGCTGGAGAGTCAATTACCTTCTATGGCTGCAAGAAAGGATGGTTCCTATGAAAAAGCAGTGGACGAAATACAACGCTTAAGCGGTAACGCTGCATTTAATCCACGCACGCTATATGCCGATTTTATTCTCGATAGTACCCATCGATCATCCTTGGTATTGCCTTATTTTTTTAAATACATCTCCCTGGATCAGACGAATTATAAAAAATTCGATGCAGCATTACAGGGTTTTGATACAGATTTACAAAAACATCCCTATTTCAAGTTCGCTCGCGAGAAAGTTGATAAGGTGAAAGATTTTTATGAAAATATGCCCGTATTTCCTTCGATTGCACCAATGAATGTACAAAGGGATACCTTGGACCTGAAGGATATTTCAAAAGCCAAAATGCTAATTGCCGCATTTTGGAAAGCATCGAATACCAATAGTAAGGCCGATATCGGGATGTTACGGAAAAAAGAATCTCAATTGAACGCTATGGGCGTACGTGTGATCTACTTTTCGCTGGATAAGGATCTGGACAAATGGACGAAAGCAAGCAAAGATCTTGCATTGGGAAAACAAAGCTACTTTTTGAACTATAACGATCAGTCAGCGATGGAAAACAATTTCGGAATAGACCGTACGCCAAGCTATCTCTGGATAAACCCGCAGACGTTGCAGATTTTATCCTTGAGTGGTGAAGATCCGGCTATGCCACAGTTTTTAGGGAAGGTAAAGGAATTTCTTGCTAAAAATTAACGTTTATTGTCTTAAAAAAACCTTACATTTGAATTAACTGTTTAATATTTGTTAGTTCAATACGTGATGAAAGTTGTTCAATTTACAGTTCCGGTTGTTTATCAAGGATCTATTTGTGTGCAGGAAGATATTCTGCCTTCATTCTATAGTAATTACCACCGACACAAGGAAATCCAGCTGACCTATATTTTGAAAGGCCGGGGAACCTTTATGATTGGCAACTTTACACACAGTTTTGAAGAGGACGAAATCTATATCGTTGATGCGGATGAACCGCATATGTTCAAAACAGGAGAGGATATAAAGGATGGTATTCATGCCATCCATATTTTTTTCGACTATGAACATTTTAAATCCTTTTTGGATTTCCCTGAGTTTGATGATGTCAAATATTTTTTAGAGCACATTAATGTCAGTAAGAAATTGGATGCGGAGCACTCTGTCACGCTAAAAGAAAAATTTGTACAGATCAATGCAAGTGCTGGTATCGATCGCTTGCTATCGTTGGTGAAGCTGATTAATTTTTTAAGTAAAAAAGTAGATCAGTGGACTTCATTATACACAGGTATTCCACAGAAGAAATTCTCCGATGCCGAAGGATTGCGGATTAACGAAATATTCCAATATACTTTTCAGCATTTTGGCGATAAGATTTCCCTAGAAGATATTGCTGCGGTAGCACATATGACGCCGCATGCATTTTGCAAGTATTTTAAGAAGCATACGCGAAAAACTTATGTTACCTTCCTCAATGAGATCCGTATTGAACGTGCCTGTAAAATGTTGATTGACGAGTCTTCGGAAAGTGTGTCCAATATCGCTTTTAAAACAGGTTTTAATAATGTGGTCAATTTCAATCGGGTGTTCAAAAAAATAACTAAACTTTCGCCAAGTGAATATGTACAGGAACATCGCATGCGTGACTAGCTGTTTGATGGAATAATCTGCATGGTAATCTCCGAGCTATTTCGGCAGCCTCATCAGGTTGATTTTTGATAGGTATATCCCACGCAGATCACAATCGAATGGCTTTGTTGACAATATCGGAGAAAGACTCGTCAATAAAATTTAAAGATAGCAGGTGTTAAAATGTTATTTTTGAGACCTAACGATAACCACTCCGATGAATAAAAATCTATTTTTTGTATTTATTGCCTTATTCGTATCGCTGATGCAAGTGCGGGCTCAAAGTTCTCTTTTTAAGATCGATACACTGCAATACCAAGGAACGGATAAACATATTGTCAATCTGGTCATTTTGGGGGACGGTTATACCAAGGCACAGTTGGATGATTACGCAGCGGATGCCAAGCAGTTTACCAACTATTTTTTCTCGATCGAACCTTTTAAACAATACAGCAATTTTTTTAATGTGTTTGCTATTCGGACGATTTCCGAAGAATCTGGTGCAACGCACGATTGCAAAGCAGGTGACTGCGTGCATGGGGAAACCGATTTGAGTAAATACCCGCCACGCTATAACAAGTTTACACGCGATCATGCAGTTCCGGTCGCTCATCCAAATACGATCTTTGGAAGCAGCTTTGACAATGGCGGCCTACATCGTCTGGTTGTGCCACAGAAAAATGATCGTATTGAAGAGATCCTGAAAACACATATCCCAAAGTATACACAGGTCGTTGTTTTGGTCAATTCCCCATTTTATGGTGGTTCAGGAGGGAAGTGGGCGACTTCCACGGTAAATTTTAAGAGTAATGATATTGCCGTACATGAAATTGGACATTCCTTTGCACAGTTGGCCGACGAATATTGGGCTGGAAATCAATATGCTATTGAGTCTGCGAACCGCTCTCAGTCAGCAAATACAGACCATGTGCCCTGGAAATACTGGCTTGGAAAAGACGGGGTCGGTATTTACTCGTATGGAGGGAAAGGTTCGCCTTCTAACTGGTTTAGACCCCATGAATATTGTAAAATGCAATATCTAGTCGCTCCGTTTTGTCCTGTTTGCCAAGAACAATTTGTGGCTTCGATCAAGAAAAAGTCGAGTCCATTTATTCAGGTAAAGCCTGGATTGGACCAGACACTAACTTTGGATAGTGTTCAGAAGTTTTCGCTAAGACTCGCAAAACCTACCCCGAACACCTTTAAATTATCCTGGTTGTTGAACGATGAAACTATTGCAACAGACATAGATTCGATTTATCTCGATCCGGGAATGCTAAGTGTTGGTGCGAATACGCTAAAGGTGATGATTCAAGATACAACGAATTTATTGCGTAACCCATCTTATGTCAACTATAGGGATTCGGTGGTATGGACGTTTGAGCAAATCAAAATGATAGATTTAACGAAACCATCGATCACATGGGGCGACACATTAGAGACCTGCTACGGCGGAGCTCAGGTGCTTAGCATAAAGCATCCTGTAGCCGGACTTGAATATCGCTGGTATGATGCCGCTACTGGATTTTGGGAAGAGACGGGCAGTAATATTTTTCTACAAGATATTGTAGAGTCAAAAGTATACCTCGTCCGTGGAATTTGGGATGACCGGGTATCCGAAAAAGCAAAAGTTCACATCAACACATTGCATAAAATCGAAAAGCCAAAGAATATTCAGGTTAAAATAGACAAGAAGAAAAATACGGTAAAGTTGACGGTAAAGGATAAAGTTGATGTACGTTACAACTACATCTGGTTGAATGAAGATGGTAGTCCGATCTATGAATGGGATGAATTTAATGGCGAGTATGTGCGTCCAACAAGAGTAAATAATGTGCTTACCCTGAAATTAGCGACTTCTTCGAGAAAGGTATATGTCCAAAAGATCGACAAAGAGAGCACCTGCAAAAGTGAAAAGACAATTGTAACTTTTTAGTTATGCTATTGTAATGAAATGATTTATGAGTTAATTTTAATCTGCCGGTTAATTAACTTATAAATCATTTATATTTATGAAGAAAAAATCCAAGTCTACTTGGGGCATTTTTTCATGTGTATTCATCTTGGTTTTAGCCGCAATGCCTTCGTGCAAAAAGCACGCAAAACTTCCCGATGAAAACGATGAAACAACTCATGCGGTAAAATTCAAAATCAAGGATTTTGAAGCGATTGTTACTCCCCTTAAAAAACAATCATCCGCGGGAAAACGAGCCGCCCTAAATGGCGCTACTGCCGAAGATCAACTGCTGTATCAATGGACTTTTGACAACAGCAACGCTATTCCCGAAGTTGCACTTGATGCAGCTGTTGTGATCGACTATGACAATGGAAAGACGAACTATGAGTTTCTGGGCGGTTGGCCCTCATCGGGAAAATCCATTAGCTTTAAAGGAGTGAAAGAAATCATGGTTAAAATCCCTACAACAGGTATTCACTCGCTGGGCAACTGGGCCTTTGATGGCAATAGTTCGAGTACAGGGCCGAGGGCACTGCTCTTGAGTTACTCGCTGGATAAGGGAAATAGTTTTTCTGTGCTTTCAGATACGATTAAGTACCCTTCGGGGCTGTCGCTTTCAGCTAAAGTCCCCGTAAGCGCGTCGTTGGGAAATATTTCTCTTGGCAATAGCAAGGAGCTTTGGCTGAAAATTTCATTATTTGCAGGTAGTAGGGATGGGGGGATAGGTTACAGTCCAACGACGGGCACGTTTAAGATGGATAACCTGATGATTTACGGACAAGTTAACCCTGCCGCTTTGCCTAGCAAGTTTTACTATCATGTATTCGATGCGAAATCGAAGGCGATGGTTAAATCTGGGGTACTTAATTCGCAGGAAACTTTTGATGTCGAGTTGCCAAATGGAACTTATTACCTAAGTCTTATTGCTAAAAATTCGACATTACCGCTGATCGTGGCAGAGAACGTGGATTTTGAACACTTTTATGCTACGAATGCTTTTTCTGAACAATCTGCAGAGTTATTTGCTGGTCGGGACACTTTTGAAGTGAAAGGTTCTATAGAGCGGGTCCTCAACTTGAACCGAATCTACAGCGAGGTTAAGTTGAGCTTTACAGATAGTGAAGACCTAAGTATGATAGACAGTATTCAGGTGAAGCAGCTTCACTCTGCATTTCTTTATTATCCTTTTATGGCGCATAGTAACGATCAGGTTGATGAAAGTGTGCTGACTGTTGTTCCCCATTTTACAGCAGCCCATCAAAGCTTTGCTTTTAATCAATTTATGGGCTATTATCTTAACAATACAGCTATTAAATATCAGTTTCGTGTTTTTAAAGAAGATCAGCTACTACGTACATTTGAATTGGGAAGCGAGATTCGAAATAATGTTCAAATACAGTTTAAGGGCAAATTGTTGGAGACCATCAATGGAAATTTGGGTTTTCAGGTCGTGAAAAACGAAGATTGGGACGATCATATTTTGATCGAATATTAGCACAGTTATTGCATTTAGTATCTAGCTACCCTACATCTATTAACACAAAAAGGTGTCCAGCAATGGACACCTTTTCTGTGGTAGCGGATGAGCTAGATTAATTTTTTTAGCAAAGTATTCCAACCTGCTAAGTCATTCAATATTTTCTCCAGATCGGCAATGGCTACACGCTCTTGCGCCATCGTGTCGCGGTGACGGATCGTAACAGTATTATCTTCCAATGAGTCATAATCGACGGTGATACAGATCGGTGTTCCGATTGCATCCTGACGACGGTAACGTTTTCCGATCGCATCTTTTTCGTCATATTGAACATTGTAGTCCAATTTCAGCGTATTTAAGATCTCGCGTGCTTTTTCTGGTAAACCATCTTTTTTGGTCAATGGTAAAATTGCAGCTTTTACTGGTGCCAATGCTGGTGGGAATTTCAATACAACACGAGAATCTTGTTTTTCTTCTGTAGACAGATCTTCCGTTACCAGGGAGTTGCACAATACAGTCAAGAAAAGACGGTCCAATCCGATTGAAGTTTCAATCACATACGGAATGTAGTTTTGATTGATTTCAGGATCAAAATACTGCATTTTCTTTTTAGAATACTCCTGATGTTGTTTCAAATCGAAATCTGTCCGTGAGTGGATACCTTCAACCTCCTTAAAGCCAAATGGGAAATTGAATTCAATATCAACAGCAGCATTTGCATAATGCGCTAATTTATCATGGTCGTGGTAACGGTAGTTGGAAGGGTCGAAACCTAAAGCTAAATGCCATTTTAAACGTGTTTCTTTCCACTTATTATACCATTCCAATTCAGTCCCCGGTCGGCAGAAAAATTGCATTTCCATTTGCTCGAATTCACGCATACGCATGATAAATTGACGTGCGATTACTTCATTACGGAAAGCTTTACCAATTTGGGCGATACCGAAAGGAATTTTCATACGTCCTGTCTTTTGTACGTTCAGGAAGTTGACAAAAATACCTTGCGCTGTTTCGGGACGCAGGTAAACCTGGTCTGCTCCATCTGCCATGGCGCCCATCTGAGTCGCAAACATCAAATTAAATTGACGTACTTCAGTCCAGTTTTTGGTGCCTGAAACCGGACATACGATATTATGTTCTTCAATGATGGTTTTCAGTCCTGCTAGATCGTCAGCATTCAACGCGGTATTCAACGCATCTAATAGTGCAGCAGCTTCAGCTGTCTTGCCATCCGCTTCATAGCGCGCAATCTTATCTTCGATTAATTGGTCGGCGCGGTAACGTTTTTTTGAATCCTTATTGTCGATCATCGGATCGTTGAATCCATCAACGTGACCAGATGCTTTCCAGGTTGTCGGGTGCATGAAAATTGCGGCATCAATACCAACAATGTTTTCGTGCAATTGCACCATGGATTTCCACCAATAAGTCTTGAGGTTGTTTTTTAGTTCGGAACCTAATTGACCATAATCGTAGACGGCACTTAATCCGTCATATATTTCGCTCGATTGAAATACAAAACCGTATTCCTTCGCGTGTGATACTACACTTTTGAAAAAGTCGTCTGTCTGTTTGCTCATAAGTGG
>JAIRVH010000065.1 GCA_031253985.1 Sphingobacterium sp.
GCATTTTGCCAATTGGTATTAATGTCGCTGATTATTATTTCGGGTGTTGTTTTTATGCACAAAGAGGTAAAATCAACCGGTGAAATTGTCATGCACACCCACCCTTATGATTTTACCAAGAAACAAAAGCCACAAGAAACAGATGACCAGATCGAATACCTGAATGTCATCTATCACAATACTTACGTACAGACCGAATTTACCGTCCTTGAACTTCCGGTTCCCCGCGAAGTAAAACAGACACGCTATAGTTCCTTTTGTCCGGAAGCGATTACCTCAACCATTGACTATCACCACTTACGTGGTCCCCCCAGCTTAGCATAAAACTAAAATCAGAGATTTCGAGGACCTGTATCCTAGAATAACAAAACTCGACGCAAAATAAGCAGGCCATACTGCATGCGTCTGGTAACGTAATTCAATTTCTATCGTATGCAATACAGTTATCGGTACACCATCTTTGATGCAATTTCTTATTGGCCTCCTTTTCGAGAATTATCTTTAATGCCAGGGCGACAGCCTTCATTGAACTCCCTCACAATGGTTTCAATGAACTCCTTGGTATAAACAACCTTGCAGCGAAACATTTATTTTCTTGTTTCCTACCAGCGTCCAATACCTTGAACGCCGTTCATAACGGGGAATAGACGATTCTATATGAGGCTTGTATTTTTAAAATTTTTATAAAATTACGATGCTAAAGCAATACACTTTATTGGCCACATTACTGGCTAGTACATCCACTATATATGCCCAGTCAAAACTTGAAGGCTACTTATTCAACAAAAATCATGAGGCGATTCCTTCCGGTACCCTCACTTTAAAAAACAGCAAGCTCGCAACTACATCTGATACCGATGGATACTTTAAGCTGTCTGCAATACCAACGCAAAAAGTAACCTTAAATATATCAGCAGTGGGCTATCGCTCCTTCACTAAGGTTATCTCTTTAGACACCCTAAAAGCTCCATTACAAATCCAGCTCGAAGAAGACAACCTCAATTTGGATGAAGTTGTTGTTTCGGCTACACGCTATGGTGTCAAACGTAAGGACGCGCCTGTGGTTGTCAATGTCATAGGTCCAAAATTATTTAATGCGACACAATCTGTCGCCATGTCGGAAACGTTGAATTATCAGCCGGGTGTACGGGTAGAAAACAATTGCCAGAATTGTGGTTTTTCACAGGTCCGGCTTAATGGTCTCGAAGGCCCCTATTCACAAATATTGATCAATAGTAGAGCCGTATTTTCCGCACTAAATAGCGTATATGGATTAGATCAGATTCCAACAAGTATGATCGATCGTATTGAGGTTGTACGCAGTGGCGGTTCGGCACTATTTGGAGCCAATGCGATCGCTGGAACAATCAATATTATTACAAAAGACCCTGTCGAAAACGATTGGCAAGTCAAATCCACCAACTCACTCATTGGTGGCAAAAGCTGGGATAATACAGTTGATTTTAATACCTCCACCGTTTCGGAAGATCTCAAAAGAGGAGCCACATTCTATGGTATGCACCGTAATCGGGAAGCTTACGATGCCAATGGCGATGGTTTTTCAGAAATAACCAAACTTCGTAACACCACTTTCGGCACAAAACTATTTTACAAACCAAGTGACCTGGATAAAATAACGGTAGATTTTAGCACCGTGAATGAGTTCCGCCGCGGTGGTGACCAACTCGATAAAGTACCGCACCTGACGCAAATCACCGAGCAATTGGAAACCAGTTCGCTTGTTGGCGGAATCACCTACGATCATTATTCCACAGACTATAAGCAAAAAATGTCGTTGTATGGCTCTGTGCAGAAAACTGTTCGCGACAGCTACTACGGAGGTCTTGGAGGCGGAACAACACTTGCGGACAGCACATTAGCTGCAAATGCTTATGGCAAAACAAATGATATCGCACTCGTCGCCGGAGGGCAATATACCTACAACTTTGAACGAGATGTATTTACTGTTGGAGTGGAGTTTTCATACAACGATACCCAGGATGAAATACCGGGGTATAAACGTACTATTGATCAGCAGAACAAAGGGCTAGGCAGTTATGCCCAGTATGAATGGAAGCCTTTAAGCAATTTTAAAACTTTAATTGGAGCACGATATGATTATACCTATGTTGATGGCAAGTATAGTCTAGCGGGTATAGACCGAAACTCAGATCAGCGCTTTGGTACTTTTAGCCCACGGTTGACCATCTTATACGATATCACAAAAGATCTTCAATTTAGAGGGGGCTATGCTCGCGGCTTCCGCGCACCACAGGCATTTAATGAGGACATGCACGTCACTTCCATTGGTGGGAACCAAGTCTTTGTATTGATCGGTGAAAACCTAAAAACAGAATATTCCAATGCGTATACAGGTTCATTTAGTTACAACAAAAATTTTGGAAATGTACAGACAAGTTTGCTCGTGGAGGGATTCTACACGGATCTAAACAACCAGTTTGTCAACGTGATGGCATCCGAAAAAGATGGTTTGATCATCCAGGAAATGCAAAATGGTGAAGGTGCCCGGGTATATGGCTCCAATATCGAAATCAATATCGCACCGTCTTCCTGGTTTTCGTTTCAAACGGGCGGAACAATCCAGCGCTCACGTTATAAGAAAGATCAACTTATCTATGAGGGGAAAGAAGATGGACAGGATATCCTGACCAAAAAATATGTCCGTACGCCCAATATTTATGGTTATATGAACAGTAATCTAAAGGCGACCAAACAATTTGCGGTCGATCTGACAGGCGTATACACAGGAAAAATGATTGTTCCACATATTCAAAATGATGTGATGACCCTCAAAAATGCCCGGGACTTTGTGGAATTAAATCTTCGTCTGGGCTACACCTTCCCAATACATAAGGATTTCAGCATTGAAATCTTTGGTGGTGTACAAAATATGTTCAATGCTTTCCAGAAGGATTTTGACAAGGGGGCGCTACGTGACTCAGACTATATCTATGGTCCAACGCGCCCGCGCACGTATACTTTCGGACTTCGTGTCGGCCATTTTCACTAGGTCATTTGGAAGTTATGAAACATTTCAGAAAAATACAGATACTATTGATCCTATTCTTTTATCCGCTCTGCCACTTTGGTCAGGAGCGGATAAATTGGCTCGATTTTCCGCAACTGGATTCACTCCTGACCGTTGCCCCACGCGAAACACTGCTCTTTATTCATACCGATTGGTGTAGCTACTGCCGAAAAATGGAACAAGAAATCTTTACGAAAAAGGAGATCGTCCAATTAATTAATGAGCGCTATTATGCTGTTCACTTAGATGCCGAATCTATTCAGGACCTTGCTTTTGACAACAGTATATGGAAGCCAGTAAGCAACAGAAAGAAAACGGGGCAATTCCATCCGTTGGCATTACAGCTGCTGAAGGGAAGGAATATGATCTTTCCAAGTCTTTTACGGTTAGACGCTGAATTTCATTTAAAAAGTATACAACAAAAATACTTGAATTCAAAGGAGTTAGCTGTTTTTTTAGAATAATTTAACATTTACTTGTAGCGAACTTCGTTATTTCTGCGTTTTGGATTTTATAATTAATACACACTTTAAGAAATTATGAAAAATATCACTAAATTTTTAATGGCGTTTTTGTGTCTCGGGGTTCTTTTTACTGCTTGTAATAAAGATAATATCGACTATGATGAATTAATAAGACAACAACAAGAAGCCATAAAAAAGGAAAAGGCAAGACAAGATTCTTTATACAAAGATCAGGCACCTTTATTATTAGAATATGCTAAACAAAACTTCAAGAATGACGCTGGTCAAGCTAATTACGTTGTAGACGATTCAACGAAGATTATTTATCAAGTTCTGAATCCTGGAGATAAAACATCTTACACTTACAAGGCTCAACTTGGGAATGGAGGCTATGTGATAACATCCCCTTCGGTAACAATCAATTTCAAAGGACAACTATTGAATGGAACTATATTCGACCAAAGTAAAGAAGGGACTCCATCTAATTACAGCAACTTAAGCCCTGCGATTAACAAATATGGTGGCGCGTGGTATTATGCATTTATCCCAAAAGTTATTAGCCAAGATGGTCGCGAATTGAAATTCAATGGATTAACAACATCGGGGTTAGTTAAGGGATCTAAAATTCGTTTCGTAGCACCTTCCTACCTAGGGTTTGACGAAAAAGAATTTAAAGATGGTAGCGAAAAAATAACAGTACCGAAAAATACACCTGTTGCATATACAATAGAGATTACTGCTATCTCAACGGGTTCCAACTAAGAAATACCAACAATGCATTCATCGAAGCCATTTTCCTCGTGAGAATGGCTTTTTTGTGACTCCGCGTTCAGAAGTGTAAATTACTGTATCAAAATGTTAATTCTTACAGCAAAAACTTTTAACGAAGAAAAAATAATATACATTTGCAAAGCTTCTTTCATTAAGAAAATAGCTTTTCCTTGAAAAACCAATAAAAAATATAATGAAAAAACTGTTATCACCACTATTCATGGGAATTGCAGCAATCGCTTTCCTAATTGTCAGTTGTAACAAAAGCGACGATGCCCCGGTTTACGATGCAAATGCACAATTTAAAACGGACTCCATTACGCTGAAAAATTATGTTAGCCAAAATTACCCTGATGCACAATACAATAGTAAAACAGGAATTTGGTATGAAATTCTTGCCGAAGGAACAGGAAATTATGAATACAAAGTGGTTGACACATTAAATGGCAAATACTTAAAATTTAAACCGACTGTAAAATACGTAGGAAAATTATTGAGCGGAAGTGTATTTGATCAAACAGATACTGCCAAAGAATTTGAAATCATCACAAACACGGGTTATCAATATCCATTTTACAGCACAATTATCCCTGCCTGGACCTTTGCTTTTGCTCCGCAAAAAATCGGAGACATGAACTTGGGCGGCTTAACAGAAAAAGGTTTACAAAAAGGAAGTAAGATTCACATCATGGCGCCTTCACTATATGGATACCAAAACCAGGCTGTAGGAACTATTCCGGCAAACTCACCATTGGATTTCGTAATTGAAGTAACGGATATCAAATAATTAACGCTTCTTTTGAAGCAATAACGGATAGAAGCTCCTAAAATAATATTATTTTAGGAGCTTTATCGTTCAATAGGGTCTTCAACCTGCGCAAACATCATCGCATTATACCAGCCCTTCTCTACTGGGCAGTATATTCCCGCTATCTCTTCAAAATAATAAATAACGATTAAGTGTTTATTAGGCGATAGTTTTATATGCTGGCAAAATTATCCAAAAACTTAAAAGTAAGATAGATCTTAAAACTGATACTTTTTAACATCAACTTATACCTAATAACAATATTCAATCGCTTTTTAAACAGTGATCAGTCACTGATCATTCAGTCGACACTGAGCAAGCACTGAACAAGCACTGAACGATCACTGAACAAGCACTGTTAAAAGAGTAAATTTGATCACTATCTGATCCTAATTTGCCGCACAAAAAATTAAAAGAGAAAAAAGGGAAGGAACTATACTTACCTAACAAAAAGATCGCTGTTGTCGACAATAGTATGATCCGTCAAAAACACTTTAAATTAATTAAAAAAAGAAGGAAATTGAAACACGACTTGAAACAGGTGTCTAGAAAAAATAAAAGCTCGAAGTGGGGAACTCCGAGCTTTACCTAACCAATTATTAACCTAAATTATGAAAAGTTCTTTATATATTAATTTTTAAATATCTTTCGTTTCTTTTGATATATCAAAGGTACTACAGATCTGCTTTCATGTCAAGAAATTTAACAGCATTTAACGTTGTTAAAATTATGTTAAAACAATTTAGCACATTCAATATCGTCCCGCGTTGTAAAAAACATACATCTACAACGATAGCAGCTCAAAAGATAGATTCAACATGGACTCACTGTACATTCATTCCACTTACAGGCCATAGCTGGTAATACGATGTCCTTCAATTGATCGGAAGATAATTTAGCGCTTTTATTCGACTAAGAGCGGTCTGAGTATCAAAAAAAAGAAATAAATTTGTGAGAAGATCCAACATCAATTGGTATCTTATTTAGTTAGACGATTAATAGCATATGAAAATAGCTTTAGCACAATTGAATTACCATATCGGTAATTTTGAAGCAAATACTAAAAAAATAATTAGCGCGATCCAACAGGCCAAAGAAGCAACGGCCGATCTTATTATTTTTGCCGAACTCGCAATCGGTGGTTATCCTGCCAAGGATCTTTTGCGAAGTAAGGCCTTTAAACGTCAATGCGATGAAGCTATTCATCAAATCGCTACTCATTGTCAGGATATCGCCTGTATCATAGGAGCCCCCGTAAAAAACAGTGATCCTGAAGGCAAAGAGCTGTATAATACCGCTGTATTTATTGAGCATGGGGTAGTCCGAAACATTGTTAAAAAAGGTCTTTTGCCTGATTATGATGTATTTGATGAATATCGTTATTTTGAGCCCAGCAGACGTTTTGATTGTATCGAGTTGAACGGTGTAAAAATCGCCTTAACCATATGTGAAGATTTGTGGGATGATGACGAAGGGGGCAATTCTTACGTTGGTGACCCCATGGCAGAGTTGAGAAAAGAAAATCCAGACCTACTCATCAATATTGCGGCATCCCCTTTTTCCTATACTCATTTTGATGAACGGATCAATGTCCTCAGCCAACAGGTAACGAAGTCTGGCAAACCGCTAATTTATGTCAATCAAATTGGCGCTCACATGGATATTATCTTTGACGGCCGCTCAATCGCTCTGAATAATGAAGGAACAAAAATTGCCGAACTAAAAAGCTTTGAAGAGGATCTTCAATTTGTCACCTACCATAAACAAAATATAACCTCCACTACAGCTTCTTCGAAAGAGTCTATCGCTGAGATGGCCCTTATACATGATGCATTGATTCTTGGGCTTCGTGATTATTTTCAGAAGTCTGGTTTCAAAAAAGCGGTTTTAGGTCTTTCCGGTGGGCTAGATTCGGCCTTAGTTGCCGCTTTAGCCTGTGAAGCTCTGGGTGCCGATAATGTATTAGCCATTCTGATGCCATCGGTTTATTCTTCTGACCATTCGATAAAAGATGCGATGGATCTCGTTAATAACACGGGTTGCAAACATTATATTGTTCCGATCAAAGATATCGCCAATGCCTTCGAACATAGTTTAGCTCCTCTTTTTGAAGGGCTACAGCCAGATACGACTGAAGAGAATATTCAAGCGCGCGCACGTGCGGTAATTTTGATGGCCGTTTCCAATAAATTCGGCAATATTTTACTCAATACATCCAACAAAAGTGAGGCTGCTGTAGGATATGGCACACTCTATGGAGATATGGCAGGCTCCATCTCCGTGATCGGTGATGTTTACAAATCCAAAGCCTATGATTTAGCACGCTATATCAATCGAGAACGGGAGATCATTCAAGTCAATACCATTGAAAAAGCGCCTTCTGCGGAACTTCGACCTGATCAAAAAGATTCAGACTCTCTACCGGAATACGATCTATTGGATCAAATCCTCTTTGAACTTATCGAAAATGAGAAAGCAGGATCTGAGGTTGTAGCAATGGGCTTTAAAAAATCGTTAGTAGAAAGGGTCTGTAAATTGGTTAATAATGCGGAATTCAAACGTTTTCAAGCGCCTCCTATCCTGCGTATTAGTCCAAAAGCATTTGGTCCAGGAAGACAGATACCATTGGTGGCAAAATATCCCTATTAATTTTACAATTCGGATTAAACCATATTTATAGTTTTTTGTCTAAAGTAGTAGATTGTAAAACCCAAAAGGATGGTAGTATCCCGAACGGTAAAAAACAATTGCCATAAAGACCGTCAACTGTACTATTTTTACAATTGAAAGGTATGCGGATAAAGAATAAAAACAAATTAGTTAAATAAATATAAGTTCCATATAGGCCATGAACCATCATGAGTGTGGTTGTCCAAAGCGGCAACAAAATACTCATGGTAGATTCATCACAGTTGATAAATAAATTACTACGATGAAAAAGATTCTATTATTTTTGGTGCTTTGCGTTGCACTCGCATCATGTTCGTCTTATCAGTACAATACCACTCGGGTAGAAAAGATGGATTTTACTCCATTCAAGACGTATGCTTGGTTACCTCCGGTAGACTCGCTTTCGAAGTCTTATTTTGACAACGATATCGCCAAAGCCAATATCTTGGATGCTGCGAATACTGCCTTGGAGGCAAAGGGCCTACAATATTCTAAAGATAATCCTGATTTACTATTTCGGTATATTACCATTGTCAATAATAAAAGCCGTTTGGTTTATGGTGGTGGCGGTTATTACGGCTGGGGTGGTCCCTGGGGCTGGTACCGTCCATGGTTTTCACCTTATTACTATGGCGGCGGCTATTACCCCGTTGCAAAAGAACGCTATCGTTACGGCCATTTGATTATCGAAGCCATCGATCGTAAAACAAACGCAGTGATTTGGCAGGCTCGTGGTTCTGGCGATGTTGATAACCCAGAAAAAGCAATTAATAACATCAGCAAGGTTGCAAAAGGTGTTATTGACCTGTTTCCTGTAAAAACTATAAAGAAATAAGAATAAACGGGCTGATTCTTTATTGCATTACAATACGTAAAGGACTAGATCATATTTGTCAAAAAAAGCAGGCTAATCAAGACGATTAGCCTGCTTTTTTTGACCTATACGGAGGGTCTAAGCTTTAAATAGAACGGGACTTCAACGCGATCCTTGGATTTACTTCTGATCAATTCGGCCGCCAATCGCCCCATCATTTCAAAATCGGTCGATATCGTTGTAATACCATTCAATATAAATTTTTTTAATGGCGTTTCATTGTAGGATATAACCCCAACATCCATCCCAATGACCAATTTTTTCTGTATAATTTTATTCAGCAACTTAACGAGATCATCTTCAATAATGTTGATGTAGCAAGTCTCCTTTACAACTTTTTCACGGTGAAGGTCGGCGACCAATTCGTGATCAAAAGCATATTGCTGACAGAATTTATAAAATCCTTTAATAATTGCTTTTGGAAAATCGCTATGATCTGGAAAGACCAATTTGAGCATCTGATACTTACTTAAGGATTCGTTAGCCTCCTCCAGGGCGCTATAGATATCCTGTTCATAATTTTCATAAACAGCTGGAAATTCACCCGGTACATCTTCAATAAACCGGCCCAATAACATGAGCTTTTCTGCAGGAATCTTGCGGATGATATCAGGCGCTTTATCCCGACCTTCTTTGAAATGAGGAAAGAGCACATAATGATCATAGGTTTTGGTCAAACTTCCCAGCAGCGTATTCAGATAAGAAAGATCCGAGTTGTATACAAATAAATCTAAATTGGCATAATCCCCAAGCTCACGCGCAAAGGAGTCATAGACAATTTTTTTATGTGTACTGAGCTTATTTAAAAAGAGCGCGATCTTTACCTTAGACTGTACATCTATTTTATTGATATAATATCCTTTTCCTGGATTAGATGCAATAATTTCCTGCTGTTTCAGATAACGGTATGCTTTCTCCACCGTATCGCGTGAAATATCAAGATAACCGCTCAGCTCGTTAATCGAAGGCAACATATCATCTTTCGATAAAATTTCATTTTTAACGGCATCAACAAT